>NZ_JAFKEC010000003.1 GCF_017848315.1 Pseudomonas palmensis
GGCTAGGGGTGTTGCTGGCGGGCATGCTGCTATGGCGGCGGCGCCGCTGACGCTACCGCGGATGTAGGAGCCGGCGTTGCCGGCGAATGCCGCACCGCGCAGCCACGCCGAACGCGTAACGGCCTTCGCCGGCAACGCCGGCTCCTACAAGCGCAGCAAGCAGCGTATCCTGTAACAGATTTTTACCTCACCCAGCGAACGCCCCACCATGCCCGCACTTCTCCTGCGCCTGATCGACCTGATAAAGCGCTACCCGGGGGTCATCGCCCTCGGCGGTTTCATTTCCGGTATCGGCAGTTTCATCCTGGTAGACCGTCAGGAAGGCCTGGCCAGTTGGGTCGCCATCCTGCTGCTGGTGAGCTGGCTGTGGCTGATGTTCGAGAACACCTTCACCCAGCTGTTCACCCGCCTGTTCAAGCGCGAGATCCCGCAGCCGCTGCTGCGCTACGCCACGCAGATGATCCACCAGGAAAGCCTGTTCTTCGTGCTGCCGTTCTTCTTCGTCACCACCACCTGGAACAGCGGCCAGCTGGTGTTCACCGGCCTGCTGGCCGGCGCCGGGCTGGTGTCGATCGTCGACCCGCTGTACTACCGCTGGCTGGCGCCGCGCCGCTGGCTGTTCCTGGCCCTGCACACCCTGACCCTGTTCGCCGCGCTGCTCACGGCGCTGCCGATCATCCTGCACCTGACCACGTCGCAGAGCTTCAAGCTGGCGCTGGGCATCGCCATGCTGCTGTCGTTCCCGAGCCTGGCCAGCAGCTTCCCGATCAATCACTGGCGCCGTGCCGCCATGCTGGTGCTGGTCACCCTGGCCGTTGGCGGCAGCGGCTGGCTGCTGCGCTCGTGGGTGCCGCCGGCGACACTGTGGATGACCGAAGTGGCCATCAGCACCCAGCTGCAGAACCGCACCCCCGGCGACAGCCTGGAGCAGGTCAGCGCCAGCCAGATCCGCAGCGCCGGGCTCTATGCCTATACCGCGATCAAGGCCCCGCGCGGCCTCAACGAACGCATCTACCACGTATGGAAACAGGACGGCAAAGAGGTCGACCGCATTGCCCTGAACATCAATGGCGGGCGCAAGGAAGGCTACCGCGCCTGGACCCACAAGCAGGTGTTCCCCAGCAACCCGGTCGGGCACTGGCAGGTGCGCGTGCTCACCGAAGACGGCCAGGTGATCGGCGTGCTGCGCTTCGAGGTGGTTGATGACGGTCAAGCATCCGTCGCCAAGTGACGCTATGCTCTGACCCGGCGCACTGGAGCGCCTGCCGGACTGTCTGGAGCCTATGACCACCACCGTCACCCCCGCCAGCGCCACCCTCGATACCACGCGCAGCCCGGCCTGCCTGCGCATCGCCGGCGACTGGACCCTGGCCAACTACACGCCGCTCAAGCGCAGCACCGAGGCCCTGCACGGCCAGTACGATGCCAGCGCCCAGGTCGACCTCGCCCAGCTGGGCAAGCTGGACACCGCCGGCGCCTCGCTGCTGGTCGAACTGCTGGGTGCCGAGCGCCTGGGGCAACTGGCCGATGACCACGCCAGCCCGCTGTCGGCCGCCGACCGCGCCTTGCTGCACACCGTGTACTGCTCGCTTCAGGACTACTGCCTGCCAGAGCGCCAGCCGGAAACGTCCGTGCTGACCCAACTGCTGTGCCGCATCGGCCGGGCAGTCGACGTGCTGTGGCAAGACACCCGGCAACTGCTCGGCTTCATCGGCCTGATCATCGCCACCCTGGCCCGGCGCCTGCTGCAACCCAGGCGCTGGCGCATGACCGCCGTGGTCGCGCACATCGAACAGACCGGCCTGGACGCGGCGCCCATCGTCGCGCTGCTGACCTTTCTGGTGGGTGCGGTGGTGGCCTTTCTGGGCGCCACGGTGCTGGCCAGTTTCGGCGCGAGCATCTTCACCGTCGACCTGGTGGCGTTCTCGTTCCTGCGTGAATTCGGCGTGCTGCTTACCGCCATCCTGATGGCAGGACGCACCGCCAGCGCCTTCACCGCGCAGATCGGCTCGATGAAGGCCAACGAGGAAATCGATGCGATCCGCACCCTGGGCCTGGACCCGGTCGAGCTGCTGGTGATGCCGCGGGTGCTGTCGCTGCTGATCGCGCTGCCATTGCTGACCTTCGTCGCGATGCTGTGCGGCATCATCGGCGGCGCCGTGGTGTGCGCGGTGTCGCTGGACATCTCGCCGGCGATGTTCCTGTCGCTGCTGGAAAGCGACATCGGCGTGCAGCACTTCCTGGTGGGCCTGGCCAAGGCGCCGTTCTTCGCCTTCCTGATCGCGGCCATCGGTTGCCTGGAAGGTTTCAAGGTGACCGGCAGCGCCGAATCGGTCGGCGCCCACACCACCTCGGCGGTGGTCCAGTCGATCTTCGTGGTGATCGTGCTGGATGCGGTGTTCGCACTGTTCTTCATGGAGATGAGCTGGTGAGTGAGGCAAGCCGCGAGAAGGTCATCGAGGTGCGGGGCCTGTGCAACCGCTTCGGCACCCAGAGCGTGCACGAACAGCTCGACCTGGACCTGTACCGCGGCGAGATCCTCGCCGTGGTCGGCGGCTCGGGCAGTGGCAAGTCGGTGCTGCTGCGCAGCATCGTCGGCCTGCGCCGGCCCAACGAAGGCACGGTGAGGATCTTCGGCCAGGACCTCAGCCAGGCCAGCGACCAGCAGCGCTCGCAGGTGGAGCGTCGCTTCGGCGTGCTGTACCAGAAGGGCGCGCTGTTCTCGTCGTTGACCGTCACCGAGAACGTCGCACTGCCGCTGATCGAACATGCCGGCCTGAGCCGCGCCGACGCCGAGCACCTGGCCGGGGTCAAGCTGGCCCTGGCCGGGCTGCCGCTGTCGGCGGCCGACAAATACCCCGCGTCGCTGTCGGGCGGCATGATCAAGCGCGCCGCCCTGGCCCGCGCCCTGGCGCTGGACCCGGACATCCTGTTTCTCGACGAGCCCACCGCCGGGCTCGACCCGATCGGCGCGGCCGCCTTCGACCAGTTGATCCTGACCCTGCGCGATGCGCTGGGCCTGAGCGTGTTCCTGATCACCCACGACCTGGACACCCTCTACACCATCACCGACCGCGTGGCCGTGCTGGCGCAGAAGAAGGTGCTGGTGGCCGGCCCCATCGACCAGGTCTCGGAAACCGACGACGCGTGGATTCACGACTATTTTCATGGCCCGCGCGGCCGTGCGGCCTACCAGGCCGCCACAGCGCTCAAGGAGAACTGAAATGGAAACCCGCGCGCACCATGTGTTGATCGGGCTGGTCACCGTGCTGGTGGTGGCCGGCGCCATGCTGTTCGGCCTGTGGCTGGCCAAGTCGAGCGTCGACAGCACCTTCAAGGACTACGAGGTGGTGTTCAACGAGGCCGTCACCGGGCTGTCCAAGGGCAGTGCGGTGCAGTACAGCGGGATCAAGGTAGGTGATGTGATCAGCCTGCGCCTGGACCCCAACGACCCCCGCCGGGTGCTGGCGCAGATCCGCCTGAGCGCCGAGACCCCGATCAAGCAGGACACCCAGGCCAAGCTGACCCTGACCGGCGTCACCGGCACCTCGCTGATCCAGCTCAGCGGCGGCACCCCGCAGAGCCCGCCGCTGGAAGGCAAGGGCGGCCGGCTGCCGGTGATCGTCGCCTCGCCATCGCCGATTGCGCGCCTGCTCAACAACAGCAGCGACCTGGTGACCAACATCAACCTGCTGCTGCACAACGCCAACCGGCTGTTCTCCGAAGAGAACGCCACCCGCCTGGGCGCCACCCTGGCCAACCTGGAGCAGACCACCGGCGCGATTGCCGGGCAGCGCGACGACATCCGCCTGGCCATCCAGCAGATGGCCCAGGTGGGCAAGCAGGCCGGCGCGGCGCTGGAGCAGACCAGCCAGCTGATGCGCAACGCCAACAGCCTGCTCGGCAGCGACGGCAAGCAGATCGTCAACAGCGCCGACCAGGCCATGCAGTCACTGGCGCGCAGCACCGCCACCATCGACGCGTTGCTCACCGACAACCGCGAGGCGATCACCAGCGGCGCCCAGGGCTTCAACGAACTGGCCCCGGCGATCCGCGAACTGCGCGATACCCTGACTGCCTTGAAGGGCATCTCCCAGCGCCTGGAGGCCAACCCCAGCGGTTACCTGCTGGGCCGCGACAAAAACAAGGAGTTCACCCCATGAGCCGCCCCTGCCGCACCCTCGCCCTGGCCGCGCTGCTGAGCCTGAGCAGCGCCTGCTCGATCCTGCCCAAGGCGGAGCCGGCCGACGTGTACCGCCTGCCGGCGGCGCAACCGGTGCGCAGCAACGCCGCACCCGTGGCCTGGACCCTGCGTATCAACAAGCCGCTGGCCAGCGAGATCCTCGGCACACCGCGCATTGCCGTGGTGCCGGCAGGCGACCTGATCAGCAGCTACAAGGGTGCACGCTGGGCCGACCCGGTGCCGGCACTGCTGCGCAACCGCATGCTCGACGCCTTCCAGCGCGATGGCCGGGTACAGCGGGTAAGTGCCGACGACGCCAACCTGCAGGCCGACTACGAGATCGTCGGCGAACTGCAGGCGTTCCAGAGCGAGTACAGCGATGCCGGGCTGGCAGTAGTGGTGCGCCTGGATGCGCGACTGGTGCAGGGGCGTACCCAGCGCGTGCTGGCCAGCCACAGCTTCGAGGTGCGCCAGCCGGTGGCGCAGACACAGGTACCGGCGGTGGTCGGCGGCTTCGGCCAGGCCACCGACCGGCTGATGGCGCAACTGGTGGACTGGACCGTGGCTCAGGCGAAGAACCAGTAGCACACCGCGATGGCCGCCAGCACCCCGGCCAGCTCGGCCAGCAGCGCGCAGCCCACGGCGTGGCGTGCGCGCTGGATACCCACGGCGCCGAAATACACCGCCAGTACGTAGAAGGTGGTTTCGGTGCTGCCCTGGATGGTCGCGGCCACCAGTGCCGGGAAGCTGTCCACCCCGTGGGTCTGCATGGTCTCGATCAGCATGGCCCGCGCCGCGCTGCCGGAGAACGGCTTGACCAGCGCGGTGGGCAGGGCATCGACGAAACGCGTGTCCCAGCCCAGCCATTCGATGACATGACGAATGCCGTCCAGGCCGAACTCCAGCGCCCCCGAGGCGCGCAGCACGCCGACCGCGCACAGCATCGCCACCAGGTAGGGCAGCAGGCTCTTGGCTACGTCGAACCCTTCCTTGGCACCTTCGACGAAGGTTTCGTACACCGGCACCCGCTTGAATGCGCCGATCAGCAGAAACAGCATGATCAGGCCGAACAGCGTGAGGTTGCCCAGGATCGACGACAGGGTGGCCAGCGCGGTGGCCGACAGGCCCGCCAGCAGCGCCATGAAGCCGCCCAGCAGCAGCGCGCCGGGCACCATGTAGGCGAGCACCACCGGGTCCCACAGGCGCAGGCGCTGCATCACCGCCACCGACAGCAGGCCCACCAGGGTCGAGGCGCTGGTGGCCAGCAGGATCGGCAGGAACACCAGGGTCGGGTCCATAGCGCCTTGCTGGGCGCGGTACATGAAGATGGTCACCGGCAGCAGGGTCAGTGACGAGGCATTGAGCACCAGGAACAGGATCTGCGCGTTGCTTGCCGTGGTTGAGCTGGGGTTGAGCTCCTGCAGGGCGCGCATGGCCTTGAGGCCGATAGGCGTGGCGGCGTTGTCCAGGCCCAGGCCGTTGGCGGCGAAGTTCAGGGTGATCAGGCCCAGCGCCGGGTGGCCGGGCGGTACCTCGGGCATCAGGCGACGGAACAGCGGGCCGAGTACCTTGGCCAGCCAGTCGACGATACCGGCCTTTTCGGCGATCTTCAGAAAGCCCAGCCACAGGGTCAGGGTACCGAACAGCAGCACCATGACTTCGACCGAAAGCTTGGCCATGGCGAAGATGCTCTCGACCATGGCGGCGAAGATGCCCGCGTTGCCACCCACCAGCCACTGCACCAGTGCGGAGAGGGCGGCCACCACGAAAAAGCCGAGCCAGAGGCCGTTGAGCATTGGTCGTTTCCCTTGCAAGTTGGAGCGCATGATAGCGGGGTGGGTAGGCAGACGCCATAAACGGCGGCGGCCCATTCGCCGGCAAGGCCGGCTCCTACAGGTTCGGCGTCGTCTGTAGCAGCCGGCCTTGCCGGCGAAGCTTCTGGCAGGCAACAAAAAGCCCCGACGGGTCGGGGCTCTTGTGTTTCAGGCCGTCAGCAGCTTAGTGCTGAGCGGTCTCGCCAGCCGGCGCCGGGGTCTTGCTGCGCCAGTGCGGCAGCGAGTTCCAGTACGCCTGGCCCTTGGCATCGTCATACATGCCTTCCCAACGCGAGATGACCAGTACCGCCAGGGCGTTGCCGATCACGTTCAGGGCGGTACGCGCCATGTCCATGATGCGGTCGACACCGGCGATGAACGCCAGGCCTTCGAGCGGGATGCCCACACTGCCCAGGGTCGCCAGCAGCACCACGAACGATACGCCCGGCACACCGGCAATGCCTTTGGAGGTGACCATCAGGGTCAGCACCAGCAGCAGTTGCTGGCTGATCGACAGGTCGATGCCGTACAGCTGCGCGATGAAGATCGCCGCGATGCTCTGGTACAGGGTCGAACCGTCCAGGTTGAACGAGTAGCCGGTCGGCACCACGAAGCTGCAGATGGCCTTGGGCGAACCGTAGGCTTCCATCTTCTGGATCACGCGCGGCAGCACGGTCTCGGAGCTGGCGGTGGAATAGGCCAGGATCAGCTCGTCCTTGAAGATGCGCATCAGTTTCAGGATCGAGAAACCGAACAGGCGGGCGATCAGGCCCAGCACCATGAAGGCGAAGAAGGCGATGGCGAAGTACACCAGCAGCACCAGCTTGGCCAGCGGCAGCAGCGAGGCGAAACCGAAGTTGGCCACGGTCACCGCAATCAGGGCGAACACGCCGATCGGGGCGTAGTTCATGATCATGTGGGTGACCTTGAACATGGCTTCCGACACGCCCTGGAAGGTTTTCACCAGCGGGTCGCGGATGTCTGCCTGCAGGCTCGACAGGCCCAGGCCGAACAGTACCGAGAAGAAGATGATCGGCAGCATTTCGCCACGCATCAGCGCTGCAAAGATGTTCGACGGGATCAGGTTGAGGATGGTCTCGATGAACGCATGCTCATGCTGCACCTCGGCGGCGGTGGCCTGGTACTTGGAGATATCCACGGTGCCCAGGGTGCTCATGTCGATGCCGGCGCCCGGGTGGAACAGGTTGGCCAACACCAGGCCGACCACGATCGCGATGGTGGTCACCACCTCGAAATAGATGATGGTCTTGAGGCCGATACTGCCAAGTTTCTTCGCATCGCCAACCCCGGCGATACCCACGACCAGCGACGAAATCACGATCGGGATGACGATCATCTTGATCAGGCGAATGAAGATGTCACCTGCCGGTTGCAGGACGTTACTGATCCACCATGCCTTTTCTGCACTGAAATGGTTCAGCAGCGCCCCGATGGCGATCCCCAATACCAGACCGATGAGGATTTGCCAGGCGAGGCTTAGTTTTGCCTTCTTCATGTCGTTACCCTTTGTTCAAGTGGACACGGTCACTGCCTTGAAACCTGCATTCTAGAGCCGCTTAAAGCGATTCCCTGGAGTTTTCATGGTGCAGGCAATGCGCCGTAGAAGGTCACCGCAAGTGAGCGCAAGGGGCGCTCGGACCAGCGAAAAAGGCGCAACTATTCCGATGCAGGCGCACTGAGTCTAATGCCGTAAATGACTACCCTATGCCGAATCGGCATGATCTTTTTGGCATGAAACGGACGTCCCAGCGGCAGAAAACCTACCCGTTCGGAATCCCGAATAAGGCCAAAGCGCCATGATTAGGCCGATACAGCGGTATCCACAAACCGGCAAAACAGCGTTGTTCGACAATCCGAATGCGTGAAAAACGTCATTTGGCAGGTCAAAGAAGTCAGGAATTTTTTTGATGGGTGGTCAGCCGTCTGGCCGATCTGTCACTTTCAAGCGGGGAAATGCATCAGGCTTGCGCCGGGTGCACAAGTCTGACCGGGGGCTGCCCTGGCGGCATGCGACCCCGGTCCACGACTGTGTTGCCGTTTACCACCCTGACCCGGCCCATGAAGGAGGTACTCCCTGTACCCCTAGGCCCCTCCGATCCTGTAGCAATCAGAGCAGCCCGGCCCCCTGGTCATGCGTCCGCTCTCCTCGAGCGGGCGCAGCATAGAAACTGGAACAGGCAAAAGGTTCAGCTTCCATGGTGATACTGATGCGTCCGGCGACACTCAGTAGTAGTTCGGGTCTTTCTTCAGCTGCTCTTCGAGCATCTGTTTCATGCCGTCATTCGGCTCGCCCAACCAACGCTTGTCGGTGTGACGGCTGGGTGACTTGTCGGCAGGCAGGCCGGCGGGTACCTGGACCCACAGCGCGTATGCCTCATCCTTGTCCCAGCTGAAGGCCACGATAAGACGGCTGCTGTCGCAGCTCTGCTCGGTCTCGCACAAGGGGCCGACCAGATACTTGTCGCCGTCTTCCTCGATCGCCGTCATCTGCTCGGTGGAAGCACCACTGAGGTTGATGACCCAATCGGGCAGCCGCTCCTGCTTTTTGACCACTTTCTGCCAGGTTTCCCGGTACTCGGGGTCCGAACCAAGCAGTTGGCTGGTCCGGACCTGGCCGTCATTGGCCGCCATCGCCGCTGTACAGGCCCCCACCATCAGGGCGCCTGCCAGGGCTCTGTAGAGCGTCCCTTTCATAGTCAACCTCTACCGCGACGACCGAAGAAGAAGGAAGCGACGAACAGTACCAGGAAGACAATGAAGAGAATCTTCGCGATACCGGTAGCGGCGCCGGCGATACCACCGAAGCCCAGTACGGCAGCGACAATGGCGATGATCAGGAAGGTGATGGCCCAACTTAACATGGTGTTTCTCCTTACCGTTTTTGAAAGCGGTTGTGTCAGATGTGGGGCATTGCTCGGTCAGAACACCCAGCGTTCCTGCGGCACGACGGTTTCCACGGTGGCCGCATCGACCGAGTGGGTACGTGGCGCGGTCCTGGCTTCCAGCATCGAAGCACGCGTGGCCTGCACATGGGCCACGTGATAAGCCTGTACGGACATCTGGTTGGCGATCTGCTTGGACTGCCAGATGCTGTACATCTGCCCTGCAACCAGGGTCAGAAGCGCCGCCAGGCAGAGAAACAGCAACTGGCGTACGTGAAGCGGGGAAATCTGCACTAGGGCGGCGGTTAACAGGTTCATGCCGGGCTCCTCTGCTGCATCGTTGTTATTGACTGATAGAGTCATTGCAGCCTGCATGCCAGCTTTTGAAATCAAATAAAACGCTTATAAATCAACATCTTAGGTATGTACTGAGGGCAGCTGCAGGACGCATCCTGCACGATGCCCCCCAGGGCCTCGTGCGATTTGCACGATCAGCCCTCCACCTTGATCGCCACCTTGAGCATGTCGGCGTCCACCCCGCGCACGCCGCGGATCTGGCGGGCAATCTCCTGGGCGATGGTCTTCTGCTCGTTGCTCATGACTTCCCCGGACAGGCGCACCACGCCCTCCTGGGTCGCCACCTTGATGTTGGGCCCGTCCAGGTTGCGGCTATATAAGAAGCTGGTCTGCACCTTGTCGTTGATCCACGCGTCGCTCTGCACCTCGGCCGCTGCCGCAGCGGCCTGCTCGCGGGCCTGGGCCGGGTCGCTCACGCCCAGGCTGATCAGGTTGTTGACCAGGTACACGCCATCGGTAGAGGCCGCCACGCTGCCGGCCATCTGCTTGGCCTCTGCGCTGGTCACCCGGCCACGCAGGGTGACCACCCCGGCCCGGCTGTCGACTTCGATGGGCAGGCCCTGGGTCTGGCTGCTCCACAGCAGGCGGGCGCGGATAACCGCCCCCAGGGTGGCGTCCTCCAGGCGCTGGGCATAGGCGCGCCGTTGCAGGGTTTCATCCACCAGCTCGGGGTTGACCTGCAACTGGTTGTCGACCTGCTCGATGCCGGCGGTGGCCAGTGCCACCTGCGCCGCCAGCTCGCGCTCCACCTCGTTTTCCACCTCGCCCTGCAGGCGGGCGGTCTGACCCTGGATGGCCACTTCGATCTTGAACGGGTTGAGCAGTCGGTTGAGCGTCAGGGCGGTCTGCAAGGCGCCTTCCTGACGGGCCTGCTGCAGGCCGGGTTCGGCCGCCGAGGCGCTGGTGACACCCAGCGGGGTGAGCAGAAGTGCGGCAGTCAGAACTGCCAACGGGCGTATTGCACGCATGATGAAGCCTCCTGTTGGTCAGAAGGAACATCATCGCAATCGTTGTGCCAGTGCTCAAAAAATAAACAAACTCATTATTTTCAATGAGTTAGTCATATTCGCAGCAGGGAGCTAGCATGCAGGGCGCGGAATCAATCAGAATCGACCATGCAACTTGCCCGATTTTTCCGAGACTAACCAAGAACATTCTTAAAGGAGCGTAGGAAAATGGAATCTGCCACGGAACATCAGGGCCGCATTCTGCTGGTAGACGACGAGTCCGCAATCCTGCGTACCTTCCGCTATTGCCTGGAAGATGAAGGCTACAGCGTGGCCACGGCCAACAGCGCCGCCCAGGCCGAAACCCTGTTGCAGCGCCAGGTGTTCGACCTGTGCTTTCTGGACCTGCGCCTGGGCGAAGACAACGGCCTGGACGTACTGGCGCAGATGCGTATCCAGGCGCCATGGATGCGCGTGGTCATAGTGACCGCGCATTCGGCGGTCGACACCGCAGTCGATGCGATCCAGGCCGGCGCCGCCGATTACCTGGTCAAACCGTGCAGCCCCGACCAGCTGCGCCTGGCCACTGCCAAACAACTGGAGGTGCGCCAGCTCTCGGCGCGTCTGGAGGCCCTGGAAGGGGAAGTGCGCAAACCCAAGGACGGCCTGGATTCCCACAGCCCGGCCATGATGGTGGTACTCGAAACCGCGCGCCAGGTGGCCAACACCGACGCCAACATTCTGATCCTTGGCGAGTCCGGTACCGGTAAAGGCGAGCTGGCACGTGCCATTCATGGCTGGAGCAAACGCTCGCGCAAGGCCTGCGTGACCATCAACTGCCCTTCGCTGACGGCCGAACTGATGGAAAGCGAGCTGTTCGGCCATAGTCGCGGGGCATTTACCGGGGCCAGCGAAAGCACCCTGGGCCGGGTCAACCAGGCCGACGGCGGCACGCTGTTTCTCGACGAGATCGGCGACTTCCCGCTGACCCTGCAACCCAAGCTGCTGCGCTTCATCCAGGACAAGGAATACGAGCGGGTCGGCGACCCGGTCACGCGCCGCGCCGACGTGCGGATTCTGGCAGCCACCAACCTCAACCTGGAGGACATGGTGCGCGACGGGCGTTTTCGCGAAGACCTGCTGTACCGTCTGAACGTGATTACCCTGCACCTGCCGCCGCTGCGCGAACGCAGCGAAGACATCCTGACCCTGGCCGACCGCTTCCTGGCCCGCTTCGTCAAGGAATACGCGCGCCCCGCCCGAGGTTTCAGCGACGAGGCCCGCGCCGCGCTGCTCAACTACCGCTGGCCGGGCAACATTCGCGAGCTGCGCAACGTGATCGAACGGGCGAGCATCATCTGCCCGCAGGAGCGGGTCGAGGTCAGCCACCTGGGCATGGCCGAACAACCCACCAGCAACGCGCCGCGGGTGGGGGCTGCATTGAGCCTCGACGAGCTGGAGCGCGCGCACATCGGTGCAGTGCTGGCCACCAGCGACACCCTTGACCAGGCCGCCAAGACACTGGGCATCGATGCCTCGACGCTGTACCGCAAGCGCAAGCAGTACAACCTGTGAAGCTGGCGATGAAGCTGCGCACGCGGCTTTTTCTCAGCATCTCGGCGCTGATCACCGTGGCCCTGCTGGGCCTGATTCTGGGCCTGGTCAGCGTGCAGCAGATGGCCAGCTCGCAGCAGAAGCTGATCAGCGACAACTCCTACATCCTCGACCTGGGCCTGAAGCTGCGTCAGAACCTGGGTGAACAGCTGTCCCTGCTGCTGGACCCGGACAGCGAGGTGCAGGCGCTGCAACCGCTGCAGGACAAGTTTCAGCAACTGCTCGACGAGGGCCTGAGCCATGAACGCCAGGCCGAGGGGTTTGCGGGTTTCAGTACCGCCAACCGTGATTACCAGGCCTTCCTCAAGGCCTTTCGCGACAGCCCCGAGCCCAGCCGCAACCTGGGCCCGGACCAACCCCTGGGCGAAGCCTTCAACCAGTTGCGCACCGACCTGATCGACTCGCACAAGCAGGCCCTGGCGCATATCAACCACAGTGAACAGAAGGCCCGCGAACGTGCCCTGCTGGTCTCCAGCATGCTGGGCCTGCTCGGGCTTGCCGTGCTGGTGCTGGGTTTCATCACTGCCCACGGCATCGCACGCCGCTTCGGCCAGCCGATCGAGGCGCTGGCCAAGGCCGCCGACCAGATCGGCCAGGGCAACTTCGAGGTCACCCTGCCGGTAACCCCGGCCGTGGAGATCAACCAGCTCACCCGCCGTTTCGGGCTGATGGCCGAGGCACTGCGCAAGCATCAGGCCACCAATGTCGACGAACTGCTGGCCGGCCAGCAGCGCCTGCAGGCGGTGCTCGACAGCATCGACGACGGCCTGCTGATCATCGACCGCGAAGGCCATCTGGAACACCTCAACCCGGTGGCCCAGCGCCAGCTGGGCTGGGACGCCAGCCGCCTGGGCCAGGGCCTGGGCAAGGCGCTGCAACGCCCGGAGCTGGACGACCAGCTGCGCCTGATATTGCGGGGCGGCAGCCTGGACCGCGTGCCGGACGACCTGAGCCTGGAAATAGATGAAGAAACCCGCCTGCTGGCCTACAGCCTGACCCCGGTGTGCCATCCACAGGGGCAGATCCTGGGCGCGGTGATGGTGCTGCACGACGTCACCGAACAGCGCGCCTTCGAACGGGTGCGCAGCGAGTTCGTGCTGCGCGCCTCCCACGAGTTGCGCACCCCGGTGACCGGCATGCACATGGCCTTCGGCCTGTTGCGCGAGCGCCTGACGTTTCCAGCCGAGAGCCGCGAGGCGGACCTGTTCGACACCATTGGCGAGGAGATGCAGCGGCTGACCCAGCTGATCAACGACCTGCTCAACTTTTCGCGCTACCAGAGCGGCTTGCAGAAGCTCGAACTGCAACCCTGCGCGATCGACGAGTTGCTGTCGCGGGCCCGCGAGCGCTTCGCAACGGCGCTGGCCGACAAGCAGATCGAGTTGCGCGTGGAGCTTGCCGCGCCACTGCCGCGCATCCAGGCCGACCCGGCGCAACTGGACCGGGTGTTGGACAACCTGCTGGACAATGCCATCCGCCATACGCCGGTGGCGGGCAGTATCCGCCTCAATGCCCGGCGGCATGCCGAACGGGTGATCATCAGTATCGAGGACAATGGCGAAGGCATTGCCTATGGCCAGCAGGGGCGGATTTTCGAGCCCTTCGTACAGGTTGGGCGCAAGAAAGGCGGTGCCGGGCTCGGCCTGGCACTGTGCAAAGAGATCGTGCAGTTGCATGGCGGGCGCATGGGCGTGTACTCACGGCCAGGGCAGGGCACGCAGTTCTACATGGCGCTGCCGGTGTAACCGCCTTCGCCTGCAGGCGCCAGCCTTGCTGGCGAAGGGGCGCTACGCCTCGTCATCGATCCGCCGCGGCCCCAGCCGCCGCCCCCGGGTCACCAGCTCGACGAACTGGCGCGCACTGAGCGGGTGCGCGAACAACCAGCCCTGGCCATAGTTGACCCCCTCGCTGTTGAGCAGCAACGCCTGGTCCTCGTACTCGATACCCTCGGCGATCACCCGCAACTGCAGGGCGTGGGCCATGCGGATGATGTGCGGGGCCACGCCGCTGCTGGCCGCGTCGTGCCCCAGGGCATCGATGAACGCCTTGTCGATCTTCAGGCAGTCCACCGGCAAGGTCTGCAGGTAGGCCAGGCTGCAATAGCCGGTACCGAAGTCGTCGATCAGCACCTGGTGCCCCACCGCCCGCAAGGCCTGCAGGTTGTCCCGCGCCACCACCACGTCGATCAGCCCGCGCTCGGTGACCTCGAAGGCGATCTGGCTGGCCGACACATGGTGCAAGGCCAGCAGGCGCGCCGCCACCCGGCCGATGCGCGGCACCATCACATCGCACGCCGCCAGGTTCACCGAGATATACAACTGGCGGTTGGCGCGCAGCAGCTGGCCCAGCTGTTCGAGCACACGCTGCAGCACGAAGTCGGTGATCTGGCGGATCTGCCCGGTGTTCTCCGCCAGCGGGATGAACAGGTCGGGGCTGGTCAGCGTGCCGTCGGGGCGACGCCAGCGCACCAGGGCCTCGGCGCCCACGCAGCGCCGGCTGGCCAGCTCGAAGATCGGCTGATACAGCACCTGCATTTCGCCACGGCGCAGCGCGCCCTGCAGCTCCGAGCTCATCGAACGGCTCTGGCGCACCAGCTGCAGCACCAGCCAGCCGATGCACCAGGCCAGCAGCAGGCTGCCGGGGAACAGCAGCCAGAGCACGCCGTTCATCTTCAGCGACAGGCTTTCGCGCGGGGTGATCAGCACCAGCTGGTAGTCAGGCGATTTGGTGGGCATGCGGTATACCAGGCGATCGGGCAGTTCCATCAGGTCCACCCTGGGCGGTGGCGGCCACTGGTCGCCGGGCGGCCAAGGCTGCTCCGGGCCCAGGACCGGCACGGCACGCGCGCCGTGGTCGAGCACCACCAGCAGGCTGCCACCGGGCGGCAGGTCGACCACGTCGGTCAGGTGCCCGCGCGACGTCGACACGCGAAAGTGCCCACGCCCCAGCACCAGTGCGGCGCGGTTGTCGTCGGGTTCGGTGGTGGTATTGAGCCAGTAGCTGTAGGTGGGGCCCTGGATGTCCGGTGCCCGCAGCGGGTCGAAGTTGCTGCTGCCCAGCCGGTTGGAGCACGACTGCGTGCCGTCGAGGTAAGTGGCCTCGAACACGAAGCGGTTGTCGAAGGTCACCTGCTGCAAGGCTGCCTGCATCGCACTGCTGCACCCGCGCAGGGGCTGTGCCTGAAGGGCGTCGACGCTTTCGCGCAGTTGGCCGAAGATCTGCTCCAGGCGTTCGAGAAAGCGCTCGCCCTTGGCGTTCATCTGCGCGCTTTCGCGCTGCTGCACCTGGTGCATGGCCACGCCGAGGCTGGCCAGCAGCAACAGGATTGCACTCGCCGTGGCCGCAAGCGTGGCCAGCAGCCAGGGTCGATAGAGGAGGCGACGCAACGTGGCAAGGGCAGGCGACATCAAGAATCATCCCGTTGAATACCATGAGGTATAGCAACTGCCGGACGAATCAGCCTGCCCGTTGGGCGGTACCGCTCAGCGCTGGCTGTTCAGCACCTGCAGAATCGCGGCAGTCTGGGCATCCGGCTGGCCGTCGAACAGCTGTGGCCGAAAGCGCATCTGGAACGCTGCCAGTACATGCCGGGTGCTCACGTCCAGCTCGCCGGTCTGCTCGATGGCGTAGCCAAAGCGCGCCAGTTGCTGCTGGTACCAGGTGATGCTTGGCGGGTTGACGTCAAAGCGCGCGCGCTGCTGCACCACCGCCTGAGCATTGGGCCAGACGCCAAGGCCGGCGTCGGCCAGGCGTTTCCAGGGGAACATCGGGCCCGGGTCGAGCTTGCGCAGGGGCGCGATGTCGCTGTGGCCGATGATGTGTCGCGGCTGGATGCCGTTGCGCTGCACGATGTCCTTGAGCAGTACGATCAGCGCCTGGATCTGCGCCTCGCTGTAGGGGTGCCACACGCGCCCGGTGGGGGTGTCGGTGAAGCCCGGGTTGACGATCTCGATGCCGATGGAAGTGGAGTTGAGCCAGGTCCGGCCCTCCCACTGGCTGTCGCCGGCATGCCAGGCGCGACGACTTTCATCCACCAGCTGATAGATGGTCGCCGGGTTGTCGCCGATCAGGTAATGGCTGCTGACCTCACCGTGGGTCAGCAGGGCCAGCGAGCGCTCGAGGTTGGCATTGGTGTAATGCAGCACCACGAACTGGATGCGGTTGTCCTGGTTGACCGAGGGGTGGCTACGGTCGATCTTCAGGCCAGTGGCGCAACCGGCCAATGTCAGCATCACAAGCGCGGTAAGGAAGGCTTTCATGGAAATGGGGCAGGGCCTGGGCAGTCGGTAATGCAATAGCATAACGTATCCTGCGCAAACCCGTTCACCCCTGTTCGACGCGGTTGCGACCCAGGTGCTTGGCGCGGTACAGCGCCTCGTCGGCGCGCTTGAGCACTGCGTCGCTGCGCTCGCCGGAGCGGAACGCGGTGATGCCGATGGACAGGGTGATGGTCACCCGTTCGCCCTTGAAGTGGAACGGGCAGGCTTCGATGGCGCCGCGCAGCGTCTCGGCCAGCTCGATGCCGCTACCCAGCGCGGTCTGCGGCACCAGCAGGACGAACTCCTCGCCGCCGAAGCGGGCGATGAAATCGCGGCTGCGCAGACGCTTGCGCAGCTCGTTGGCAACGATCTTGAGCACCTTGTCGCCGGCCTGGTGGCCGTAGCTGTCGTTGATGCGCTTGAAGTGGTCGAGGTCGAGCATGGCCATCAGCAGGTGGCCGCCGTTTTCCTGCCAGGCGAGCATTTCCTGCTCCAGGCGCTCGGCCCAGGCGGCGCGGTTGGGCAAGCCGGTGAGCGGGTCGATCAGGGCCTTCTGGCGCTGTTCTTCAAGGTGCTCGCGGTAGCCCAGGGCTTCCTGCTCCATGCTCGCGACCCGCTCGGCCAGGCCTTGCAGGCGGCTGGCCAGTTCCTGCTCGCGCAGGTCACGCTGATGCTGGTGCTCGTCCATGGTGCCGAGCAGGCCCTCGAGGCGGTTCTCGAGGATGTGCTTGAGACTGTCGAGGTCGGCAGCGCCCTGCACGCTGCTTTGCAGGCCATCGACCTGTTCGCGCAGCTGGGTATTGAGGTCGCGGGCGACGGAGCTGTTGTCGGCATGCCCTTCGCTGGCCTCCTGCAGGTGGCTCTGGAACGTCTCGAGGCGCTCGTTGAGCTGTTGCAGGTAGGCTTCGAATTCATGCTGGCCGCTGTCGGTGATGGCCAGCATCAGTACCGCCAGGTCATCCAGCACCGGCAGCAGCTCGTACCAGTTCAGCCCGTGCTCCAGGCGCTGACGCACCGCCAGGGCCTGGGGCTTGTGGCGTTCGGGCAGGGTCAGGTCGTCGAGCAAACCGAGCAGGGTCTGCTCGATATGGGTGGCGACGGAGCTATAGGAAGGCTCGGTGCCGTCGGGGAGGGCGTAGAGGAGTTCTTCGGGGGTGGGTTCGGGTGCCCCATCGACTTCGACAGCGTCCGCGTGCTCGGTCAGCACCGGGGCAGGCGTGGGTGGTGGTGTGAGCGCTGGGGCCTCTTCGCCAGCAAGGCTGGCGCCTACAGTGTAGGAGCCGGCATTGCCGGCGATGGGCTGCGCAGCAGCCTCGGCGTCCTCTGTGTCGACCAAGGCTTGGGGCTCGGGCAACGGCTGCAGTTCATCCACATCCGCCGCAGCCGGCGCAGGCTGCTCATGCACAGGTTCGACCGCTGCTTGCGCCACCGGCTCCAGGGCCTGCGTTTCGGGTTGAGCGACCTGCGTCTCTTCTTCACGCCCGCCAAACAAGCGCTGCAGAAACCCCGGCTTGCTCGCCTCTTCAGGGTGCTCCAGCACCGCCAGCGCCTTGCCCTGCAAGCCACTGAGCTCGCTCAGCAGCAACGGCATCTCGCGTGACTGGCTGGCCCGCGCATCCAGCTGCTTGGCAAATTTCTTCAGCGGTCGGCTGACCTCGCTGGGCAACGGCAGCTTCTGCAACTGGGCCACCAGCGCGTTGAGCGCGGTGCCTACCTGGGCGATCCGGGTTTCACGGCGCTGCTCGGAATCGAGCACGGCCTTTTCCAGACGCGGGATCAACCCGGCCAGGGCGGCGTCCATGTTGTCGGTACGGATGACCTCGCGCATTTCCTTCATGCACTGGTCTACCGCGCGGTCGCTGCCTTCGGCCGCCAGGGTGCTGCGCACCAGGCCGCGGCGCAGCAGGTCGAGACGGGCGTCCCACCGGCGTTCGAGCTTTTCCTGCTGCTCGATGCTCTTGAGGTATTTTTCTTTCCAGCGTTGAGCTTCGTCGGTCATGCCAAGGTCCGCAGATAAGGGGACTAACGCAAGGCCGGAAGGGTATCGACAGTCAGGGCATCAGGCAAACGAATCTCGACCGCCACGGGGAGATGGTCGGAAATCGGCTGGGACAGCACCTCGACCCGTTCCAGGGTGAGGCTCGGGCTGAGCAGAATATGATCAAGGCAACGCTGTGGTCGCCAGCTGGGGAAGGTCGCTTCGACCTGCGGCGCAATCAGGCCCAGGTCGCGCAGCGGGGAGTGCTGCAACAGGTCGGTGGCATGGGTGTTCATGTCGCCCATCAGCACCTGGTGACGATAGCCGCCGATCAGCTCGCGGATGTAGCCCAGCTGCAACGCACGGGTTCGCGCGCCAAGCGCCAGGTGCATCATCACCACCACCAGCGCATCCTCGCCTTCACCGAACCGCACCAGGATCGCACCGCGGCCGGCCGGGCCGGGCAGCGGGTGGTCTTCGAGCAGTTGCGGCTTGAGGCGGCTGAGCACGCCGTTGCTGTGCTGGCCCAGGCGCCCGAGGTTGCGGTTGAGCTGCTGGTACCAGTAGGGGAAAGCACCCAGTTGCGCCAGGTGTTCAACCTGGTTGACGTAGCCCGAGCGCAGGCTGCCGCCGTCGGCTTCCTGCAGGGCCACCAGGTCGAAGTCGCCCAGCAGGTTGCCGATCTTCTGCAGGTTGCCGGCACGCCCCATGTGCGGCAGCAGGTGCTGCCAGCTGCGGGTCAGGTAGTGCCGGTAACGCTCGGTGCTGATGCCTACCTGGATGTTGAAGCTGAGCAGACGCAAGCGACCGTCGGACGGTAGACCACTTGCATCGATATGGTGCTCGTTGACCTGCGGTTCGTGCAGGCCGACGAGGCGCTCGGATTTCCAGCGGCGCATAGTTTCGCCTCTTATTTGGCGGCGCGTTCCTTGGCAATCAGTTGGTCAGCAACGTTCAGTACGCCGTTCGGGCCACCTGCGGTGCCCAGGTCGAAGGTGTACTTGCCGTTGACGACCATGCTCGGAACGCCCTTGATGTTGTACTGCTTGGCAAGTTCCTTGGCCTGGTTGACCTGTCCCTTGATGGCGAACGAGTTGAAGGTGGCCAGGAACTTGTCCTTGTCCACACCCTGGGTGGCCAGGAAGTCGGCCATCTCTTCAGGCTTGGTCAGGTGCTTGCGCTGGTTCTGGATGGCATCGAACACGGCCGCATGCACCTTGTGCTCCACGCCCATGGCTTCCAGGGTCAGGAACATCTGCCCGTGGGCGTCCCATGGGCCGCCGAACATGGCGGGAATACGTTTGAAGTTCACGTCGTCAGGCAGCTTTTCGACCCACGGGTTGATCGTCGGTTCAAAGCTGTAGCAATGCGGGCAGCCATACCAGAACAGCTCGACCACTTCGATCTTGCCAGGCTGGGACACCGGTACCGGGTTGCTCAGCTCGACATATTCCTTGCCGGCGATCACAGGGTCTGCGGCCTGGACCGTCATACCGAAGGCGCTGGCGGCGACCAGCGCGGCGCCGAGAATCAGATTACGCATGCGTTACTCCTGAGCAGTGATGTGTCGCCTCGTCGCGACCTGGGTTCAGACAGGCCGGGGCAGGCCCGAGTTCGTTAGTGTAACGGCAGCGGGCACAAAAAAGGGTGGCCCGGGCCACCCTTTTCATTTTTGCGCCGCTGTATTAACCCAGCGTTAAACCGGGGCTCAGTGCAGGCCCTGGATGTAGCTGGACAACGCGTCGATGTCCTTGTTGCTCAGCTTGCTGGCGATGGTGCGCATGGTGGTGGCATCGCCATCGTTGGTGCGGTTGCCTTCACGGAAGTCCGTCAGCTGCTTGGCCACGTAGCTTGCGTGCTGACCACCCAGGTGCGGGAAGCCGGCGGCGGCAATGCCTGCGCCGTTGGGCGAGTGGCAACCGGTGCAGGCCGGCAGGCCTTTTTCCAGATCACCGCCGTTGAACAGTGCGCGACCACGCTCGACCAGCGCCGGGTCGGCGGCGCCCACGCTGCCTTTCTGGCTGGCGAAATAGGCCGCGATATCGGCCAGGTCCTGATCGTTGAACGCGGCCAGCATGCCGGTCATTTCCAGCACGGTACGTTTGCCCGACTTGATGTCGTGCAGTTGCTTCTCCAGGTATTTCTCGCCCTGGCCGGCCAGTTTCGGGAAATTCGGCGCCATGCTGTTGCCGTCGGGGTTGTGACACGCGCCACATATAGCGGTTTTTGCCTGACCGGCAGCAGCATCCCCAACGATATTGCCGGCAGCGTTGGCAGCCCCGGTGATGCCTAAGGTCAACAGCAGACTCACGAATAGTTTGTTCATCAGCTAATCCAACTACGGCTAAGGGTGAAAGAGTTATGTATCGAGGCAACCTGTCTTGTTGACTCACCCGGTCAGGGTGGCCTGATCGTCCTCGTTACTGCAGTCCATGCACAAACCACGCGGCGGCATAGCCTTGAAACCCTGGGGAGCTGCTTCGACAGCCTCTGCGGTCCCTTATGTCAGGCGTGACTTCCACGCTGTAGGGATCCTGTGTAGCCTGAGCGCCGAATACGACCCTTTCAGGGTTGGGGCTGCACTGCGTCTACTGCGCAAGCTTGGTCAAGCAGCTCCCGTGCACATCCTCCTACGCTGGGATAATGCGCACACAAAAACTGGGGCATTATATACTCCCGTGCCTGAAACGGAAACGACACCGCTTGCCGAGACCCCCTCGAGCAACGCCCAATCGGAAATACCATGCAAGTCAAAAACCCCATCCTCGGACTCTGCCAGCAGGCCAAATTCGCCCTCAGTGCCGCCAAAGTCGACCAGTGCCCGGACGACGAAGGTTTCGAAGTGGCCTTTGCCGGCCGCTCCAACGCCGGCAAGTCCAGCGCCCTCAACACCCTGACCCACGCGAGCCTGGCGCGCACCTCGAAAACCCCGGGGCGTACCCAGCTGTTGAATTTCTTCAGTCTGGACGACGATCGGCGTCTGGTCGACCTGCCGGGCTACGGTTATGCAAAGGTGCCGATCCCGCTCAAGCAGCACTGGCAGCGCCACCTGGAGGCCTACCTGGGCAGCCGGGAGAGCCTCAAGGGCCTGATCCTGATGATGGACGTGCGCCATCCCATGACCGACTTCGACAAGATGATGCTCGACTGGGCCGTGGCCAGCGGCATGCCGATGCACATCCTGCTGACCAAGGCCGACAAGCTGACCTTCGGCGCGGCCAAGGGCACGCTGCTCAAGGTACAGGCCGAAATCCGCAAGGGTTGGGGCGACAGCGTGACCATCCAGCTGTTCTCGGCGCCCAAGCGCCAGGGGCTGGAAGAGGCCTACACGGTACTGGCTCGCTGGCTGCAACTGCCGGACAAGCCCGCAGAATAAGGGCTGCCCGGCAAATGCCGGGCAAAAAAAACCCCGGACTTCGTATGGGGAGGGGGAAGTTCGGGGTTCAAGTTCCGGACCGCTAGGGCGGGGTCCAGATATCTGCCAACACTTAACACAACATAGGAGCATCGAAGGGCTTCACCAGCCATTCAGTTACTCTGAGTCGTGGTTCACCGGTTTAGTTCCTCGGCGCGGGAAACTATTTTCCATAGGCCGAAAAAGCAGAAATTGCCGCGACCTTATGCCGCAGCAAATTTCTGTTTCTGGTAGGCGCCAAGCACGCTTTTCAGTGCGCCTCGTCCCAGTTCGCCCCCACGCCCACATCCACCACCAGCGGTACATCCAGCTGCGCGGCACCGCTCATGTGCACGCGAATCTCCTGCGCCACCTGTTCCACCAGGTCCTCGCGCACTTCCAGCACCAGTTCGTCGTGCACCTGCAGGATCACCCGGGCATCCAGCGCAGTGCTCGCCAGCCAGTTGTCCACCGTGACCATGGCGCGCTTGATGATGTCAGCTGCGGTGCCCTGCATCGGCGCGTTGATCGCGGTACGCTCGGCGCCAGCGCGCTCCTGCGGACGGTTGGAGTGAATGGTCGGCAGGTACAGGCGCCGCCCGAACAGCGTTTCCACGTAGCCCTGGTCGGCCGCCTGCTTGCGGGTGCGCTCCATGTAGTCGCGCACGCCCGGGTAGCGGGCAAAGTACACGTCGATGTAGGCCTTGGCCGTCTTGCTGTCGACGCCGATATCCTTGCCCAGCTTCTTTGCGCCCATGCCGTAGATCAGGCCGAAGTTGATCGCCTTGGCGCTGCGCCGCTGGTCGGAGGTCACGTCGCCAAGCTCCACCTTGAACACTTCGGCCGCGGTGGCAGTGTGCACGTCCAGGCCGTTGCGGAAGGCGCTGAGCAGGCCCTCGTCCTTGGCCAGGTGGGCCATGATGCGCAGCTCGATCTGCGAGTAGTCCGCCGCCAGCAATTTGTAGCCGGGCGCCGCGATGAAGGCCTGGCGAATGCGCCGGCCCTCGGCGGTACGCACCGGGATGTTCTGCAGGTTCGGGTCGCTGGACGACAGGCGGCCGGTGGCAGCCACCGCCTGCTGGTAGGAAGTGTGGATGCGCCCGGTACGCGGGTTGATCTGCTCGGGCAGGCGGTCGGTGTAGGTGCTCTTGAGCTTGCTCATGGAGCGGTACTGCATCAGCACCTTGGGCAGCGGGAAGCCTTCCTCGGCCAGCGCCTCGAGGGCTTCTTCAGCCGTCGACGGCTGGCCCTTGGGGGTCTTCTTCAGTACCGGCAGGCCGAACTTGTCATAAAGGATGGCGCCCAGCTGCCTGGGCGAACCCAGGTTGAACGGCTCGCCCGCCAGCTCGATGGCCTCGCGCTCCAGCGCGTCCATCTTGTCGCCCAGCTCGCCGCTCTGGATCCTGAGCAGGTCGGCATCCACCAGCGCGCCCTCGCGCTCGATACGCGCCAGCACCGGCACCAGCGGCATCTCGATATCGCTCAGCACGCTGGCCAGGCTTGGCAGCGCCGCCAGCTCGGCGTGCAGCTTGTGGTGCAGGCGCAGGGTGATGTCGGCATCTTCGGCGGCGTAGGGGCCGGCCTTGTCCAGGTGGATCTGGTTGAAGGTCAGCTGCTTGGCACCCTTGCCGGCAATGTCGGTGAAGCCGATGGTGGTGTGGTCCAGGTACTTCTTGGCCAGGCTGTCCATGTCGTGGCGGGTGGCCGTGGAATTCAGCACATAGGATTCGAGCATGGTGTCGAAGGCCACCCCACGCACGGTGATGCCCGCGCAGTTGGCCAGGATGTTGATGTCGTACTTGGCGTGCTGCCCGACCTTGGCCTTGTTCGGGTCTTCCAGCAGCGGCTTGAGCGCGTTCAGCACCAGCTCGCGGTCCAGCTGCTGCGGGGCGCCTTCGTAGTCGTGTGCCAGCGGGATGTAGGCGGCCTCATGGGGCTTGACCGCAAACGACAGGCCGACCAGCTGGGCCTGCTGTGCATCGACCCCGGTGGTTTCGGTATCGAATGCGAACAGCTCGGCGTCCTTGAGCTTTTGCAGCCACACGTCGAAACGTGCCTTGTCCAGAATGGTTTCATAGGCGGCCTCGACAGGGGCTACCGGCTCGGCAACGGCCACCGGGGGCGCCTCGGCGTCGGGTGTGGCGGCAGGGGGCGGGGCGAGCTCCAGGCGCTTGTTCTCGCGCTGAACTTCGTCGATCCAGCCCTTGAACTCGAGTTCGGTGTACAGCTGCAGCAGCGTTTCGCGGTCAGGTTCGCCCAGGTGCAGGTCGTCCAGCCCGACCTCCAGCGGCACGTCGACCTTGATCGTGGCCAGCTGGTACGACAGGAACGCCAGCTCCTTGTGCTCCAGCAGCTTGGCCGGCAGGGTCTTGGCCCCGCGGATCGGCAGGCTCGGCACCAGGTCGAGATTCTCGTACAGCTCCTTGATACCGCCATTGACGCCCACCAGCAGGCCGACGGCGGTCTTCTCGCCCACGCCCTTGACCCCGGGGATGTTGTCGGATGAGTCGCCCATCAGCGCCAGCAGGTCGATGATCTGCTCGGGTGCGACGCCGAACTTCTCCTTCACGCCCTCGATGTCCATCGACGAGCCCGACATGGTATTGACCAGGGTAATGTGCGCATCCACCAGCTGGGCCATGTCCTTGTCACCGGTGGAGATCACCACCGGGCGGGTCGCCGCGGCGCTGCTGCGGGCCAGGGTGCCGATCACGTCGTCGGCCTCGACCCCCTCCACGCACAGCAGCGGGAAGCCCAGCGCCTTGACGCTGGCGTGCAGCGGCTCGATCTGCACACGCATGTCGTCGGGCATGCTCGGCCGGTTGGCCTTGTACTCGGCGTACATCTCATCGCGAAAGGTGCCGCCCTTGGCGTCGAACACCACCGCGAAGGGGCTGTCCGGGTACTGCTTGCGCAGGCTCCTGAGCATGTTCAGCACACCCTTCACCGCGCCGGTGGGCATGCCCTTGGAGTTGGTCAGCGGTGGCAGCGCGTGGAACGCGCGGTACAGGTAGGACGAACCGTCCACCAGGACGAGGGGAGCTTGGCTCATGAGCAGAATCAACCTTTTCAACGGGCCCGGCGCTAGAATGTCCGGAACATTGACGACAAAGGGACAAGGTTATCATGCGTAGACTAAATCGCCTGTTGCTGCTCGGTGTGTTGGCTGCCGCTCCACTGGTAGCCAATGCGGCGGATGAAGCGCCTTCGGCCGATCCGGATGTAACCATTCGCACGGAAGGCGACAAGACCATCCAGGAATACCGCCAGAACGGTTTCCTGTATGCCATCAAGGTCACCCCCAAAGGGGGCAAGCCTTACTTTCTGGTGCGCGCAGACGGCTCGGAAGGCAACTTCATCCGTTCCGACCAACCCGACATGCTGATTCCTTCCTGGAAAATCTTCGAGTGGTAATGCGGGCCCCTACCATCCACCTGGCACTTCCTGCGGGAAGTGCCCGAATGAGCAGTTTTTGACCATGTCTGTCTTCACCCCACTGACCCGGCCCGAGCTGGAAACCTTTCTGGCGCCCTATGGACTGGGTCGCCTGCGGGACTTCCAGGGAATTGCCGCCGGCACCGAGAACAGCAACTTCTTCGTCAGCCTCGAACAGGGTGAGTTCGTGCTGACACTGGTCGAACGCGGGCCGATCCAGGACCTGCCGTTCTTCATCGAACTGCTCGACGTGCTGCACGAGGCCGACCTGCCGGTGCCCTACGCGCTGCGCACCCGCGACGGCGTGGCCCTGCGCGAGCTGGCCGGCAAGCCGGCGCTGCTGCAGCCGCGCCTGCCGGGCAAGCACATCAAGGTGGCGAACAACCAGCATTGCGTACAGGTGGGCGAACTGCTCGGCCACCTGCACACCGCGACCCAGCACAAGGTGCTGGAGCGCAAGACCGACCGTGGCCTGGACTGGATGCTGGCGACCGGCGCCGAACTGATGCCGCGCCTGAACCCGACGCAACAGGCGCTGCTGCAGGGCTGCCTGGACGAGATCGTCGCGCACCAGGGCCAGATCATGGCGCTGCCGCGGGCCAACCTGCACGCCGACCTGTTCCGCGACAACGCCTTGTTCGAAGGCACCCACCTGACCGGGCTGATCGATTTCTACAATGCGTGCTCCGGGCCGATGCTGTATGACCTGGCGATCACCCTGAACGACTGGTGCTGCGACGATGCCGGGCAGATCGACCCGCCGCGGGCGCGGGCGTTGCTCGGTGCGTATGCCGCGCTGCGCCCGTTCACCGCAGCCGAGGCACACCTGTGGCCGGTGATGTTGCGGGTGGCCTGCGTGCGGTTCTGGCTGTCGCGGCTGATTGCGGCCGAGTCGTTTGCCGGGATGGACGTGCTGATTCACGACCCGGCGGATTTCGAGGTGCGCCTGGCGGCGCGTCGGCAGGTGGACATCGCCCTGCCGTTCGCGTTGTAACTGAGCCACGCCTCTCTAGGCAGGAGCCGGCCTTGCCGGCGGAGCCGTTGGGCTGCAGCGCAGCCCTTCGCCGGCAAGGCCGGCTCCTACAGATCAGTGGGTCAGAGCTTTTCCAGGCACCCCGCCAACCCATTCCCCAGGTTCTCCAGCAACCGCTCATAGCCATTGGCATCCGCTGGCATCGTGCCGCCCAGCGCATCCAGCTCGGCCAGCGTCACCGGCAACCCCGCTGTCAGCGTTTCGGCCAGCCGCGGGCGCAGCGGCGGCTCGCTGAATACACAGGTCTTGCCCACTTCCTGCAGGCGCTTGCGCATCGCGGCCACGTGCTGCGCGCCCGGCTGCACCTCCGCCGCCACACTGAACACGCCGGTGTGCTTGAGCCCGTAGGCCGCCTCGAAGTAATCGAAGGCTTCATGGAAGACAAAGTACGGCTTGCCCGCAACAGCGCTCACCCGCGCCTTGAGCCGCGCATCCAGTGCATCCAGGCGCTCGCCGAATGCCTTGGCGTTGGCGGTGTAGCGCGCCTGGTTCTGCGGATCGGCCGCGCCCAGGTCCGCCGCCATCTTCGCCGCAATCACCCGCGCGTTCACCGACGACAACCACAGGTGCGCATCCAGGCTGCCTGGGCGGTGGTCATGGTCGTGCTCGTCGGCGTCTTGCGCGTGGGAATGGCTGTCCTCGCCAAAATGGCGCAAGGTCAGGCCCGGCAGGTTCTGCACCGCCACCGTCGGCTTGCTGCGGCTACCCAGCACACGGGGCAGAAAACCCTCCATGTCCGGGCCGATCCAGTACAGCAAGTCCACCTGGCCCACCTTGCGCACATCGGAAGGGCGCAAGGCGTAATGGTGCGGCGAAGCGCCCGGTGGCAGCAGCACATCCGGCGTACCGACACCGTCCTGCACCGCTGCGGCGATCAGCTGCAGCGGCTTGATGCTGGTCAGCACCTGAACCTCGGCCTGCGCCGGGGTCATCAACAGGCTGCTTGTGACAAAAGCGACAAAAAGGGCAAAAAATCGGGACACGATAGGCACTCATCGGGGCAGGAACGGGTAACATAATAACGTCTCTCAACAGAACCGTCGCTGCCCATGCCCAATACCCCGCTGGCCAACCGTCCCCACGACCACTCCCACTGCGTGCACAGCGCGCTGGCCGAGGCCGATGCGCTGTGCGCGCGTCAGGGCCTGCGCCTGACCGCCCTGCGCCGCCGCGTGCTGGAGCTGGTATGGCAAAGCCACAAGCCGCTGGGCGCCTACGACATCCTTGCCGTGCTCAGCGAGCAGGACGGCCGCCGCGCCGCACCGCCCACCGTGTACCGCGCACTGGATTTCCTGCTGGAAAACAGCCTGGTGCACCGCATTGCGTCGCTCAATGCCTTCATGGGCTGCAGCCACCCCGAGCATGCCCACCAGGGCCAGTTCCTGATCTGCCGCCAATGCCACGTGGCAATCGAACTGGAGCAAGCCTCCATCAGCGACGCCATCGTGGCCAGCGCCAATGATGTGGGTTTCAGTGTCGAGACCCAGACCGTCGAAGTGGTCGGTCTGTGCGGCACCTGCCGGAGCGCCTGATGAGCAACGCGTTGATCCGCCTCGAGCAGGTGGGCGTCACCTTCGGCGGCCAGGCCGTGCTCGACAGCATCGACCTGTGCGTGGAGCCCGGGCAGATCGTGACCCTGATCGGCCCCAACGGCGCCGGCAAGACCACCCTGGTGCGCGCCGTACTCGGCCTGCTGGCGCCGCATACCGGCAGCGTATGGCGCAAGCCGCGACTGCGCATCGGCTACATGCCGCAGAAGATCCAGGTGGACGCCACCTTGCCGCTGTCGGTACTGCGCTTTCTGCGCCTGGTGCCGGGCGTTGACCGTAAGACAGCACTGGCGGCCCTCAACGAAGTGGGCGCCGAACACGTCATCGACAGCCCCATCCAGACCGTGTCCGGCGGTGAGATGCAGCGGGTGCTGCTGGCCCGCGCGCTGCTGCGCAAGCCAGAACTGCTGGTGCTCGACGAGCCGGTACAGGGCGTCGACGTGGCCGGTCAGGCCGAGCTCTACAGCCTGATCACGCGCCTGCGCGACCGCTACGGCTGCGGCGTGCTGATGGTTTCCCACGACTTGCACCTGGTGATGAGCACCACCGATCAGGTGGTGTGCCTCAACCGCCACGTGTGCTGCTCGGGCCACCCGGAGCAGGTCAGCGGCGACCCGGCCTTCGTCGAGCTGTTCGGCAACAACGCGCCAAGCCTGGCGATCTACCACCATCATCACGACCACGCCCACGACCTGCACGGGTCGGTGGTCACCCCGGCCCCTGGTGGGCATGTACACGGAGACCACTGCAAGCATGGCTGATTTTCTGTTGTATGCCCTGCTTGCAGGCCTGGCCCTGGCGCTGGTGGCGGGCCCGCTGGGCTCGTTCGTGGTGTGGCGGCGCATGGCGTATTTCGGCGACACGCTGTCCCACGCGGCGCTGCTGGGCGTGGCCCTGGGCTTCGTGCTGGACGTCAGCCCGACGCTGGCGGTGACCGTCGGCTGCCTGTTGCTGGCGCTGTTGCTGGTAACCCTGCAGCAGCGCCAGCCGCTGGCCTCCGACACCCTGCTGGGGATTCTCGCGCCGAGCACGCTGTCGCTGGGCCTGGTGGTGCTGAGCTTCATGCACGATGTGCGCATCGACCTGATGGCCTACCTGTTCGGCGACCTGCTGGCGATCAGCCCGGGCGACCTGGCGTGGATCCTGGGCGGCAGTGCGCTGGTCCTGTTGCTGATCGTGGCGCTGTGGCGTCCGCTGCTGGCGGTGACCGTGCACGAGGAACTGGCCCGGGTCGAAGGCCTGCCGGTGGCTGCGCTGCGCCTGGCGCTGATGCTGCTGATCGCGGTGGTGATCGCGGTGGCGATGAAGATCGTCGGCGTGCTGCTGATCACCTCGCTGCTGATCATCCCCGCCGCAGCCGCACAGCGGCATGCGCGCTCGCCGGAACAGATGGCGCTGGGCGCCAGCCTGATCGGCGTAGTGGCGGTGTGTGGCGGGCTGGCCCTGTCGTGGTTCAAGGACACCCCGGCCGGCCCATCCATCGTGGTGTGTGCGGCAGTGCTATTCTTGGTGAGCCTGGCGCTGCCCCGGCGCTGAGCGCGCAGCCCCATGGGCAGGGTGCGGCCGACAGGGTCGCGCCCTGCGACATTTTAATCGCCGCTACATCCTGAAGAGTTATTTTCGCGCCAGCGCGCTGGGTGTAGACTTGCTCGCTTTTTGCGCAAATAGAGAGTCGCAGGAATGAAGCCGTTCGCCTCCCGTTATCTGCTCCTTGCCGCGTTTTCCGTGCTGCTGGCCGCCTGTTCCAGCGCGCCGGTCGATCCGCCGCCGCCCGCGCAGCCCGATGCCTGGCAGCTGCTGGAGCAGAACATCGCCAGCAGCGAGCTGGCCACCGCCGAAGACCAGCTGGCCACCTTGCAGGCCCAGTCGCCGGACGATGCACGCCTCGAACCCATGCAGCGCCAGCTGGCCGAAGCCTACCTGCAGCGCAGCCAGATCGTGCTGCAGAAGGGCGATGTGAATGCCGCAGCCACCGCGCTGGCACGTGCCCGTGCGCTGATGCCCAAGGCCCCGGCGCTGACCGGCGGCGTGAATGGCGCCATCACCCAGGCGCGCAAGGCCGAGCTGGACAAGGCCGAGGCCGCGCTCAAGGCGGCGGAAGCCAAGCCGCCGGCAAAAGTCATCGACCCCACGGCGCCGAGCACCGTAGTGGCGTTGAAAATCACGAAAATAGAAGAACTTCGCCGACAACTGGATGACATCGCCACCGATGTGGTGAATTACCAGTGTGACGTGGTGTTCCAGGTGCCGCGCCGTGATGACGCGCCGTGGCTACAGACCTTGCTGGCCAAGCGGGTAAGCAAGCGCGATGCGAGCTTCGCCTTGCAGCAGGCCCACGAGATTCATCGCAACCAGCCGGCGCAGGTGGTGCTTACGCCGCGGCGCGCCGAGTGATGTCGGCGGTGCGTTCTTCGCCGGCAAGGCCGGCTCCTGCAGGAGCCGGCCTTTTTGACTACGCCGGAATGGCCTTGGCGGCCGCTTCCCGCGACCACACCCGGTGCTTGGCAATCGCCGCGATCAACGCCTTGTAGGCCTTCTGATCGCTGCCCACCACCATGCCTTCATCCGCCTTGAGGCCCAGCTTGTCGAGCACGGCCTTGGCATCGCTGTCGGTACCCAGCGGCTTGAGGTGCTTGTAGGCCTCCAGCACGAAGTGCAGCGCCACGCCATCGCCGCTCAGGGCCTGCAGGCTGGCCTTGCCACCGGCGATCCATACCGCATCGAACACCACCGACGGCATGCCTTCCATCGAGGCATCTACTGCCAGGGTCTTGCCGGCAGCGGTTTTCACCGGCGCCGAGGTCGGCCCCAGCAGCACGCCTTGGGCGCTCTCGGCCTGCAACGCCTTCACCAGCGGGTCCACCAGCGTGGCATCCACGCCATCGGCCACCAGAATCGCCACCTTGCGCCCCTTGATGCCTTCGCCCAGCAGGTTCATCTGGCTCAGCGCCGGCGAAGCCTTGAGCGACTGAGGCTTGACGTCCACGGTGCCGGTCTTGGGCGCCGGCAGGCCAAGGTTCTGCGCTACCCGCGCCGCCAGCTTGAGGTCGATGTTGGCGAGAATCTCGTTCACCTCACGGGCACGGATATGCTCGCGCTCCACCTTGCCCAGCTCGAAGCTGTAGGCACTGATGATGTGCTCCTGCTCGGTCGGGCTCATGCTCTGGAAGAACAGCCGCGCCTGGGAGAAGTGATCGCCGAACGAGGGGCTGCGCTGGCGCACCTTGTGCGCCTCGATGCGCTCGGGGTAGGTCTCGAAGCCGCCATCTTGCGCCGCCGGCGGGGTTTCCTTCGGCCAGCCGCCATCGATGGAGTTGGGCTCGTAGGACGCCCGGCCCTTGTGCACGGTGGTACGGTGCTGGGCATCGCGCTGGCCGTTGTGGTTGGGTGCCACGGGCCGGTTGATCGGGATCTCGTGGAAGTTCGGGCCACCCAGGCGGCTGATCTGCGTGTCGGTGTAGGAGAACAGCCGGCCCTGCAGCAGCGGGTCGTTGGAAAAGTCGATGCCCGGCACGATATGACCGGGGCAGAACGCCACCTGCTCGATTTCGGCAAAGAAGTTGTCCGGGTTGCGGTTGAGCACCATCTTGCCAAGCGGCGTCACCGGCACCAGCTCTTCGGGGATGATCTTGGTCGGGTCGAGCAGGTCGAACTCGAACTTATGCTCGTCGGCCTCGGGCACGATCTGCACGCCCAGTTCCCATTCCGGGTAGTTGCCGGTCTCGATCGCTTCCCACAGGTCGCGGCGGTGATAGTCCGTGTCCTTGCCCGCCAGCTTCTGCGCCTCGTCCCACAGCAGCGAATGCACACCTTGCTTGGGCTTCCAGTGGAACTTGACGAAACTGGCCACGCCTTCGGCGTTGATCAGGCGGAAGGTGTGCACGCCAAAGCCCTGCATGGTGCGCAGACTTTTCGGTATCGCGCGGTCGGACATCGCCCAGATCACCATGTGCGCCGACTCGGGCACCAGCGAGACGAAGTCCCAGAAGGTGTCGTGGGCAGAACCGCCGGTGGGGATCTCGTTGTGCGGCTCGGGTTTGACCGCATGCACGAAGTCGGGAAACTTGATCGCGTCCTGAATGAAGAACACCGGCATGTTGTTGCCAACCAGGTCGAAGTTGCCCTCATCGGTAAAGAACTTGACGGCAAAGCCGCGCACGTCGCGCACCGTGTCGCCCGAGCCACGCGGCCCCTGCACGGTGGAGAAGCGCACGAACACCGGGGTGATCTTGTCCGGGTCCTGCAAGAAGCCGGCCTTGGTCAGTGCGGCATGCGACTCGTAAGCCTGGAAGTAGCCATGCGCGCCGGTGCCGCGGGCATGCACGATGCGCTCGGGAATGCGCTCATGGTCGAAATGCGTGATCTTCTCGCGCATGATGAAGTCTTCAAGCAGCGAGGGGCCGCGGTCACCGGCCTTGAGGGTGTTCTGGTTGTCGGCAACCTTGACCCCCTGGTTGGTGCGCAGCGCCTGGCCGGTGGCATCGCTGCGAAACGGCTCCAGGCTCTGCAGCTTGGCGTTGGTATTGGCCTTGTCGGGCGTCTGGGCGCCGGCGAGTTGACTTTCCTGGGGCGCATTCTTCTTGCTGGGCATGGGTCTGCAACTCCTCATCATCGTACGCGGGGCCCCTGGATGGGGCTCTTCAGGTAGTGACTGACAGGAGTGCCGGGCGTTCCTTTCGAATGACCAGCGAGCAACCACTGATCGCGTTATTCCTCAAGCGTTGGTCAAACACGAAATAAATGCTAAGAACCTATATACGAACAGGCTAAAATGCGCCCCCCGGCTAACAGCTGACCCTATTTCATGCGCCCCACAAGGTTCGCTACGTGATCGAGTTTCAACAAGTCCATAAAACCTACCGCGTCGCCGGTAGGGACATCCCCGCGCTGCACCCGACCAGCCTGCGCGTCGAAGACGGCCAGGTGTTTGGTCTGATCGGCCATTCCGGTGCCGGCAAAAGTACCCTGCTGCGCCTGATCAACCGCCTCGAGGCCCCCAGCGGCGGCAAGATCATCGTCGACGGCGAAGACGTCACGGCGTTCAACGCCAACGACCTGCGCCGCTTCCGCCAGCAGGTCGGGATGATCTTCCAGCACTTCAACCTGCTGGCCTCCAAGACCGTGGCCGACAACGTGGCGCTGCCGCTGACCCTGGCCGGGCGCATGTCACGCACCGAGATCGACCAGCGCGTCGGCGAGCTGCTGGCCCGGGTAGGGCTGAGCGAGCATGCCAGGAAGTACCCGGCACAGCTGTCCGGCGGCCAGAAGCAGCGCGTCGGCATCGCCCGCGCCCTGGCCACCAAGCCCAAGATCCTGCTGTGCGACGAAGCCACCAGCGCCCTGGACCCGCAAACCACCGCCTCGGTGCTGCAATTGCTGGCCGAGATCAACCGCGAGCTGAAGCTGACCATCGTGCTCATCACCCACGAGATGGACGTGATCCGCCGGGTGTGCGACCAGGTGGCAGTGATGGACGCCGGGCAGATCGTCGAGCAGGGCCCGGTGGCGCAGGTGTTCCTGCACCCCAAGCACCCGACCACCAAGCGTTTCGTGCAGGAAGACGAGCAGGTCGACGAAAGCGAACAGCGCGACGACTTTGCCCATGTACCGGGGCGCATCGTGCGCCTGACCTTCCAGGGCGACGCCACCTATGCGCCGCTGCTGGGCACCGTGGCCCGTGAAACCGGGGTGGACTACAGCATCCTCGCCGGGCGTATCGACCGCATCAAGGACACCCCCTACGGTCAACTGACCCTGGCCATCACCGGTGGCGACATCGAGGCGGCATTTGCCCGCTTCATTGCGGCAGATGTTCATATGGAGGTACTGCGCTGATGGACGCCCTGAGTTTCTTTGCCAACATCGACTGGGCCGAAATCTGGCTGGCCACGATCGATACCATGATCATGCTGTTCGGCTCGCTGCTGTTCACCGTACTGCTGGGCCTGCCACTGGGCGTGCTGCTGTTTCTGTGCGGCCCGCGCCAGCTGTTCGAAGAAAAGCGTGTGTATGCGCTGCTGTCGCTGGTGGTCAACGTGCTGCGTTCGCTGCCGTTCATCATCCTGCTGATCGTGATGATCCCGTTCACCGTGCTCATCACCGGCACCTCGCTGGGCGTGGCCGGGGCCATCCCGCCACTGGTGGTCGGTGCCACGCCGTTCTTCGCGCGACTGGTGGAAACCGCCCTGCGCGAGGTCGACCGCGGCATCATCGAGGCCACCCAGTCGATGGGGGCCACCACGCGCCAGATCATCATGAACGCCCTGCTGCCCGAAGCGCGGCCGGGCATCTTCGCAGCCATCACCGTGACGGCCATCACCCTGGTGTCGTACACCGCGATGGCGGGTGTGGTGGGTGCCGGCGGGCTGGGTGACCTGGCCATCCGCTTCGGCTACCAGCGCTTTCAGACCGACGTGATGGTAGTCACCGTGGTACTGCTGCTGGTGCTGGTTCAAGTTCTGCAGAGTGTCGGCGACAAACTGGTTGTGCATTTTTCCCGTAAGTAACCAAGGGTCGGCCACGCCGACGCGCCGGGGGCCGGAACGGCCCTCACAAGGAGCGATTAGATGAAAAGACTGCTTGCTGCTGTTGCCGCCGTCGCGGCCTTCTCTGCCCACGCGGCCGAGACCCTGACTGTTGCCGCCACCCCGGTACCGCACGCCGAGATCCTCGAGTTCGTCAAACCGGCGCTGGCCAAGGAAGGCGTGGACCTGAAGGTGAAGGTGTTCACCGACTACGTCCAGCCCAACGTGCAGGTGGCCGAGAAGCGCCTGGATGCCAACTTCTTCCAGCACCAGCCGTACCTGGACGAGTTCAACAAGGCCAAGGGCACTCACCTGGTCAGCGTTGCCGGCGTGCACCTGGAGCCGCTGGGCGCCTATTCGAACAAGCTCAAGAAGCTCGACGAACTGCCATCGGGCGCCACCGTGGTCATCCCCAACGACGCCACCAACGGCGGCCGTGCCTTGCTGCTGCTGGACAAGGCTGGCGTGATCAAGCTCAAGGACAACACCAACATCCTGTCGACCGTGAAGGACATCACCGGCAACGACAAGGGCCTGAAATTCCGTGAGCTGGAAGCTGCCACCATTCCGCGCGTGCTGACCCAGGTCGACCTGGCGCTGATCAACACCAACTATGCGCTGGAAGCCAAGCTCAACCCTGAAAAGGACGCACTGGTCATCGAAGGCAGCGATTCGCCTTATGTGAACATCCTGGTGACCCGCGAGGACAACAAGGATTCGGACGCGGTGAAGAAGCTGGTAGCAGCACTGCACACGCCTGAAGTGAAGAAGTTCATCGAAGAGAAGTACAAGGGCGCGGTCAAGCCAGCGTTCTGATTCAGAAATGCCAAGGGCTGCTACGCAGCCCATCGCGGGTCAAGCCCGCTCCCACAAGTTCTCCACCGCCCTTGAAACCAGGGTTGTACCTGTGGGAGCGGGCTTGACCCGCGAAGCTTTCAGTCGCGCTTGACCAGCCCCGGCAACTGCGCCACCAGCTTCTGGTTGTTGAACGGCGCCCGAATGAACCCGCGCTGGGTACCATCCGGCCCGAGCAGCGCCAGGTTGCCACTGTGATCGACCGTGTAGTTCGGCTTGCTGGTATCGGCCGGAATGAACGGGATGCTCACCGCATTGGCCAGCTTCTGCGTATCCTCCAGCGACCCCGTCACCCCGCGAAAATCCTTGTCGAAGTAGCCCAGGTACGTCTTCAACTGCGCCGGTGTATCCCGGTTCGGGTCGACGCTCACCAGCACCACCTGCAAACGGTCCACCGCCTCCTTGGGCAGCTCGCTCTTGACCTGCCGCAGTTGCGCCAGCGTGGTCGGGCAGATGTCCGGGCAGAAAGTGTAGCCGAAGAACAGCAGCGACCACTTGCCCTTGAGCTGGTCCAGCACCACCGGCTGGCCGTTCTCGTCGGTCATCTGCAGCGCCGGCACCTGGCGGCTCTGCGGCAGCAGGATGATCCCGGCATCGATCAGCGCCGTGGGGTCGCCCTGGCTGCGATTGCTCAGCACCTTGTTGATGGTAAGCCCGAGAATCAGTGCGACCAGGGCAACGAGGATGAAAACGGTTTTCTGGGTTCGAGTCATAGGTTCAACAGTAGGTAATGGTCAACAAGCAGCGCGATGAACAGCAGGAACAGGTACGCGATAGAGTACTTGAAGGTCCTGATCGCCGCGTGCGGCCGACTGCCACGGTACAACACCCAGGCCCAGTGCAGGAAGCGCCCGCCCAGCACCACGGCGCAGGCCAGGTACAGCGGCCCGCTCATGTGGATCACGTAAGGCAACAGGCTCACCGCCAGCAGGGCGGCGGTGTACAGCAGAATGTGCAGCTTGGTGTAGTGCTCGCCGTGGGTCACCGGCAGCATCGGGATATCGGCCTTGGCGTACTCCTCCTTGCGATGGATGGCCAGGGCCCAGAAGTGCGGCGGGGTCCAGGCGAAAATGATCAGCACCAGCAACAGGGGCTCGGCGCCCACATGCCCGGTCACCGCCACCCAGCCCAGCAGCGGCGGCGCCGCCCCGGCCAGCCCGCCGATCACGATGTTCTGCGGCGTGGCCCGCTTGAGAAAGCCGGTGTAGAGCACCGCATAGCCCAGCAGCGAGGCCAGGGTCAGCCAGGCGGTCAGTGCGTTGGTGAAGCTCAGCAGCAGCACCATGCCCAGCACCGCCAGCAGCAAGGCGAACGCCAGCGCCGCCAGCGGTGCGACGCGCCCCTCGGCCAGCGGCCGCTTGTGGGTGCGCGCCATCAGTGCGTCGATGCGCCGGTCCACCACATGGTTGACCGCCGCCGCGGCACCCGCACACAGGCCGATGCCCAGGTTGCCGAACACCAGCACCGTCCATGGCACGCCCGCGCGGGTGGCCAGGAACATCCCCACCAGCGAGGTGATGAGCATCAGCACCACCACCTTGGGCTTGGTCAGCTCCAGGTAGTCGCGCCACAGCGCCTGCTGGCGCGCGGGGTTCAGAAGCGTTGCCATGGGTTCTCTCCCAGATAATGCACCACGCCCACCGGGCGCAGCGGCGTCAGGCGCCAGCCCTGGCTGACCCTGCGCGCCTTGGGCTGCGTGGCCAGGCGCGTGCGGTAGTTGACCAGCACCAGCGTCAGCAGCAGCGCCGCGCCACCGGCGTTGTGCGCCACCGCCACCGCCAGCGGCAGCCCGAACGCCACATTGCTGATGCCCAGCCCCACCTGCACCGCCAGCGCCAGCAGCACCAGCCTGGCCAGGCGCCGCAGGCCGATAGCGTGCAGCTGCCAGGCCAGGGTCAGCAACACCAGCGTGACCAGCAGCGCCCCCAGGCGGTGGGTGATATGGATGGCGGTACGCGCCTCGCTGTCGAGCTGTCCGCCCAGGTAGTTGGGGCCGATGTGCTGGGTGAGGTGAAAGCCGTTGGCAAAATCCGCCTCGGGCCACCACTGGCCGTGACAGGTCGGCAGGTCGACGCAGGCCACCGCGGCATAGTTGGCGCTCACCCAGCCGCCCAGGGCGACTTGCCCGATCACCAGCAGCAACGCCAGTGCCGCCAGGCGCCTTAGCCGCAGCGGCAGGCCGGGCAGGGGCATGAACGCGCGCGACAGGCGCAGGCTCAGCAGAAACAGCAGGCTCAGGGTGGCAAAGCCGCCCAGCAAGTGCGCCGTGACCACCTGCGGCCACAGCTTGAGGGTGACCGTCCACATGCCGAACGCGGCCTGGAAGAACACCACCGCCAACAGCAGCAGCGGCAGGCGGTACGGCTGGCCGTTGTGCCCGTGCCGACGCAGCGCCTGCACCGCCAGCATGGCGATCACCAGCGCCAGGGTGCCGGCAAAGTAACGGTGCACCATCTCGTTGCGGCCCTTGTGGGCCTCGACCGGCGTGTCCGGGTAGTGGCGTTCGGCATGTGCCAGTTGCGCCTCGGTCTTGGGCACGCTGATGAAGCCGTAGCAGCCCGGCCAGTCGGGGCAGCCCAGGCCGGCGTGGGTCAGGCGGGTATAGGCCCCCAGCAGCACCACCACCAGCGCGAGGAAGGTGGCGGACACGGCGAGGCGGTATCCGGGTCTGGCCATGGTGCGTGCCTCCTAGCCGATGTTGGACAGCTTGAGCAGATGGCGCAGGTCGTTGAGCAGGTCCTTGCCCTTGACCCGTGCGTTGTAGCGCAACACCAGGTTGCCGTGGGGGTCGACGATCCACAGCTGCGCGCCCTTCAGGCTCCCGGCGGCCCTGCTGTACTGCGCCAGCTCCAGCGCATAGCGCTGCAGTTGCGGGTACTCGCGCGCAAGCCTGGCCTGATACGCCTCGCTCAACGGTTGCCCGGCGGCCAGCGCGTGGCTGGCACGGGCGGCGTCGCGGCCAAGGCCGATCTGTACCTGACGCGCCAGGTACACCAGTTGCTGGCAGTCTGCGTCACAGTCACCAGGGGTGCTGACCAGCAGTTGCCAGCGCGCCTCGTCGGTCGCGACCCCCAGCTCGGCGCGGCCCTGGCCGTTGCCGATCAGTTCGCCGTGGTAGCTGCGGCTTTCCGGCACCCAGAACTGCAGCTTGTACATGCCGGTGGCGAGCATCATCGGCCCCACCACCACCAGCAGGATCAGAATCAGCTGCAACCGACCGCGCCAACGACGGCGCGGCACTTCAGACGTGCCGGATGGATGCATGACGGCGCCCATGGTGGTTCTCCTTGTCGTTGTGCCAGCCGAAATAGAGGTACAGCGCAACCAGCGCCGCGGCCAGGGCAAACCATTGCACGGCGTAGCCCAGGTGTTTCTCCGGGCCCATCGCCACCACTGGCCAGTCCAGCCGGTAGCTGGCCGGTCCCGGTTCCAGGCGCAGTTCATGGGCAAAGCCCTCGCGGCCCAGCTGCGGCCACAGCTGCGCGGCATCCACCGCCGTGAGCAGGTGCGGCCAGCGGCCCCCTTGCGGGTCGGCGTGCAACTGGAAGGTGCTGCCCGGCGCCACATAGACCCAGGCCTGCAGGGCAAGCGGTGTCTCGGGGGTGCTGAACTGCACCGCCACACGCCGGTCGGGCCAGGGCAGCCAGCCGCGATTGACCAGCAGCCACAGGCCGCTGGCCTGGTCGTGAAAGGGTTGCAGCAGCTCGACCCCGGCCTGGCCGTCGCGCAGGCGGTTGTCGAGCAGCACACTGTGGGTGCGGTCGAAACGGCCATACAGGTGCACCCGGCGATAGGCCGGGTCGCTCGCCTGCGCCAGCTGCTCGCTGGCCAGGGGCGCTGCCACCCGGCGCTCTGCATAGGTGGCCAGCAACTCGCGCTTTTCGGCGGCGCGCCCCAACTGCCAGCAGCCCAGCGCAATCAGCCCCGGCAGCAGCAACATCACCACCAGGGTCGGCACCCGGCCGGGGCGGAACGGCCTCATCGGGGCCCCGCAACGGCTGTCGCTATACTTGTTGTAGTCATCGCATCCCCCGGAGTACCGCCATGCTCAAAGCCGCGATTGTCCTGATGCTGCTGGCGACCGTGATCAGCCTGTTCAGCGGCCTGTTCTTTCTGGTCAAGGACGATGACAACTCGACCCGCCTGCTCACCGCCCTGAAAATCCGTGTCAGCCTGGCCGCCATCACCCTGGCGCTGGTCGCCTGGGGTTTCTACAGCGGCCAACTGGTGTCCCACGCGCCGTTCTAGGCGCGGCTACAGCACATACACGAAGATGAACAACCCCACCCACACCACATCCACGAAGTGCCAGTACCAGCTGGCCGCCTCGAAGCCGAAGTGCTTGTCTGCGCTGAAATGCCCGCGCAGGATGCGCATCAGCATCACGAACAGGATGATCGTGCCCATAGTCACGTGGGCCCCGTGGAACCCGGTGAGCATGAAGAAGGTGGCGCCGTAGATCCCCGAATGCAGGGTCAGGCCCAGTTCGGTGTAGGCCTCGTGGTACTCGTAGGCCTGCAGGATGAGAAACGCCAAGCCCAGCACGATGGTCAGCGCCAGCCAGAATTTCAGCGCACCGCGGTGATCCTTGCGCAGGGCATGGTGGGCGATGGTGATGGTCACGCTGGAGCTGACCAGCAGAATGGTGTTGATCAGCGGCAGGTGCCACGGGTCGATCACATCGCTGGGCGGTGGGAACAGCTTGGGGTCGGGGGTATGCAGCAGCGGCCAGGCGAACTGGAAGTTCGGCCACAGCATGTGCGCCACGCCCTTGGCACCTTCCCCACCCAGCGCCGGGCCTGCCAGGTGGCGCACGTAGAACAGCGCACCGAAGAAGGCCACGAAGAACATCACCTCCGAAAAGATGAACCACGACATGCCCCAGCGGAACGAGCGGTCCAGCTGCGGGCTGTAGAGCCCGGCGCGGCTTTCCTTGATCACCGCGCCGAACCAGCCGAACAGCATGTAGGCCAGGCACAGTGCGCCGACGAAGAAGATCAGCGGGCCATGGGAGTCCTCGTGGCCGGCCTTCATGTCGTTGAACCAGGTGCCCAGGCCGAACACCGTGATCAGCATGCCGAGGGTGGCGATGATCGGCCACTTGCTCTGCGCCGGTACGTAGTAGTGCTGATGAGCAGCCATGGATCGTTCTCCTTATCGGGCGCTCTGTACGGTCTGGGTGGCCACGTGGGCCACCGGCGGCTGGCGAGCGGTGATATCGAACAGCGTGTAGGCAAGCGTCAGGTGTTTCACATCCTTGGGCAGGTCGCGGTCGACGATGAAGCGCACCGGCATCTCGATGCGCTCACCCGGCTGCAGCACCTGCTGGCTGAAGCAGAAGCATTCGGTCTTGTGAAAGTACGCGGCCGCCTCCGCCGGGCTGATGCTGGGGATGGCCTGGGCGGTCATCGGCTTGTCGGTGGGGTTGCGCGCCACGAAGATCATCTGGTTCACCGCGCCCGGGTTGACGTCGATCTGGTCGGCGGTGGAGTAGAAGTCCCAGACCATGTCGCTGGCATTGGTCGACAGGAACTGCACCTTCACCGAGCGCGTGGGGTCGCTGACCTGGCTGCCTGCGTACTGCCCGCCGGTCTTGCCGTTGATGCCGAAGGCCTTGCACATCACGTCGTAGATCGGCACCAGGGCAAAGCCGAAGGCGAACATCACCACGGTCAGCAGCATCAGCCGCGTCACCAGTCGCCGCAGCGACGTGCGCTCGTTCATGGCAGCACCCTCATTTCACTTCCGGCGGGGTCTGGAAGGTGTGGTAGGGCGCGGGCGAGGGCACCGACCATTCCAGCCCTTCGGCGCCATCCCATGGCTTGGCCGGGGCCGGCTTGCCGCCACGGATGCACTTGATCACGATGAACAGGAAGAAGATCTGCGTGACGCCGAAGGTGAACGCGCCGATCGACGACACCATGTTGAAGTCGGCGAACTGCAGGTTGTAGTCCGGCACCCGGCGCGGCATGCCCGCCAGGCCAACGAAGTGCATCGGGAAGAACGCCATGTTCATGCCGATGAACGACAGCCAGAAGTGCAGCTTGCCGAGGGTTTCGTCGTACATGTGCCCGGTCCACTTGGGCAGCCAGTAGTAGGCGGAGGCGAAGATGCCGAAGATCGCCCCCGGCACCAGCACGTAGTGGAAGTGCGCCACCACGAAGTAGGTGTCGTGGTATTGGAAGTCGGCCGGGGCGATGGCCAGCATCAACCCCGAAAAACCGCCGATGGTGAACAGGATGACGAAGGCGATGGCGAACAGCATCGGCGTCTCGAAGGTCAGCGAACCTTCCCACATGGTGCTCACCCAGTTGAACACCTTCACCCCGGTGGGCACCGCGATGAGCATGGTGGCGTACATGAAGAACAGTTCGCCCACCACCGGGATGCCGACCACGAACATGTGGTGCGCCCACACGATGAACGACAGGAAGGCGATGGCCCCGGTGGCGTAGACCATCGAGGTGTAGCCGAACAGCGGCTTGCGCGAGAACGCCGGGATGATCGAGCTGACCGCGCCGAACGCTGGCAGGATCATGATGTACACCTCGGGGTGACCGAAGAACCAGAACACGTGCTGGAACAGTACCGGGTCGCCACCACCGGCGGCGCTGAAGAAGCTGGTGCCGAAATGGATGTCCATCAGCATCATGGTCACCACCCCGGCCAGCACCGGCATCACCGCGATCAACAGGAACGCGGTGATCAGCCAGGTCCAGACGAACAGCGGCATCTTCATCAGGGTCATGCCGGGTGCGCGCAGGTTGAGGATGGTGGCGATCACGTTGATCGCGCCCATGATCGAGCTGATGCCCATCAGGTGGATGGCGAAGATGAAGAAGGTCACGCTGGCCGGTGCGTAGGTGGTCGACAGCGGGGCATAGAAGGTCCAGCCGAAATTCGGCCCGCCACCGGGGCTGAACAGGGTCGATACCAGCAGCAGGAACGCTGCCGGCAGCAGCCAGAAGCTGAAGTTGTTCATGCGCGGCAGGGCCATGTCCGGCGCGCCGATCATCAGCGGGATCATCCAGTTGGCCAGGCCGACGAAGGCCGGCATCACCGCACCGAACACCATGATCAGGCCGTGCATGGTGGTCATCTGGTTGAAGAATGCCGGCTTCACGATCTGCAGGCCGGGCTGGAACAGCTCGGCGCGGATCACCATGGCGAACGAGCCGCCGAGCAGGAACATGGCGAAGGCGAACCACAGGTACATCGTGCCGATGTCCTTGTGGTTGGTGGTCAGCACCCAGCGCATCAGGCCCTTGGCCGGGCCGTGGGCGTGGTCATGGGCGGCATGACCGTGGTCGTCGATGACTGTACTCATGTCCTGTCTCCCCGGTTCATTGGCTGTCGGCCTGCTTGAGCGCCAGCACATCCTTCGGCGTGACCATGTCGCCCTTGTTGTTGCCCCAGGCGTTGCGCTCGTAGGTGATCACGGCGGCGATATCCACTTCCGAGAGCTGCTTGCCGAACGCCGCCATGGCCGTGCCGGCCTTGCCGTGGAAGACGATGTTCAGGTGATCCTTGATCGGGCCGGTGGCGATCTTCGAACCCTTGAGCGCCGGGAACATCGGCGGCAGGCCCTGGCCTTCGGCCTGGTGACAGGCCACGCAGGTGGTGTGGTAGACCTTGTCGCCGCGCTCGCTGAGCTCCTGCAGGGTCCACTCCTTGCTGGTCAGCTCCTTGAGCTTGGCCGACTCGGCCTTGCGTTCGGCCAGCCAGGTGTCGTAGTCGGCCCTGGACTTGACCTCCACCACCACCGGCATGAAGCCGTGGTCCTTGCCGCACAGTTCGGTGCACTGGCCGCGGTAGATGCCCGGCTTCTCGACACGGGTCCAGGCCTCGTTGACGAAACCGGGGATGGCATCGCGCTTGACCGCGAACGCCGGCACCCACCAGGAATGGATGACGTCGGCGGCAGTCACCAGAAAGCGCACCTTGGCACCCACCGGGATCACCAGCGGCTGATCGACCTCCAGCAGGTAGTGCTCGTCCTTGGGTGCCTTGTTGTGGATCTGATCGGCGGGGGTGGCCAGGTTGCTGAAGAACTCCACGTCCTGGCCCAGGTACTTGTAGTGCCACTTCCACTGGTAGCCGGTGACCTGGATATCCACGTCCGACTCGCTGGCATCGTAGATGTCCACCAGGGTCTTGGTGGCGGGGATGGCCATGGCCACCAGGATCAGGAACGGCACCACCGTCCACATGATCTCGACCCAGGTGTGCTCATGAAAATGCGCCGGCTGCTGGCCGGTGGAGCGACGGTGCACCATCATCGACCAGAACATCGCGCCGAACACCACGATGCCGATCACCACGCAGATCCAGAAGATGGTCATGTGCAGGTCGAACACGGCGTTGCTGACTTCAGTCGCCCCCGGCGCCATATTCACGGTCCAGGCGGCGTGTGCCGGCGTGAACAGTGACCACAACAGCAGGCCCATCCAGGCATGTGGATGTCGCATCATTGCGGGTTCCCCTTATGATTCTTGTTATCCCGGAGGCAGGGCCTACGGCTAAGGGTACGGCGTCAAGACGGCGAACTTCGACGGCGAGCCCCTGCTGGACAGCAGGCGGGCCTCATCAACCAATCACTTTCAAAGCGGAGTATAGACAGCCGCCCGGACCGCGCAAAAAATCGCCGAGAGGGGGTTGATGGCCATTTGATATGCCTTACAGCGACATAAACGCACATCGTTTATGACAAATCCGTCTTAACTCTTTTTCGAACCGAGCTACCTTATGTCATCCGTGTGTTTCCCTTGTCCCTGGAGTTGTCATGAACATCGCCGCTTTGCGCGAGCAGATCACCCGTGCCCGTCAACATGAGGTCCAAACCGGCCAGTTGAAAAAGCAACTTGAAGTGCAACTGCCCCACCTGCATCCCTCGATCAACCTGCCTGAGCAAGACCCGCATGCGGCGCTTGTGGGGTTTGTCGATGCGTACATCGATCAGGTACCCGAATTGCTGGAGGCCGCCAATGCGGTGGCGCGCGAGGCGGGCATCGAGTCGCAGATCAAACCGGTACTGAAAATTGCCGAAGCCTATTTCCTGCAGCCGCCGGCGATCATGCAAGGCCAGGTCGGCCTGGGCTGCCTGCTGGATGAGGCCTACCTGGCGCACCGCCTGGTGGAGGAAGTGAACGACCTGTACATCAAGCATTTCAAGCAGCCACTGATCCCGCTGGATACCACCGTGGCCAACCTGATCGCGCATCAGCTGATCGGCGAGGCATTCGCCAACCAGCTTGATGAGGTGGTGCACCACTCGGTGGACGAAATGCTCAACGACGAAAGCTTCGCGCTTGAATCGGTAGAGGCCTACCGCGACAAGCTGAGCAGCCCGGACACCGGCGCGGCGTGGAAGCGCTGGCCGTGCCTGTCGCGCCAGCTGGGCGTGGGGCTGGAGCTGGATCAGTCGGCCTGACCGGCTCGGCGGCGCAGCCTTCGCCAGCAACGCTGGCTCCTACAGGATTACACCCCGTGTAGGAGCCAGCCTTGCTGGCGATTCGTTCAGGCGCCAAGCCCTGCCGCCATACGCGCCCGCCCCTCGGTGCGCCGCTTCAACCCGCGCGGCTCGATCACCAGCACCGATCCATTGCCCGCATTCGCCCGGCCCCAGTCCTCCAGCAGCTCGAGACACGCGTGGTCGATGTAGCTGAGTTGGGCCAGCGGTACATGCAACGTGGTACATACCGGTACGTTATCCAGCGCCCGGGCGAGTGCCGGGACCTTGAGAAACGTCGCCGCACCGCTCAAGCGAAGCTCCAGGTGCCCCGGCGTATCCAGGTGGCTGACGCTGATCTTCAACCGCGCCGCCTTCAGCGCAAGCTTGAGCAAAGTCAGGGCGAAACCCAGCAGTACGCCGGTCAACAGGTCGGTGAAGATGATCGCCAGTGCGGTCGCCGCGTAGGTGACCATCGGCATGCGCCCATAGCGCCCCAACCCGCGGAACGCCTTGAAGTCCACCAGCTTGAAGCCGGTGTACACCAGTACACCTGCCAGGCTCGCCACCGGGATCTGCTGCAGCACACTGCTCAGCACCACCACGAACGCCAGCAGCCATGCCCCATGCAGAATAGCCGACAGCCGCGTCTGCGCACCGGCCTGCACGTTGGCCGAACTGCGTACGATCACCCCCGTCATCGGCAACGCCCCCAGCACGCCACAGAGCATGTTGCCCACCCCCTGGGCCGACAGTTCACGGTCGAAGTCCGAACGCTGGCCACTGTGCATGCGGTCCACCGCCGCCGCCGACAGCAGCGTCTCGGCACTGGCGATGAATGCCAGGGCGAGCGCCGCCACCAGCAGGTGCGGGTTGGCCAGTTGCAGCAGGTCGGCGGGGCGCAGCCAGTCGATGGCCTCGGCCAGGTTGGCGGGCACCACCACGCGGTTCACCGGCAACGCCAGCCACAGGCTCAGCAGGGTCATCAGCGCCACCCCGAGCAAGGCCCCCGGCACGAAGCGCAGACGCTGCGGGCGCAGGCGCTCCCAGCCCCACATGATCGCGATGGTGCCCAGGCCCAACGCACCCGCCTGCCAGGCATTGCCGGGGCCTTCCGGGGTCAGCGCCTGCAGTACGGTCTGCGGGAACGCCGTCAGGTTGGCCAGCCCGGAAGGCTGCGGGCTGGCGTCGAACATCACATGCGCCTGCGACAGTACGATCAGCACGCCGATACCGGCGAGCATGCCGTACACCACCGCCGGCGCCGTGACCCGGAACCAGCAGCCCAGACGCAGACGCCCGGCCAGCAGTTGCAGCAGGCCCGCCAGCAGCAGGATCGGCCCGAGCATGGCCATGCCATGCTGGCGTACCAGCTCGAACACCAGCACCGCCAGGCCCGCTGCCGGGCCGCTGACCTGCAATGGCGAGCCGGCGATGAACCCCACCACCAGGCCACCGACGATGCCGGTGATCAGACCCTTGGCCGGGGGCATGCCGGAAGCGATGGCGATGCCCATGCACAGCGGCAGCGCCACCAGAAACACCACCACCGAAGCCAGCAGTTCACGCGGCATGGCCGCTTTCAATTGCGTCATGTTCACCTTGATTCTCCCTCTATCGATCACGCCGGGCCATTCCGCTGGCCCGCACGCCGCAGTAACGCCGCCACGCGGGCAGCCGCAAGCCGCCGGCAGGCCGGCAAGGCATTCATGGAAATTCAAGGCAGCCGACTACCTGGGCTGCACGCGAACGTGCAGCCTTCAGTCACCCTGTTGCGAATGAGGTGTGGCTAGTAGCGCCCGCGCGGGGTGGCGCAGGGAATCGGCTGGCCGCTCTGCAGGGGCAGGAAGCGGTCGCTTACCGCGTCATAGGCGGTGATTTCGCTGGTTTCGATGTCGTAGATCCAGCCGTGGATGTACAACTGGCCGGCCGCCAGGCGCGAGGCGACCGAAGGGTGGGTACGCAGGTGCTGCAACTGCGCGATGACGTTTTCCTTGGTCAGCACCTGCATGCTTTCGTGTTCGTTGTGGCAATGGCAATTGTCTTCGACCACCGTGCGCGCCACCTCGGCATGCCGCAACCAGGCCTTTACCGTGGGCATCTTCTCCAGGCTCTGCGGGTTGAGCACGGCACGCATGGCCCCGCAATCGGAATGCCCGCACACGATGATGTGCTGCACGCCCAGGGCCATCACCGCGTACTCGATGGCCGTGGATACACCACCGTTCATCTGCCCGTAGGGCGGCACCACGTTACCCACATTGCGGGTCACGAACAGGTCGCCTGGGGAGCTGTGGGTAATCAGTTCGGGCACGATGCGCGAGTCGGCGCAGGTAATGAACATCGCCCGCGGCTTCTGCGCAGTGGCGAGTTTCTTGAAGAGCTCTTCCTGTTGCGGGAAGACTTCATGATGAAAATGCAAAAAGCCGTCGACGATATGCTTCAGTGCGGCATCGGCGCTTTCGGCTTGATCAGCCGGGCCGTTTTGAGAGGGGTCCTGGTCTTTCATTGTTGATCCTCTTTGACGGTTTGAAGGTAAGTCCATTTTACCGGTTCAAGATTCAGACAACGCAATGAAGCTTGGATGTCGCTCACGCTCAATAAAGCACAGTGCGGCTGCCTGGCGTTTCACGCTACGCGGAAAAACTTAACTCAAACTGAATTTGGAGGCTCTAGAACGGGCGTTCCAGAACAAAAGGGCGGGCCTCGAATACTAGCAAAAAAGCATTAATGGCAACTACCCATTAATGCATTACAGCAGCGACAACTGCCCACCGGGCGGGCAGAACGCGCTGCAATCGAGCGCATGGCCTTCACGCCGGTTCAGTCCCAGGCGGCGCATGGCCTTGTCGAAACGCTGCGCCAGCAAGTCGGCAAACACGCCTTCGCCCCGCATGCGTGCGCCAAAACGGCTGTCGTACAGCTCGCCGCCACGGCTCTGACGGATCAGGCTCAGCACATGGGTCGCACGTTGTGGGTAATGATCCTGCAGCCATTGCTCGAACAGCGGCGCCACCTCCAGCGGCAGGCGCAGCAGCATGTAGGCCGCGTGCAGCGCGCCGGCCTGCTTGGCCGCCTCCAGCAGGTGCTCCAGTTCGCTGTCGTTGATCATCGGGATCATCGGCGAACACAGCACACCTACCGGTACACCCGCCTCGCGCATCACCCGAATCGCCCGCAACCGCGCCTTGGGCGCGGCGGCACGCGGTTCCAGGGTGCGCTTGAGCTCGTCGTCGAGGGTGGTCAGGCTGATCATCACCGACACCAGGCGCTGCTGTGCCAGTTCGGCCAGCAGGTCGAGGTCGCGCAGGATCAGCGAGCCCTTGGTCACGATGGTGACCGGGTGACGATAGCGCAGCAGCACTTCGAGCAGGCGCCGGGTCAGCTGCTGTTCGCGCTCGATGGGCTGGTACGGGTCGGTGTTGGACCCCAGGTTGATCGGGGCGCACACGTAGCCTTTCTTCGACAGCTGTTGTTCCAGCACCGCCGCCGCGTTGGTCTTGGCGATCAGCTTGGTCTCGAAATCGAGCCCCGGCGACAGGTCCCAGTAGGCGTGGCTGGGGCGGGCATAGCAATAGATGCAACCATGCTCGCAACCTCGGTAGGGGTTGATCGAGCGGTCGAAGGGCAGGTCGGGCGAGGTGTTACGGGTGATGATGGTTTTGGCCGTCTCGATGCGGACTTCGGTGCCCTGGGTCAGCGGCACCTCCTGGTACCAGCCATCATCCTCGGCCACAGAGCGGGCAGGGGCGAAGCGGTTGTGCGGGTTGTGCGCGGTACCGCGGCCACGCACAGGCGCTGGAGTGAACATGGCGAGCCCCTGTACTGTTTTTATATACAGTACTGCATCGCCACCAGAACCTCCAGCACCGCTCGGCGCCCGACGTGGCTACGGGTTAAGGCCATGCCACTGCAGAAACGGCAGGGGGCTCACGTCACGCCCGCGAAACACCTTGAACCCTGCCGTGATCGAGCGCCCGGCCCCCGGGGCAACAATGGCCTCGAGCAGGGCACGCCCGGTGGCCGGGTTGAGCACGCCTTCGGCTTCGAACCGGGCGAAGGCATCGATCGCGTAGACCCGTGACCACAGGTAGCTGTAATAGCCCGCCTCGTAGCCGCTGGCCAGGTGATCGAAGGCCTGGGCCGGACGCTCGAAATCGCCCAGCGGCCAGGGCAGCACTGCGTCGAACTGTTCCACCACCTGCTGCTGCAGGCTTTGCGCAGCAGCCGGGTAGGTCTCGCCATGCAGGTGCAGGTCCAGGCGCGCCATTGCCAGGTCTCGGGCAAACGTGAGCCCTTGCTGCTGTTTCTGCTGGTCGAGAAACGCCTGCACCGTGGACTGCGGCAGTGCCTTGCCTGTCTGGTAGTGATGGGAGATACCGGCCAGGTACTCGGCCGACCAGCACCAGCGCTCCAGCAGCTCACTGAAGAACTCGATCCCGTCCGGCCCCAGGCTGTCGATATCGGACAGGCGGTAATCGGTGGTGGCCACCAGCAGCTGGTGCAGGCAGTGACCGAACTCGTGGTACAGCTTGCGCAGGTCCAGGTGGGTCAGCAACGGTGGGGCAACCCCGTCGCCCCGCTCGACTGCGCAGAACAGCGCCGCCGCGCCCTTGTGAAAACGACCCTCGGCATCCACGTGGCGGTTCCATACCCGCAGGCTCCAGGCGTAGTCCTCCTTGCCCGGGCGGGTGATCGCATCCATGTACAGGTACCCCACCAGCGCATGGCCCTGGGTTACCTCGAAGCACCGCACATCCGCATGCCAGGCCTGCAACGTGCTGGACGGTGTGATCTGCACGCCGAACAGGGTATCGGCCAGCTGCGTCATGGCCAGCACCACCTGCTCCAGCGGGAAGTAGCCACGCATTTCCTCGCCAGACAGCGCCAGCGGGTGCCGATGCGCGCGCTGCGCGTAAAAGGCGATGTCCCAGGGTTGCAGGCCACCCAGGCGCGCCTGCTGGTCGAAGGCCCGCAACCGCGCGGTTTCGGCGCTACGCCAGGCGGCGCTGTGGGTGCTCAGGTCCTGCAGAAACCGCGTGACCTGTTGCGTCGATTCTGCCGTCTTGGTCTGCAGGCTGAGTTCGGCAAAGCTGGCAAACCCCAGCAGTTGCGCCTGCTCATGGCGCAGTCGTCGCAACTCCAGCAGCACCGGGCCGTTGTCGGGGCCTGCGTCCAGCTCCGACGCGCGGCCATGGTAGGCCCGATACACGGTTTCACGCAGGCTGCGGTCTGTGGCCTGCTGCAGGATGGCCAGGCACGGGGCCTCTTCCAAGGTCACCAGCCAGCCCTCGAGGCCCTTGGCCTGGGCCTTGCGCGCCATGGCGGCGGTCTCCAGCGCGTCGACCCCCTGCAGGCGCCGGGCATCGGTGATGTGCAGGGTCCAGGCGCCGGTGGCGTGTGCCAGGTTGTCGAGGAACAGGTTGCGCTGGGCACTGATGCTGGTTTGCAGGGCCATCAGGCGGGCACGCTCGGTTTCACCGAGCTCGGCGCCGCTCAGGCGAAAGGCCTTGATCGACTGCTGCAGCGACATCCTGCGTTCGTGACTGAACAGCGCACCGTGGGCGCTGTCGGCCAGACGCTGATAGAGCGCCAGCAACGTGGCGTTCTGCAGCTTTGCCTGATGATAGGCCTGGGTCTTGAGCCAGCACTCGTCCACGGCGGCCTTCCAGGCCTCGCCGCGGGTGTACAGGGGCACGATCAGGCGAACGGCGTTGTTGAGGCGTGCATCCAGTGCATCGATGGCCATCACCAGGTCGTCCCAGGTGGGCAGGCCACGCTGGGCCAGGATGATGCGGGCCAGAGCGTTGTGGTTGTCGAGGATGATCTGGTCGATGCCCGCCGTCAGGTGTTCCAGGCGGATGTCGGCGTAGGCTGGCGGATCGAGGGGGGCGAGCAGGGGATTGCTGGTCATGGGCAGCTCCTTGAGTGACGGGAAGGTCCCGTCACTTTCAAGGGTTGCCGGTGCGCCAGGGGCTAACTATGTATGCCCCTGCACCAGCCACACGGCCCGCTAGGGCTTCTTCAGCTTCGGATTGGGGAAGAACTGCACCGTCTGCACCGCAGGCTGGGGCGCCTTGGCCTCGGCCTGGTTGACGCGGGTGCCCAGTTCCTTGGGCACCGACAGGCCCTGTTCGTTGAGCGTGTCGGAGAACCCGCAGGCCACGCACTCGCGGTGTGGCACGCCGTCTTCGCTCCACATCATCAGCTTGTCCGGCTCGCTGCACGCCGGGCATACGGCCCCGGCAATGAAGCGTTTCTTGGTCTTGCTCATGCCGCCAGGTCCTCGCTCAGGCCACTGTGGCGCAACAGCGCATCGATCGACGGCTCACGGCCACGGAAGTCGACGAACAGGCGCATCGGCGCCTGCGAGCCGCCACGGGCCAGAATCGCCTCGCGGAAGGCGCGACCGGTTTCGGCGTTGAGCACACCCTCTTCCTCGAAGCGCGAGAAGGCATCGGCCGACAGCACTTCAGCCCACTTGTAGCTGTAGTAACCGGCCGCGTAGCCGCCGGCGAAGATGTGCGCAAAGCTGTTGGGGAAGCGGTTGTACGCCGGCGGGCGCATCACCGAAACCTCGTCGCGCACCCCTTCGAGCACCTCCAGCACGCTGCGGCCATCGCCGTGGCTGGCGTGCAGTTCGAAGTCGAACAGCGAGAACTCCAGCTGGCGCACCATCATCAGGCCCGACTGGAAGTTCTTCGCCGCCAGCATCTTCTCCAGCAGGTCCTGCGGCAGGGCAGCGCCACTTTCGTAATGACCGGAGATCAACGCCAGGCCTTCGGGCTCCCAGCACCAGTTCTCCATGAACTGGCTCGGCAGCTCGACCGCGTCCCAGGCCACGCCATTGATGCCGGATACCCCGGCATGCTCGATGCGGGTCAGCAGGTGATGCAGGCCGTGGCCAAACTCGTGGAACAGGGTGGTGACTTCATCGTGGGTCAGTAGTGCCGGCTTACCCGGGGCGGCCGGGGTGAAGTTGCACACCAGGTTGGCCACCGGGCTCTGCAGGCTGCCATCGGCCGTGCGGCGACGGTCGCGGGCGCCGTCCATCCAGGCACCGCCGCGCTTGTTGGCGCGGGCGTACAGGTCGAAGAAGAAGCGCCCCACGTGCTGGCCGTTTTCCTTGATCTCGAACAGGCGCACGTCCGGGTGCCAGGTATCGAAGCCTTTCACCTCGGCGATCTCGATGCCGTACAGGCGCTGCACGATGGTGAACAGGCCCGACAGCACCTTGTCGATCGGGAAGTAGGCACGCAGGGCTTCCTGCGACACGCTGTAACGCTGTTCGCGCAGCTTCTCGCCATAGAAACCGCTGTCCCAGCTCTGCAGGTCCGGGCAGCCCTGCTCGGCGGCGTAGGCCTTGAGCTGGGCCAGGTCCTGGGCGGCGAAGGGTTTGCTGCGCTTGGCCAGGTCACGCAGGAAGCTCAGCACCTGGTCGCTGGACTCGGCCATCTTGGTGGCCAGGCTCAGCTCGGCGAAGTTGGCATAACCCAGCAGCTCGGCCAGCTCCTGACGCAGGTCGAGGATCTCGCGCATCACCGGGCCGTTGTCGAACTGGCCGGCGTTGGGGCCCTGGTCCGAGGCGCGGGTGCAGTAGGCCGCGTACAGTTCTTCGCGCAGGGCACGGTCGTGGGCGTAGGTCATCACGGCGTAGTAGCTGGGGAATTCCAGGCTGATCAGCCAGCCATCCAGGCCCTTGGCCTGCGCGGCGGCCGCCATCTGCGCCTTGGCCGATTCGGTCAGGCCGGCCAGTGCGGCCTCGTCGGTGACGTGCTTGGTCCAGGCCTGGGTGGCGTCGAGCAGCTGGTTGGAGAAACGGCTGCCCAGCTCCGAGAGCTTGCTCTGCACCTCGGCATATCGCTTCTGCTGGTCGGCCGGCAGGTCGATACCCGACAGGCGGAAGTCACGCAGGGCATGTTCGAGGATGGTTTTCTGCGCCACATCGAAGCCGGCGGCTTCGGGGCTGGCGATCAACGCTTCATAGGCCTGGAACAGCTCGCGGTTCTGGCCCATTTCGGTGGCGTAGGCGCTCAGGGCCGGCAGGCAGGCCTCGTAGGCCTCGCGCAGCTCGGCGCTGTTGCACACCGCGTTGAGGTGGCTGACCGGGCTCCAGGCGGCACCCAGTCGGTCGTTGAGTTCGTCCATGGCCAGCACCAGGCCGGCCCAGGTGGGGTTCTGGCCCTGGGTTTTCAGGATCGAGGCGATGGCGCTGCGGTTGTCGGCCAGGATCTGTTCGATCGCCGGCAGCACATGCTCGGCACGGATCGCCGAGAAGGGCGGCAGGTCATAAGACTGCAGAAGCGGGTTGTTCGCACTCACGGTTAAACACCTTGGCAGAAGAAACACCGCTCCATCTTAATTACAATCGACGCTGACCGCAGCTATCAGCCTTACAGAGAGACACTATTCATGGCCATCCGCAGCTTCCAGCAACACATTCCGCGTCTCGGCGCCCGCGCCTTCGTCGACCGCAGCGCAGTGGTGCTGGGTGATGTCGAGATCGGCGAGGACAGCTCGGTATGGCCTCTAACGGTGATCCGCGGCGACATGCACCGCATCCGCATCGGCGCGCGCACCAGCGTGCAGGACGCCAGCGTGCTGCACATCACCCATGCCGGGCCGTTCAATCCCGACGGCTACCCGCTGCTGATCGGCGATGACGTGACCATTGGCCACAAGGTCATGCTGCATGGCTGCACCCTGGGCAACCGCATTCTGGTCGGCATGGGCAGCACCATCATGGACGGCGCGGTGGTCGAGGACGAGGTGATCATCGGTGCCGGCAGCCTGGTACCGCCGGGCAAGACGCTGGAGAGCGGTTTCCTGTACGTGGGCAGCCCGGTGAAGCAGGCACGGGCGCTGACCGACAAGGAACGCGCGTTCTTCCCCTACAGCGCCGCCAACTACGTGAAGCTCAAGGACCTGCACCTGGCCGAAGGCTTCGACCAGCCCGAGTGAGTTATCCACAGCCCCCTTTTTTCGAGACTGTCATGCACCAGCAAACCATTCTGTTCGACCTCGACGGTACACTCACCGACCCCCGTGAAGGCATCACGCGCTCCATCCAGTACGCCCTGGCCAAGCTGGACATCGACGAGCCGGACCTGGCCCGCCTGGAACACTTCATCGGCCCGCCCTTGCTGCAGGCGTTCATGCAGTTCTACGGCTTCGACGAGGCCAAGGCATGGCAGGCGGTGAACTTCTACCGTGAGCGCTTCAAGGTCACCGGGTTGTACGAGAACCGCGTGTTCGAAGGCGTGAGCGAGCTGCTCGAAGGGCTGCAGGCGCAGGGGCGCACGCTGTACATCGCCACCTCCAAGCCCTGGGAGTTCGCCCGCGAGATTGCCCGGCACTTCGATTTTGCCCGGCATTTCAAGGTCATCTACGGCAGCGAGCTGGACGGTACGCGCACCAACAAGGTGGAGCTGATTGCGCACCTGCTGGCCGAAGAAAACCTGGACCCGGCGCAGACGCTGATGATCGGCGATCGCAAGCACGACCTGATCGGCGCGCGCAGCAACGGGCTGGAAGCAGTGGCGGTGGGCTACGGGTTTGGCAGCCGCGAGGAATTGACCGCAGAGCAGCCGGCGTATCATTTCGACACGCTGGGCGAGCTGCATCGGGCCTTCATGCGGTCCTGAGGGCCTTTTCGCCGGCAATGCCGGCTCCTACAGGGGGTGCGAAGCGTTGTAGGAGCCGGCCTTGCCGGCGGAGCTTTCCAGGGCCTGCTGGCGCTGCTCGAACGGCAACCGCCCCCAGGCCTCGACCCGCTGGTAGAACACCGCCCAATCTCCGCCAACCTCCCGGAACAACGCTGCAAACGCAGGCACCCACTGATCATACAGCCCGAACGGCAGCAGCTTGGCGTTGTTCATCGGCGCGTTGATCCACGCGTCATAGCGCTTGTCGCCCTGCCACCTTGTATCGCGCAGCACCCGGTACTCGCTGCGCAGGCGCTCGAACTCGGCCTGCTTGCCCGCGCGCATCGCTGCCTCGTCCAGCGGCTGTGCATACAATGTCTTGAGCCGCTCGCGGCTGGCCAGCACCAGCCCCACGAACTCGTCACGCTGGCGCGCTCCACCCTGCGGCAAGGGCGCCAGCCCGCGGGCCGCGCGCCACTGGCGCGAACCTTCCTGCTCCACAAAGGTGGCAAACGACTCGTTGAACGCCGTGTCGTCCTTCACGTACACGCGCTGGTGCGCAAGTTCGTGGAAGATCACCGTGGCCAGGCGCTCGTCGCCCCAGCCCAGCATCGAATTGAGAATCGGGTCGTCGAACCAGCCCAGGGTCGAATAGGCCTCCACCCCGCCCACATACACATCCTGCCCCTGCGCCTTCTGCAACGCCGCCGCCCCGCGCGCCGCACCCTGGCTGTAGTAGCCGCGATAGGCCACGCAACCGGCGATGGGAAAGCAGTAGGTATGCGGTTCCAGCGAAAACTCCGGGGTGGCGAACACGTTCCACACCACGAACGGGCGCCCGATATCGGCGTACACCCGGTAGCTGCGGTTGTCCGGCAGCTTAAGGTGGCTGCTGGCAAAAGCGCGTGCCTGCTGCGCTTTCGCCAGGTGCTGGCGCAGGGCAGGGGGGGTGGCCGGGTCGGCCACCAGCACCGCCACCGGCTCGCGCGCGCGCAGCAGCTGCCATTGCCCGCTGGCCAGCTGGCTGTAGTAGCCGAGGCTGGTGCAACCGTTGAGCAGCCCGAGCAGCAGCACGGGAACCAACCCGCGGAAAACGCGGTCGAGTGCCCCGGGGCTTGAGCGCAACCAGAAAAAAATTCGAACCATGTGCAGGGATGTCTCGCTCAAGTGCTCATCGGCCCAAGACTATCCTGCCTGCCCGGAGTTTTGCCATGCGTACGATGCTTGCCGCCAGCGCTGTGCTGGCTCTGACCGGCTGCGCCGGCCTGCCCGCCGCCGACCCGAACCAGGCCTGGGTCGACCTCCAGCCCGCTGCCGACGACACCCTGCACGCGCTGGAGGTGGACGAGCGCAGCTGGGCCGACACCCGCTACTTCGAAGTCACGCCGGGCAGTCACGAGTTGACGGTGCGCTATCAGTTCGCGGTAGCGCCCGGCAACATCGGGCCGGTGGACGAACCGCTGTGGCGCGATTGCCAGCTGAACGTGAAATTCAAGGATTTCAATGCCGGCCAGCGCTATCAGTTGCAGGCCGGCAGCATCGGCTTCAGGCCCTGGGCCAAGCTCTACGACGAGCAGCGCAAACTGGTCGGCACCGGTTTGCCTGCCGGATGCCAGCGTACCTGAACAGACTAATGGCGCTATGCTTGTAGCTTGTAGCCCGCCAGCGGAGATTGCCATGCGCCAGCCCATGATGCTGCTTGCCATCAGTACCTTGGGGGCCTGTGCCAGTCCCCTGCCACCGGTCAACAGCAAGCAGGCCTGGATCGACCTGTATACCGTCACGCCGGGCAAGGTGCTCATGGCCGACCGCCTGGATGGTCAGCGCCTGAACGACGGTCGTTTCTTCCAGGTCACGCCGGGCAAACATGAACTGGTGGTGCGCTTTGATTTCGAGGTGTATTCAGGCGGTTTCAGCACCGACCCCACCGAACGCACCTGCTACCTGAAGATTCGCTACGACGACTTCCAGGCCGGCCAGCGCTACCGCATCGAAGCCCGCGCCCCGGCCATGCAGCCCAGTGCCTATCTGTACGACGCGCAGCGCAAGCTGGTCGCCGAAGAACAGAACGACATCTTCTGCATCCCGTGACGGCTAGCGATCGTTTTTCTGGTAGATGATCTTCTTGGTACCGTTCTCACAGCTGCCCACCACCATGTTCTGGTCATGGACTTCATCGTTGGTCACGATTTCCAGGGTGTAGGAAGAGACATTGTTGGCCTGGATCTTGGCTTCGATCTCGGCCTTGAGCTCGGCGCAGTCCTTGGGCGCGGCCAGCGCACTGGTGGCCAGCAACGAGGTCAGCACAGCGAATGCAATACGAGTCATCAGAACAGCTCCTTGTGGCGGCAGACCATCTGCCGACAGCCATTTGACCACAAGAAGCCGTGCGTCGTTCTGATCTGCGCCGGCGTCAGTCCACCAGGGTGGCATCCAGGCTGATCTGGGCCTTGAGCACCTTGGATACCGGACATCCCGCCTTGGCCTTGTTGGCCAGCTCCTCGAATTTCGCCTTGTCGGCACCGGGCACCTTGGCCTTGAGGATCAGGTGCACGGCGGTGATGGCAAAACCATCGGGCTGCTTGTCCAGGGTCACTTCGGCGATGGTGTCGATACGCTCGGCGGTCAGGCCGGCTTCGCCGAGGATCATCGAAAAGGCCATGGAGAAGCAGCCTGCATGGGCAGCGCCGATCAGTTCTTCAGGGTTGGTACCAGGCTGGCCTTCGAACCGGGTGTTGAAGCCATAGGGGTTGGCCTTCAAGGCGCCACTCTCGGTGGAGAGCTGGCCCTTGCCGGTCTTCAGGTCGCCTTGCCAAATTGCCGATGCTGTCTTTTTTATCGAACTCATAAAGCCTCCTGAGTGCCTGAGAGCGCGGGGGATCGCGCCTGGCGTTCAATTCAGAGGGCGTCACCACGGGCAAGTTCAGCCCGATTGCAGGGGCAGGCATTGAATACCTGTGATCTGCCCATACAGAGTCAGAAAGGTCGCGGCATGCTGTCGGCCTAACCATTCAGGAGGCGTACACGCCATGACGCGACTCGCGGACATCAAATACTCCACCCTCGACCTGGTACCGGTACGCCAGGACAGCGGCCCGGCCCAGTCGCTGCGCAACTCGCTGGACCTGGCGCAACACGTGGAGAAATTCGGCTACAACCGCTTCTGGGTGGCCGAGCACCACAACATGGACGGCATTGCCAGCTCCGCCACCTCGGTGCTGCTGGGGTACCTGGCCGGTGGTACCTCGACGATCCGCGTGGGTGCAGGCGGGGTGATGCTGCCCAACCACGCGCCGCTGGTGATTGCCGAGCAGTTCGGCACCCTGGCCAGCCTGTACCCGGGCCGTATCGACCTGGGCCTGGGGCGTGCGCCGGGCTCCGACCAGATGACCGCCCGCGCCCTGCGCCGCGAGCGCTCGGGCAGCGCCGACGACTTCCCGGACGATGTAGAGGAACTGGTGCGCTACCTGGGCCCGCGCACGCCCGACCAGAAAGTGATTGCCGTGCCGGGGTATGGCACCGAGGTGCCGATCTGGCTGCTGGGCTCGAGCCTGTTCAGTGCACAGCTGGCGGGGATGCGCGGCTTGCCGTATGCGTTTGCCTCGCACTTTGCGCCGCGCATGATGCATGAAGCGATCCGCGTGTACCGCAACCACTTCAAGCCCTCGACGGTGCTCGACAAGCCCTACGTGATGTTGGGTGTACCGCTGGTGGCGGCCGATACCGACGAGCAGGCCGAGTACCTGGCCACCTCGGTGTATCAGCGAATTCTGGCGTTGATGCGTGGGCAGAGCCTGGTGCAGCGCCCGCCCGTCGACAGCATGGACGGCCTGTGGCAGCCCCATGAGCGGGAGGCAGTGGGAAGTTTCCTGGGCCTGGCGATGGTGGGCGGGCCAGAGAAGATCCGCGCCAAACTGGACGTGCTGCTGGAGCAGACCGGTGCTGATGAGCTGATCTTTACCTGCGACCTGTACGAGCATGCGGACCGGATCCGGTCCTACGAGATTCTGTCGCAGATCATCAAGGGCAACTGAGGGCCCTTTCGCCAGCAAGGCTGGCTCCTACGTGGGAGCAAGCCTTGCTGGCGAAAGACTCACCGATCAGCCGCGCTTGTACACGATGTCCTTGGTACCGCCTTCACACGACCCCACCACTTTGCCATCGGTCGCAGCGCCCTTGTCGACGATTTCCAGCGAATAGTGCGGTACGCCATTGGCGTCGATCTTCGCGGCAATCTCGCTCTTCAATTCTTCACACGGCTTGCCTGCCGCCAGCGCAGTCCCGGCCAGGGTCATCAAGCCAAACGCCAATACCAGCTTCTTCATCGATCGCATTCCTTGTTCAGATCAAAAAGGGTTCAGGGCCAGCCGGCCGCCATCAGCTGTTGGCGATACGGAAGCCCACCTTGATGGTTACCTGAAAATGCGCCGCCTTGCCATCCTTGATATGGCCCCGGGTCTCGGTCACTTCGAACCACTCCAGGTGCTTGATGCTCTTGGCCGCTTCGGCCAGGGCATTGTTGATCGCGTCCTCGATGCTGCTGGGCGAGGAGCCGACCAGTTCGACCTTCTTGTACGTGTGGTGATCAGACATGACTACTCTCCATCAATGGTGTGCATTGAGCCTAGCAGCGCCAGGCAGGTTTACCTGTGTGGGTAAAAACCTGGCAAAAGTTCGATTGCTCTGCACTTTCGCGGCACTGCGCAGTCCCATTCTTCACATGCCACTCAAACCCTGAAGGAGAGCCACCATGGCCAATAGCTCGCTACGTAAAGCCTCGTTGCAAAGCATGGAAGCGGAAATCGAAAGTCTCCTCAAATCCCTGGAAAACCTCAAAGACGATGCTTCGGACGAGTCGCGCAAGACCTTGAAGAGCCTCAAGGGCAATGCCGAAAATGCCCTGCGTCACTCGCGCAGCCTGCTCACCGATGCCTATGAAGAGGTCAAGACCAAGACCCGCGAAACCGGCATCGCCACCCGTGACTATGCCCAGCAACACCCCTGGACCACCGCCGGCGTGGCCGTGGGCGCACTGGGCCTGCTGGCCGCCTACCTGCTGTGCAAGCGCGGCGACTAAAGCGCCTGCCGCCCCAGTTCGGCGCGCAACCAGTGCGCCAGCTGCTCGGCGCGCCCGTCCGCGGCGCGCCGGGGCACCCACAGGGCCAATGACGCCCGCGTAGGACCAAAGCCCCACGGTGCCGCCAGCCTGCCGGCACGCAGGTCATCGGCCACCAGCGGCTGCGGGGCGATCGCCACCCCCAGGCCGGCCACAGCTGCCTCCAGCAAGTAATACAGATGCTCGAACCCTTGCCCGTAGCGCATTGCCTGCGGGTCGATGTGCTGTTGGCGGGCCCAGTCGGGCCAGGCCTGGGGCCGCGAGGTGGTGTGTAGCAGGGTTTCCCCCAGCAAGGCGCTGGCTGGCGCCTGACGCAGGCGGTCGAACCCTGGAAAGTGCGGGCTGAGCACCGGCCCGATGCATTCCTGTGCCAGCACGTGCACCTGCATGTCGGCCGGCCACGGCGGCTCGGCGAATACCAGCAGCGCATCCAGCCCCGGCCGGCGCGGGTCCAGGTCGCCTTCGCCCGCCGACAGGTGCAGACGCAGTTCCGGCAGGTCGGCCTGCAGGCGCCCAAGGCGCGGAATGAACCAGCGCGCCAGCAGGCTGCCTGAACAACCCAGCACGAACGGTGCGTCGGCGCGGTCCTGGCCCAGTTCGGCGCACACGCTGCGCAGGCGCTCGAAGGCGTCGCTGCTGGCGTCGCGCAGGCGCACACCGGCATCTGTGAGTTTAATGCCGCGCCCTTCCTTGACGAACAGGCTCACGCCCAGGTGCTCTTCGAGCACCTTCAACTGCCGGCTCACCGCACCGTGGGTCACGTGCAGTTGCTCGGCAGCCTGGCTTACGCTGTTGAGCCGGGCGGTGGCTTCAAAGGCCCGAAGGGCATTGAGCGGGGGCAGTTCTCTGGCCATTGACGTGTGAGTTTTCCTGACAGGTTGTGGCGATCTTATCGGTTTTCAGCGGCGCGTGTCGTGGGTAGAGTAGGCCCATTGCGACCTCATACTCACGCCCTGGAGCGACCCATGACCCAGACCAACTTCCGCAGCGGCCCCGATGCCAACGGCCTGTTTGGCGCATTCGGTGGCCGCTACGTGGCCGAAACACTGATGCCGCTGGTGCTCGACCTGGCCCGCGAATACGAAGCGGCCAAGGCCGACCCCGAGTTCAACGAGCAACTGGCGTACTTCCAGCGCGACTACATCGGCCGTCCTAACCCGCTGTACTTCGCCGAGCGCCTCACCGAACACTGCGGCGGGGCGAAGATCTTCTTCAAGCGCGAAGAGCTCAACCACACCGGCGCGCACAAGGTGAACAACTGCATCGGCCAGGTGCTGCTGGCCAAGCGCATGGGCAAGAAGCGCCTGATCGCCGAAACCGGCGCCGGCATGCACGGTGTGGCCACCGCCACCGTGGCCGCACGTTTCGGCCTGCCCTGCGTGATCTACATGGGCGCCACCGACATCGAGCGCCAGCAGGCCAACGTGTTCCGCATGAAGCTGCTGGGCGCCGAGATCGTGCCGGTCACCGCCGGCACCGGCACCCTCAAGGACGCCATGAACGAAGCGCTGCGCGACTGGGTGACCAACGTCGACGACACCTTCTACCTGATCGGCACCGTGGCCGGCCCGCACCCGTACCCGGCGATGGTGCGCGACTTCCAGTCGATCATCGGCAAGGAAACCCGCGAGCAGCTGCAGGCCAAGGAAGGGCGCCTGCCCGACAGCCTGATCGCCTGCGTGGGTGGTGGCTCCAACGCCATGGGCCTGTTCCATGACTTCCTCGATGACGCCAGTGTGCAGATCATCGGCGTCGAGGCCGGCGGCCACGGGGTCGACACCGACAAGCACGCAGCGAGCCTCAACGGCGGCGTGCCCGGCGTGCTGCACGGCAACCGCACCTACCTGCTGCAGGACGCCGATGGCCAGATCACCGACGCCCACTCGATTTCCGCCGGCCTGGACTACCCCGGCATCGGCCCGGAGCACGCCTACCTGCACGAAGTGAAGCGCGTCGAGTACGTGAGCATCACCGACGACGAGGCGCTGGATGCGTTCCACGCTACCTGCCGCCTGGAAGGCATCATCCCGGCGCTGGAAACCTCCCACGCGCTGGCCGAAGCCATCAAGCGTGCGCCCACCCTGCCCAGGGACCACCTGATGGTGGTGTGCCTTTCGGGGCGTGGCGACAAGGACATGCAAACCGTAATGAGCCATATGGCCGCGCAGGAGAAGCAGGCATGAGCCGTCTTGAACAACGTTTTGCCGACCTCAAGCGCGAGGGCCGCGCTGCCCTGGTGACCTTCGTGACCGCCGGTGACCCGGGCTACGACGCTTCGCTGGCGATCCTCAAGGGCCTGCCGACTGCGGGTGCCGACGTGATCGAACTGGGCATGCCGTTCACCGACCCGATGGCCGACGGCGTGGCCATCCAGCTGGCCACCCTGCGTGCGCTGGAGGCCGGGCAGACCCTGGCCAAAACCCTGCAGATGGTGCGCGAGTTCCGCACCGGCAATGCCACCACGCCGATCGTGCTGATGGGTTACTACAACCCGATCCACCGCTTCGGCGTGGAGAAGTTCGTGGCCGAGGCCAGGGATGCGGGCGTGGACGGCCTGATCATCGTCGACCTGCCGCCGGAGCACGACGCCGAGCTGGCCACCCCGGCCCAGGCCGCGGGCATCGACTTCATCCGCCTGACCACCCCGACCACCGATGACGCGCGCCTGCCACGCGTGCTGGAGCGCAGTTCGGGCTTTGTGTACTACGTGTCGGTAGCCGGCGTGACCGGCGCAGGCTCGGCGACCAGCGATCAGGTAAGCGGCGCCATCGAGCGCCTGCGCCGCCACACCGACCTGCCGATCAGCGTGGGCTTCGGCATTCGCACGCCTGAACAGGCGGCAGCCATTGCGCGGCTGGCCGATGGTGTGGTCGTGGGTTCGGCGCTGGTGGACAAGGTGGCCAACGCCAGTACGGGCGAGCAGGCGGTAAGCGATGTGCTGGCGCTGTGTTCGGCGCTGGCCGAAGGTGTGCGCGGCGCGCGCAAAGGCTGATACCGCGTCGCCTCTTTCGCCGGCAAGGCCGGCTCCTACAGACACCGCAGTCCTGTAGGAGCCGGCCTTGCCGGCGAAAGCCTCACCGCCGCTTCAGGCCCCTTCGAACATCGAAAGATCCAGCGGCCGCACGGCCCCCATCCAGATCGCATGGTCCCGATGATCGGCCAGCTCATCGCCGGTCAGCGGATGCAGAAACACCACCAGCCCCTTGCGGTACAACGCCAGCCACGGCAGCACCACGCCCACCATCTCCGGCCCGAATGCCAGCTGGCAGCTCCAGTCCGGGTGCGGCCCCACCGGTTTCTGATGCATGCGCCCCATGCTCACGCCAAACAGCGTGGCGGCTTCCTCGCACAGCGCCCGCGCCTGCTCCATCGTACCGGCGTCGTAATACACATGGGCGTGATACCCCTTTATCCGTTGCACGCTGCCTCCTGAATTCGACCGAACCCCCAGGTGCTCCCGCAGGTCCAAAGGCCATCAGGATACCCCCGGAGCGCTATCGTGAAAAACGCCGAAACACCTGTCTTCAAACTGATCCTGCTCGGCGGCCAGTGCACCCTGGGTGATGCGCTGGTAAGCGAACTGCTGCAGCGCCAGCACGAGGTGACCCTGATCCTCGACGACCTCAACCAGCCCCAGGCGCGCCCCGGCCTGCACGTCAAGAACGGCGGCCTGGCCAGCGCAGACCAGGCCGAACAGAGCATCGCCGGCGGTTCGGCCGTGGTGTGCCTGCTCGACGGCCTGGCGCCCGGCGACTTCTCGCGCCAGGGGCTGATGACCCAGGCCCTGCTCGCGGGCATGGCCCGCACGCCCCTGCGTCGCATCGTGCTGGTGGGCCAGTTTGGCGGCGGCGCGGCGCCGCTGGCGGAGTTGTTGCAGGCCGGCGGCCTGCGCTGGACGTTGGTCAACACGCCACTGAGCGAGCACCCGGACAGCCTGGCAGGCATCGCTGCGGGCATTGCCGACCTGCTGGACCTGAACCTGCATGTTGGCGAACAGGTGAATTTCATCGAGGCCCCCTGACTTGCACCGGGCCTCCATAGCCTGCACCCTGAGCCTTCACCGCACTGCATAGAGAGCTTCATGGCCTGGCTAGAGCGCCACCGTCTGTTTCCCTTTCTCGCCTGGCTGCCTCGGCAAACCCGTGCCAGCGTGCGGCGCGACCTGCTGGTGGGGCTCAGCGGGGCGATCCTGGCCCTGCCGCAGTCGATCGCCTATGCGCTGATCGCCGGCCTGCCCGCCGAGTACGGGCTGTACGCGGCCATCGTGCCGGTGCTGATCGCGTGCCTGTGGGGCTCGTCGTGGCACCTGATCTGCGGGCCCACCGCCGCCATCTCCATCGTGCTCTACGCCAGCATCAGCCCCGTGGCGGTGCCCGGCAGCGACGACTACATCCGCCTGATCCTGCTGCTGACCTTCCTGGCCGGGGTGTTCCAGTGGCTGCTGGGCATGCTGCGCTTCGGCGCGCTGGTGAATTTCGTCTCGCACTCGGTGGTGCTCGGCTTCACCCTCGGCGCTGCAGTGGTGATCGCGCTGGGCCAGGTGCCGAACCTGCTGGGGCTCGACCTCGCCAGCCAGGCCACCGCCCTCAGAACCCTGCAAGGCCTGCTGCAGCATGCCGGCGACATCGACTGGCCCTCGCTGCTGCTGGGGCTGGGCACCTTGCTGCTGGGGCTGTCGATCAAGCTCGCACGGCCGCGCTGGCCGGCGCTGTTGATCAGCCTTGCCGGCGCCAGCCTGCTGGTGTGGCTGTGGCCGGCACTGTTCGGCCATGTGGCGCTGGTGCCGGCGTTCATTGGCCGGCTGCCACCGCTGAGCCCGCTGCCGCTGCTGGACCTGGAGCTGATCCTGCGCCTGCTGCCCAGTGCCGTGGCGGTGGGCATGCTGGGGCTGGTCACCAGCCTGTCGATTGCGCGCTCGCTGTCGATCCGCTCCGAACAGCTGATCGACGCCAACCAGGAGATCCGCGCCCAGGGCCTGTCCAACCTGGGCGGTGCGTGGTTCTCCGGCTACCTGTCGTCGGGCTCGTTCACCCGTTCCGGGCTCAGCTATGAGGCCGGGGCGCAGTCACCGCTGGCGGGGGTGTTCTCGGCCCTGTGGGTGGCGCTGTTCGCCGTGGCGGGCGCCAGCCTGATCGCGCACATCCCGATCCCGGCGATGGCCGGCAGCATCCTGCTGATCTGCTGGGGGCTGGTGGATCACCGTGCGATTCGGGCGCTGTACCGGGTCAGCCGGCCGGAGTTTCTGGTGATGCTGCTGACCTGCGTCGCCACCTTGCTGCTGGAGCTGCAGACGGCGATTTATGCCGGGGTGCTGGCGTCGCTGTTCTTCTACCTCAAGCGCACTTCGCAGCCACGGGTACAGCAGTCGCGCGAAGGCGAGGCGGATGTGCTGCGGGTGTTCGGCTCGATCTTCTTCGGCGCCAGCCATTATCTGCAGGTGCGCCTGCAGCGGTGCCAGGCACCGGTGGTGGTGATCGATGCGCGGCAGATCAACTTCATCGATTACTCGGGGGTGGAAATGCTGCACCAGGAGGCGCGGCGGCTGCGCCGGCAGGGGCGTCAGCTGGTGCTGCGGCGGGCGAGGGGGCTGGTGGTGGAGGAGTTGCAGAAGCTGGAAGGGGCGGCTGATTGCCCGGTCCAGTTTGAGGATTGAGTTGCGCCCTTCGCCGGCAAGGCCGGCGCCTACAGGGGCCGGCCTTGCCGGCGAAGGCAGCGCCGCGTTCTAGCCCCGCGCCAGCTGCCGGCGCAGCTCATCGAGCACCGGCCCGGTGTCCGGGCGCACCCCGCGCCAGATGAAGAACGCCTCCGCCGCCTGCTCAGCCAGCATTCCCAGCCCGTCCAGCACCTTGGCCGCCCCGTGCTCGGTGGCCCAGCGACAGAACGGCGTGGGCTCCTTGGCATACATCATGTCGTAGCACACGGTCACGCCCGGTTCGATCAGGCTCGCGGCAATCGGCGGCATCTCGCCGGCCAGGCTCGCCGAGGTGGCATTGATGATCAGGTCCACCGGCTCTTCCAGCCAGCTGAAGCCGCTGGCGGCCACCGGCCCCAGGTCGTCGAACTCGCGGGCCAGCTGCTCGGCCTTTTCTACCGTACGGTTGGCAATCACCAGCGACGCAGGCTCATGCGCCAGCAACGGCTCGAGCACCCCGCGCACCGCGCCGCCGGCCCCCAGCAGCAGGATGCGCTTGCCCTTGAGCTCGACCCCGGCATTCACCGTGAGGTCGCGCACCAGGCCGGCACCGTCGGTGTTGTCGCCCTGCAGGCTGCCGTCGGGCAGCCGGGTCAGCGTGTTCACCGCCCCGGCTCGCCAGGCGCGTGCGGTCAGGCCGTCACCCACCAGGCGGTAGGCTTCCTCCTTGAAGGGCACGGTGACGTTGGCGCCACTGCCCTGCTTGAAGAAGCCCAGCGCGCACATGCTGAAATCGTCCAGCGGCGCCAGCAGGGTGTTGTACTCCAGCTGCTGGCCGGTCTGGTCGGCAAACAGCCGGTGAATCAGCGGCGACTTGCTGTGGCCGATCGGGTTGCCGAATACAACGTACTGGTCCATGACGCGTTTCCTGAGTCCGCCCGGCGAATCGGGCACGTTATCCACAATGGGTTCAGTGACCGGCCTTGTCCAGGCCCAGCCAGTCGCGGTCCTGCAGGAAGTACTCGGTCAGGCGTGCTTCTTCGCTGCCCGGCGCAGCCTTCCAGTCATAGCCCCAGCGCACCTGCGGCGGCAGCGACATCAGGATCGACTCGGTACGGCCGCCCGATTGCAGGCCGAACAGGGTGCCACGGTCGTACACCAGGTTGAATTCCACGTAGCGCCCGCGGCGGAACTCCTGGAATTCACGCTGCTGGGCGGTGTACGGCTGCGCCTTGCGCCGCTGCACGATGGGCAGGTAGGCCTCGACGTAGGCATCGCCGATGGCGCGGATGAAGGCGAAGCAGGTGTCGAAGTCCCACTCGTTCAGGTCGTCGAAGAACAAGCCGCCGATGCCCCGCGGCTCGCCCCGGTGCTTGAGGTGGAAGTAGCGGTCGCACCAGGCCTTGTAGCGCGGGTACACATCGGCGCCGAACGGTGCGCAGGCCTGCTCGGCCACGCGGTGCCAGTGGATGCAGTCTTCTTCGTGGGCGTAGTAGGGCGTGAGGTCGAAGCCGCCGCCGAACCACCATACCGCCTCTTCACCTTCCTTCTCGGCAATGAAGAAGCGCACGTTGGCGTGGGAGGTCGGCACATGGGGGTTGTGCGGATGGATCACCAGCGACACCCCCAGTGCCTCGAAACCACGGCCAGCAAGTTCGGGGCGGTGCGCGCTGGCAGACGGCGGCAGGCCGCTGCCGAACACGTGCGAGAAGTTGACCCCGCCTTTTTCGATGACGTTGCCTTCGCCGATCACCCGCGTGCGCCCACCGCCACCGGCTTCGCGTACCCAGGCGTCCTCGACGAAGCGGGCGCCGCCGTCTTCGCTTTCCAGGGCGGCGCAAATCCGGTCTTGCAGGTTGAGCAGGTAGGCCTTCACGGCCTCGGTGCGGGTAGTCATCAGGTCACCTTGGAAACGGGCTAGGGCCGGGCCAGGCGGGGGCCGGCGCTGAATTCGGCGCGTAGCATACCACCGGCGGCAGGCCACCCGCAGTTGACGGCGATCAAGCAAAGGCGTCCGATAGGGGTTTTCCCGGATCCAGCAGGAGAGTGCAGATGGCCAAGCGTATCCAGTTCAGCCAGCATGGCGGCCCCGAGGTATTGACCCTGGTGGACTTCGAACCCGCCGCGCCCGGCCCGCAACAGGTCCGCGTGCGCAACCACGCCATTGGTCTGAACTTCATCGACACCTATTTCCGCAGCGGGCTGTACGCGCCGCCGGCACTGCCCTCGGGCCTGGGCACCGAAGCTGCCGGCGTGGTCGAGGCGGTGGGCGAGGGCGTGACGCGGATCAAGGTGGGCGATCGGGTGGCCTACGCTGGCGGTCCGCTGGGTGCCTACAGCGAGGTGCACACGCTGCCTGAAGCCAACCTGGTGAAGCTGCCCGAGAGCATCAGCTTCGAGCAGGCCGCCGCGGTGATGCTCAAGGGCCTGACCGTGCAGTACCTGCTACGCCAGACCTACGCGCTGCAGGCCGGCCAGACGGTGCTGTTCCATGCCGCCGCCGGTGGGGTGGGTTCGCTGGCCTGCCAGTGGGCCAAGGCCCTGGGCGTGAAGCTGATCGGTACCGTGAGCTCGCCGGAGAAGGCGGCGCGGGCCAAGGCCCTGGGTGCATGGGAAACCATCGACTACAGCCGTGAAGACGTGGCGCAGCGCGTGCTGGAGCTGACCGGCGGCAAGAAGTGCCCGGTGGTGTACGACGGCGTGGGCCAGGACACCTGGCTGACCTCGCTGGACTGCCTGGCGCCGCGCGGGCTGATGGTGAGCTTCGGCAATGCGTCGGGCGCGGTGAGCGGAGTCAATCTGGGGATCCTGGCGCAGAAGGGCTCGCTGTATGTGACCCGGCCGACGCTGGCCAGCTATGCCAACAATGCCGAGAACACCCAGGCGATGGCCGACGAGCTGTTCGAAATGATCGCCAGCGGCAAGCTGGCTGTGGATATCCAGCAGCGCTATCCGCTGGCCGAGGCGGCCAAGGCTCAGGCAGAGCTGTCGGCGCGGCGGACGGTGGGGTCTACGGTGTTGTTGCCTTGATTCAGCAGTGACGCCATCGCGGGTCAAGCCCGCTCCCACAAGGTTATCCACAACGCCTGTGGGAGCGGGCTTGACCCGCGAAAAAGGCCCGAAGGGCCTTCAGCCCGCTCTGACGACCTGCCCCGTGGCCAGATCGCGAATCACGCTCGGGTTGCGCCGCCCGCCAAGGCTGCCGCCCAGGATCACATCCAGCTGCCCGTGGAAGTACTGTTCCACGCGCAGGCGCGAGCGCGCTGCCGGCCGGCCCTGCGGGTTGGCCGAGGTCGACACCAGCGGGCCCACCAGCGAACACAGGTCGCGCACCACCGGGTGGTCGCTGACCCGCAGCGCCACGGTGTCATGCACGCCGGTGATCCATTCCGGCAACATGCCCTGGTGCGGCACCAGCCAGGTATTGGGCCCCGGCCAGGTGCTGGCCATGCGGTCCAGCCACAGCTCGGGGAAGTCCTCGAACAAGAAGTCGAACTGGCGGATGTTGTCCGCAATCAGGATCAGCCCCTTGTTCACCGAGCGGGACTTGAGCGCCAGCAGGCGGTCCACCGCCTCCTCGTTCCACGGGTCACAGCCCAGGCCCCAGACCGCCTCGGTCGGATAGGCCAGTACCGCACCCGCCCGAATTTCCCGCGCGGCTTGTTGCACACGCCAACTGTTCACCATCGTTGTCACTCCGCGTTCAAAGGCTGGTACGCAGTGTACTTAGCCCGGCCGGGCAAACCAACGCCCCGCGTCACTGCACACACGCCCGTCCAGCTCCAGTTCGGTGAGCGTGGCCAGCACCTGGGGCAGGGCCTGACCGCTGGCCAGCGCCAACGCCTCGGTGGTGTGCGGCGCCGCCAGCAGCAACCCCAGCAGCGGGTGCACCACCGGCTCGGGGGCGGCCGACGGAAGGTTCTGCCAGCCACGCAAACTTTCCAGAATCTGCTCTATGCTCTCCACCAGCATCGCGCCGTCACGTATCAATTGATGGCAACCCCTGGCCCCCGGATGGTAGATAGAGCCAGGAATCGCGTACACCTCGCGCCCCTGTTCGGCCGCCAGGCGCGCGGTGATCAGCGAACCGCTGGCCAGGCTGGCCTCCACCACCAGCACGCCGAGCGACAGCCCGCTGATGATGCGATTGCGCCGCGGGAAGTTGGCCGCCACCGGTCCGGCATCCAGCGGGAACTCCGAGACCACTGCGCTACCGCGCTCGGCCATGGCCTGCGCGAGGGCATGATGTCGCTGTGGATAAAGTTTTTGCAGGCCGGTGCCGAGCACGCCGATAGTGCGTCCGCCAGTATCCATTGCAGACTGGTGAGCGGCACCGTCGACCCCCAGCGCCAGGCCGCTGGTAATCACGAAACCGGCCTGGGCCAGTTGCCTGGAAAACGCGGCCGCGGTGTCCAGGGCCGGGCGTGAAGCACGCCGGCTGCCGACGATGGCCAGCTGCGGCTGCTCCAGAATCATCGGGTCGCCGGCAATGAACAGAAGGGGCGGGGCATCGCAAAGCTCGGCCAGCAAGCCAGGGTAGGTGGGGGCGTCCCACATCAGCAAATGCTGCCCGGGCCGCTCTAGCCAGGCCATTGCGGCCGCTGCGCCGGCGTAAGCCTCGGCACTGTGGCGAGCCGTTATGCTGGCCGGGCTGCGGCCCAGCGCCCGCCATTGTGTGGCGGGCGCATCAAGCGCGGCGGCCGCGCTGCCAAAGGCTTCCAGCAGCAGGCCAAAGCCCTTTGGCCCGATATCGGGAAGGCGGTGCAGGCGCAGACGTGCCTCGAGTTCAACCGGCGAGCACGCCGCAACAGGCGGGAGGGGCATCGGATCATCCTTGATCGAAGGCGGGTCAGCCACGCGTGAAAACCTGTGGATAACTCTGTTGATAATAGTTTGACAACTCGCCGCCCGGTGCGGGCCGCCAGTCGCCTTCAAAACCCTAGCCGACCTTGAGAAGGGTGCCGAACGCGCCGAATACCTTTATTATGTGCATTCATGTTTGCAACCCATCGCACAGTGCAGCTCATACGCTTATGGCCATCTTGAACATCCTCGAATTCCCGGACCCGCGCCTGCGCACCATCGCCAAACCGGTGACGGAAGTGGACGACAGCATCCGTCAGTTGATCGATGACATGTTTGAAACCATGTACGAAGCCCCTGGCATCGGCCTGGCCGCCACCCAGATCAACGTGCACAAGCGCGTGGTGGTCATGGACCTGAGCGAAGACCGCAGCGAACCGCGGGTCTTCATCAACCCCGAGCTGGAAATGCTCACCGACGACATGGACCAGTATCAGGAAGGCTGCCTGTCGGTACCCGGCTTCTACGAGAACGTCGACCGCCCGGTGAAGGTCAGGGTCAAGGCCCTGGATCGCGACGGCAAGCCCTTCGAACTGATCGCCGAAGGCCTGCTGGCCGTGTGCATCCAGCACGAATGCGACCACCTCAACGGCAAGCTGTTCGTCGACTACCTGTCGAACCTCAAGCGCGACCGCATCAAGAAGAAACTGGAAAAGCAGCACCGCCAGAACGCTTGATCCCTCATTCCAGAAGGCTTGCTCCGGCAAGCCTTTTTCTTTTTAAGCGAGAACTTCATGCGCATCGTCTTCGCGGGCACCCCCGAGTTTGCCGCCGAACACCTCAAGGCCCTGCTGGCCAGCCCCCATGAAATCGTCGCGGTCTACACCCAGCCAGACCGCCCGGCCGGCCGTGGCCAGAAGCTGATGCCCAGCCCGGTCAAGCAGCTGGCTGTGGATAACGCCATCCCGGTGCTGCAACCGCCGACGCTGCGCAGCCCCGAGGCGCAGGCCGAGCTGGCCGCACTCAAGCCCGACCTGATGGTGGTGGTGGCCTACGGCCTGATCCTGCCCCAGGCGGTGCTGGATATTCCGCGCCTGGGCTGCATCAACAGCCACGCCTCGTTGCTGCCACGCTGGCGCGGCGCCGCGCCGATCCAGCGCGCGGTGCAGGCCGGCGACGCCGAAAGCGGCGTGACGGTCATGCGCATGGAGGCCGGCCTGGACACCGGGCCGATGCTGCTCAAGGTCAGCACCCCGATCAGCGCCAGCGACACCGGCGGCAGCCTGCACGATCGCCTGGCCGAACTGGGCCCGCCCGCGGTGCTGCAGGCCATCGACGGCCTGGGCGCGGGCACCCTGCACGGCGAAGTGCAGGACGACGCGCTGGCCACGTATGCCCACAAGCTGAACAAGGACGAGGCGCGTCTGGACTGGTCGCGCCCCGCCGAGGAACTGGAGCGCCTGATCCGCGCCTTCAACCCGTGGCCGATCTGCCACAGCACCCTGGGCGGCGAAACCCTCAAGGTGCTGGGTGCGCGCCTGGCCGATGGCAAGGGCACGCCGGGCGAGATCCTGTCTGCCAGCAAGGACGGCCTGATCGTGGCCTGCGGCGAGCAGGCGCTGTGCCTGACCCGCCTGCAACTGCCCGGCGGCAAGGCGCTGAACTTCAGCGACCTGTACAACAGCCGCCGCGAAAAATTCGCCAGCGGCACGGTGCTGGGCCAATGAACCCGCGTCTGGCCGCCGCCCGCGCCCTGGCCGCCGTGCTCAGCGGCAAGGCCTCGCTCAACAGCTCGCTGCCCGCCCAGCTGGACAAGGTCGAGGCCCGCGATCGCGGCCTCACCCAGGACCTGGCCTTCGGTACCGCACGCTGGCAGCCACGCCTGTCGGCACTGGCCGAGCGCCTGCTGCAAAAGCCGTTCAAGGCCGCCGACGCGGATGTCGAGGCGTTGCTGCTGGTGGGCCTCTACCAGCTGCTGTACACCCGCGTGCCGGCCCACGCCGCCATCGGCGAAACGGTCGGGTGCGCCGACAAGCTGAAAAAGCCCTGGGCCAAGGCCCTGCTCAATGCCGTGCTGCGCCGCGCCCAGCGCGAGAGCAGCGAGATGCTTGCCGAACTCGAACGCGACCCGGTGGTGCGCACCGCGCACCCGCGCTGGCTGCAGAAGTCGCTCAAGGCGTTCTGGCCCGAGCAGTGGGAAGCCATCTGCGCCGCCAACAATGCCCACCCGCCGATGATCCTGCGGGTCAACCGCCGCCACCACAGCCGCGATGCCTACCTGGGCCTGCTGCGCGAAGCCGGCATCGATGCCGCGCCGTGCACGTACAGCCGTGACGGTATCCTGCTCGCCGAGGCCTGCGACGTGCGCGGTTTGCCGGGCTTCGAACAGGGCTGGATCAGCGTGCAGGACGAAGCCGCGCAGCTGGCCGCCGACCTGCTCGACCTGGCGCCCGGCCAGCGCGTGCTCGACGCCTGCTGTGCCCCCGGCGGCAAGACCTGCCACCTGCTCGAGGCGCATGCCGGGCTGGAGGCGGTGGTGGCCATCGACCTGGAAGCAAAGCGCCTGACCCGCGTGCGTGAAAACCTCGACCGCCTGGGCCTGGATGCCCAGTTGATCGCCTGCGATGCCCGCGACACCGCCAGCTGGTGGGACGGCAAGACCTTCCAGCGCATCCTGCTGGACGCTCCCTGCTCGGCCACCGGTGTGATCCGTCGCCACCCGGACATCAAGCTGACCCGCCAGGCCGATGACATCGCTGCCCTGGCCAGCCTGCAGGGCGAGCTGCTCGACGCGCTGTGGCCAACCCTCGAAGTGGGCGGCATCCTGCTCTACGCCACCTGCTCGACCCTGCCGACCGAGAACACCGAAGTGATCAAGGCGTTCCTGGCCCGCACGCCGGGCGCACGCGAGCTGGACCTGGCCACCGAGGCCGGCATCCGCCAGCCCCATGGCCGGCAGCTGCTGGCACAGGAAGGCGGCCACGATGGCTTCTACTATGCCAAGCTGATCAAGATCGCCGCCGTTCGCGGACACTAACCAGCACAAGGGAGAGCGGATGAAGATCATCATCCTGGGCGCGGGGCAGGTCGGCGGCACGCTGGCCGAGCACCTGGCCAGCGAAGCCAACGACATCACCGTGGTCGACACCGATGGCGACCGCCTGCGCGATCTGGGCGATCGCCTCGACATCCGCACCGTGCAGGGCCGCGCCTCGCTGCCGACGGTGCTGCGCCAGGCCGGTGCAGATGATGCCGACATGCTGGTGGCGGTGACCAACAGCGACGAGACCAACATGGTCGCCTGCCAGGTGGCCTACACCCTGTTCCACACCCCGACCAAGATTGCCCGGGTTCGCGAGTCGGCCTACCTGACCCGCAGCGGCCTGTTCAACAACGAGGCGATCCCGGTCGACGTGCTGATCAGCCCCGAACAGGTGGTCACCCACTACATCAAGCGCCTGATCGAGCACCCCGGCGCCCTGCAGGTGATCGACTTCGCCGAGGGCAAGGTCCAGTTGGTGGCGGTCAAGGCCTACTACGGCGGCCCGCTGGTGGGCCAGCAGCTGCGCCAGATCCGCGAGCACATGCCCAATGTGGACACCCGCGTGGCGGCGATCTTCCGTCGCGACCGGCCGATCAAGCCACAGGGCGACACGGTGATCGAGGCCGACGACGAGGTGTTCTTCATCGCCGCCAAGAACCACATCCGCGCAGTGATGGGCGAGCTGCGCCGCATCGACGAAACCAACAAGCGCGTGGTGATCGCCGGCGGCGGGCAGATCGGCGAACGCCTGGCCGAGGCCATCGAGAGCCGCTACCAGGTCAAGATCATCGAGATGAACGCGGCCCGTTGCCGCTACCTGTCCGACACCCTCGACAGCACGGTGGTGCTGCAGGGCAGCGCCTCGGACCGCGACCTGATGCTGGAAGAGAACATCGCCGACGCCGACATCTTCCTGGCCCTGACCAACGATGACGAAGCCAACATCATGTCCTCGCTGCTGGCCAAGCGCCTGGGCGCGAAGAAGGTGATGACCATCATCAACAACCCGGCCTATGTCGACCTGGTGCAGGGCGGCGAGATCGACATCGCCATCAGCCCGCAGCAGGCCACCATCGGCACCTTGCTGGCCCACGTGCGCCGCGGTGACATCGTCAGCGTGCACTCGCTGCGCCGTGGCGCGGCCGAAGCCATCGAGGCCATTGCCCACGGCGATTCGAAGTCGAGCAAGGTGATCGGCAAGGCCATCGAGGACATCGCGCTGCCGCCGGGCACCACCATCGGTGCGATCATCCGCGACGAGCAGGTGCTGATCGCCCACGACGACACGGTGATCGAGTCCGGCGACCACGTGATCCTGTTCGTTGTGGATAAAAAGTACATCCGCGACGTGGAGAAGCTGTTCCACGTGGGCCTGAGCTTCTTCTAGGGAGAAACCGGAATGCGCGAATCACTGGAAAAGATGCTGGCCAAGGGTGTGGATAACTCGCTGCTGCGCTTCGGCCTGGGCAAGGCCTGGCTGGATGAGGGCAACGGCGCAGAGGCCGCGCTGCACCTGCGCCGCTGCGTGGAGTTCGACCCCAAGTACTCGGCGGCGTGGAAGCTGCTGGGCAAGGCGTATCAGGTGCAGGGCGACGTGGCCGGCGCGCGCCAGGCCTGGACCGAAGGGCTGGCTGCAGCGCAGGCGCATGGGGACAAGCAGGCGGAGAAGGAGATGACGGTGTTTCTCAGGAAGCTCGACAAGGCTGTTTAGGGCGGCTGTGCAGCCCATCGCGGGTCAAGCTCGCTCCCACAGGTACAGAGCAGATCCTGAGACCACTGATATCCCTGTGGGAGCGGGCTTGACCCGCGAAGGGGCGCTCAGTACCAGCGCGTCTCGCCCGGCGGGCGCTTCTTGAAGCGCTTCATGCTCCACATGTACTGGCTTGGATACGCGCGCACATAACGCTCCACCACCTTGCTCATGGCCGCCGCCGAGGTCTCCACGTCGGTGCTGTACATCGCATCCGGCGCCGCTTCCAGGATCACCTTGAAGCCCGAACCGTCCGGCAGGCGCAACGCATGCAGGAACACCCCCACCGCCTTGCCACCGGCCAGCATGTTCGGCACGAACTTGCTGGTCAGTGCCCTGGTGGCAAAGAACGGCACGAACACCCCCGCCGATTCCGCCGGCTCCGGGTCGGCCGGAATGCCCACCTGGCCGCCCTTGCGCACTTCCTTGATGATGCTGAGGATGCCTTCCTTGGTCGACGCCGCCACGCGGTTGCCCAGTTGCACGCGCTGTTCGCGCAGCAGGTCATCCACCGCCTTGAGCTTGGGCGGGCGGTAGAAGATGATCGGCTTGCACTGGCTGCAATAGAAGTGGTTGAGCACTTCCCAGTTGCCCAGGTGGCTGGTGATGCCCACCACGCCCTTGCCCGACGCCAGTGCCTCGTGCAGCACCTCCAGGCCCTCGACCTCGCGCACCAGGTCGATGGAGCGCTGCGCCGGCCAGATCCACGCACAGGCGCTTTCGGTGAACGACTTGCCGATGTCCATCAGCGTGCGGCCCACAAGGCGCTCGCGTTCGGCCGGGTCCATCTCGGGGAAACACTTGGCCAGGTTGATGCGCACCACGTTGCGCGAGCTGTTGGGCACCTTCCACATGATCCAGCCGATGGCCGCGCCAACCCGCTGCACCGCGCCCCAGGGCAACTTGGCAAACAATCGCAACGCCCCGACCATCAAGGCGCCCTTGAACTTATCCACAGGCAGGTTCCTCCTTCTGCAAGCCGCGCATTGTAACCGTCAGCGGCGCAGGGCGGCGTAACGATCGCAATCGGTGGTGTGATCCATGACCATGCCAGTGGCCTGCATGAAGGCATAGCAGATGGTCGGCCCGACAAAGGTGAAGCCGGCCTTCTTCAGGGCCTTGCTCATGGCCGTGGCCTCGTCGGTCGCGGCCGGCACCTCGTTGCGCTGGCTGAAATGATTGATTTTCGGCACCCCGCCGACGAACGACCAGAGCCACTGCGCCGGCTCGTCCAGCGCCAGCCAGGCCCTGGCGTTGCGCCGCGCGGCGTTGAGCTTGAGGCGGTTGCGGATGATGCCGGGGTCGAGCATGCGCTCCTCGATCTCGGCATCGGTCATCTGCGCCAGGCGCTGCGGGTCGAAGCCGAACAGCACCTCACGGTAGCGCTCGCGCTTCTTCAGCACCGTGATCCACGACAACCCGGCCTGAAAGCCTTCGAGCAGCAGCATTTCGAACAGCGCGCCAGGCTCGCGCTGGGGCGTGCCCCACTCGCTGTCGTGGTAGGCCTGGTACAACGGATCATCGGTACACCAAAAGCAGCGTGGCATAAGGCTCCAAGGGTAGAGGCGGGGGCGAATCGGGTTATACTCCCGCTCTTTATATTCGCAGCCCTGGAAAAGGTGAATTTCGTGAGCCAGCCTACGCCAGCCGTGCGTACCTTCCAAGACCTGATCCTCGCCCTGCAGCAGTACTGGGCCGAGCAAGGTTGTGTGGTACTTCAGCCCTACGATATGGAAGTAGGCGCCGGCACTTTTCATACCGCCACCTTCCTGCGCGCCATCGGCCCGGAAACCTGGAACGCCGCTTATGTGCAGCCCAGTCGTCGCCCGACTGACGGCCGCTACGGCGAAAACCCCAACCGCCTGCAGCACTACTATCAGTTCCAGGTGGTCCTGAAGCCGAACCCGGACAACTTCCAGGAACTGTACCTGGGCTCGCTCAAGCACGTGGGCCTGGACCCGCTGGTGCACGACATCCGCTTCGTCGAAGACAACTGGGAGTCGCCGACCCTGGGCGCCTGGGGCTTGGGCTGGGAAGTCTGGCTCAACGGCATGGAAGTGACCCAGTTCACCTACTTCCAGCAGGCCGGCGGCATCGAGTGCTACCCGGTCACCGGCGAGATCACCTACGGTCTGGAGCGCCTGGCCATGTACCTGCAGGGCGTGGACTCGGTCTACGACCTGGTATGGGCCGACGGCCCGTTCGGCAAGGTGACCTACGGCGACGTGTTCCACCAGAACGAGGTGGAGCAGTCCACCTACAACTTCGAACACGCCAACGTCGACAAGCTGTTCGAACTGTTCGACTTCTACGAGAGCGAGGCCAAGCGCCTGATCGAACTGGACCAGCCGCTGCCGCTGCCAAGCTATGAAATGGTGCTCAAGGCCTCGCACACCTTCAACCTGCTGGATGCACGCCGCGCCATCTCGGTGACCGCGCGTCAGCAGTACATCCTGCGCGTGCGCACCCTGGCGCGTGCCGTGGCCCAGGCCTACCTGCTGGCCCGTGCCAAGCTGGGCTTCCCGATGGCGACCCCGGACCTGCGTGACGAAGTATTGGCCAAGCTGGAGGCTGCACAATGAGTGCTCAAGATTTCCTGGTAGAACTGGGCACCGAAGAGCTGCCACCCAAGGCCCTGAACACCCTGGCCGAAGCCTTCCTGGCCGGCATCGACAAGGGCCTGCAAGCGGCCGGCCTGAGCTTCGAGAGCAAGACCGTGTACGCCGCGCCACGTCGCCTGGCGGTGCTGATCACCGCCCTGGCCACCCAGCAGCCGGACCGCAGCGTCAACCTCGACGGACCGCCACGCCAGGCCGCGTTCGACGCCGACGGCAACCCGACCCAGGCCGCCCTGGGTTTTGCCAAGAAGTGCGGCGTGGACCTCAGTGAAATCGACCAGAGCGGGCCGAAGCTGCGCTACAGCCAGAACATCGTCGGCAAGCCGACCGCCAGCCTGCTGCCGACCATCGTCGAAGACTCGCTCAACGACCTGCCGATTCCCAAGCGCATGCGCTGGGGTGCACGCAAGGAAGAGTTCGTGCGTCCGACCCAGTGGCTGGTGATGCTGCTCGGTGACCAGGTCATCGATTGCACCATCCTCGCCCAGAAGGCCGGCCGCGACTCGCGTGGCCACCGCTTCCACCACCCTGAAGCCGTGCGCATCACCTCGCCTGCCAACTACCTGGCCGACCTGCGCGCTGCCTATGTGCTGGCCGACGCCAACGAGCGCCGCGAGCTGATCAGCAAACGCACCGCCGAACTGGCCACCCTGCAGGAAGGCACCGCGATCGTGCCGCCGGCCCTGCTCGACGAAGTGACCGCGCTGGTCGAATGGCCGGTGCCGCTGGTGTGCTCGTTCGAGGAGCGTTTCCTCGAGGTGCCGCAGGAAGCCCTGATCACCACCATGCAGGACAACCAGAAGTACTTCTGCCTGCTGGACGTGGACGGCAAGCTGCTGCCGCGCTTCATCACCGTGGCCAACATCGAGAGCCGCGATCCGAAGCAGATCATCGAAGGCAACGAGAAGGTCGTGCGCCCGCGCCTGACCGACGCCGAGTTCTTCTTCAAGCAGGACAAGAAGCAGAAGCTCGAAAGCTTCAACGAGCGCCTGCAGAACGTGGTGTTCCAGGCACAGCTGGGCAGCGTGTTCGACAAGGCCGAGCGCGTGGCCAAGCTGGCTGCGTTCATTGCCCAGCGCATCGGCGGCGACGCCCAGCGCGCGGCGCGTGCCGGCCTGCTGTCCAAGTGCGACCTGGCCACCGAGATGGTTGGCGAGTTCCCTGAAATGCAGGGCGTTGCCGGCTACTACTACGCCCTCAACGACGGCGAGCCCGAAGACGTCGCCCTGGCCCTGAACGAGCAGTACATGCCGCGCGGTGCCGGTGCCGAACTGCCCTCGACCCTGACCGGTGCGGCCGTGGCCATCGCCGACAAGCTCGACACCCTGGTCGGCATCTTCGGCATCGGCATGCTGCCAACCGGCAGCAAGGACCCCTATGCCCTGCGCCGCGCCGCCCTGGGCGTGCTGCGTATCCTGATCGAGAAGCAGCTGGACCTGGACCTGAACGAGGCGGTGAACGTCGCCGTCGCCCAGTTCGGTGCCAAGGTCAAGGCTGCCGGCCTGAGCGAGCAGGTGCTGGAATTCGTCTTCGACCGCCTGCGTGCGCGTTACGAAGATGAAGGCATCGACGTGGCCACCTACCTCTCGGTACGTGCGCTCAAGCCAGGCTCGGCACTGGACTTCGACCAGCGCGTGCAAGCCGTGCAGGCGTTCCGCAAGCTGCCGGAAGCCGCAGCCCTGGCTGCGGTGAACAAGCGTGTGTCCAACCTGCTGAGCAAGGCCGAAGGTTCGGTGGCGACCTCGGTAGAGCCCAAGTACTTCGACAACGCCAACGAGTTCTCGCTGTACTCGGCCATTCAACAGGCCGACCAGGCGGTACAACCGATGGCCGCTGCGCGTCAGTACAGCGAGTCGCTGGCGCGCCTGGCCGCGCTGCGCGAGCCGGTGGATGCGTTCTTCGAGGCGGTGATGGTCAACGCCGACGACGCCAACGTGCGAGCCAACCGTTATGCCCTGCTCAGCCGCCTGCGCGGTCTGTTCCTGGGCGTGGCCGACATCTCGCTGCTGGGGTAGGACGTGAAGCTGCTGATTCTCGATCGGGACGGGGTGATCAACCAGGACTCCGACGCCTACATCAAGTCGCTGGACGAGTGGATTCCCATCCCGGGTTCGATCGAGGCCATTGCGCAGCTGAGCAAGGCCGGCTGGACGGTGGCGGTGGCCACCAACCAGTCGGGCATCGCCCGTGGCTATTACAGCCTGGCCACCCTCCACGCCATGCACGCGCGCCTGCGCGAGCTGGTGGCGGCGCAGGGCGGCGAGGTGGGCCTGATCGTCTATTGCCCGCATGGCCCGGACGACGGCTGCGATTGCCGCAAGCCCAGGCCGGGCATGCTGCGCACCATTGCCAACCATTACGCGGTCGACCTGGCCGGGGTGTGGTTCGTGGGTGACAGCAAGGGTGACCTGGAAGCCGCGCGCGCCGTCGATGCACAACCGGTTCTGGTAAGGACCGGCAAAGGCGAGCAGACCCTGAGCAAGGGCGTGCCCGAGGCAACGCTGATTTTCGATGACCTGGCGTCGATCGCCAGTGCACTTATCCACACACAGGCGGGTTAGCCCGCAACGGTACATTCCGCTATGTCGATCCTGCAGGCGATCAGAATTTTTCTTTTTTACCTGCTGCTGGGTACCAGCTCGTTGCTGTGGTGCACCCTGAGCTTCTTTATCGCGCCGTTCCTTTCGTTCCGCGCCCGTTACCGCTTCATCAATGTGTACTGGTGCCGTTTTGCGCTGGTGCTGGTGCGTGTTTTCTTGAACATTCGGGTGAACGTCACCGGGGCCGAGAACATTCCGGCGCAACCCTGCGTGATCCTCTCCAATCACCAGAGCACCTGGGAGACGTTTTTCCTCTCCGCCTATTTCCAGCCCTTGAGCCAGGTGCTCAAGCGCGAACTGCTGTACGTGCCGTTCTTCGGCTGGGCCATGGCCATGCTGCGGCCCATCGCCATCGACCGCGACAACCCCAAGGCTGCGCTCAAGCAGGTGGCCACCGAAGGCGACAAGCTGCTCAAGGACGGTGTGTGGGTGCTGATCTTCCCGGAGGGTACCCGCGTGCCGTTCGGCAAGATCGGCAAGTTCTCCCGTGGCGGTACCGCGCTGGCGGTTAATGCCAACCTGCCGGTGCTGCCGATCGCGCACAACGCCGGCAAGTACTGGCCCAAGGAAGGCTGGGGAAAGCGCGCCGGCACCATCGAGGTGGTGATCGGCGAGCCTATGTATGCCGAAGGCACCGGGCCACGCGCCATCGCAGCGCTCAACGACCGTGCGGCGGCATGGAACGAGCAGACCCAGCGCGACCTCGGTTCGCTGCCGGCGCACGCCCCCGACGACGCCCAGCCGGTGACCTGACCGTTCTGTGGATAACGTGTGTACAGTATTTGGATTTCTTTCAGAAAAATTCGCTAACCTTATGATTTAACTGCTTATTTCTCTGTATGACTGTTTTGCGAAAATCGTGCATAAGTTTTTTCGCGCGATAAAAAAACCGGCTTTTAGGCCGGTTTTTTTGTGGATTACTTAAGGCCCTTTCACACCTTGTCCAGGTCCACCTTGTTGGTCTCCTTCAGGCAGAAGATCCCCACCACCAGGCTCACCCCGGTAATCAGCACCGGGTACCACAGCCCGTAGAAGATATCCCCGGTATACACCACCAGCGCGAACGATACCGTCGGCAGGAAGCCGCCGAACCAGCCATTGCCGATGTGATACGGCAGCGACATCGAGGTGTAGCGGATGCGCGTGGGGAACAGCTCCACCATCACCGCCGCCAGCGGACCATAGGTCATGGTCGCGATCAGGATCATCACCACGATCAGCAGCACCACCATCGGCTGGTTCACGTTGGCCGGGTCTGCCTTGGCCGGGTAGCCAGCCTTTTCGATGGCCGCACGCATGGCCGCTTCGTCGAAGCCGTCGATACGCTGCTCGCCGATGGTCACCACCACCTCGGTACCGGCAGGCACCGATTGCGAGCTGTACGGCAGGCCCTGCTTGACCAGGAAGGTCTTGACCTTGTCGCAGGTGCTGTCGAAACGTGCCTTGCCCACCGGGTCGAACTGGAAGGTGCAGCCCTGCGGGTCGGCCATCACCACGATCGGCGCCTGGCGGCTGGCCGCGTCGATCTGCGGGTTGGCGTAGTGGCTCAGGCCCTTGAACAGCGGGAAGTACAGCACGGTGGCCAGCAGCAGGCCGAGCATCAGGATCGGCTTGCGCCCGATCCGGTCCGACAGCCAGCCGAAGAACACGAAGAACGGCGCGCCGATCACCACGCTGATGATCAGCAGGGTATTGGCCTGGGCCGGGTCCATCTTGAGCATCTGGGTCATGAAGAACAGCACGTAGAACTGCGCGGTGTAGAAGGTCACCGCCTGGCCGGCGTTGATGCTGAACAGTGCGGTGAGCACGATCTTGAGGTTGGCCCACGAGCCGAACGACTCACGAATCGGCGACTTGCTGGTCTTGCCCTGGGCCTTCATTTTCACGAAGGCCGGCGACTCGTGCATGCTCATGCGGATCCAGGTGGAGATACCCAGCAGCACGATCGACAGCAAAAACGGCAGGCGCCAGCCCCATACCTCGAACTGGTCGCCCGTGAGGTAACGGCTGCCCAGCACCACCAGCAGCGAAAGCAGCAGGCCGAGGGTAGCGGTGGACTGGATGAACCCGGTGTGAAAGCCGCGCTTGCCGGGCGGCGCGTGCTCGGCCACATAGGTGGCCGCGCCGCCGTATTCGCCGCCCAGGGCCAAGCCCTGGAGCATGCGCAGCACCACCAGGATGATCGGCGCGGCAATGCCGATGCTGGCGTAGTTGGGCAGCAGGCCCACCGCAAAGGTCGACAGGCCCATCAGCACGATGGTGACCAGGAAGGTGTATTTGCGCCCGATCATGTCGCCCAGGCGCCCGAACACCAGAGCGCCGAAGGGCCGTACCAGGAACCCTGCAGAGAACGCCATCAGCGCGAAGATGAACGCCGTGGTGTCGTTGACCCCGGCGAAAAACTGCTTGCTGATGACGACCGCCAGCGCCCCATAGAGAAAAAAGTCATACCACTCGAAAACCGTCCCGAGGGATGACGCGAAAATGATCTTGCGTTCTTCGCGGCGGCTGTTGCCCGCTGCTGCAGCGCCCTGCTGTTGAAGAGTGTCCGACATCGTGCTGTCCTCGGCCCTTGCGGGCACAGTGATTCTTGTTGTTGTTCCACTGTCGTCGCCGGCCGACTGCTGCCGACGTCACTGCACGCCGCCCTCAGGGCGTCGCTAACGCGGTCTTGCCACTGCTGTTGCTGGCTGCGGGTGCGGCCTGGAGAATCAGTTGCGCGGCCTTCTCGCCGATCATCAGGGTGGGTGAACAGGTATTGCCAGAGGTGATCTGCGGCATGATCGAGGCATCGGCGATGCGCAACCCCGCCACGCCATGCACGCGCAGTTGCGCGTCCACCACATCCAGCGGGCCGTTGCCCATGCGGCAGGTACCTACCGGGTGGAAAATGGTGGTGCCGATCTGCCCGGCAGCCTGCTGCAACTGCTCCTCGGTATCGAGTGCTGCGCCTGGCAGGTATTCGACCGGTGCAAAAGCGGCGAGGGCAGGGGCCTGCACGATCTGTCGGGTAAGGCGGATGGCCTGGGCGGCGACGCGCAGGTCTTCAGGCTCGCTGAGGTAGTAGGGGTCGATGACCGGTGCATCGCCCGGGTTGGCCGAGCGGATATCCACACGCCCGCGGCTGAGCGGGCGCAGGTTGCACACCGAGGCGGTAAATGCGGCAAAGCGGTGCAGCGGCTCGCCGAAGCGGTCCAGCGACAGGGGCTGCACGTGGTACTGCAGGTTGGGCGTGGGCTGCTCGGGGTGCGAGCGCACGAACGCCCCCAGCTGGCTCGGCGCCATGGCCAACGGGCCGCTGCGGTCATACAGATAGCGCAGGCCCATGCCCAGCTTGCCCCAGTGGGTGTTGGCCACCTGGTTGAGGGTGCGCACGTTGCTGACCTTGTAGATCAGGCGCAGTTGCAGGTGATCCTGCAGGTTGCCGCCCACGCCGGGCAATTCGTGCAATACCGGGATGCCTAGGCGTTCCAGCAATGGCCGCGGGCCGATGCCGGAGCGTTGAAGAATGCCCGGCGAACCCACCGCCCCGGCACACAGGATGATTTCGCGGCGGGCCTGGTAACGCTGTTCGCTGCCCTGCCAGCGCGCCTGAACGGCCGACGCGCGACCATTGTCGAGCAGCACCTTGTCCACCTCGACCCCGGTCAGCACCGTCAGGTTGGGGCGGTGGCGCACGGGGCGCAGGAATGCCTTGGCCGCATTCCAGCGCACGCCGCTGCGCTGGTTGACCTGAAAGTATCCACAGCCCTGGTTATCCCCACCGTTGAAGTCGTCGATGCTGGCGATGCCGCTCTGGGCTGCCGCCTCGCGAAACGCATCGAGGATCGCCCACGAATAGCGCTGGCGTTCGACCCGCCATTCGCCAGCGTTGCCGTGCAGCTCGCTGGCGCCGCCAAAATGGTTTTCGCTGGCCTTGAACAGTGGCAGCACGTCATTCCAGGCCCACCCGGGATTGCCCTGTTCGGCCCAGTGATCGTAGTCGCGGGCCTGACCGCGCATGTAGATCATGCCGTTGATCGAGGAACACCCGCCCAGCACCTTGCCCCGTGGGTAGCCCAGGCTGCGCCCGTCGAGCCCCGGTTGCGCTTCGGTCTTGAAGCACCAGTCGGTACGCGGGTTGCCAATGCAATAGAGGTAGCCCACCGGAATGTGGATCCAGGGGTAGTTGTCGCGACCGCCGGCTTCGAGCAGCAGCACGCGGCAGCCAGGGTCGGCAGACAGCCGATTGGCCAGTAGACAGCCGGCAGGGCCGGCACCGACTACCACGTAGTCGTAGGAATGATCGGCTGGTGCCATGAAGACCTCGCGCCTGATTTTTATTCTTGTCCAGGCCAGTGTTATTGATTATTTTCGAGTTGAACACGTTAGATTTCACGCAACGGCTGTGCGTTTTAGAACAACGCAAGTGAACCTCTGATTCACAAGGAAAAGCATGTTCGACTGGAATGACCTGCGGTTTTTTCTCGAGTTGCAGCGTAGCGGCCGCCTGCTGACCGCCGCCAAGCGCCTCAACACCACCCATAGCACCGTGGCCCGGCATATCGAGAGCATCGAGAGCAGCCTGGGCACGGCACTGTTCGTGCAGCACGCCCAGGGCTATGAACTGACCCCGGCCGGGCAGGCCCTGCTCAAGCACGCCGAAGCCATGGAGAACGTCGCCTTGCTGGCGCAGGAGGAGATCACCCAGGCCATCACGCCGCTGGGCAAGATTCGCCTGGGGGTGACCGAGGGCATCGGCATCATGTTCTTCACCCCGCGCATGGGCAGTTTGTTCGAACGCTACCCGGGGCTGGAGGTGGAGCTGGTTGCAGTGCCGCGCTTTGTCAGCATCATCAACCGCGAGGCAGAGATCAGCATTCACCTGGAACGCCCGCATGCCGACCTGTTGATCACGCGAAAACTCACCGATTACCGCCTGGCGCTGTATGCCAGCCCCGAGTACCTGGCCAGGGCTGCGCCGCTCAACAGCCGCGAAGACCTGGCCCGGCACAGCTGGATCGGCTACGTGGACGACCTGCTGTTCAGCCAGCAGTTGCTGTTTCTCAACAGCTTCTGCCGCGCACCGAACGTGGTGTTTCGCAGCACCAGCGTGATCGCCCAGCAGCATGCGGCGCGTGCCGGGCTGGGCATCGCGGTACTGCCCAACTACATGGCCCGCCACGACCCGCACCTGGTGCGCGTGCTGCCCAGCGAAACCATCCAGCGCAGCTACTGGATCAGCACCCGGCGCGAACTGCACAAGTCGGTGCGCCTGCGCGTAGTGTGGGACTACCTGCTGGCGCTGTGCGCCGACGAGCAGGGCGAACTGCTCGCCGAGTGAGCGGCGTTCAGCGCGCCAGGGTGTTGACCGCCAGCAACAGTGCAGCCGCTATCCCCACCAGCGCAAAGCCCTGTTGCAGACGCGGCCCGGCCAGGCGGTGGGCGAACTGGCGCGCAACCACCAGGCCCGCCACCGCACCGCCGGCAAACGGCACGCCGACACCCCAGTGCATTACCCCGCTGAGGCTGGCGCTCAACACGCTGCCCAGCGACACCAGAGCGATCACCGCCAGCGACGTGGCGACGATGCTTTTCATCTCAAGGTTGGTGTAGCGCCCCAGGGCAGGCACGATCACAAACCCGCCACCGACCCCGAGCAGGCCGGACAGCAGGCCGCTGAGCAAGCCGGTGAAGGCCAACGCGCGGGCGCAGGGCAGGGTCCAGCGCAAGCGCCCCTGCAACGGGTTGAGCACACAGGGCTGCAGGGCACGATCCGCACAGGGCGGCTCGCCCCGCAGCTCGCGCCGGGCCTTGCGCAGCATGCGTGCGCAGGCATACACCAGCACCACGCTGAACCCCAGCGCCAGCGGTGCATTGGGCAGGCGATGCGCCAGCAGCAGGCCGAAGGGGGTGGCGCACATGCCGATCAGCGCGACGAACAGCGCGGCCCGGTAGCGCACCAGCCCCTGACGCAGCCCCAGCACCGCACCCACACCTGCCGCCAGGCCCACCGCCAGCAGGCCGACCGGGGCCGCCTCGACCATGCTCAGGCCCAGGCCGAACACCAGCAGCGGCACCGCAAGTATGCCGCCACCGGCGCCCGTCAGGGCCAGGATGATGCCAATGAGGGCGCCCAGACCGGCGCCGACCAGTTCATGCTCTGTCACTGGCGCGCCTCACGCAGTCGCGCTACTGGCTTGGCCAGCCATTCGCGCCCCTTGAGCATGCAGCGCCAGTACAGCGGCGGCAGTATCCGCGCCTTGAGCAGCCAGGCCAGGCGCGTGGGCCTGCGCCCGTCGAGCAACCAGCGCGGAAAGCTCGGTGCCAGCTTGCCGCCGTAGGTGAACTCGGCCAGCACGATCTTGCCGCGCTCCACCGTCAGCGGGCACGACCCGTAGCCGTCGTACTCGGCCAGACGCGACAGGCGCCCCAGTGCCACCAGCACGTTGTTGGCCACCACCGGCGCCTGCTTGCGGGCAGCGGCGGCCGTCTTGGCATTGCTGGTGTTGATCACATCGCCCAGGCCATGGATGTTGCCGTAGCGCGCATGGCGCAGGGTGGCCGGGTCGACCTCGAGCCAACCGGCCTCATCGGCCAGCGGGCTGTTGCGGATGAAGTCCGGCGAAACCTGCGGCGGTACCACATGCAGCATGTCGAATGCCTGCACCACGGTTTCGCTGCTGCCGTCGGGCAGGGTGCGCAGAAAGGTCGCGCGCTTGCCCGGCCCGTCCACCGCCACCAGCCGGTGTGAATAGTTGAGGTCCACGCCGTAACGGTCGATGTATTCCATCAGCGCCGGCACATAGTCGGCGACACCGAACAGCACGTTGCCGGCGTTGAAGAACTGCGCCTGGATCGCCCCCAGGCGACCGCTGCGCAGCCAGTGGTCGCACGACAGGTACAGGGCTTTTTGTGGGGCACCGGCGCACTTGATCGGCATCGGTGGCTGGGTGAACACGGCGCGGCCTTCCTTCAGGCCCTGCACCAGTTGCCAGGTGTAGGGTGCCAGGTCGTAGCGGTAATTGGAGGTCACGCCGTTCTGGCCGAGGGTCTCGACCAGGCCGTCGATGGCGTCCCAGGCCAACCGCAGCCCGGGGCATACCACCAGCTGTTCGTAACTCACCAGGCGCCCGTCATCCAGGCTGACGGTCTGCGCCTGCGGGTCGAACTGTTGCACGGCGGCCTTGATCCACCTGACCGCCGCCGGCACGGTCGAGGCCAGGGTGCGGGCGGTGGACGCTGCACGGAACACGCCCGCGCCGACCATGGTCCAGCCAGGTTGATAGTAGTGAACGTCGGCGGGGTCGATGATCGCGATATCCAGGGAGGCATCACGCGCCAGCAGGCTGGAGGCGGTGGCGATTCCGGCGGCACCGGCGCCGACGATCAGCACCTTGTGGTGGCTGACCTCGCGGGCAGCGGCAGAGGAGGGGGCAGGCATGGCAGTACGTCCTTTAATAATAATTCTGGTGCAGCAGGTTCAGAGCTTGTTGAGCGGGATCTTCAGGTAGCGCACACCGTTGTCTTCTGGCTCGGGCAACTGGCCGCTGCGCATGTTCACCTGCACCGAGGGCAGGATCAGTTGCGGCATGTCGAGGGTGGCATCACGGGCTTCGCGCATGGCCACGAAGCAGTCCTCGCTGATGCCGTCGCGAATGTGAATGTTGCTGGCGCGCTGTTCGCCCACAGTGGTCATGTAGCGCAACGCACGGCCTCCGGGCAGGTAGTCGTGGCACATGAACAGGCGGGTGGCATCCGGCAGGGCCAGGATGCGCTGGATCGAGCGGTACAGGGTGCGCGCATCGGCCCCGGGGAAGTCGCAGCGGGCCGTGCCGTAATCCGGCATGAACAAGGTGTCGCCGACGAACGCGACGCACTCGTCACCCGCCTGTACCAGGTAGGTCATGCAGGCCGGGGTATGCCCCGGGGTGTGCAAGGCGCGCAGCTTGAGCGTGCCAAGGGCGAGCTCGCCGTTGTCGTCCAGCAGCACATCGAACTGGCTGCCATCACGGGCAAAGCCGGGTTCGGCATTGAACAGCGTGCCGAACACCTTCTGCACCTGGGTGATGCGGCTGCCGATGGCCACCTGGCCTCCCAGCGCCTGCTTGAGATAGGCGGCAGCAGAGAGGTGGTCGGCGTGCACATGGGTCTCGAGTATCCACTGCACCTGACCACCCAGCTCGCGTACCCGTGCGATCAGCTTGTCGGCCGAGGCGGTATCGGTACGCCCGGCCTTCGGGTCATAGTCCAGCACGCTGTCGATCAGGGCGCAGTGCGCGCTGGCCTGGTCCATGACCAGGTAGCTGATGGTCGAGGTCGCGCTGTCGAACAGCGCTTCTACATACAGGTTACCGCCGATGATCATTACCGCTCTCCAGAGAAATCCGCTGATGCCTGCCGGCCAGCCGTGCAGGCATTCGACCAACAGTCATCAAGATATGTGCCAGCGCAGATTCACGCCTGCCCCCGGCCAGCACGCCCGATTTACCTGAGTCTGGACCCTCTGGCCGAAACTGCCTGCCACGGTTCTGGCAGCTGGTTGGCAGAGGCTGGCAGTTTTTGGCAGTGAGCGAGGCGTTCGGTTAAGCTGCGGGCCTGCCTTGCCCCTGGTGCCGTCATGCCCATGAACCCCGACACACCCGCCAGCCCCGCCCTGCAGGCGCTGGTGTCCTACCTCGAACACGAACCTCAGCCGAGCATCGTGCTCGACCTGCAGTACAACATTCTTGCCGCCAACACCGCGTACCTGCATCAATTCGGGGTGGTGGGCGCCGCGCCGATCGGCCAGAAGTGCCACCACGTCTCGCACCACTACGCGGTGCCGTGCGACCAGGCGGGCGAGCACTGCCCGATGCGCAAGGCCAGGCACAGCCGCACCCCCGAGCGGGTGCTGCATGTGCATCACACCCCGCGCGGGCCGGAGCATGTGGACGTGGAGTTGCGCCCGATCCTGGACGAGCAGGGTGAAGTGATCGCCTTTGTCGAACGCCTGACCAGCATCGCCGTGGCGTCGGCACAGCCGCAGCAGTTCGGCCTGGTAGGGCGTTCGGCGGCCTTCCAGGAGGCCCTTGCCGGTGTCCAGCGGGCCGCGCCGGCGCAGATACCGGTGCTGCTGCAAGGGGAGTCCGGCACCGGCAAGGAGCTGTTCGCCCGCGCCCTGCATGCCAGCAGCCCGCGTGCCAGCGGTCCGTTGGTGGTGGTGGACTGCACGGGGCTGACCGAGACGTTGCTGGAGAGCGAGCTGTTCGGCTACGAGAAGGGCGCATTCACCGGTGCCAACCAGCGCAAGATCGGCCTGGCCGAAGCCGCCCATGGCGGCACCCTGTTTCTCGACGAGATCGGTGAGGTGCCGCTCGCGATGCAGGTCAAGCTGCTGCGTCTGATCGAGTCGGGCAGCTTTCGCCCGGTGGGCAGCCTGCGCACGGTGCATTCGGATTTCCGCCTGATCTCGGCCACCCACAAGCCCCTCAAGGAAATGGCCACCGCCGGCAGCTTTCGCGAAGACCTCTACTACCGTATCAACGGCTTCCCGATCCGCCTGCCTTCACTGCGCGAGCGCTTCGAAGACCTGCCCCTGCTGATCGAGACCCTGCTGCAGCGCCTGGCCGGGTCCGCTGCGCCGCGGGTCGACGAGGAGGCCATGACCTTGCTGGGGCTGTACCGCTACCCCGGCAACATCCGCGAGCTGCGCAACATTCTGGAGCGGGCGAGGTTGTTCAGCGACGACGGCATCATCCGCGCCGAGCACCTGCCCACGGAGCTGAGAGCCGACTCGCCCGCCAGTGCCCCACGCCGCTCGAATACCCGATTGCGCGACATAGCCCAGGCGCTGGACAGCTTCGAAGGATCGCGCAGCGAGCTTGCCCGCCACCTGGGGCTGAGCGAGCGCACCCTGTATCGGCGCCTGCGCGAGCTGGGTGTTTCTTGAGTGCTCACGCCTAGGGCGCAGCAGCACCTAGGCAGGAAAACAAAAAGGCCAACCCCTGAGGGTTGGCCTTTCGAGGGCGTTGTCACTGTGGATAACCGCCCGCTTTCAGAGGTACTGAAACCGGTCAGAAGTCCAGGTTGGATACCGCCAGGGCGTTGCTTTCGATGAACTCGCGGCGCGGTTCCACGGCGTCGCCCATCAGGGTGTTGAAGATCTGATCGGCAGCGATCGCGTCTTCGATGGTCACCTTGAGCATGCGGCGCACAGTCGGGTCCATGGTGGTTTCCCACAGCTGGTCCGGGTTCATCTCGCCCAGCCCTTTGTAGCGCTGGATAGTGTGACGCTTGGTACTTTCGGCCATCAGCCAGTCCAGGGCTTCCTTGAACTCGGTGATGGCTTTCTTGCGTTCGCCACGCTGCACGTAAGCACCTTCACCCAGCAGGGTGGCAAGCTGGGCGCCCAGCGCAGTCACGGTGCGGTAGTCGTTGCTGCCGAAGAAGTCGCGGTTGAAGGTCACGTAGCTGGCCAGGCCGTGGGAAGTGATTTCCACTTCTGGCAGCCACACGTTGCGCTCGCGGTCTTCACGCAGGCTGGCCTTGTACAGCAAGCCCGACTTCTCGGTATTGCGCAGGCGCTCATCGAACCTGGCGAGCCAGTTCTGCATGTGCGCGTGGTCGGACAGCTGCTCCACCGAGATGGCCGGCAGGTACACGAAGTGCTCGGTGAGCTCTTGCGGGTACAGGCGCGACAGACGCTTGAGGGTCTTCATCACGGTACGGAATTCGTTGACCAGACGCTCCAGCTCGACACCGGAAACCGGTGGCGCGGACTCGTCCAGGTGCAGGCTGGCATCTTCGAGGGCCGACTGGGTCATGTACTCTTCCATGGCCTCGTCGTCCTTGATGTACTGCTCCTGCTTGCCCTTCTTGACCTTGTACAGCGGCGGCTGCGCGATGTAGATGTAGCCGCGCTCGACCAGCTCCGGCAACTGACGGAAGAAGAAGGTCAGCAGCAGGGTACGGATGTGCGAACCGTCGACGTCAGCATCGGTCATGATGATGATGTTGTGATAGCGCAGCTTCTCGATGTTGTACTCTTCGCGGCCGATGCCACAGCCCAGTGCGGTGATCAGCGTGCCCACTTCCTGGGACGAAATCATCTTGTCGAAACGTGCTTTCTCGACGTTGAGGATCTTGCCCTTGAGCGGCAGGATAGCCTGGGTCTTGCGGTTGCGACCTTGCTTGGCCGAGCCGCCTGCGGAGTCACCCTCCACCAGGTACAGTTCGGAGAGGGCAGGGTCTTTCTCCTGGCAGTCGGCAAGCTTGCCCGGCAGCCCGGCAATGTCCAGCGCGCCCTTGCGACGGGTCATTTCACGCGCTTTACGGGCCGCTTCACGGGCGCGCGCAGCGTCGATCATCTTGCCGACCACAGCCTTGGCTTCGTTCGGGTTTTCCAGCAGGAAGTCGGAGAAGTACTTGCCCATCTCCTGTTCCACCGCAGTTTTGACTTCGGACGAAACCAGCTTGTCCTTGGTCTGCGAGCTGAACTTGGGATCAGGCACCTTCACCGAGATGATTGCGGTCAGGCCTTCACGGGCATCATCACCGGTGGTCGCGACCTTGTTCTTCTTGGCCAGACCTTCCTGCTCGATGTAGTTGTTCAGGTTACGCGTCAGCGCCGAACGGAAACCCACCAGGTGAGTACCGCCGTCGCGCTGCGGAATGTTGTTGGTGAAGCACAACAGGTTCTCGTTGAAGCTGTCGTTCCACTGCAGGGCGATTTCCACACCCACACCATCCTCGCGCTGAACGCTGAAGTGGAACACTTCGTTCACCGGAGTCTTGTTGGTGTTCAGGTATTCGACGAATGCGCGCAGGCCACCTTCGTACTTGAATTCCTCTTCCTTACCCGAGCGTTCGTCCTTCAACAGGATGCCTACGCCAGAGTTGAGGAACGACAGTTCACGAATCCGCTTGGCCAGGATGTCCCAGCTGAAGTGGATGTTCTTGAAGGTTTCGGACGATGGCTTGAAGTGGATCTGGGTGCCGGTGGTTTCGCTGTCGCCGACAACCTTCATCGGAGCCTGCGGTACACCGTGAACGTAGGTCTGCTCCCAGATCTTGCCGCTGCGGCGAACGGTGAGGATCAACTCTTCGGAAAGCGCGTTCACCACCGAGACGCCCACACCGTGCAGGCCGCCGGATACCTTGTAGGAGTTGTCGTCGAACTTACCGCCGGCGTGCAGTACGGTCATGATGACCTCTGCGGCGGAAACCCCTTCTTCCTTGTGTACATCGACCGGGATGCCGCGGCCGTTGTCGCGAACGGTGATGGACTCATCCGGGTGGATGATTACGGTAATGTCGTCACAGTGGCCGGCGAGGGCTTCGTCGATCGAGTTATCGACCACCTCGAACACCATGTGGTGCAGGCCGCTACCATCATCGGTGTCGCCAATGTACATACCGGGACGCTTGCGTACGGCATCCAACCCTTTGAGCACTTTAATGCTGGAGGAGTCGTACGTTTGATTTTCGCTCATGCCTTCACTCCCGATGGTCGTGGGTCTGGGTGATACGGCCTTGTTCCACGTGGAACAAGGCAACTGGCGTATCCGTCTGCCAGCCTTCCCTCAATAATTCGTGGTCTACACAGGTGATAAACACCTGGCAGCGTAAGTCTTCCAGCAAGCGGCAAAGTGCACGACGGTGCTGCTCGTCCAATTCGGACGGCAGGTCATCCACCAGATAAATACATTGGCCGCGGCGTGCCTGGTTGACCAGATGCCCCTGGGCGATACGCAGTGCGCACACCACCAGTTTCTGCTGGCCGCGAGACAGGATATCGGCCGCGTTGTTGGCGCCTAACCTGAGCCGCAGATCCGCACGTTGCGGACCTGCCTGTGTGTGGCCCATCTGCTGATCCCGATGGAGCGAGCCAGCCAGGACCTCACTGAGGTCTCTGTCCTTGTCCCACCCTCGGTAGTAACTCAGGGTCAGCCCCTCGAGCTCCAGCAATTCGCTCAAGGTTTGTTCGAAGACGGGTTTCAGCGCTTTGATGTAATTACGGCGGTACTCGTCGATTTCCGCACTGGCCAGGCATAACTCCCGGTCCCAGGCTGCTTGCGAAACAGCGTCAAGTGTACCATGCCGCAACCATGAGTTCCGCTGCCGCAGGGCCTTCTGCAGGCGCTGCCAGGTGGACATGAAGCGAGGTTCCACGTGGAACACACCCCAATCCAGGAATTGCCGGCGAATCTTGGGCGCACCTTCGAGCAGGCGAAAACTGTCCGGGTTGATCAGTTGCAGCGGCAGTATCTCTGCCAGTTGGGCGGCACTGCGGGCGTTCTGCCCGTCGATGCGAATGGTGAAATCCCCTTGCCGTTCCCGCGATATGCCCAGGTTGCTGGAACCACCTTCATTCAGTTCGACCTGGCCGAATACCGTACACGCCAGTTCTTCATACTGGATGACCGGTGTAAGGCGAGTGCTGCGAAATGAACGGGCCAGGCCGAGCAAATGGATGGCTTCCAGCACGCTGGTTTTGCCGCTGCCGTTGGCGCCATACAGGATGTTGATGCGGGGGGAGGGGGAGAAGGTCACCGGGTGCAGGTTGCGCACCGCGGTGACTGAAACGCGACTGAGGGACATCTAGCGAGTGCTGGACAAATTACAGGCGCATCGGCATGACGACGTATGCAGAATCGTCATTGTCCGCCTCTTGCAGCAGGGCGCTGCTGTTGGAATCAGACAGGATCAGACGAACCTGTTCGGTGGTCATCACGCCCAGCACGTCGAGCAGGTAGCTCACGTTGAAACCGATTTCCAGCGAACCGCCGTTGTAGTCGACGCCGATCTCTTCTTCGGCTTCTTCCTGCTCAGGGTTGTTGGCCTGAATCTTCAGTTGGCCAGCCGCCAGTTGCAGACGAATGCCGCGGTACTTTTCGTTGGACAGAATCGCGGTACGGCTGAACGCTTCGCGAAGTGCCTGGCGATCACCCAGTACCAGTTTGTCGCCGCCCTTTGGCAATACGCGCTCGTAGTCCGGGAACTTGCCATCCACCAGCTTGGAGGTGAAGGTGAATTCGCCAGTAGTGGCGCGAATGTGTTGCTGACCCAGCACGATGGCAACGGTGCCTTCCGGATCAGTGAGCAGGCGCGCCAGCTCAAGGATACCCTTGCGAGGCACGATCACCTGGTGGCGATCAGCCTGACCGATATCGGCCTGCATCGAGCACATGGCCAGACGGTGACCATCGGTGGCGACCGCGCGCAGAGTGCCGGTGGAGACTTCCAGCAGCATGCCGTTCAGGTAGTAGCGCACGTCCTGGACGGCCATTGCGAAGCTGGTGCGCTCGATCAGGCGGCGCAGACGGCTCTGCTCCAGGGTGCAGGTCAGCGAACCCGGGCCTTCCTCGACGGTGGGGAAATCGTTGGCTGGCAGGGTCGACAAGGTGAAACGGCTGCGGCCGGCCTTGATGATGACCTTCTGCTCGTCGACCTTGATGCTGATCTCCGCTTCGCTCGGCAGGCTCTTGCAGATATCCATCAGCTTGCGTGCAGGTACGGTGATCTCGCCAGGCTCGGCAGGGTGTTCCAGTTGCACACGGCCAACCAGCTCCACTTCCAGGTCAGTACCTGTAAGCGACAGTTGCTGGCCTTGGACCACCAGCAGCACGTTGGACAATACCGGCAAGGTCTGGCGGCGCTCGACGACGCCTGCGACCAGTTGCAGGGGTTTCAACAGGGCTTCGCGTTGAATGGTGAAATGCATGGTCTAGTCCCTTGCCTTAAAAAAAAGCCGCGCTGACGTTCATCACGTCGTCAGGGTCCGCAGCAGGTTCTTATAGTCCTCGCGGATATCCGCGTCGGATTCCTTGAGTTCGTTGATCTTGCGGCACGCGTGCAACACCGTGGTGTGATCGCGGCCGCCGAAGACGTCGCCGATTTCCGGCAGGCTGTGGTTGGTCAGTTCCTTGGACAGGGCCATGGCCACCTGACGCGGCCTGGCCACCGAACGCGAACGCCGCTTGGACAGCAGATCGGAAATCTTGATCTTGTAGTACTCGGCCACTGTGCGCTGAATGTTATCCACACTCACCAGCTTGTCCTGCAGTGCCAGCAGATCCTTGAGCGACTCGCGAATCAACTCGATGGTGATATCGCGGCCCATGAAGTGCGAGTGGGCAATGACCCGCTTCAGCGCGCCTTCCAGTTCCCGCACGTTGGAGCGGATGCGCTGGGCAATGAAGAACGCAGCGTCATGTGGCAGGTCGACCTTGGCCTGGTCGGCCTTCTTCATCAGGATCGCAACGCGGGTCTCGAGCTCCGGCGGCTCTACGGCAACGGTCAGGCCCCAGCCAAAGCGGGACTTGAGGCGCTCCTCGAGGCCTTCGATTTCCTTGGGGTAGCGGTCGCTGGTGAGAATCACCTGCTGGCCACCTTCGAGCAGGGCGTTGAAGGTGTGGAAAAACTCCTCCTGCGAACGCTCCTTGCGGGCAAAGAATTGAATGTCGTCGATCAGAAGCGCATCGACCGAGCGGTAGAAGCGCTTGAACTCGTTGATGGCATTGAGCTGCAACGCCTTGACCATGTCGGCGACGAAGCGCTCCGAGTGCAGGTACACCACCTTGGCATTCGGATTCTTCTTGAGCAGGTGGTTACCCACAGCGTGCATCAAGTGAGTCTTACCCAGGCCCACCCCGCCATAGAGGAACAACGGGTTGTAGCCATGCTTGGGGTTGTCGGCGACCTGCCAGGCTGCCGCGCGGGCCAGCTGGTTGGACTTGCCCTCGACGAAATTCTCGAAGGTGAAGGTGCGGTTCAGGTAGCTGGTGTGTTTGAGCGCACCCTCTACCTGCACAGTACGTTGTTCGGTACGGCTGCTGGGTGGAGCCACCACGGCAGTGTTCTCGCCCATCGAGTCGAAGCTGTCGCGCGAAGGTGCATCTTCGACCTGGGGCGCTGCCGGCACAGGTGCTGGCGCTGCCGGGGCTGCCACGGCGGCGACCTGGGCAGCCTGCTGGGCCTGGGAAGCGGCGACCGAGGCGGCGAGCGGTGCGTTGGGCGCAGCACGGGGTGCCGAACTGCGTCGGCTGCCTATTAATAAGGAAAGCGCAGGGGCGATGCCGTTGCCGTGTTCGCCCAGCAGTTCGAGCAAGCGACCCAGGTACTTTTCATTGACCCAATCGAGTACGAACCGGTTAGGCGCATAGACGCGCAACTCGTCGCCTTCGGCTTCGACCTGTAGCGGACGGATCCAGGTGTTGAATTGCTGGGCAGGCAGTTCGTCGCGCAGAAGGTCCACGCACTGCTGCCAAAGTTCCACTGACACGGATATCCCCTGAGTTGAACGCCGGTGAGGCAAAAACAAGCGGCCATTGTACCGACCACCAGCGCAGTTATCCACATGCAGGTGTGTCGAGGGTGGCGATAAATCAGCAGGTTAGTGGCAAAAACGTCACTTTACCGCTGTGAATAAGCCCTGTGGATAACCATGCCTGAGCACTTTGCACAACTGGGGGTTGAAATCGGTGGATAACTGCGCTGTGGATAAAAGACCTTTTAATCCACAGCTTTTGCGCCTGCACAGCACAGCCAGAGCACCGCTTCCCGACAGGGTTTCTTTTCTCTGTACAGTACGTAGAACAAGGCCTGTAGCGTTCTATCCACAGAAAACAGCTGCCTAAGTTCTATAAGATTTACAAAAAAGCTTTAAATACCTTCTCTTCTTTTTTCTATGTTTAAGCGTCCGGCAAGGCTGTGTCCCTGTCATCCGGGGCACAGGCCTGTGGACGAGCATGCGAAGGCGCCCGGTTTTTTATCCATAAGGAAAAGCTGGTTGGAAATTGACCTATGGCGCTGCTTTCTCTAGAATCGCCGGTCTCTTAAAACGGGGGCCATTCCGGCCCGTTGTCGACGAACCAGGTAACACGCCATGAAACGTACTTTCCAACCAAGCACCATCAAGCGCGCCCGCACTCACGGTTTCCGTGCCCGTATGGCTACCAAGAACGGCCGTGCCGTACTGTCCCGCCGTCGTGCCAAAGGCCGTAAGCGTCTGGCAGTTTGATTTTTCGGCACAGGTGGTGAGTCAGGACTTCAGTCGGGAAAAACGTCTTCTGACACCCCGACACTTCAAAGCGGTCTTTGACTCTCCATCCGGCAAGGTGCCAGGCAAGAGTCTCTTGCTCCTTGCCCGCGAGAACGGCCTGGATCATCCCCGCCTGGGGCTCGTGATCGGGAAAAAGAGCGTCAAGCTCTCCGTTCAACGCAACCGCTTGAAGCGTTTGATGCGCGATTCGTTTCGTCTCCACCAGCATTTGCTGGCCGGTTGGGACATCGTGATCGTCGCGCGCAAAGGCCTGGGCGACGTAGAAAACCCAGAATTGCACCAACATTTTGGCAAGCTCTGGAAGCGCCTTGCACGCAGTCGGCCCGCTCCAGTGGTTAACAGCGAATCTGCAGGGGTAGACCGTCCAGATGCGTAAACTGGTACTCGTTCCGATCCAGTTTTACCGTTACGCCATTAGCCCTCTGATGGCCAGCCACTGTCGTTTCTATCCGACCTGTTCCACCTATGCGATTGAAGCCATCGAAACACATGGCGCATTGCGCGGTGGATGGTTGACCGCTCGTCGTCTCGGGCGTTGTCATCCGTGGAATGCCGGCGGTTATGACCCGGTTCCGCCTGCTCCCACTTCCCGTACTTCTTCTTCGATAGCCGAGTAATCATGGATATTAAACGCACGATCCTGATCGCCGCCCTGGCAATCGTGTCCTATGTCATGGTCCTCAAGTGGAACCAGGACTACGGCCAGGCTGCCCTGCCGACTCAGAATACTGCTGCCAGCACCGTCGCGCCGGGCTTGCCCGATACCCCGACCGTTGGCACATCCGGCGCCAGCGCCGATGTTCCGAGCGCCACTGCTGAAACCACCCCTGCAGAAATTGCACCGGTTGCCGTCAGCACAGACCTGATTAGGGTCAAGACCGATGTCCTCGACCTGGCTATCAACCCCAACGGCGGTGATATCGCGCAGCTGACCCTGCCGAAATATCCACGTCGCCAGGACCATCCGGAAATTCCGTTCCAGCTGTTCGATAACGGCGGCGAGCGCGTTTACCTGGCCCAGAGCGGCCTGACCGGTGCCAACGGCCCCGATGCACGTGCCGCTGGTCGCCCGCTGTATTCCGCCGAGCAGAAAAGTTATCAACTGGCCGATGGCCAGAACCAACTGGTCGTCGACCTCAAGTTCAGCGACGCGGGTGTGAACTACATCAAGCGTTTCACCCTGAACCGTGGTGAATATGACCTGAAAGTCACTCACCTGATCGACAACCAGAGCGGCAAGCCGTGGACAGGCAACCTGTTTGCACAGCTCAAGCGCGATGCCAGCTCCGATCCGTCGTCGAGCACCGCCACCGGTACCGCCACCTATCTGGGCGCCGCCCTGTGGACAAGTGCCGAGCCGTACAAGAAAGTGTCGATGAAGGACATCGACAAAGGAAGTTTGAAAGAAAATGTTACCGGCGGCTGGGTTGCCTGGTTGCAGCACTACTTCGTGACCGCCTGGATTCCCAACAAGTCGGACAACAACGTTGTTCAGACACGCAAGGACAGCCAGGGCAACTACATCATCGGGTTCACCGGTCCGGAGCTGAACGTGGCTGCCGGCGCCCAGGGCGAAACCAGCACGCTGCTGTACGCCGGTCCCAAGAGCCAGGAAAAACTCAAGGCGCTGTCCCCGGGCCTGGAGCTGACCGTCGACTACGGCATCCTGTGGTTCATTGCCCAGCCGATCTTCTGGCTGCTGCAACATATCCATGAGCTGCTCGGCAACTGGGGCTGGTCGATCATCGTCCTGACCATGCTGATCAAGCTGCTGTTCTTCCCGCTGTCCGCTGCCAGCTACAAGTCGATGGCGCGCATGCGTGCCGTGGCACCTAAACTGGCCGCGCTGAAAGAACAACATGGCGATGACCGGCAGAAGATGTCGCAGGCCATGATGGAGCTGTACAAGAAAGAGAAGATCAACCCGCTGGGCGGCTGCCTGCCGATCCTGGTGCAGATGCCAGTCTTCCTTTCGCTCTACTGGGTATTGCTGGAAAGCGTTGAAATGCGCCAGGCCCCGTGGATGTTCTGGATTACCGACCTGTCGATCAAGGATCCGTTCTTCATCCTGCCGATCATCATGGGCGCGACCATGTTCATCCAGCAGCGCCTGAACCCGACGCCGCCGGATCCGATGCAGGCCAAGGTGATGAAGCTGATGCCGATCATCTTCACCTTCTTCTTCCTGTGGTTCCCGGCAGGTCTGGTGCTGTACTGGGTTGTGAACAACTGCCTGTCGATCGCACAGCAGTGGTACATCACCCGCAAGATCGAAGCGGCGAGCAACAAAGCCACCGCTTGACGGGTTAGCCAGCTAACCTGTGGATAAAACGCCCCCTCGTGGGGCGTTTTGCTATCTGTCGTTTTTGTCTGAGGCCTTCGCTGATGAATGCTCGTCGTGAAACCATCACTGCAATTGCCACTGCCCAGGGTCGTGGCGGTGTAGGAATCGTGCGTATTTCCGGACCGCTGGCCGGCAAGGCCGGGTTGGCCATCACCGGCCGTGAGCTCACCCCGCGGTATGCCCATTACGGTCCGTTCAAGGGCGACGATGGCCTGGTGCTGGATGAAGGCATTGCCCTGTATTTTCCCGGGCCCAACTCCTTTACCGGTGAAGATGTGCTGGAACTGCAGGGCCACGGCGGCCCGGTTGTGCTCGACATGCTGCTGCAGCGCTGCGTGGAACTGGGTTGCCGCCTGGCGCGCCCGGGCGAATTCAGCGAGCGCGCCTTTCTCAACGACAAGCTCGACCTGGCGCAGGCCGAAGCCATCGCCGACCTGATCGAGGCCAGTTCTGCACAGGCGGCGCGTAATGCGCTGCGCTCGTTGCAGGGCGAATTCTCCCGCCGTGTGGATAACCTCACCGAAAAACTGATCAGCCTGCGTATCTACGTCGAGGCGGCAATCGACTTTCCCGAAGAGGAAATCGATTTTCTTGCCGATGGCCACGTCCTGCGCATGCTCGAGGAGGTGCGCGAAAGTTTATCCACAGTGCAGCGCGAGGCGGGGCAGGGTGCGCTGTTGCGCGACGGCATGACGGTGGTGATCGCCGGGCGGCCGAATGCCGGCAAGTCCAGCCTGCTCAACGCACTGGCCGGGCGCGAGGCGGCCATCGTGACGGACATCGCCGGTACTACCCGGGATGTGCTGCGCGAACATATCCACATCGACGGCATGCCGTTGCACGTGGTGGACACCGCCGGCCTGCGCGATACCGAAGACCATGTGGAAAAGATTGGGGTGGAACGTGCCCTCAAGGCCATTGGCGAGGCCGATCGGGTGCTATTGGTGGTGGATGCCACGGCACCTGAAGCCGATGATCCGTTCGCATTGTGGCCTGAATTCCTTGAACAGCGCCCCGACCCGGCCAAGGTCACGCTGATTCGCAACAAGGCCGACCTCAGTGGCGACCCCGTGGGCCTGCAGTTGTCCGACGATGGCCACGTCACCATCACCCTCAGTGCCAAGGGCGCCGACCAGGGCCTGGAACTGCTGCGCGATCACCTCAAGGCCTGCATGGGCTACGAACAGACCGCCGAAAGCGGCTTCAGTGCCCGCCGTCGCCACCTGGACGCCCTGCGCCAGGCCAGTTCGCACCTGGACCACGGTCATGCGCAATTGACCCTGGCGGGCGCTGGAGAGCTGCTGGCCGAAGACCTGCGCCAGGCCCAGCAGTCCCTGGGCGAAATTACCGGCGCCTTCAGCTCCGATGACCTGCTGGGGCGCATCTTCTCCAGCTTCTGCATCGGCAAGTAGTCCGTTTATCCACAACGGGGCCGATCCAGGGCCTCGTTGTCGGCTGTCATCCCCTCGGTTTTTTATCCCCTGTCGAGAATTCCGGAACGCTCCGGGGCTTTCGCGTGCCTGTCTTACTCACAAACCGCAGAATAAGCCCTGTGGAAAACCCCGCCTCAGCTCGGTTGATAACCCGGCCTCAAGGCTGGAGATAACTCCCCCTGTTGATAAGTGGGTGTTTCATCCACAGGCTTAAGGCGCTTATCCAGACCCCTCATGGCCACTAGACCACAGCCTTTTGAACCTCTGTACATAAGGTGGAATAAGGGCTGTAGAGGTTTATCCACAGAAAGCTGCCTCACTAAGAATAAACATAAAAACAAAGCTTTAATAAATTTCTCTCTCTTTATTTCTATTGTCAGCCACTCATCCACAGGCTGGTTAAATTTTGTTCAAGCGGTTCCTAGAAGGGGGGTAAGTCCCTATACTTGTGCGTTATTCCTATCTATTCCCGAAACAGGCACGAGGTGCGTGGTGGATTTCCCTTCCCGTTTTGAAGTGATCGTCATCGGCGGCGGCCATGCCGGAACCGAGGCTGCGCTTGCGTCTGCACGCATGGGTGTGAAAACCCTGCTGCTGACCCACAACGTGGAAACCCTCGGGCACATGAGCTGCAACCCGGCCATTGGCGGTATTGGCAAGAGCCATCTGGTCAAGGAGATCGATGCGCTGGGCGGTGTCATGGCCCTGGCTACCGACAAGAGCGGTATCCAATTCCGCGTTTTGAACAACCGCAAAGGCCCGGCGGTGCGTGCAACCCGCGCCCAGGCCGACCGCGCCATCTACAAGGCCGTGGTACGCGAGATTCTCGAAAACCAGCCCAACCTGTGGATATTCCAGCAGGCCTGTGACGACCTGATCGTCGAGCAGGACCAGGTACGCGGCGTCGTCACGCAGATGGGTCTGCGTTTCCATGCCGATTCTGTGGTGCTGACCACGGGTACCTTCCTCAGCGGACTTATCCACATAGGTCTGCAGAATTATTCCGGTGGGCGTGCCGGCGATCCGCCGGCCATCGCTCTGGCGCACCGCATGCGTGAGCTGTCGCTGCGCATGGGTCGCCTGAAAACCGGCACGCCGCCGCGTATCGACGGGCGTTCGGTAGATTTCTCGGTGATGACCGAACAGGCCGGTGACACCCCGATACCGGTGATGTCGTTCATGGGCGACAAGGCCATGCACCCGCGTCAGGTCAGTTGCTGGATTACCCACACCAACGAACGCACTCACGAGATCATTGCTTCCAACCTCGATCGTTCGCCGATGTACTCCGGCGTGATCGAGGGCATCGGCCCGCGTTACTGCCCGTCGATCGAAGACAAGATCCACCGGTTTGCCGACAAGCAGAGCCACCAGGTATTCATCGAGCCAGAAGGGCTCAATACCCACGAGCTTTACCCGAACGGGATATCCACATCCCTGCCGTTCGACGTGCAGCTGCAGTTGGTGCGTTCGATCCGCGGCATGGAAAACGCGCACATCGTGCGCCCGGGCTATGCCATCGAATACGACTACTTCGACCCGCGTGACCTGAAGTACAGCCTGGAAACCAAGGCCATCGGCGGGTTGTTCTTTGCCGGCCAGATCAACGGCACCACCGGTTACGAAGAGGCCGGTGCGCAGGGGCTGCTGGCCGGTGCCAACGCCGCGCTGCGTGCACAGGGCCGCGAAAGCTGGTGCCCGCGCCGCGACGAGGCGTACATCGGGGTGCTGGTCGACGACCTGATCACCCTGGGTACCCAGGAGCCGTACCGCATGTTCACCTCGCGGGCCGAGTACCGCCTGATTCTGCGTGAAGACAACGCCGACCTGCGTCTGACCGAAAAAGGCCGTGAACTGGGCCTGGTCGACGATGCACGCTGGGCCGCGTTCAGCGCCAAGCGCGAAAGCATCGAGCGCGAGGAGCAACGCCTGAAGTCCACCTGGGTTCAGCCCAATACCGCGATGGGCCAGGCGATTGTGGATAAGTTCGGCACGCCGCTCAGCCATGAATACAACCTGCTCAACCTGCTGACCCGCCCGGAAATCGACTATGCCGGGTTGGTGGAAGTGACCGGCGGTGGAGAAATCGACCCTCAGGTGGCCGAGCAGGTCGAGATCAAGACCAAATACGCCGGTTACATCGACCGGCAACAGGAAGAAATCGCTCGCCTGCGGGCAAGCGAAGACACCCGCCTGCCCGAGGATATCGACTACGCTGGTATTTCCGGGTTGTCCAAGGAGATTCAGGGTAAGCTCAGCCAGGCCCGCCCAGAGACACTCGGCCAGGCCTCGCGCGTTCCCGGCGTGACCCCGGCGGCTATTTCCCTGTTGCTGATTCACCTGAAAAAACGCGGCGCAGGCCGCGAGTTGGAGCAAAGCGCTTGAGTTCTATGGTCACCCCTCAACACGCCCAGGAGTTGTCCACAGGTGCCCGCCAGCTTGGTGTCGAGCTGAGCGAGGCCCAGCACGCGCAACTGCTGGCTTATCTGGCGCTGCTGATCAAGTGGAACAAGGCTTACAACCTGACTGCAGTGCGCAATCCCGACGAAATGGTATCCCGCCACCTGCTGGACAGCCTGAGCGTCATGCCGTTTATCCACAGCGACACCGAGCGCTGGCTCGACGTCGGTAGCGGCGGCGGCATGCCGGGCATTCCCCTGGCTATCCTGCATCCGCACAAGCAGGTCACGGCGCTGGACAGCAACGGCAAGAAAACCCGCTTCCTCACCCAGGTGAAACTGGAGCTGAAGCTGGATAACCTGCAAGTTATCCACAGCCGGGTCGAGGCGTTCCAGCCGGAACAGCCTTTCTCCGGAATTGTTTCTCGTGCTTTCAGCAGCATGGAGAACTTCACCAATTGGACGCGCCACCTTGGCGACGCCCAGACGCAGTGGCTGGCAATGAAAGGGCTGCATCCGGCTGATGAGCTGGTAGCATTGCCGGCAGATTTCAAAGTGGATAGCGAGCAGGCCTTGACCGTTCCGGGTTGCCAAGGCCAGCGCCATCTGCTGATACTGCGCCGCACGGCATGACTGGGAACACAAGCAAGAATGGCTAAGGTATTCGCGATCGCGAACCAGAAAGGTGGTGTGGGCAAGACCACCACCTGCATCAATCTCGCTGCATCGCTGGTGGCTACCAAGCGCCGCGTGCTGCTGATTGACCTCGATCCACAGGGCAACGCCACCATGGGTAGCGGTGTGGATAAACACGTCCTTGAACATTCGGTCTATGACCTGCTGATCGGCGAGTGCGACCTGGCTCAAGCCATGCACGTGTCCGAACACGGTGGTTATCAACTGCTGCCGGCCAACCGCGACCTCACTGCGGCCGAAGTGGTTCTGCTCGAAATGCAGATGAAGGAGAGCCGGCTGCGCACAGCGCTGGCGCCGATCCGCGAGAGTTACGACTACATCCTGATCGACTGCCCGCCGTCGCTGTCGATGCTGACGCTCAATGCCCTGGTGGCCGCCGATGGCGTGATCATTCCGATGCAATGTGAATACTTTGCCCTGGAAGGCTTGAGCGACCTTGTGGATAACATCAAGCGCATCGCTGCCAAGCTCAATCCGCAGCTCAAGATCGAAGGCCTGTTGCGCACCATGTACGACCCGCGCCTGAGCCTGATCAACGACGTGTCCGCGCAGCTCAAGGAACACTTCGGCGAGCAGCTCTACGATACGGTGATCCCGCGCAACATCCGCCTGGCCGAGGCCCCGAGCTTCGGTATGCCGGCCCTGGCCTACGACAAGCAGTCCCGTGGCGCCCTGGCCTATCTGGCCCTGGCCGGTGAACTGGTACGCCGTCAACGCCGTCAAACCCGCACTGCCGCACAGGCAACTTAAGGAATCCGCATGGCCGTTAAGAAACGAGGTCTCGGACGTGGGTTGGATGCACTGCTCAGTGGTCCTACCGTCAGCGCGCTCGAAGAGCAGGCTGTCAAGGTCGACCAGAAAGAACTGCAACACTTGCCGCTGGACCTGATCCAGCGCGGTAAATACCAGCCCCGTCGGGACATGGACCCGCAGGCCCTTGAAGAACTGGCGCATTCGATCAAGAGCCAGGGCGTGATGCAGCCGATCGTGGTCCGCCCGATCGGTGACGACCGCTTCGAGATCATCGCCGGCGAACGCCGCTGGCGCGCCAGCCAGCAGGCCGGCATGGAGACCATCCCGGCGATGGTGCGCGATGTGCCGGATGAAACCGCCATCGCCATGGCGCTGATCGAGAACATCCAGCGCGAAGACCTCAACCCGGTGGAAGAGGCCATCGCGCTGCAGCGCCTGCAGCAGGAGTTCCAGCTGACCCAGCAACAGGTCGCGGATGCTGTGGGCAAGTCGCGGGTGACCGTGGCCAACCTGCTGCGCCTGATCTCGCTGCCGGAAGTCATCAAGACCATGCTGTCCCACGGCGACCTGGAGATGGGGCATGCCCGTGCGCTGCTCGGTTTGCCTGAAGAACAGCAGGTCGACGGGGCGCGACACGTTGTCGCACGAGGCCTGACCGTACGCCAGACCGAAGCCCTGGTTCGCCAGTGGCTCAGCGGCAAGCCCGAGCCGGTGGAACCGGCCAAGCCCGATCCGGACATCACCCGCCTTGAACAGCGTCTGGCAGAGCGGCTGGGCTCGGCGGTACAGATCCGTCACGGCAACAAGGGCAAAGGCCAGTTGGTGATCCGTTACAACTCCCTGGACGAGTTGCAGGGTGTGCTTGCTCACATCCGCTGAAACAATTCGCTTTGTAGCGCGCAGTCGGAAATCACTACCCAGCAGTTGAATAGGGGTCCAAGCGCCCCTATACTCTGCGCGCATTTTGTCGGCACAAATTATGCCAAGTCATTACTGACTGGTTGGTCGACTTTCGAGGAGCAGTTGTGATGGAGACCCGCACGCCAAACCGCTTGCCTTTCCATCGCTGGGCGGTTTTTCCGGTACTGTTCGCTCAATTTGTCGTGTTGCTGCTGGCATCGTTGGGGGTGTGGCAGTGGCATGGGGTGGTCAGCGGCTATTCGGCACTCTGCGGAGGACTGATCGCCTGGCTGCCGAATCTGTACTTTGCCTACAAGGCGTTCCGTTACACCGGCGCCAGGGCAGCGCAGGCCATCGTCAAGTCGTTCTACGCTGGCGAGGCAGGCAAATTGATTTTGACGGCAGTGCTGTTCGCATTGACGTTCGCAGGAGTGAAGCCATTGGCGCCATTAGCAGTATTCGGCGTCTTCTTGCTGACCCAGTTGGTCAGCTGGTTCGCGCCCCTGCTGATAAAAACGAGACTTTCGAGACCTTAGGGCGTTTGAGGCAAACATGGCAGCAGAAACCGCTTCGGGCTATATCCAGCACCACTTGCAGAACTTGACCTTCGGGCAATTACCAGACGGCGGTTGGGGCTTTGCCCATTCCGCAGCAGAAGCCAAGGCAATGGGCTTCTGGGCGTTCCACGTGGACACCCTGGGTTGGTCCGTTGCGCTGGGTCTGATCTTCATCCTCCTGTTCCGCATGGCGGCGAAAAAAGCGACTTCCGGTCAACCCGGCGGCCTGCAGAACTTCGTCGAGGTGATGGTCGAATTCGTCAACGGCAGCGTCAAGGACTCGTTCCACGGCCGCAGCCCGGTCATCGCACCGCTGGCACTGACCATCTTCGTGTGGGTGTTCCTGATGAACGCCGTCGACCTGATCCCGGTCGACTGGATCCCGCAACTGGCGATGCTGATCTCCGGTGATCCGCACATCCCGTTCCGTGCCGTATCCACCACCGACCCGAACGCCACCATCGCGATGGCCTTCTGCGTGTTCGCACTGATCATCTTCTACAGCATCAAGGTCAAGGGCATCGGCGGCTTCATCGGCGAGCTGACCCTGCACCCGTTCGGCAGCAAGAACATCTTCGTCCAGATCCTGCTGATCCCGGTCAACTTCCTGCTGGAATTCGTGACCCTGATCGCCAAGCCGATCTCGCTGGCCCTGCGTCTGTTCGGCAACATGTATGCCGGCGAGCTGGTGTTCATCCTGATCGCCGTGATGTTCGGTGCCGGTCTGCTGTGGCTGAGCGGCCTGGGCGTGGTGCTGCAATGGGCGTGGGCTGTGTTCCACATCCTGATCATCACCCTGCAAGCGTTCATCTTCATGATGCTTACCATCGTCTACCTGTCGATGGCTCACGAAGATAACCATTAAGACCGCCTGGCGTGTCTGAGGCCTCTCCGCCGGGGTGGGGGGAGGCCGAAAAAGTCCGCAAGGGCAGCTGTACCAAACGATTTTGTTTTACCGCTTCAAACTAAAAAACCTAACCAATACGACGTAAAAGTCGGGAGGAAAGATGGAAACTGTAGTTGGTCTTACCGCTATCGCTGTTGCTCTGCTGATCGGCCTGGGTGCCCTGGGTACCGCCATTGGTTTCGGCCTGCTGGGCGGCAAGTTCCTGGAAGGCGCTGCTCGCCAGCCAGAAATGGTTCCGATGCTGCAAGTCAAAATGTTCATCGTCGCCGGTCTGCTCGACGCCGTGACCATGATCGGTGTTGGTATCGCTCTGTTCTTCACCTTCGCTAATCCCTTCGTTGGTCAAATCGCTGGCTAATCACTCGAATTTTCGAGTGGATTGGTGTGATGGACTTAGAACGAGCGAGGTGTTGGCGTGAACATTAATGCAACCCTGATTGGCCAGTCCGTTGCGTTCTTCATTTTTGTACTGTTTTGCATGAAGTTCGTGTGGCCTCCGGTCATCGCGGCTTTGCAAGAACGTCAGAAGAAGATCGCGGAAGGACTGGACGCTGCCAACCGAGCAGCTCGCGACCTGGAGCTGGCCCAAGATAAAGCGGGTCAGCAACTGCGCGAAGCTAAAGCTCAGGCAGCCGAAATCATTGAGCAAGCCAAGAAACGCGGTAACCAGATCGTCGAGGAAGCCCGTGACCAGGCTCGCGTCGAAGCTGACCGTGTGAAGGCCCAGGCTCAAGCCGAGATCGAACAGGAACTGAACGGTGTCAAAGACGCGCTGCGCGCCCAAGTGGGTAGCCTGGCCGTCAACGGTGCTGAAAAGATCCTTGGCGCCACAATCGATCAAAACGCGCATGCGGAGCTGGTTAATAAACTGGCCGCTGAAATTTAAGCGAGGGCGATCATGGCAGAACTGACCACGTTGGCCCGACCTTACGCTAAGGCGGCCTTTGAGCACGCCCAGGCCCATCAGCAACTGGCCAATTGGTCAGCCATGCTCGGCCTGGCTGCTGCAGTGTCTCAAGACGACACAATGCAGCGCCTGCTCAAGGCCCCGCGACTGACGAGCGCAGAAAAGGCCGCCGCGTTTATTGACGTGTGCGGTGACAAGTTCGATGCACAGGCACAGAATTTCATTCATGTTGCCGCGGAAAACGAACGTCTCCTGCTGTTGCCGGAGATTTCGGCTCTGTTCGATCTGTACAAGGCCGAACAAGAGAAATCCGTGGACGTGGAAGTCACCAGTGCTTTTGCGTTGAACCAAGAACAGCAAGACAAACTCGCCAAGGTTCTCAGTGCACGACTCAGCCGGGAAGTGCGCCTGCACGCGACGGAGGATGCCAGCCTGATCGGTGGTGTCGTAATCCGCGCCGGCGACCTGGTTATCGATGGTTCAGTACGCGGCAAAATCGCGAAACTGGCCGAAGCATTGAAATCTTGAGTTTGAAGGGGCAGCAGAGCAATGCAGCAACTCAATCCTTCCGAAATTAGTGAAATCATCAAGGGCCGCATCGAGAAACTCGATGTAGCCTCCCAAGCCCGCAACGAAGGTACTGTCGTCAGCGTTTCTGACGGTATCGTGCGGATTCACGGTCTGGCCGACGCTATGTACGGCGAAATGATCGAGTTTCCGGGCGGCGTGTTCGGTATGGCCCTCAACCTGGAGCAAGACTCCGTTGGTGCGGTAGTACTGGGCGCGTACGACACCCTCGCTGAAGGCATGAGCGCCAAGTGCACCGGCCGCATCCTCGAAGTTCCGGTTGGTAAGGAACTGCTGGGTCGCGTCGTCGACGCACTGGGTAACCCAATCGATGGCAAAGGTCCGCTGAACAACACCGAGACCGACGCAGTTGAAAAGGTTGCACCGGGCGTTATCTGGCGTAAATCGGTAGACCAGCCTGTACAGACTGGCTACAAATCGGTTGACGCCATGATCCCTGTCGGCCGTGGCCAGCGTGAGCTGATCATCGGTGACCGTCAGATCGGCAAGACCGCCATGGCCATCGACGCCATCATCAACCAGAAAGACTCCGGTATTTTCTGTGTGTATGTTGCTGTCGGCCAGAAGCGTTCGACCGTTGCCAACATCGTTCGCAAGCTGGAAGAAAACGGCGCCCTGGCCAACACCATCGTGGTGGTTGCCAGTGCTTCGGAATCCGCCGCACTGCAATTCCTGGCGCCATACGCCGGTTGCACCATGGGCGAGTTCTTCCGTGACCGCGGCGAAGACGCACTGATCGTCTACGATGACCTGTCCAAGCAGGCTGTTGCCTACCGTCAGATCTCCCTGCTGCTGCGCCGTCCACCAGGACGCGAAGCATACCCAGGTGACGTGTTCTATCTCCACTCCCGTCTGCTGGAGCGTGCATCGCGCGTTTCCGAAGAGTACGTAGAGAAGTTCACCAACGGTGCCGTAACTGGCAAGACCGGTTCGCTGACCGCACTGCCGATCATCGAAACCCAGGCTGGCGACGTTTCCGCGTTCGTTCCGACCAACGTGATCTCGATCACCGACGGTCAGATCTTCCTGGAATCGGCCATGTTCAACTCGGGCATCCGTCCTGCAGTGAACGCCGGTGTTTCGGTATCCCGTGTAGGTGGTGCCGCTCAGACCAAGATCATCAAGAAGCTCTCCGGTGGTATCCGTACCGCTCTGGCTCAGTACCGTGAACTGGCGGCATTCGCCCAGTTCGCTTCTGACCTGGACGAAGCCACCCGCAAGCAACTCGAGCACGGTCAACGTGTTACCGAGCTGATGAAGCAGAAGCAATACGCTCCAATGTCCATCGCGGACATGGCGCTGTCGCTGTATGCCGCTGAGCGTGGGTTCCTGACCGACGTAGAAATCACCAAGATCGGCAGCTTCGAACAAGCGCTGATCGCTTTCTTCAACCGTGATCACGCCGAACTGATGGCGAAGATCAACGTGAAGGGTGACTTCAACGACGAAATCGACGCTGGCATCAAAGCCGGTATCGAGAAGTTCAAGGCCACCCAAACCTGGTAAGCCGCAGCGGGGGCTTTGCAGCCCCCGCTTGCTAACCTGATAGGTGTTACATGGCAGGCGCAAAAGAGATTCGCAGTAAGATTGCGAGCATCAAAAGCACGCAAAAAATTACCAGCGCCATGGAAAAAGTGGCGGTCAGCAAGATGCGCAAGGCTCAAATGCGCATGGCTGCTAGCCGTCCCTATGCGGAGCGTATCCGCCAGGTGATTGGTCATCTGGCCAACGCCAACCCGGAATACCGCCACCCCTTCATGATCGAACGCCCTGTCAAGCGCGCCGGTTATGTGGTTGTGAGCAGTGACCGTGGTCTGTGCGGTGGCTTGAACACCAACCTGTTCAAGGCCCTGGTCAAGGACATGGCAGCCAACCGCGAGCAAGGGGTCGAAATCGACCTGTGCGTGGTGGGCAGCAAAGGTGCGGCGTTTTTCCGCAGCTACGGCGGTAACGTCGTTGCAGCGATCAGCCACCTGGGCGAAGAGCCGTCGATCAATGATCTGATCGGCAGCGTCAAGGTCATGCTGGACGCTTACCTGGATGGTCGTATCGATCGTCTGTCCGTGGTATCGAACAAGTTCATCAATACCATGACGCAAGCCCCAACGGTCGAGCAGTTGATTCCGTTGGTTGCAACCCCGGATCAAGAACTCAAGCACCACTGGGACTACCTCTACGAACCTGACGCCAAGGAGCTGCTGGACGGCCTGATGGTGCGTTACGTGGAGTCGCAGGTCTACCAGGCGGTGGTCGAGAACAACGCGGCCGAACAAGCTGCGCGGATGATCGCAATGAAGAACGCCACCGACAACGCCGGCGACCTGATCAGCGAATTGCAGCTGATCTACAACAAGGCGCGTCAGGCTGCGATCACCCAAGAGATCTCGGAAATCGTCGGCGGCGCTGCCGCGGTTTAACGGTTCAAATATTCAGAGGATCCAGCTATGAGTAGCGGACGTATCGTTCAAATCATCGGCGCCGTCATCGACGTGGAATTCCCACGTGACAGCGTGCCGAGCGTGTACAACGCACTGAAAGTACAAGGCGCGGAAACCACCCTGGAAGTTCAGCAGCAGCTGGGCGACGGCGTGGTCCGTACCATTGCGATGGGCTCGACCGAAGGCTTGAAGCGCGGTCTGGACGTCGTCGACAGCGGCGCAGCCATCTCCGTACCGGTCGGTAAAGCGACCCTGGGCCGGATCATGGACGTGCTGGGCAACCCGATCGACGAAGCTGGTCCGATCGGTGAAGAAGAGCGCTGGGGCATTCACCGCGAAGCGCCTTCGTTCGCTGACCAGGCAGGCGGCAACGACCTGCTGGAAACCGGCATCAAGGTTATCGACCTGGTCTGCCCGTTTGCCAAAGGCGGTAAAGTTGGTCTGTTCGGTGGTGCCGGTGTAGGCAAGACCGTAAACATGATGGAACTGATCCGTAACATCGCCATCGAGCACAGCGGTTATTCCGTGTTCGCCGGTGTGGGTGAGCGTACTCGTGAGGGTAACGACTTCTACCACGAGATGAAGGACTCCAACGTTCTCGACAAGGTAGCGCTGGTCTACGGTCAGATGAACGAGCCACCAGGAAACCGTCTGCGCGTAGCGCTGACCGGCCTGACCATGGCCGAGAAGTTCCGTGACGAAGGTAACGACGTTCTGCTGTTCGTCGACAACATCTATCGTTACACCCTGGCCGGTACCGAAGTATCCGCACTGCTGGGCCGTATGCCTTCGGCGGTAGGTTACCAGCCGACCCTGGCTGAAGAGATGGGCGTTCTGCAAGAACGTATCACTTCGACCAAGGAAGGTTCGATCACCTCGATCCAGGCCGTATACGTACCTGCGGACGACCTGACCGACCCGTCGCCAGCCACCACCTTCGCCCACTTGGACGCCACCGTCGTACTGTCCCGTGACATCGCCTCCCTGGGTATCTACCCAGCGGTCGATCCACTGGACTCGACTTCGCGCCAGCTGGACCCGAACGTGATCGGCAACGAGCACTACGAAACCGCTCGCGGCGTTCAGTACGTGCTGCAGCGCTACAAAGAGCTGAAGGACATCATTGCGATCCTGGGCATGGACGAACTGTCCGAGACCGACAAGCAACTGGTTTCCCGTGCTCGTAAGATCCAGCGCTTCCTGTCCCAGCCGTTCTTCGTGGCTGAAGTCTTCACCGGTTCTCCAGGCAAATACGTTTCCCTGAAAGACACCATTGCTGGCTTCAAAGGCATCCTCAACGGTGACTACGACCACCTGCCAGAACAAGCGTTCTACATGGTCGGCGGCATCGAAGAAGCAGTCGAGAAAGCCAAGAAACTGTAATCCCGGCGCCCCGCGAGGGGCGCTAATCAGGTTGAGGCAAGCAGATGGCTATGACAGTCCATTGCGATATCGTCAGCGCGGAAGGAGAGATCTTCTCCGGCCTGGTCGAGATGGTGATTGCGCACGGCAACCTGGGTGATCTTGGTATCGCTCCAGGCCACGCCCCGCTGATCACTAATCTGAAGCCTGGTCCGATCACGCTGACCAAGCAGGGTGGCGCCCAAGAGGTGTTCTACATCTCTGGTGGTTTCCTCGAGGTCCAGCCGAACATGGTCAAGGTGCTTGCCGATACCGTGCAACGTGCTGCCGACCTGGACGAAGCTCAGGCCCAGGAAGCCCTCAAGGCTGCCGAGAACGCCCTGAACGCCAAAGGCGCGGAGTTCGACTACGGCGCCGCTGCCGCACGTCTGGCCGAAGCCGCAGCTCAGCTGCGCACCGTCCAGCAGTTGCGCAAGGGAAGGTAATTCGGCCTACAGGCTGATTGCTTTCGCCGCGATTGAGTTAAAGGGTAGCCTCGGCTACCCTTTTTCTTTTTCTGCATATCTCATTTCGGTCATTCATCGACCTCTCCCCGGATTTGGTAGCCAGTCAATGTCTCTCGATATCGTTATTCTCGCGGCAGGCCAGGGCACACGCATGCGCTCGGCCGTGCCCAAGGTACTGCACCCGGTCGCCGGCAACTCGATGCTTGGCCATGTTATCCACAGCGCCCGCCAGCTCGAGCCCCAGGGTATTCACGTGGTGATCGGACATGGTGCCGAGCTGGTTCGCGAGCGACTGGCTGCCGATGACCTGAATTTCGTGTTGCAGGACAAACAGCTGGGCACAGGCCACGCCGTGGCCCAGGCCTTGCCGGCGCTCAGTGCCGACACCGTGCTGATCCTCTACGGCGATGTACCGCTGATCGAGGTGGACACCCTGCAGCGTTTGCTGGCCAGGGTAAACCCGCAGCAACTGGGCCTGCTCACTGTGACCCTGGCCGACCCGACCGGCTACGGCCGTATCGTGCGCGACGACCAGGGCCAGGTGGCTGCCATCGTCGAGCACAAGGATGCCAGCGACGCACAGAAGGCGATCAATGAAGGAAACACCGGCATCCTTGCCGTACCGGGGGCTCGGTTGGCCGAGTGGCTGGGCCGCCTGTCGAACCACAACGCACAGGGTGAGTACTACCTGACCGACGTGATCGCCATGGCAGTGGCCGACGGCCTGGTGGTAGCCACCGAGCAGCCGCTGGACCCGATGGAAGTGCAGGGCGCCAACGACCGTCGTCAGTTGGCCGAACTGGAGCGTCATTATCAATTGCGCGAAGGTCGTCGCCTGATGGCCCAGGGCGTGACCCTGCGTGACCCGGCGCGTTTCGACGTGCGCGGCGAAGTCATCGTGGGGCGTGACGTGCTCATCGACGTCAACGTTATCCTCGAAGGCCGTGTGGTGATCGAGGATGACGTGGTCATCGGCCCGAACTGCGTGATCAAGAACAGCACCCTGCGCAAGGGCGCAGTGGTCAAGGCCAACAGCCACCTCGAAGGTGCCGTGCTGGGCGAGGGCAGCGATGCCGGTCCGTTCGCGCGGCTGCGCCCGGGCAGCGTGCTGGATGCCCGTGCGCATGTGGGTAACTTTGTCGAACTGAAGAATGCCCACCTGGGTGAAGGTGCCAAAGCAGGCCACCTGACCTACCTGGGTGATGCCGAGGTGGGGGCGCGCACCAATATCGGCGCCGGCACCATCACCTGCAACTACGACGGGGCCAACAAATTCCGTACCGTACTGGGCGAGGATGTCTTCATCGGTTCCAACAACTCGCTGGTGGCGCCTGTGGATATCCTCGATGGGGCCACCACTGCTGCGGGGTCCACCATCACCCAGACGGTCGAGGCTGGCCAGTTGGGCGTGGCCCGCGGTCGTCAGCGCAACATCGATGGCTGGAAACGACCAGAGAAGGTCAAGAAGAGCTGAGTTGTACACAGCTCTGAAAAAGCCGACCGCATTGTGCATAAGTCGGCTTTTTTTTGCCTGGCATTGGAGTGTGGATAACCTGACCCCAGCAACGCCTTATCCACAGAAAAAATCTCATTGCCTGCTTGACCAAATGAAAGCTTTAGGTTTTGATTGGCGTCATTATCTTTCGAATCGAAACTTAACTTCCCATGTCGAAACGAAACACACCTCAACGCCGACACAACATCCTGGCCTTGCTGCATGAGCAGGGCGAGGTGAGTGTGGATGCACTGGCCAAGCGTTTCGAAACCTCCGAAGTCACCATTCGCAAGGACCTCGCCGCGTTGGAGGCCAACGGCCTGCTGCTGCGCCGCTACGGTGGCGCGGTGACCCTGCCTCAGGAACTGTTCGCCGACCAGGGCCAGCCCGTCTCTCTCTACAAACAGGCCATCGCTCGTGCCGCCGTGGCGCGGATTCGCGAGCATGCGCGCATCATCATCGACAGCGGCAGCACCACGGCTTCGATGATCCCCGAACTGGGTCAGCAACCGGGGCTGGTGGTGATGACCAACTCGCTGAACGTGGCCCGTGCCTTGAGCGAACTGGAACACGAACCGGTACTGCTGATGACCGGCGGCACCTGGGACCCGCATTCCGAATCGTTCCAGGGCCAGGTTGCCGAGCAGGTACTACGCTCCTACGATTTCGACCAGCTGTTCATTGGTGCCGATGGCATCGACCTGGTGCGCGGCACCACCACCTTCAACGAATTGCTGGGGTTGAGCCGGGTGATGGCCGAGGTGGCCCGCGAAGTGATCGTGATGGTCGAGTCGGACAAGGTCGGGCGCAAGATTCCCAACCTGGAGCTGCCCTGGGCCAGCGTGAGTACCCTGATTACCGACGAACGCCTGCCCCAGGAGGCACGCGATCAAATTCAAGCCCGCGGCATCAACCTCATCTGTGCCGCTATCAGCTAGGAGCAACATCTATGTGTGGAATCGTGGGCGCCGTCGCCGAACGCAACATCACCACCATCCTGATCGAAGGCCTCAAGCGCCTGGAATACCGCGGTTATGACAGTGCTGGCCTGGCTGTCTTCACCCAGCAGGGCCACCTTGAACGCCGTCGTCGCATCGGCAAGGTCAGCGAGCTGGAAGCGGCCGTTGCCGCCGAGCCGCTGGTCGGCAACCTGGGTATCGCCCACACCCGCTGGGCGACCCATGGCGCGCCAACCGAAGGCAATGCACACCCGCATTTCTCCGGCCACGACCTGGCGGTGGTGCACAACGGCATCATCGAGAACCACGATGTGCTGCGTGAACAGCTCAAGGGCCTGGGCTACGTATTCACCTCGCAGACCGACACCGAAGTGATCGTGCACCTGCTGCACCACACCCTCAAAAGCCTGCCGGACCTGGCCGACGCCCTCAAGGCGACCGTCAAGCAACTGCATGGCGCGTATGGCCTGGCGGTTATCAGCGCCAGCCAGCCAGACCGCCTGCTGGCCGCCCGCAGCGGCAGCCCGCTGGTGATCGGCTTGGGCCACGGCGAGAACTTCCTGGCCTCCGACCAGTTGGCCCTGCGCCAGGTCACCGACCGCTTCATGTACCTGGAGGAGGGCGACATCGCCGAGATTCGCCGCGACCAGATCACCATCTGGGCCGTCGATGGCCAGCCGGTGCAGCGCGAGGCGGTGCAGTACCACGAAGGTGCAGAGGCGGCCGACAAGGGCCATTACCGCCACTTCATGCTCAAGGAAATCCACGAGCAGCCCACCGTGGTGCAGCGCACCCTGGAAGACCGCCTGGGTTCGGATCACGTGTTGGTGCAGGCTTTCGGCCCCAAGGCGGCCGAGCTGTTCCCCAAGGTGCGCAATGTACAGATCGTGGCCTGTGGCACCAGCTACCACGCGGGCATGGTTGCGCGTTACTGGCTCGAAGAACTGGCCGGCATTCCGTGCCAGGTCGAAGTGGCCAGTGAATTCCGCTACCGCAAGGTGGTGGTGCAGCCCGACACCCTGTTCGTGTCGATTTCCCAGTCGGGCGAAACTGCCGACACCCTGGCGGCGCTGCGCAATGCCAAGGAGCTGGGCTTCCTTGCCAGCCTGGCCATCTGCAACGTTGGCATCAGCTCGCTGGTGCGTGAATCGGACCTGACCCTGCTGACCCGTGCCGGCCCGGAAATCGGCGTGGCCTCGACCAAGGCGTTCACCACCCAGCTGGTGTCGCTGATGTTGCTGACCCTGTCGCTGGGGCGCGTGCGTGGCACCTTGCCGGCTGGCGTCGAAGCCGAACTGGTCGAGCAACTGCGTCGTCTGCCGGTACGCCTGGGCGAAGCGCTGGCAATGGACGCCACCATCGAGAAGACGTCCGAGCTGTTCGCCGACAAGCATCACACCCTGTTCCTGGGCCGTGGCGCGCAGTTCCCGGTGGCGATGGAAGGGGCGCTCAAGCTCAAGGAAATCTCCTACATCCACGCCGAAGCCTACCCGGCTGGCGAGCTCAAGCACGGCCCGCTGGCGCTGGTGGATGCCGACATGCCGGTCGTTACCGTGGCGCCGAACAACGAGCTGCTGGAGAAGCTCAAGTCCAACCTGCAGGAAGTGCGCGCCCGTGGCGGCGAGCTGATCGTGTTCGCCGACGAGAAGGCTGGCATGAGCAATGGCGAGGGCACCCATGTGATCGCCATGCCGCACATCGTCGATGCGCTGGCACCGATCCTGTATACCATCCCGCTGCAATTGCTGTCGTACTACGTGGCCGTGCTCAAGGGCACCGACGTCGACCAGCCCCGCAACCTGGCCAAGTCGGTGACGGTGGAGTAAGGGGCCGGTCAGGCCCAGGCACTCCACACCGCCAAAGGATCCGGGAAGGTTCGCCTTCCCGGATCCTGCTTGCCCCGCACACCCGTGCGGCCGCTGCTCAATCCATCAACAAGCCTTGCCTGGCCTGATCGATCATCGCCTCGACCAGCGGGTTGTTGTGCCCGTCGTGCCAGGCCACGGCGGTGGTGACCACCTTCACTTCTGGCTGCAACGGCCGGACCAGTACGTTTTCAGGGGCCAGCTTGTCCATCGAGGCGGGCACCAATGCGATGCCCTGGCCGCAGCTGACGAACGCCACCTGGGAAGATACCGAGCGCACCTGGTGCACGATGCGTGGCGCGAAACCGCTGGCTTTGCATAACCCCACCAGGCAGTCGAAGTACACCGGGCTCACATCCCGTGAAGCCATCACCAGGGTTTCATCGGCAAGCGCCCCTAGGCTGATCGCCGCACACTTCGCCAGATGATGGTCGTTGGGTAGCGCCACCGCCAGACGATCCTCGGACAGCGGCATGGATTGCAGGTGGCGGCCCAGGTTCCCCTCCAGACGCGCAAAGGCAATGTCGATATCCCCAGCCTCCAGCGCAGGGATGGCTTCTGCACTGTCGATTTCCCGCACCGATACCGTAATCAGTGGGTGGTCCTGCTTGAACCGCTCGATCAATGGCGGCAGCACATCGATCATGGCCGAGGTGATCGCCCCGATCGTCAGCACGCCAGCATGACCGGCCACGGCTTCATGCACCGCCAGCTCGAGCCGCTCGAGCTGGTCGGCAAACTTGCGCACCGCCGGCAGAATCGCCGCCCCAACTGCGGTGAGCTGCGCGCCGCGGCGCGAGCGGGTGAACAGTTGCACGCGCAAGGACTGTTCAAGGGCCTGGATCTGTTCGGTCAACGGCGGCTGCGACATGCCCAGGCGCCTGGCGGCGCGGCTGAAGTTCTGGTCCTCGGCAACGGCCAGGAACAACCAGAGATGACGTATCAGGCGGAAATTGATCACAGTGTGCTTCCATATGTCAGGGCTATGACAAGCTTAGTTTCTTAGGAATATACGTATCAAAACACCTTGTCGATACTCAGGCCTCATCTCCCAAGAGGTCTGCAACCGATGAGCCTGAAAGCCACGCTTGAACGCCTGGCAGCGCTCGACACCAACACCGTGTCGGACGCGCTGGACTTCCTCGAACTTCCTGGCGCCACCAACGGGCTGATGCCGCTCTGGAACTGCCCGCAAATCGTCGGCCGTGCCAGCACCGTGCAGCTCGGCCCCAAGCAGGGAACGGCGCCAGACGTTCACCTGATTACACCGGTGGTGGAGCGAATCACCACCGATGATCGCGTTCTGGTCATTGCCGGTGGCCTCCACGGCGTTTCCAGCTGGGGCGACATCCTCGCCAATGCGGCGCGATGCAAGGGCATCCGTGGCACGGTCACCGATGGCTTCAGCCGCGATATCCGCGCCAATGCAGACATCGGCTACCCGGTGTTTGGCCGCGGCATAACCATGATCAGCGCACGCAATCGGCTCATTCAAGTCGACGCTGCGGTCAAGGTGCACATGGCCGGCGTGGCGGTCGAAGAAGATGACTACGTGATCGCCGACGAATGCGGCACCGTTTTCATTCAAGCCGCTGTCATTGAGCAGGTTCTGGCCCTGGCCGAGCGGATAGACCGGCGCCAGGCCGGCATGCTCGATGCCGTGCGGGCGGGCCGCTCGGTCGAACACGTGATGCATGACGCCCAATTCGAAGCCATCAAGGCGGAGCACTGAAATGAGCCTGTCCGATAAAGACCTCGTCGCGTTGTTCGATGGCCTGGATACCCCTGGCGTCTCCGATGCCCTGGACAGATTGGGCCTTGCTGGCCAGGCCTTCGGCATTGCGCCGCTGGCCAACTACGACCAGGTGCTGGTAGGTCCGGCCTTCACCGTGCAGTACGTCAGCGCAGGCACTCCGCCAGGCACGGTTGGCGACTTCATGGATGACGTGGCCCCGGGTGATGTCGTGGTGATCGCCAATAAGGGACGCACCGATTGCACGGTGTGGGGCGACATCATGACCCAGTACGCACTGGCCCGTGGTGTCGCCGCAACGGTCATCGACGGCGTTTGCCGTGATGTGAACAAGGCACTGGGTGACGGTTACCCGATGTTCAGCAAAGGCCGCTTCATGCGCACCGGCAAGGACCGCGTGGAAGTGGCTACCGTCAACCAGCCGGTGTCGGTTGGCACTGCCCGGGCCTGTGCCCGCGATATCGTCGTGGCCGACGCCAACGGTGTGGTCATCGTACCGCGCAGCCGCGCCCGGGAAGTCGCCGACACAGCACACCGTATCGAGCAGGTCGAGGCGCAGATTCGTCAGCAACTGGCCGGTGGCAAAGGCCTCAGGCAAGCCCGGGCCGCCCTCGGTTATCACACCCTGCAGAGCAAGCAGCCATGAGCCTTCCACACGATTATCAACCCATCGCCAAGGCCCTTGGCAGTTCCACCCTTTACGAGGCCTCGGGCCTGCCGTGCGCGGTTGACCGGCAGATCAGGGCCGTCTGGCCCGGTGCATTCATTGCCGCGCCGGCCTACCCGCTGCAGTGCGCGCCGGGGGACAACCTTGGCCTGCACCTGGCCGTGGCCAAGGCGCCACGCGGCAGCGTGCTGGTGTGTGATACCGCCGATTTCGTCGCCGGCTACTGGGGTGAGGTACTGACCGTGGCTGCAGAAACCGCCGGCATCGTCGGCCTGGTGATCAACGGCGGCGTGCGGGATGTTGCAGCGCTCCAGGCGCGAGGTTTCGCGGTGTTTGCGCGAGGTATCTCGGTCAAGGGGACGGTGAAGGCCACCGCGCCTTCGGTGGGCAAGCCGTTCGTCTTCAGCGGCACCCCGGTCTGCGCCGGCGACCTGGTGGTTGCCGACGAGGATGGCGTGATCATCATTCCGGTCGCCGCTGTGGAGCGCACCCTGCGCGAAGGCCGGCAACGTGCGGACAAGGAGGCGCTGTTGATGGCCAGGCTGCGCGAAGGTCACACCACGCTCGATCTGCTTGGGCTGACCCGCCCGCAGGAGCAGCCATGAGCCTTGAAGCCCTGAATCATCGCCTGGAGGCCGCCAGGCCTTCGGCGACTTACGCCATCATCGACCGTGTAGCCGTGCTGCGCGCCGAGGGGCGCAGCATCATCTCGCTGTGTGCCGGCGAACCTGATTTCGACACCCCGGAACATATCCGCGCCGCAGCCATACAGGCCATCAATAGTGGCCACACCCGCTACACCCAGGTGGCGGGCCTTCGCGCTCTGCGCGAAGCGATCGCGCGCAAGTTCCAGCGCGAAAATGGTCTGGATGTCGGTTGGCAGGACACCCTGGTAGGCAGTGGCGGCAAGCAGGTGATCTTCAATGCCCTGGCTGCGACGCTGAACGAGGGCGACGAGGTGGTGGTCCCCGCGCCGTACTGGGTGAGCTATCCCGAAATGGTTCAGCTGTGTGGTGGCGAGCCGCGCATTTTCGCTTGTGGTGCGGGGTCAGGCTTCAAGCTGACGCCGCAGGCATTGTCAGGTGCTATCGGCCCCAAGACCCGCTGGCTCATTCTCAACTCGCCCGCCAACCCGACCGGTGCGGTATACAGCCGTGCAGAGCTCGAAGCGCTGGCAAAGGTCCTGCTGGCCCACCCTCAGGTGTTGATCCTGGCGGACGATATCTATGAGCATCTGATCTTCGATGGCCGCGACTTTCTTACCCTGGCCCAGGTAGAACCGCAGCTGGCGCCGCGCACGCTGACCATGAACGGCGTATCCAAGGCCTACGCCATGACCGGCTGGCGCATCGGCTTCGCCACGGGGCCGCGCTGGTTGCTCGACGCGATGCAGAAGCTGCAAGGTCAGCAGACGTCGGGGGCATGTTCGATCTCCCAGCATGCGGCGATAGCCGCGCTGGACGGCCCCAGGGCATTCATCGCCCACAGCCGCGAAGTGTTCCAGCGTCGTCGTGATTTCATGGTAGCGCTGCTGAATCAGGCGCCAGGCATCCGTTGCGAACTTCCGGCGGGTGCGTTCTATGCCTTTGCCGACTGTACGGGGTTGATTGGCAAGTGCTCCCCGGGCGGGCGCACGCTGGTCGACGATGAGGCGGTAGCGCTGGCGCTGCTGGATGAGGCCGATGTTGCCGTCGTACAGGGCAGCGCATTTGGCCTGCCGGGCTATCTGCGCATTGCCTACGCGCTGGATGACCTGTCGCTGCGAGCGGCCTGCGAGGCCATCGGTCGTTTTTGCCACAGCGTACGTCAGCTCCCTTGAGGCGCGTGCCTCAAGCTATCACAGTGTCGACCAGCTCCAGCGCCACGCTTCCACCGGAAAAAGCGGGCAGCCGCTTCTGCTGGTTGAACAGCCGCGTTGTGCGCTGAGGGCCGGTGAACTGTCCACCGACAATCAGGGAATCAACTGGGTTTGCCGTTCAACCGCGCCAGCGTTTCATCCAGCTCATCAATCTGCCCCGGCGCTTCGGTCACCACACTGAAGTCGCTCACTTCGACCGCCCCCAACCCATGCCCCAGCAGGTGGAACGAGAACGCCTTGCGCGACTCGTTGTTGTCGAACGTGAACTCCATTTCCAGGGGCTGATCCGGCGTGACCAGCATCTCCTCGGTAGGTAGCCCCACCAGCACCTCCTGCTCGAACTCCTTGGTCTTGAGCACGATATAGGCGTTCTGCTGCGGGTCGGCCGAGCGTACCGTCAGGCGTACCCGGGTGTGCGAGCCCTTGGGCATCTCCAGGTACTGCGCGCCGATCAGGTTGTCGGCCCAGTCATCCTTGATCTGCGGCTGCAGCGGGATCACTGTCGCGCTGCCAAACTGGTAGTGCTGGTTCAGCGGTGAGCCCATCACTGATTGATCCAGTGCGCTGGCGCGCGCCTGCACCTGGCGTGCCCGCTGGCCACGGAAGCGATCTGTCAGGTTGGCGCGTTCGGCAATGAAGCCGGTACTGGCATACGACCGGCAGCGCTGCTGGAAATCGCATTCGGTGAAGGTGGCATTGCCATCGTGATAGCGCAGCTTGCCGTTGGTGAACGACATGATTTCACGCCCGTTGTCATAGTCGCGCAGCAGCGAACGCCCACTGAGGGCGTTGGGCACCGGGAAGCCGAAGTAGTCGAGCACCGATGCGGTCAGGTCGACGTGACCGTACACGCCGGATTTCACCTGTGGCAGTTGTGCCTGCTCGGGCGCCAGCATCAGGTTGAAGCCCCACGAAGACGCCAGGCGTACACCGTCGATGCCATGGGATTCGTCCGAGGTGATCACCACCAGGGTGTCCTTGAGTACCCCCTGACGTTCCAGCCCGGCAAGAAAGTTATCCACAGCGTCGTCGAGGTAGGCCACTGCCGCCTGCTTGGGCGTGGCGTAGCGTTCGAGGTACTCTGCCGGCGCGGAATAGGGCTGGTGGGTGCCCACGGTCAGCAGGGTGAGCATCCAGGGTTCAGGCTGCTTCTGCAGTTGGCCGACATAGTCCAGCGCGCCTTCGAAAAACGCCTTGTCGTCCTTGCCCCACGGGAAGTCCAGGTAGTTGGGGTTCTTGAACCAGTCCAGGCCCAGGGTGGTATCGAAGCCGATATGCGGCATGATCTTGTCCTTGGCCATGAAGCGCAGCCCGGCACCCTGCAGGTAGTGCGTGCTGAAGCCATGTTCGCGCAATTGCGCCGGCAGGCATTCCTGGTTGCGCTGGTTCTGCGTCAGCAACTCGACCCCCTTGGGGGTACCGTTGTCGAGCTTGTCGTAGTCGCCACACAGCATGGCGTAGAGGCCACGGATGGTCTGGTGGGTATGCAGCACGTAGTCGGGGGTGTTCATGCCGCGTTCGGCCCAGGCGCTCAGCTTGGGCATCAGGTGTTCCTGGTAGGCGGGGTTGAGGGTGCGTCGGTTGATGTCCAGGTAAGCCCCCGGGATGCCTTCCAGCGCGACCACCAGCACGTTGCGCGCGCTGCCGGGCGCGTCGAGCAGCGGCTTGCCGCTCAGGTCCAGGCGGGTCAGGCCGGCCATGGCCACGGGCGGGTCGACCACATCGGCCTCCAGCCAGTCTTCGATACGCGCCTGGCTTTCACCCACGCCTACCGCCAGCAATTGATGTGGCAGGTTGAACACCTGCCATTCGTCCGCTTCGGCAGGTTCCCAGGCCTGGGTACCGGCATGCACCAGCAGGCAGGTCACGGGCACCGCCCACAGGTGCCGCGGCAATGGCGCGACGGGTCTGGCCCGGGCCGCCCAGCGGGTCGCAAGCCACAACAGCAGGCCAAGCCCCAGGGCAATGGCGAAGCCAGGGTTGGCCAGGCTGCCACCGGCGGAGTTTTCCATGAACTGCACATCGGTGAGGTAGTGCAGGTCGGCCGGGGTCGGCAATCGGCCTACTGCGGCCACCAGCTCGGCACTGGCCAGGCTCAGCACTCCCCACGCCAGCACCACGGGCACTGCCAGCCATACCGGACGACGGTACAGCAGAACGACCAGTGCTCCACCGAGGCCCACGTCGGACAGGTACCCCAGCGGATCGGCCCAGCCGTTCGCCACGCGCAGGCATACAGGAACCACCACCAGCAGCCCGAACAGTGCGGCGAGCGAAGCGCGAGGGTGCTGCAACCAGCGATAGATACGTTTCACGGGGGCGTTCGTCATCATGTCGTCATGTAAATGTGGTGATGGTACCAAGTGCAGTACATCTCCACAGCATTCCGGCAACAAGTCGAAACCCAGTTTTCTGGCCTGGATCAATGTCGAATGCGCCTTCATGGCTTACCGTGGTGGGTTCCTGCCACTCTTTTCAAGGATGAAACGCAATGCAGTCAATGGACCGCAATCATGATATTCAGCCCCTGTCGCGGGCAGACATGACCATCGAGCTCAACGGTCGGCCGGTACCGGCCGCGGCAGGCGAAAGCGTGCTCAACGTGCTGCACGCGGTGGGCCTGCGCCAGGTGGCGCGCAACGACCATGGCCAGGTCACGGGTGCCTTCTGCGGCATGGGCGTGTGCCACTGCTGCCTGGTGTCGATCAACGGTCGCCCCAAGCGCCGCGCCTGCCAGACCATCGTCAAGCCTGGCATGCAGGTCGAAACCGGGGTCAACCGCTTCGACGTGGAGGGTGTCGAATGAGCCTGCGTCCGGTAATAGTCGGCGGCGGTTCGGCAGGCATGGCGGCTGCCATCGAACTGGCCCGGCATGGCGTCTCCAGCGTGCTGTTCGACGAAGCTTCGCGTCTGGGCGGGGTGGTCTATCGCGGCCCTTTGCGCAGCGGCGTCGACCTGGGCTACCTGGGCAAGCGCTATGCCAGCGCGCTGAACACCCTGCACGAAGAGTTCGCCGATTGTGCCGAGCGCATCGACGTGCGCCTGGAAACCCGTGTGGTCGGGGGCGAAGGCGGCAACCGCCTGATGGTGCTGGACAGCGACGAGCAGTTGCACGAAGTGGAATACAGCCACCTGGTACTGTCCGCCGGCTGCCATGAGCGCAACGTGCCGTTCCCCGGCTGGACCCTGCCCGGCGTGATGCTGCTGGGCGGTCTGCAGTTGCAGATCAAGAGCGGCGTGGTCAAGCCGCTGGGCACCACCGTCATCGCCGGCACCGGCCCGCTGCTGCCCCTGGTGGCATGCCAACTGCACGCGGCCGGGGTCAAGGTAGAAGGGGTTTACGAGGCATGTGCCTTCGGCAAGATCGCCAAGGAAAGCCTGGCGCTGCTGAACAAGCCGCAGCTGTTTCTCGACGGCCTGAGCATGCTCGGTTATCTGAAGCTCAACGGTATCCCCATGAACTACGGCTGGGGCGTGGTAGGTGCCAACGGCGAGGGCGAACTCACCGAAGTGCGCCTGGCCCCCTATAGTGACAACTGGCAGCCGGACATCAGCCGTGTGCAGCGCGTTTCGGCGCAGACCCTGGCCGTGGGCTACGGCTTCATTCCGCGCACCCAGCTCAGCCAGCAGATGGGCCTGGCCCACGGCTTCAACGAAGACGGCTACCTGCGCGCCGAAAGCAACGTGTGGCAACAGAGCAGCGAGCCGCACATTCACCTGGCCGGTGACATGGGCGGGATTCGCGGTGGCGAAGCCGCGATGCTCACCGGGCGCATCGCCGCCGTGTCGATCCTGCACCAGGCTCAGGTCATCACCCCCGAACAGGCGCTGGACCTGCGCGAGCGCTACCTGGGCAAGCTGGCCGCGATCAAGCGCTTTCGTGCCGGGGTAGACCGCTACACACTGCGCGGCACTGAGCAGATCACGCTGCCCGCACCCGACACCGTCATCTGCCGCTGCGAGCACGTCACCCGCAGCGACATCGACCGCGCCCTGGAGCAGGGTGTACAGGACATGGCCGGGCTGAAGATGCGCACCCGCGTGAGCATGGGCGATTGCCAGGGCCGCATGTGCGTGGGCTACTGCAACGATCGCCTGCGCCAGGCCACCGGGCGTGCCGATGTGGGCTGGCTGCGCCCGCGGTTCCCCATCGACCCGATCCCTTTCTCCGCATTCAAGAACCTCGGCACGGAAGCTGAAGCATGAACAGAACCTATGATGTGGTCATCGCCGGCGGCGGTGTGATCGGCGCTTCCTGCGCCTACCAGTTGTCCAAGCGTGGCAACCTCAGGATCGCGCTGATCGACGCCAAGCGCCCCGGCAACGCTACCCGTGCCTCGGCGGGCGGGTTGTGGGCGATCGGCGAATCGGTCGGCCTGGGCTGCGGGGTGATCTTCTTTCGCATGATGTCGCAAAAGCACAAGCGCGAAGCCAACGGCGCCGCCGTGGCGGTCGATTCCAGCACCCCGCACATCCTGCCGCAGTCGTTCTTCGACTTCGCGCTGCAATCCAATGCCTTGTACCCCGGCCTGCACCAGGAGCTGATGGAGCGCCACGGCATGGACTTCAAGTTCGAGCGCACCGGCCTCAAGTACGTGATCTACGACGACGAGGACCGCCTGTACGCCGAGCATATCGTCGCGCAGATCCCGCACCTGGCCCACGAGGTTCGCTGGCTCGACCGCGATGCCCTGCGCAAGGCCGAGCCAGCCGTCAGCCACCATGCCCACGGCGCGCTGGAGTTCCTGTGCGATCACCAGGTCAGCCCGTTCCGTCTGGCCGATGCCTACACCGAAGGTGCGCGGCAGAACGGCGTCGACCTGTTCCTCAACACCAACGTCACCGGCGTGCTGCACCAAGGCGACCGGGTGGTGGGGGTCAAGACCGACGTGGAAGGCGAGTTTCACTGCCAGACCCTGATCAACGCCGGCGGCGCCTGGGCGGCAGAACTGAGCGAGATGGCCACCGGCCTGAGCATTCCGGTCAAGCCGGTCAAGGGCCAGATCCTGCTCACCGAGCGCATGCCCAAGCTGCTGCAGGGCTGCCTGACCACCGCCGATTGCTACATGGCGCAGAAGGACAACGGTGAGATCCTGATCGGCAGCACCACCGAAGACAAGGGCTTCGACGTCACCACCACCTATCCGGAAATCAACGGTCTGGTGCAGGGCGCGGTGCGCTGCATTCCGGAGCTGGCGCAGATCAACCTCAAGCGCAGCTGGGCAGGCCTGCGTCCCGGTTCGCCGGACGAGCTGCCGATTCTCGGCCCGGTGCAGAGCGTGAGTGGCTACCTCAATGCCTGTGGGCACTTTCGCACCGGCATCCTGACCTCGGCGATCACTGGCGTGCTGATCGACAAGGTCCTGCATGAGGAGGCACTGCCGCTGGACCTGACGCCGTTCCTCGCGGACCGCTTCGGTACTGAGCCCAAAGCCGCCCAGGCCTGACCCGGTGCGTGCCTGAACCTGCGGTGATGGTCGCCGTCGGTTCAGGCGCACGGATCAAGCGTGCAGGCTGACCGGGGTCAGATCTGCATGGCCATGCCTTCGACGTTCATCGCCGCCTGGCGCAAGGCCTCGGAGCGAGTCGGGTGCGGGTGGCAGGTGAGGGCGATGTCTTCGGCCGAGGCCGAGAACTCCATGGCCACGCAGTACTCACCGATCATCTCGCTGACGCACGGGCCAACCAGGTGCACGCCGAGTACCTCGTCGGTTTCGGCATCGGCCAGCACCTTGGCGAAGCCTTCGGTCTCGTGGTTGATCTTGGCCCGGCTGTTGGCCATGAACGGGAACTTGCCGACCTTGTAGGCGCGGCCTTCGGCCTTGAGCTGCTCTTCGGTCTTGCCCACGCTGGCCAGTTCGGGGCGGGTGTAGATCACCCCCGGGATCAGCCCGTAGTTCACTTCGTGGGCCTTGCCGTGGATGCGCTCGATGCAGGCGATGGCTTCGTCTTCTGCCTTGTGGGCGAGCATCGGGCCGCTGGTGACGTCGCCGATCACCCACACGCCCGGCACGCTGGTGCGATGGCCCTGGTTCTCGAGCATGCCGCGCTTGTCGGTCTGCAGGCCTACCGTTTCCAGGCCCAGGCCCTGGGTGTAGGGGCGACGGCCGATGGCGACCAGCACGTAGTCGGCCTGCAGGGTTTCGGCGGTGCCGCCGGCGGCCGGTTCGAGGGTCAGGCTGACACCGTCGGCCGACGGCGTGGCCTGGGTCACCTTGCTGCCCAGCTTGAAGCTCATACCTTGCTTGGCCAATGCGCGCTGCAGGGTCTTGGCGGTTTCTTCGTCGGTGCCGGGGCAGATACGGTCGAGGTATTCCACCACGGTGACCTGGCTACCGAGGCGGCGCCACACCGAGCCCAGCTCCAGCCCGATCACGCCCGCGCCGATCACCACCAGGTGTTTGGGCACCTGGGGCAGGGCGAGGGCGCCGGTGGAGTCGATGATGCGCTGGTTGTCGATGGTCACGCCGGGCAGCGGAGTCGGCTCGGACCCGGTGGCGATGACGATGTCCTTGGCCTGCAGTTCGGTCACGGCGCCTTGGTCATCGGTGACCTTGACCCTGCCCACGCCATCGAGCTGGCCCCAGCCCTTGATCCAGTCGACCTTGTTCTTGCGGAACAGGAACTCGATGCCCTTGGTCAGGCCCGCGACGCTCTCGTCCTTCTGTTTCATCATCTGCGCCAGGTTCAGGCTTGGCTTGACATCGATACCGAGGTTGGCGAACTCGCTGCCGGCAGCCGCTTCGTAGAGTTCGGAGGCATGCAGCAGGGCCTTGGACGGCATGCAGCCAACGTTCAGGCAGGTGCCACCGAGGGTCGGGCGACCTTCGACACAGGCCACGCTCAGGCCCAGCTGGCCTGCGCGAATGGCAGCGTTGTAGCCGCCAGGGCCGCCGCCGATGATCACGACATCATAGGTTTTCATTGTTGTACTCCCGGATGAAGAATCGACAATGCCGCCAAGGTTAGGGGCCGATCTGGAGGTTGTATACAATTTATGCCACTACCTTTTTGCATCGGCCGGTCTACGACGATAGTCCGGCATGCCTCCCTGTTCTTGAGGATGGGCTACCCTTTTGTGCAGACGTCCGAAGATTACGGGAGGCTCATTTCATGCTTGCGCAACTTCCACCTGTTCTGCAAAGCCTGCGGTTGCCCTTGCGACTCAAGCTTTGGGATGGTCACGAATTCGATCTCGGCCCCCAGCCGCAGGTCACCATCGTGGTCAAGGATCCCCAGCTGATCGGCCAGTTGACCCACCCCAGCCTGGATGAGCTGGGCGCGGCGTTCGTCGAGGGCAAGCTGGAACTGGAGGGCACCATCGGCGAAGTCATCCGCGTGTGCGACGAGCTCAGTCAGGCGTTGCTCACGGACGAGGAAGAAGACCAGCCGGTGCGCAGCGAGCATGACAAGGCCACCGACGCGGCGGCCATTTCCTACCACTACGACCTGTCCAACGATTTCTACCAGCTGTGGCTGGACCGCGACATGGCGTATTCCTGCGCCTACTTCAAGACCCCCGGCGACACCCTTGAGCAGGCCCAGCAGAACAAGTTCGAGCACCTGTGCCGCAAGCTGCGGCTCAAGCAGGGCGACTACCTGCTGGACGTGGGCTGTGGCTGGGGTGGGTTGTCACGTTATGCCGCACGTGAGTTCGGCGCCAAGGTGTTCGGCATCACCCTGAGCAAGGAGCAGCTCAAGTTGGGGCGTGAACGGGTCAAGGCAGAAGGGCTTGAAGATCAGGTGGAACTGCAGATTCTCGACTACCGCGACCTGCCCCAGGACGGTCGCTTCGACAAGGTGGTGAGTGTCGGCATGTTCGAACACGTGGGGCATGCCAACCTGGCGTTGTACTGCCAGCGCTTGTTCGGCGCGGTGCGCGAAGGCGGCCTGGTGATGAACCACGGCATCACCGCCAAGCATGTGGACGGGCGCCCGGTGGGGCGCGGCGCGGGCAATTTCATCGAGCGCTATGTGTTCCCCCATGGCGAGCTGCCGCACCTGTCGATGATCAGTGCGCGTATCAGCGAAGCGGGGCTGGAAGTGGTCGACGTCGAGAGCCTGCGCCTGCATTACGCACGGACGCTGGCGCAGTGGAGCGATCGCCTGGAAAGCCAGCTGGACAAGGCCGCGAGCCTGGTGCCGGAAAAGGCCCTGCGCATCTGGAGGCTGTACCTGGCCGGTTGCTCCTATGCCTTTGCCAAGGGCTGGATCAACCTGCACCAGATTCTGGCAGTCAAGCCGTTCGCCGATGGTGGCCACGACCTGCCGCTGACCCGCGAGGACCTGTACCGCTGACAGTCGCGCTCAGAGGATCGGCGAGATCAGTCGGGCGATGCGCATCCCCAGTTGTTGCAGGCGGCGCGTCTGCTGGCTGTCCTCGGGGGTGATTTCCCGCGCTTGGTCGAAGTCGTGCTGGAGCATGGCTTCGACCTGCGCCGCAAAGGCAAGGTCTACGGTCAGCAGCATGATTTCGAAGTTCAGGCGGAACGAGCGGTTGTCCAGGTTGGCACTGCCGATGGCGCTGACTTCGTTGTCGACCAGCACCACCTTCTGGTGCAGAAACCCCGGCCCGTAGCGGAACATGCGCACCCCGGCCTGCACCGCCTCGAAGGCGAACAGGCTGGAGGCGGCGTACACGATACGGTGGTCAGGGCGCGAGGGAATCAGGATACGCACGTCGACGCCCCGCAACACCGCCAGGCGCAGCGCGGCCGACACGGCCTCGTCGGGAATGAAGTACGGGCTGGTGATCCAGAGCCGCTCGCGCGCCGCGTGGATGGCGTCGACAAAAAACAGCGAACAGGTCTCCTGCGGATCGGCCGGCCCGCTGGCCAGTACCTGGCAAAGTACGCCGTTGTCGGGGTAGGTGTCGGGCAGGATCAGTGGCGGCAACTGGCGCGCCGCCCAGTACCAGTCTTCGGCAAAGGATTCCTGCAGGCAGGCCAGCACCGGGCCGCTGACCTGCACATGGGTGTCGCGCCAGGGCGATAGCCTGGGGTTGCCGCCCAGGTATTCGTCGCCCACGTTATGGCCCCCCATGAACCCCAGCATGCCGTCGACCACCACGATCTTGCGATGGTTGCGGAAGTTGACCTGGAAGCGGTTGAACCAACCGCGGCGGGTGGCGAAGGCGCGGATGTTCACGCCGCCTTCGCGCAAGCTCTGTATATAGGCGGAGGGCAGGGCGTGACTGCCAACGCTGTCGAACAGCACGTAGATCTTCACCCCTTCAGCGGCCTTTCTCAGCAGCAGCGCCTTGAGCTCACGGCCGATGCCGTCGTCGTGGATGATGAAGAACTGGATCAGTACCGTGTCGTGGGCCGCTTCTATCGCCTTGAAGATCGCGTCGAAGGTGGCCTGCCCGTCGATCAGCAGGCTGACCTGGTTGTTGGCCAGGCACGGCATGCGCCCAAGCTTGGGCATGGCCCGCAGCGCCGCATAGGATTCGGAGTTGCGCGCGGTCAGCGCCTCTTCCACCCAGGGGCGCCAGTTGAGGTCGGCCATGGCCACGTGCATTTCGCGGTTGGCCTGGCGGCGGGCCTGGATGTAGGCGTCGAAGGTGCGACTGCCGAACACCAGGTACGGAATCAGCGTGAAGTAGGGGATAAACAGCAGCGACATGGCCCAGGCAATTGCACCTTGGGCGGTGCGCACGGTGAACACGGCATGCAGGGCGGCAATCACGCCCAGCAGGTGAATCACACCGATGAGGTAACCGAAGAAGTAAGGGCTGTGGTAATCCATACACATTCTGCTATCCGAGGGCACTGCCCGCTAACAGAGCACGTTCGCGCCTGCACTTGCAACTGAAAGCACGAAAACGCGTCTAAGCTGTGTTCCGGCTTGGGGCCGGATTCTGAAGGAGTCACTACATGAAAAGTCGTCTGCCGATGCTGGCACTGGTACTGGGCCTGGCGAGCCCGTTGGTGCATGCGCAGATGTTGCAACCGGGCCTGTGGGAGTTGACCAGCAGCAACATGCAGGTCGATGGCAAGCCACTGCCCGACATGGAATTCATGCTCGGCCAGTTGAAGAACCTGCCGCCCGAGCAGCGCGCGATGATCGAGGGTGGCCTGGCCAAGCAAGGCATCAGCGTCGGGGGCAAAGGGGTGCGTTCGTGCCTGACCCAGGAGCAGGTTCAGACCAACGACATTCCGCTGCAAGACCCGCAGTCGGGGTGCACGCAGAAGATCACCGAGCGCAACGGCAATGTGTGGAAGTTCACCTTCAGTTGCCCCAAGGCTCAAGGCAACGGTGAAGCGCAGTTTCTCAGCGATCGGGAATTTCTGACCAAGGTCAGCGGCACGTTCAATGCGTCCGGTGTTGAGCAAAAGGGCAGCATGAACACCCGTGCGGTGTGGCTGGGCAACGATTGCGGCACGGTCAAGCCGCGCACCTGATCAGCGCGGGTGCCACTGCCATTGGCTTTGCGCGACAGCGTCGTGGGCATGCAGGCTTTCGGCATGTTCCACACGCAGCTTGAAGCCGTCGATCCACGGCAGCGGTTGCAGGGCCAGATGCAGGCGCCTCGCGGCGTCTTCGCAGAACATCAGGTTCTGCCCGTTGGCCAGCGCAAACGCCTGTTCGTCGGCTCGTTTCACGGCTGTCTGCACAGCAGTGCCGAGAGCTGCCTCGGCCAGGTCGATCAGCTGTCGAAAGGGCATTTGCTCCTCGCCTGGGGCTAGGCGCAGGTGCAGATGGGCCGTGCTGCGTTGGCTGTGTGGTGTTGCCACGATGCCTTGGGCAGTGCCGAGCCAATGCAGGATGGCAGCATGATCGAGGTTACTGCGGTTGGCGAAATCATCGACGAACTGCTGCTGAATCAATTGGCGGGCGAGCGCGGCGGAGCATGGGCAGGTCGAGGAATACTCGACTTGTGCGTTTAGTTCCACGTGGAACACTCCGTTTTCCAAACGCGCGTCCACACTCATCGGGTAAGCCTTCCAGCCTGCCAGCGGGCTGACCAGCGCAGGCCGCTTGAGCAACAATTCAAAGCCCAGACGCAGGTAAGCGGTGGTCGAGAGGCCCTGATGGCTGTCGATAAACCGTTCCAGGACCTGGCGCACCAACCCTACTGAAAACGCCGCGTGCTCGAATGCCTCCAACGCGAGGTACAGGCGCGACATGTGAATCCCCCGCGAGGCTCCATCATCCAGGCTGACGCCGGCATCGGCGCTGGCGCGTACCTGCACGCCGTCGAGTGTGATAGGCAGTGCGATGCCGCACATGCCAACCCATTCCAGAGGCATGGATTGCTGGCTGGCTTGAGCGGCGATATCGGGAAGGGTCAGGGCGTTCATGCTGAAACCATCGCTGAATTAAAAACCGATACGTTACATTATAACGATTCATTCATCATAGCTTTTTCCGAGTCCTCACTCGCAGCCCCCAAGGCGATTGCAACGCAGGCTGAAGCGTTGGCCGCTGGAGCTGGACACCCGGTTCTGCGTGGTCCAACCCACCCGGCGGCTATAGCCGACCCAAGCTTCGCCGTCGCTGGCCAGGCCCGTGTAGAAGGTCAGCGGCCCATAGAGGCTGTTGGTTTGTACCCAGCGCCGCTGCCCCAGCACCTCAAGGCCGCGCACGTACTGGGTGTTGCCTTGGCTGTGCACGCTGTACACATTGCCATCGCGATCTTGGCAGGCCAGCAGGTTGGCGCTGCGCGTGCATTGGGCAGGCTCACTGCGCGTCATCTCGGCGTGAACCGTCGCGACGGGGATCAGCAGGAGCGAAAGCAGTACGAAGGTTTTCATCCAATCTCCGATTGGCTAAATTGCATTGTTATAATATAACATTGAAAAAGGCATCCTTCGAATGCTCCGACGCCCTGATGAGGTATTTGCGCCATGACCGACCGTCTCCCCGTTACCGTGCTGTCCGGCTTTCTAGGTGCCGGCAAGAGCACCCTGCTCAACCATGTGCTGCGTAACCGCGACAACCTGCGGGTGGCGGTGATCGTCAACGACATGAGTGAAATCAATATCGACGCCAGCGAAGTGCAGCGCAACGTCAGCCTCAATCGTGCAGAAGAAAAACTGGTCGAGATGAGCAATGGCTGCATCTGCTGCACCCTGCGCGAAGATCTGCTCGAAGAGGTCGCGCGGCTTGCCCGCGAGGGGCGTTTCGATTACCTGTTGATCGAGTCCACCGGCATATCCGAGCCGCTACCGGTAGCCGAAACCTTTACCTTCCGTGATGAACAAGGCCGCAGCCTGGCCGACCAGGCGCGGCTGGACACCATGGTCACGGTGGTAGACGGGCTGAATTTCCTGGGTGACTACCAGGCCGCCGACAGCCTGGCTTCGCGCGGCGAGACCCTGGGCGAGGGCGATGAACGTTCCATCAGCGACCTGCTGATCGAGCAGGTCGAGTTCGCCGATGTGATCCTGTTGAGCAAGATCGACCTGATCGGCAGCGATGAGCGCGAAGAACTCTGCGCCATTCTGCGCTCGCTCAATGCCCACGCCCAGATCGTGCCGATGGTGATGGGGCAGGTGCCATTGGCGCAGATTCTCGATACCGGCCTGTTCGACTTCGAGCGTGCTGCCCAGGCGCCGGGCTGGCTGCAGGAACTGCGCGGTACGCATGTGCCGGAAACCCAGGAGTACGGCATTGCCGCCACCACCTGGCAGGCCCGCCGCCCCTTGCACCCACAGCGTTTTTTCGACTTTATCCACAGGCCCTGGAGCAACGGCCGCCTGTTGCGTTCCAAGGGCTTTTTCTGGCTGGCCAGCAAGCACCAGGAAGCCGGCAGCTGGTCCCAGGCCGGCGGCATGATGCGCCACGGCTTTGCCGGTCGCTGGTGGCGTTTCGTACCACGCGGGCAATGGCCCCAGGACCCGCAGGACGCGGCGGCGATCCTCAAGCACTGGACGGCCGAATGCGGCGATTGCCGACAGGAGCTGGTGTTCATCGGGCAGCACATCGACTTTGCGCAACTGGATGCCGAGCTGGGCGCCTGCCTGCTGAGCGATGAAGAAATGGCATTGGGCGCCGAGGGCTGGCAACGCCTGCCCGACCCGTTTGGCGACTGGCACGACGAAGAGGCGGCCTGATGCTGGCCCTGAAACGCCGTGGCAGCGCCCGGCAAACAGTCGGCGAATCGCCCCAGGTGCTGACCGAGGTGCTGCAGGATGGCGTCAATCTGGCCGTGTGGCAGCGCCAGTTGCCGGTGCATGTGGCCGATTTTGCCCAGGTGCTGTTGTCCCTTGGGCAGCCGCTGGCCGAGTCCCTGACCCTGGAGTTGCAGCCAGATGACGACGCACCCGCCCTGCGCGGGTTGGCGGCAGCGTATGCCGATCTGCAGGGGTATGAGGGGTTCATCTGCGATGTGCGCTGGCTGGTGGGCGCCTACGCCTGCTTGCTCGACGCGCGTCGGGTGGGCCTGCGCCTGCGCGCACTGGAGGGCGCAATGTGCCCGCGTTTTCACGTCGACCACGTGCCGGCGCGGCTGATCTGTACCTATGCGGGCCCCGGCAGTGAATGGCTGACGGCGCCCGATGCGGTGCAGGTGGAGCAGTTGTCGACCGGTGATGTGGCCGTGCTCAAGGGCGAGAGGTGGCTGGGCAATGAGGGGCAGGGGCTGGTGCACCGTTCGCCGGCGGTACCTGCGGGGCAGCGCCGCCTTATGCTGACGCTTGACTGGATGGCCTGAGCGCGCAGCATAGTGCGTATCCTTCCTGACGAATCGATGCGCATGCTGCAGAACATACCCACCCACCTGATCGGCGGCCCCCTGGGCGCCGGCAAGACCAGCCTGATTCGGCACCTGCTGGCCCAGCGCCCGGCCCACGAGCGGTGGGCGGTGCTGATCAACGAGTTCGGCCAGATCGGCCTGGATGCCGCCTTGCTCGCCACCGACGATGATGGCGTGGCGATGGGCGAAGTGGCGGGCGGATGCCTGTGCTGCGTGAATGGCGCACCGTTCCAGGTGGGCCTGGGGCGCTTGTTGCGCAAGGCGCGCCCTCATCGACTGTTCATCGAGCCTTCGGGGCTGGGTCATCCTGCCCAGTTGCTGGAACAGCTGGGCGAGGCTCCCTGGCAAGGCGTGCTGGCGGTTCAGCCGTCGGTGCTGGTACTGGACGCCCAGGCATTGGCGGCAGGCCAGGTATTACCCCAGCCGCAGGCGCAGGCACTGCACGGTGCGGGGCTGCTGGTGCTCAACAAATCTGAAGGCTTGGCGGCCGCCACGCGCCTGTGGATAAGCCAGGGCTTGCCTGATGTACCCCAGCTTTGGACGGACCATGGGCAGATTGCGCTGAACAGCCTGCCGGGCGTTGGTGTGCATCCGTTGCCGGTGGATAACTTCAAGTTGCCGGAGGCCAGGCCGTTGCCGGCGGCGCTGTGGATAAACCCGCTGACGCCGATCTGTCTTTATCAACAGCTGGAGCAGGGCTGGAGCATTGGCTGGCGCTGGCACCCGAGCCAGCAGTTGCACTCGCAGCGTTTGCAGCAATGGCTTGCAGGCCTTGGGTGGCGCAGGGCCAAACTGGTTATCCACAGCCCGGAGGGTTGGCAGTCGGCCAATGCGCTGGAGGGGCAGGCGCTGCACTGGCAGGCCAGCGAGTGGCGGCGCGACTCGCGTATCGAGCTGATTTTTGCACAGCCGCAGGCAGTGGCGGCCTTGGAGCAGGGGATGCAGGAATGCCGGATTCCCTGAAGACAGGGCCGGCCTTTTTGCAGGCAAGGCTGGCCCCGGTAGACGAAGGGAACGTCACTGGCGCCAGCGATTGTGCTCCTGGCGCCACTGGTTCATCTCGATCACGTTGCCGCCCTGCACCGGCGGCTTGATCTCGAACGGGTAGGGTGCCAGTTCGATCTGCATCGTATGCGCGCCAAACTGCGTCACCGTACCGGGGTGACGATGTTCGCCTGTCACTGTGAATTCGAAGTTGTACACACGGGCCAGGCGCTTGCGCCCGTTGGCATCGCGCACAAAACCGATGCGCTTGAGCGCCACGTTGCCATCCAGCAGTTCCAGGTCGAGCTTGGCGCAATGCTGCTTGACCCGTTCCAGTGCCTTTTCGCGCAGGCCGTGGTTATGCCACAGCCAGGCGCCTGCGGTGGCCAGCAGCATCAGCACCAGAAGGTTTTCGAGGGTTAACATCTACGTTCGCTCCAACCAGATAGGCTCAGCTTAACTGCCACCCCGGTCTGTCGTACAGGTGGCATTTGGCGCCATACTGCGCGCCTTGTTTTTCATTCGATCGTTTGGAAGCCCTGCATGAAACGTACACCGCATCTGCTCGCCATCCAGTCACACGTGGTATTCGGCCACGCCGGCAACAGCGCCGCGGTGTTTCCGATGCAACGGGTGGGGGTCAATGTCTGGCCGCTGAACACCGTTCAGTTCTCCAACCATACTCAGTATGGCCAGTGGACCGGCGAAGTGCTTGCGCCAGAGCAAATTCCGGCGCTGGTGGACGGGATTGCGACGATCGGCGAGCTGGGCAACTGTGATGCGGTGCTTTCCGGCTACCTCGGCAGCGCCGCCCAGGGCCGTGCGATTCTTACTGGGGTGGCGCGGATCAAGGCGGTCAACCCGAACGCCCTGTACCTGTGCGACCCCGTCATGGGGCATCCGGAAAAAGGCTGCATCGTACCCGCCGAGGTCAGTGACTTCCTGCTCGATGAAGCGGTGGCGGTGGCAGATGTGCTGTGCCCCAATCAGCTGGAGCTCGACAGCTTCTGCGGGCGTCGGGCCGAGTCGCTGGAGGACTGCGTGGCCATGGCGCGCAGCCTGCTCGCCCGCGGGCCCAAGGCTGTGCTGGTCAAGCACCTGGCATACCCGGGACGCAAGGCTGAAGACTTCGAGATGCTGCTGGTGACTGCCGAAGGCAGTTGGCACCTGCAGCGACCGCTGCTGGCGTTTGCGCGGCAGCCGGTGGGGGTCGGCGATCTGACCTCCGGCCTGTTCCTGGCGCGGGTGCTGCTGGGTGACAGCTGGGTGGCGGCTTTCGAATTCACTGCCGCGGCCGTGCACGAGGTGCTGCTGGAAACCCAGGCTTGCACCAGCTACGAGCTGGAGCTGGTGCGTGCCCAGGACCGCATCATGCACCCGCGGGTGCGCTTCGAGGCGCGGCGCCTGGCGCTCTAGAAGGCGTCGCCCTTGAGTTCCTGGTAGCGCTTTTCGAGTTCCTGGCGAATCAGGCGGCGCTGCTTGCCTTGCACGAAGCGGCGCTTTTCCTCGCTGGTCTCTGGCTGGCGTGGCGGCACGGCGACCGGCTTGCGATCGTCGTCCACCGCGACCATGGTGAAGAAGCAGCTGTTGCTGTGGCGCACCGAGCGCTCGCGGATATTTTCGGTGACGACCTTGATCCCGACCTCCATCGAGGTGTTGCCGGTGTAGTTCACCGACGCCAGGAAGGTCACCAGTTCGCCCACGTGTACCGGCTCGCGAAAGACCACCTGATCCACCGACAATGTCACCACATAACGGCCCGCGTAGCGGCTGGCGCAGGCATAGGCGACTTCATCGAGGTACTTGAGCAGGGTGCCGCCGTGTACGTTGCCAGAAAAGTTGGCCATGTCCGGGGTCATCAGGACGGTCATCGACAGCTGGGCGTTTCCAGGTTCCATAGTGTGCTCACGGTAAGGTTGCGCTGAGGCGGGGTGGCGAGTGGTCGTCACGCTTCTTTTCCCCAATTTCGAATCCCATGAAAACGGGACGCTGACAGCGCCGTTGCCGTCACGCCGTTCGTGCCATCTTTGGCGTGTTACCGGTCTATCTGTTTCTTGATATTACACCGCCTTTTCGTCGCAGGCGCCGGTGTTAACCTGACCAAGCCCATGCAATGTGGTGCCTGGCGTCATTTGACAGACTAATTCCCCCGCCGCTCCACGACAGGCATGTCATCGAGCGGCGGGCTTGTTCTTCGGTTCGAAGTAAGGAGCTCCACGCCGTGCATGCCATCAGCTTTATTCAGGATCTGGCGGTGATCATGCTGGTTGCCGGTGTGGTCACCATCCTGTTTCACCGTTTCAAGCAGCCGGTGGTACTCGGCTATATCGTCGCCGGCTTCATCATCGGCCCGCACACCCCGCCATTCGGCCTCATCCACGACGAAGACACGATCAAGACGCTGGCCGAACTCGGGGTGATCTTCCTGATGTTCTGCCTGGGGCTGGAGTTCAGCCTGCGCAAGCTGTTCAAGGTGGGGGCCACGGCGTTCATTGCGGCCTTCCTCGAAATCGTGCTGATGATCTGGATCGGCTTCGAGATCGGCCGCTGGTTCGGCTGGAATACCATGGACTCGCTGTTCCTGGGCGCAATCCTGGCAATTTCTTCCACCACCATCATCGTCAAGGCGCTCAACGACCTGAAGATGAAGAACGAGCGCTTCGCCCAGCTGATCTTTGGTGTGCTGATCGTCGAGGACATCCTCGGTATCGGCATCATTGCCCTGCTGTCGGGCATTGCGGTCAGCGGCGCGGTCAGTTCCGGCGAGGTGTTCTCCACCGTCGGCAAGCTCTCGCTGTTCATGATCGTGGCGCTGGTCATCGGCATACTGCTGGTACCGCGGGTACTGGCCTACGTGGCCAGGTTCGAAAGCAATGAGATGCTGCTGATTACCGTGCTGGGACTGTGCTTCGGCTTCTGCCTTCTGGTGGTCAAGCTCGAGTACAGCATGGTGCTGGGCGCGTTCCTGATCGGGGCGATCATGGCCGAATCGCGCCAGTTGCTGAAGATCGAGCAGTTGATCGAGCCGGTTCGCGACCTGTTCAGTGCCATCTTCTTCGTCGCCATCGGCCTGATGATCGACCTGAGCGTGCTCATCGAGTACATCTGGCCGATCGTGGTCATTACTGTAGCGGTGGTCCTGGGCAAGATGCTCTCGTGCGGCATGGGCGCCTTCATCGCTGGCAACGACGGTCGCACCTCGTTGCGGGTGGGCATGGGGCTTTCGCAGATCGGCGAATTCTCCTTCATCATCGCTGCGCTGGGCATGACCCTGCAGGTCACCAGCGACTTCCTTTACCCGGTGGCGGTGGCGGTGTCGGCCATTACCACCTTGCTCACGCCCTACCTGATTCGCGCCGCCGACCCGCTGTCGCTCAAGCTTGCCAGTGTGGTGCCTAAGCGCCTGTCGCGGGTGCTGTCGCTGTACGGCGAATGGCTGCGCAGCATCCAGCCGCAAGGCGAGGGCGCGATGGTGGCGGCGATGATCCGGCGCATCCTGCTGCAGGTGGGGGTCAACCTGGCGCTGGTGGTGGCGATCTTCTTCAGTGGAGGTTACTTCGCGGCACGCATCGGCGAGTACCTGAGCGAATGGTTGCCCGACCTGGCCCAGCAGAAAGCGCTGATCTGGGGCGCGGCGTTGCTGCTGTCATTGCCGTTCCTGATTGCCGCGTATCGCAAGCTCAAGGCGCTGTCGATGCTGCTGGCCGAAATGGGGGTCAAGCCGGAAATGGCCGGGCGCCATACCCAGCGCGTGCGCCGGGTGATCGCCGAGGTGATCCCGCTGCTGTCGCTGCTGGTGATCTTCCTGCTGCTGTCGGCGCTGTCGGCGAGCATCCTGCCCACCAGCGAGCTGCTGTTGCTGATCGCGGTGGTGGCGGCCGGTGTGGTGGCGTTGCTGTGGCGCTGGTTCATCCGGGTGCACACGCGCATGCAGATCGCACTGCTCGAAACCCTCGACAATCAGAAGGAACATCACCCCTAGGGTTTGCAGCGCAGCGGCTGGTCCCGCCATTGGGCCCAGGCCTGTGTCCAACCTTCGGCGTGGCTCACACCGGGCAACGCAACCTGCTGCATGCAGCGGGCACTGCCTAGTTCCACGCGGTAGTGCTCGAACAGCGAGGCCGGCACGCTGCGGTCCTGCAGGCCGAGAAGGTGGCGCTGCGGCAGGTCGCGCAGGCGCTGGCGATAGTCCAGCGGCTCCAGTGAGCCCGCCAGCGGCGTCAGTTGCAGGGTCTGTGCCCAGTACCGCGGGCTGAGGTTGCCGGCCAGGGTCTGTACCTGGGTAACGTCGCTTCGCCGGGCGGCCAGCAGCAAGGCCAGCGCACCCCCGCCGGAATAGCCGATCAGCTCGAACTCCTGGTTGCCATAGCGTTGCTTGATGCCGCTCAGGGCTTGGTCCAGGCTATCGAGCACTGCCTTGCCAAAGCGCTGGTCGGTCCACATCGCTGCGCGGCAGCCAGGCGCACTGACGAACTGGCAAGGGCGCGCCAGGTACAGGCTGGGCTGTGGGTCTTCAAGGGCCAGTCGCGCCAGCAACAGGTTGCGCGGGCTGGGGTCCAGGCTGGGTTGGCTGGCGGTGGCCCAGGCGCGTCCGTCACCTTCCAGATAGACACGCAGGCGCAGGGCGCCTGGCGCCTTGAGCGGAACGCTCAGCGCCAGCGGGAAGGGCTGGGTAGGCTGGATCTCGACACGATGGCCATGGGTCTGGCTGAGGGTCTGCAACTGTGTCAGCGGCGCCTGGCAGCCGCTCGCCAGCAGCAGGGCGAGCAGTGTGAACAGTCTGGAGTACATCGACAGGGCCCCGGCATGTGAAGGTGCATTCCTGTGCGCGCGGGTCGTATGTCCGAGGGGATGGAGCGGTAGCAACACCGCCGCGCACAGGAAGGCGCGGCGATTCTACGAAGATTGATAGCTCAGAGCCATCATTTTTGTCCGACAAACTGACGGATCAGCTTTCCAGCCACACGTCGCGCGCCCAGTGCCATACCGATTCCCAGGTTTCTTCGGTCACCAGCTCTTCTTCGGCCGACCACAGCACCACGGTGCCGTCTTCCTCGACGCAGTAGTAATCGTCACCATCCTGGCAGATCGGAATCAGCGAACGGTCCACGCCGGCATCCCAGGCATTGGCCGCCACGTCAGGCAGGTAGGTATGCGATTGCGGGTCGGTAACGGTCACCGGCTCCAGGCTGCCGTACACCACATCGCTGACGGTCAGCAGGAACTCCCTGAAGACGAACGGGATATCGATGAACAGCTGTTCTTCAATCTCGACCAGCAGGTCTTCGTCGGGCAACTCAAGCGGTACGGGTACCGGTTCGTTGGCTTCACGCAGTTGCTCGATGATTTCTTCCACGGGTTCAATCCTCTTACCTTGACGACACGCTGCGCGTTATACCCTAGTAGGACGCTACGCTAAAAGCAAAACCCCGGGCAAGCCCGGGGTTTTTTGTGCAATGCCTCAAGATCAGCCGTTCTGGCGGATCCCTGCGACCAGCCAAGGCTGGTTTTCGCCCTGGGCACGTTCCATGTTCCAGCTTTCGCTGAACACTTCGCCCTGGTCGAAACGCGAGGTTTTCGACACACCGCTGAAGGTCAGGGTGGCGATGGTGCGGTCGGCACGGTCATCCACGCCTTCCAGCTGCACGTTCAGGTCGTCGATGTAGGTGGACTGGAAGCCTTCACCCAGCTCGGCACGTTCCTTTTTCAGGAACTGCAGCATCTGCGGGGTAACGAACTCGGCGATCTTGTCGATCTCGTTGGCGTCCCAGTGCTGCTGCAGGGTCTGGAAGTGGTTGCGTGCAGCGGCCAGGAAGCTCTCTTCATTGAACCAGGCTGGTGCGTTGATTACCGGGCGGGCCGCGGCAGGTGCAGCGGAACCACCGAAGATCGACGGCTGAGCCGGTTGCTCGTGAACTTCACGCTGGAACGGCGCGTGACCGGCAGCGGCCATCTGCGGCTGTTGCTTGCGGCGACGGGCGGCAATGAAACGGAAGATCAGGAAAGCGATGACCGCCATGATCAGGATGTCGAAGATCTGCATGCCCTGGAAGCCGTCGCCCATGAACATGGAGGCCAGCAGGCCCCCGGCGGCGAGGCCGGCCAGAGGGCCGAGCCAGCGCGAAGCACCGCTGGCGGCTGCCGGTGGACGGCCTGCCGCATTTGGCGTGGCGGCCGGCGTGGCCGGAGCGGCCTGGCGCGTCTGGTGGGTCGGCGCGGCGCCCGAGCTCTTGCCGCCGCCGAAGCGCTTGGCGTTGGCGTCGAGGCTCAGCGTAAGGCCGATGCACAGCGCCAAGGCGATGCTAAGAAAACGTTGCATAGAAGGGTATTCCCGTTTTGTGGAGTGCACGCGCGCCATGGTGCACAGGTTGTAGGACACATGACTAGCGTCATAATGTTTCTATCTTTTGCTTGGCGCTGTGGGATGTTTATCAAGTGCGTGTAGGAATTGGCCGACACCTCCGCCGGCAAGGCCGGCTCCCACAGGGGACGGCCTTGCCGGCGGAGGGTGTTACAGCGGCTCCAGCTTGGCGTAGCCAAGCATCAGCCACTTGCTGCCTTCGGCGAAGTTCACCTGCACCCGCGCCTGGGCACCGGCGCCCTCGAAATTGAGGATCACGCCCTCGCCAAACACCGCGTGCTGCACGCGCTGGCCGAGGTTGAACGCGGTTTCGGGGATGTTCGCCGCACCGAACAGGCTGCTCGAATTCTGTTTCTGACCCGAGCCGAACGGCCGGCTGACGCTGTTGGACAAGCGCACTTCCTGCACCAGCCCCGCAGGGATCTCACGCACGAATCGCGACACCTTGTTGTAGGTTTCGCTGCCGTACAGGCGCCGGGTTTCGGCGTAGGTCATCACCAGCTGCTGCATGGCGCGGGTAATGCCCACATAGGCCAGGCGGCGTTCCTCTTCCAGGCGGCCGGGCTCTTCCAGGCTCATCTTGTGCGGGAACAGGCCCTCTTCCATGCCCACCAGGAACACGTGGGGGAACTCCAGGCCCTTGGCGCTGTGCAGGGTCATCAGCTGGATGCTGTCTTCGTGTTCCTCGGCCTGGGCATCGCCGGCCTCGAGGGAGGCGTGGCCCAGGAACGCAGCCAGCGGCGACAGCTCGGCGTCCTCCTCGGCGCTTTCGAAGTTGCGCGCGGCGCTGACCAGTTCTTCAAGGTTTTCTACCCGTGCCTGGCCCTTTTCACCCTTTTCTTCCTGGTGATAGATGATCAGCCCGGACTGCTCGATCACGGTCTGGGTCATCAGGTGCAACGGCATGTCCATGACCTTGGCCGAGAGGTTCTCGATCAGCTCGATGAACGCGGCCAGGGCGCTGGCGGCACGGCCCTTGAGGCCCTTGTTGGCGATCAGCAGGCTCATCGACTCCCACATCGATACCTGGGCGTGACGGGCGTGTTCGCGAATCGCCTCCACGGTCTTCTCGCCGATGCCGCGCGGCGGTACGTTGATCACCCGCTCCAGCGCCGCGTCATTGCCACGCCCTTCAAGCAGGCGCAGGTAGGCCATGGCGTTCTTGATCTCGGCGCGTTCGAAGAAGCGCTGACCACCATAGATGCGGTACGGGATGCGCTCGCGCAGCAGGGCTTCCTCGAGCACCCGCGACTGGGCGTTGGAGCGGTACAGGATGGCGATGTCGCTGCGCGCCATGCCGGTCTTGAGCGCGCTCTCGATGGTCTCGACCACATAGCGCGCTTCGTCGTGTTCGTTGAAGGCGGCGTACAGGCTCAGCGGTTCGCCGTCGCCGCCGTCGGTCCACAGCTCCTTGCCCAGGCGATCACTGTTGTTGGCGATCAGGGCGTTGGCCGCCTTGAGGATGCCGGCGGTGGAGCGGTAGTTCTGCTCCAGGCGGATCATCTGGGTGTCGGGGAAGTCGGCACTGTACTGGTGGATGTTCTCGATCTTGGCGCCGCGCCAGCCATAGATGGACTGGTCGTCGTCGCCCACTACCATCAGGCTGTCACCGCCCTGGGCCAGCAGGCGCAACCAGGCGTACTGCACGGCGTTGGTGTCCTGGAACTCGTCTACCAGCAGGTGGCGGAAGCGCCGCTGGTAGTGCTGCAGCAGGCCCGGGTTGTCGCGCCACAGGTCCAGCGCGCGCAGCAGCAGTTCGGAGAAGTCGATCACGCCGGCGCGCTGGCAGGCTGCCTCGTAGGCCTCGTAGATGCTGCGCATGGTGCCCAGGAACAGGTCGCCGCTGGCCTGGATGTGCTGCGGGCGCAGCCCTTCGTCCTTCTGCCCGTTGATGAACCACTGCGCCTGGCGTACCGGCCAGCGCTGTTCGTCCAGGCCCAGCTCGCGGATCACCCGCTTGACCAGGCGTTGCTGGTCGTCGCTGTCGAGGATCTGGAAGTTCTGGTTCAGCCCCGCTTCCTGCCAGTGGGCACGCAACAGGCGGTGCGCCAGGCCGTGGAAGGTACCCACCCACATGCCGGCCGGGTTGATGCCCATCAACTGCTCGATGCGCTGGCGCATCTCGGCGGCGGCCTTGTTGGTGAAGGTCACCGACAGCACCGAATGGGGTGAGGCCTGCTCGACCTGGATCAACCAGGCGATACGGTGCACCAGCACTCGGGTCTTACCGGAGCCGGCACCGGCCAGAACCAACTGGCGACCAAGCGGGGCCGCTACGGCCTGGCGTTGGGCGTCGTTGAGGGAGTTCAACAGGAGGGAGAGGTCATCGCGCATCCGGCCATTTTAGGGGCGCAAGCGAGCCGGGGGCAAACCCATGGTGGAAAAAGATCGCCCAAGGCGCCGCCCGCTCATCGGTCGTGCCCCTTGGCCCGCGTGCTTGAGGGCTCGGCACTGAAACCAGGTTCCATAATTGCCACGCACAATTTATGACCCAGAGCAGTTTGGCCCAGGCGCCTGCTTGTGTATGCTCCGTGCTCGTTCGAGGCTCACCATTACAAGAACATTGCCTATGACCTTCGCATCTGCCTCCGTCAGCGTGCCGCTGGAAGCGCGCCGCGGTATTCGCAAACAGTTCGCCACGCAACTGGCCGTCGAGCGTACCCGTCTGTTGTACCAGGGCTCGTTGCTGCCCACCCTGTTCATGCTGCTCAACGGCCTGGTGTGTGCCTGGCTGCTGTGGAGCCCGCAGCGCTACCTGCTGGTCAGTGTGTGGATCGTTTGGTTGATGGCGCTGGTAGCGCTGCGGGTCATTCAGGTTGCGGCCTTCGACGCGGCGATGCCCGATCGACAGGTGCAACCGACCTGGTGGCGCATGTTCCTGCTCGGTTCGGCCTTCAGCGGCCTGACCCTGGCCAGCGCGGCGATTGCCCTGGTGCCTGTGGATAACTTCGTGCAACAGGCCTGGGTCTTCGGCTTGCTGGGGGCCGCGACCCTGTCGGCGAGCGTGGCCTACGCGGTCAGCCTGCCGGCGTTCCTGAGTTTCACCTTGCCGTGCCTGCTGCCGCCGATCGCGTTCCTGTTCTGGCGCGGTGACGAGCAGCAGCAGGGCTGGGGTTGGCTGGGGCTGATCCTGCTCGGCGCGTTGATGGTGGTGGCCTGGCAGGTCAATCGGCTGATCGAGGGGGGCCTGTTGCGCCGCTTTCAGAACCAGGCGCTGATCGAGCACCTGCAGGCCGCGCAGGCGCGCAGCGAGCGGCTCAACAAGGCCCTGGCGACCGAGGTCGAGCAGCGTCGGCTGATCGAGGAGCAACTGCGTCAGGCCCAGGCCGGGCTGGAATCGAGGGTGGCGCAGCGCAGCCAGGAGCTGGACCGCGCCAACCAGGCCCTGAGCAAGAGCGAGCAGCGCCTGGCCCTGGCGCTGGAAGCCAGTGAGCTGGGGCTGTGGGACTGGAATCTGGAAACCGACGAGGTGCATCACACCCAATTGCACGAGCTGTTCGGCCTGAACCCGGAGCAGGTGCGGGCGGTGCAGGCGCACCTCAAGCCGCGCCTGCACCCGGATGACGTGCCGGCGCTCAAGCGCGCCCTGGTCGACCACCTCAAGGGGCGCACCGACGATTACCGTATCGAGTACCGCTTCCGCCACGCCCAGGGCCACTGGTGCTGGATCGAGGACCGCGGCCGCGCGGTGGAGCGCGATGCCGCCGGGCGGGTGGTGCGCATGCTCGGCACCCGGCGCGACGTGAGCGCGCGCAAGGCTCAGCAGGAACAGCAACGCCTGGCCGCAACCGTATTCGAGGCGGCCAGCGAAGGCATCGCGATCATGGGGCCGGACTATGCCGTACTGGCCGCCAACCAGGCGTTCTGCCACATGACCGGCTACGTGCGCGAAGAACTGCTGGGGCGCAATGCGCTGGAGCTGCCATGCAGCCGCGACGCGCGCCGGCACTACGGTGCCATCGACCAGGCCCTGGCGCAGCAGGGGCGCTGGGAAGGCGAGCTGGTTGAGGCGCGCAAGAGCGGGGAACTCTACCCGCAGTGGCTGCAACTGACCGGCGTGACGGATGCGCGTGGCCAGGTCGGCACCATCGTGGGTTTCTTCACCGACCTGTCGGCACGCCGCGAGTCCGAAGAGCGCCTGCGGTACCTGGCGCACTACGACGAACTGACCGGCCTGGCCAACCGCGCGTTGTTCCGCCTGCGTCTGCATGAAGCCGGCCAGCGCCTGCGTGGCAGCGGTCGCAGCCTGGCGCTGCTGCACATCGACCTGGACCGCTTCAAGCTGCTCAACGACAGCCTGGGCCACGAGCTGGCCGACCGGCTGCTCAAGACCATGGCCCAGCGCATCGGCAACGCAGTGCCCGAGGCCGATACCGTGGCGCGTCTGTCCGGTGACGAGTTCGTGGTGCTGTTCGACGGCTATTCACACCTGTCCAGCCTGGTGCGGGTGGCGACGCGCCTGCTTGACAAGCTGCGCGTGCCGCTGCGTGTCGACGGGCACGAGCTGGTGATCAGCGCTTCAGTGGGGGTCAGTCTGCTACCCGATGCCAGCCTGGATGTCAGCACCCTGGTGAGCCAGGCCAACATGGCCATGCAGCACGCCAAGCACCTCGGCGGCGACGGGTTCCAGTTCTACACCGAGAGCCTGCAGGCCAGCACCCTGGAGCGCCTGCAACTGGAGAACCAGCTGCGCAAGGCCATCGAAGAACGCCAGCTGGAGGTCTATTACCAGCCCAAGCTGTGCCTGACCAGCGGCCGCCTGCAGGCTGCCGAGGCCCTGGTGCGCTGGCATCACCCACAGGTGGGCATGGTGCCACCGGGCGACTTCATCGGCCTGGCCGAAGAGACCGGGCTGATCGCGCCGATGGGCGAGTTCGTGTTGCGCCAGGCGTGCTGGCAGGCCTGTGAATGGCAACGGCAGGGGCTGGCGCCGATTCGCGTGTCGGTGAACTTGTCGGTGTATCAGTTGCGCCAGGGCAAGCTGGTCAGCCTGGTGCGTCAGGTGCTGGAAGACAGCGGCCTGGCACCGCACCTGCTGGAGCTGGAGCTGACCGAAAGCCAGTTGCTCGACAGCGTGGAGCACATCATCGCGACCTTTCATCAGTTGCATGAACTGGGGGTCAAGCTGGCCATCGACGATTTCGGCACCGGCTATTCGTCGCTCAGCTACCTCAAGCGTTTTCCGGTGAATTACGTGAAGATCGACCAGACCTTCATCCGTGGCCTGCACGAAGGCAGCGAGGACGCCGCAATCACCCGTGCGATCATTGTCATGGCCCAAAGCCTGGGCCTGCAGGTGGTGGCCGAAGGGGTGGAAACCCAGGAGCAGTTGGCGTTTCTGCGCGAGCAGGGCTGCGATGAGGTGCAGGGCTACCTGATCAGCCGGCCGGTGGAGGCCGACAGCCTGGCCGCCTTGCTGCGTGAGGATCGGCGCTGGTAGCCCCACGGCCAGGGCCCCGATCAACGGGGCCCTGGCGTTGTAACAAGTCGCAGCCTGCCGGTCAGTGAGTGACCAGGATCTCCTCCAGGCTCACCAGCAGTTTGCCGTCGTGGAAAATATCCACTTTCGGGATGTTGCTGTGGTCGCCGTCCATTTCGAAACAGACCGCACGTTCGGTGATCACCTGGGCAGCCAGGGCGTCCACATTCTCCAGCTTCAGTTCCAGCGCCAGGGCGTGCGATTTGTCCTGGATGGCGCGTTTCACCAGCACTGGCACGATGGCCGAGGTGGCGACTTCCACGGTGCCATACACTCGAAACCTGGCGTTGCCCGGCATCTTGTCGTTCTGCGCGATCCAGCCTTTTGCTTTCAGGGACATTCCTTTGTACTCCATTCGATGGTGGGTGGGATGTTGCGTGCCCACTATCGAACAGCGCGGCTGCACCCGGCAGCCGGAAAGCTTTCAACCGTGCCAGGCGCGTCCCTGGTGAGCCAGCAGGCTGTGGGCCTGGTCCGGGCCATTGGAGCCGGCCGGGTAAGGGCGGGGGGCCTGGAAGTGCTCCTGCCAGCCAGTCAGGATCGGGTCGATCCAGGCCCATGCGGCCTCCACTTCGTCGCGGCGCATGAACAGGGTCGAGTCGCCGTCCAGAACATCCAGCAGCAGGCGTTCGTAGGCGTCCCAGCGTCGTGCCTGGCCGAACACCTGGGCCAGGTTCAGGTTCAGTTCCACCGGCTCCAGGCGCATGCCCTTGCCCGGTGCCTTGGTCATCATCTGCAGGCTGATGCGCTCATCGGGCTGCAGCTGGATCAGCAACTGGTTGGCCTGGTCGCCGTCGAACAGGCGATGGGGCACCGGCTTGAACTGGATGACGATCTGCGAGGAGCGCTTGGCCATGCGCTTGCCGGTACGCAGGTAGAAGGGCACGCCGGCCCAGCGCCAGTTGTTGATGTGGGCTTCGACGGCGACGAAGGTTTCGGTGTCGCTGTCGTTGTCCACGTCCTTCTCGAAGTAGTAGGCCGGAACCTCCTGCCCGCCGATCTTGCCGGCGCTGTACTGGCCGCGCACGGTCTTGTCCTGCACGTCCTGCCCGGTGATGGGTTTGAGGGCCTTGAGGATCTTGACCTTTTCATCGCGCACCGCCTCGGCCTCGAACTGCGCTGGTGGCTCCATGGCTACCAGGCAGAGCAGTTGCAGCAGGTGGTTCTGCAGCATGTCGCGGGTGGCGCCGGCACGGTCGTAGTAGCCGCCGCGGTTTTCCACGCCGAGGGTTTCGCACACGCTGATCTGCACGTGGTCCACCTGGTTGGTGCGCCACACCGGCTCCAGCAGCGCGTTGGCAAAGCGCAATGCCATGAGGTTCTGCACCGTCTCCTTGCCCAGGTAGTGGTCGATGCGAAACACCTGGGATTCGGCGAATACCGCGCCGATGGCGCTGTTGATCGTGGTGGCGGACTCCAGCGAGTGGCCGATGGGTTTTTCCAGCACGATACGCGCTTCGCTGTCGACCAGCCCGGCCACCTGCAGGTGGGTGGCGATGGGCACGAACAGGTTGGGTGCGGTGGCCAGGTAGTAGACCCGCGTCAGCCCGCCGGGCTCGCCCAGAAAGCGGGCGAGGCGGCCGAAATCGGCGCTCTGCATGGCGTCCATGGAGAAGTAGTCCAGGCGCGTGGAAAAGCGGTGCCACACCTCGTCGCTGAAGTCCTGGGGCGCGATCTGGGCGCGGCAGCGGCGTTCGACCAGCTTGAGAAATTCAATCCGTGGCAAGGTCCGGCGGGCCAGGGCGATGATCCGCACGGCGTTGTGCAGACGGCCTTCGCGAAACAGGTGGTAGAGCGCTGGAAGCAGTTTGTTCAGGGCCAGGTCGCCGGTGCCGCCGAACACCAGAATGTCGCACGGGATAGTCAATGCCACCACTCTCCAAGATCGTTTAGCTGGGCGGGTCGCCGGTCATGTAGTATAACTACAAGAAAGCTACAACCCGGTCAGCCGATCATAACCGAGTCCTGCCCTTGAATCTGTTGCAACACATCGCCCAGTCGCGCCATCTGCTACGCAAATCGGAACTGAAGGTTGCCGATCACGTATTGCTCGATCCAGCGGCTGTCATGCATAGCTCCATGGCTGATCTGGCGCACAGCGTCGGGATCAGCGAGCCGACCATCGTGCGTTTCTGCCGGGCGATCGGTTGCACCGGTTTCCAGGACCTCAAGCTCAAGCTGGCGCAAAGCCTGGCGGCGGGTGCGAGCTTCGGTCAGTTCGCGATTCATGAAGACGATTCGGTAGCCGACTACAGCCTGAAGATCTTCGACACCACCCTGCACACCCTGATGGAAGTGCGCGAGCACCTCGATGCCCAGGCATTGCAGCGCGCCGTGACGGCCATGGCCCAGGCGCAGCGCGTGGAGTTCTACGGGTTTGGTGCATCGGGTGCGGTGGCTGCCGATGCCCAGCACAAGTTCTTCCGCCTGTTGCTGACGGCAGCGGCGTATTCCGACCCGCACATGCAGGCGATGTCGGCGGTCACCCTCAAGCCGGGTGATGTAGCGATCTGCATTTCCCAGTCAGGGCGTTCCAAGGACCTGCTGATCACTGCCAACCTGGTGCGTGAAAGCGGCGCGACGCTGATCACCCTGTGCCCGAGCCAGACCCCGCTGGCCGAATTGTCCACGGTCAACCTGGCCATCGACGTGCATGAAGACACCGAAATCTACACCCCGCTGACCTCGCGTATCGCCCACCTGGTGGTGATCGACGTGCTGGCCATGGGCGTTGCCATGGCGCGCGGGCCGAGCTTGGTCAACCACCTCAAGAGCGTCAAACGCAGCTTGCGCAGCCTGCGCCTGTCGCCCAAGTCGATCAAGGCGATGGACGACTGATCGTCTTGCACCGCCCGCACTGACGCCTTCGCTGGCTTGCCGGCGAAGGGCAGCACCGCATGCCACGCCTGATTGTTCATGCTTTTGTAACCCTCCCGCCGCCAAACCGTAACCCCGCCCGGGCACGCTGAAACTCCCCGCAATCGACCAGGGAGACACGCAATGGCTCGTGAATTCGATGGCTCGCACCAACCTACCGCCAAGTCCCGCAAGCAGCAGGAAAAGGATCAGCGCCGCATGGAGTTTCGCCGCGCGATCGAAAGCTATTCCGAGCAGCGCCAATTGCTGCAGGACATCGCCGACTACCCCGAACTGCACGCTGTCAGCGTATGGCAGGTGTCAGCGGCAACGTCCCCGAGAAACGCTCAACAAGCGCGCTGATCTGCGCACGTTCGCTGCGGATGAACGCAACAAAGGCCAGGGCCACCGGCGACTGCCGCTTGGCCTTGGCCTGCACCACGCACCAGCTGCGATACAGCGGCAGCTCCTCTACCGGCAGCTCGCGCAGCACCCCGGTGGCCAGTTCCATGTTCAGTGCATGCCGGGTCAAAAGGGCGATGCCAAGGCCTGCGATCACGCATTCGCGCTGGGCGTCGGCCGATGCCACTTCCAGGGTCTGAGTGAAGTGCACGCGCTTTTCCTTGAAGTACTCCTCGCACGCCTTGCGCGTGCCCGAACCCTGTTCGCGCACCAGCAGCGTATGCGGCTCCAGGTCCTGCAGGCGCAGGCTGTCGAGCGTGCACAGCGGGTGATCGGGCGGGGCCACGGCCACGATCGGGTTGTTCAGGAAGGGCAAAAACTCCAGGCCCATGTCCTGCGGCACCATCGACATGATGATCAGGTCGTCGCGGTTGTCCGACAGGCGCCGGATGGCCTGGGCGCGGTTGACCACGGTGAGGGTCAGGTTGACCTCCGGGTGCAGGCGCTTGAAGGCGGCGAACAGGTGCGGCACGAAGTACTTGGCGCTCGATTCCACCGCCAGCTTGAGCTGGCCCTGCAGCGAGCCCTGCATGTCCGACAGCTGCATGTCGAGGCTCTCCAGGCGTCCGAAGATGTCCCGGCTGGCGCGCTGCAGCGCCTCGGCGGCCTCGGTGAGGTAGAGCTTCTTGCCGACGTACTCGAACAGCGGCTGGCCTACCAGTTCTTCGAGCTGGCGGATCTGTAGACTAACGGCGGGTTGCGTCAGCGACATCTCCTCGGCGGCCCGGCTGTAGGAACGCAAATCACACACTTCATTGAAGATCTGCAATTGACGCAATGTCATACGCATCAATGACTTACGCATATTTCCCGTCGCCTCGGCAAAACCCTGTTACGGCACTATAAGCAATTGCTAATGCTGCCCCTAACAAATATTGATTTTTGTTTATTCACGTTCGGCGCTAGGGTGATTATACGACTGGCCAGCGACGTCTGGTCACGCGCCGACCGGTACTGCCGGTTCGTTTGTTACCAACGGCTTTGGGAAGACTCCAGTGATAAAAAAAATCCTGATCGCCAACCGGGGTGAAATCGCAGTACGCATTGTGCGTGCCTGCGCCGAGATGGGCATTCGCTCGGTGGCGATCTATTCCGACGCCGACCGTCACGCCCTGCACGTAAAGCGTGCGGACGAGGCCCATAGCATCGGTGCCGAACCCCTGGCCGGTTATCTCAACCCGCGCAAGCTGGTGAACCTGGCAGTGGAAACCGGCTGCGATGCGTTGCACCCGGGCTATGGTTTTCTGTCGGAGAACGCGGAGCTGGCGGACATCTGCGCCGAACGCGGGATCAAGTTCATCGGCCCGGCCGCCGAAGTCATTCGCCGCATGGGCGACAAGACCGAGGCGCGGCGCAGCATGATCAAGGCCGGCGTACCGGTCACCCCGGGCACCGAAGGCAACGTGGCCGACATCCACGAAGCCCTGGAAGAGGGCGACCGCATCGGTTACCCGGTTATGCTCAAGGCCACTTCCGGCGGCGGCGGGCGCGGCATTCGTCGCTGCAACAGCCGCGAAGAACTCGAGCAGGCCTTTCCGCGGGTGATTTCCGAAGCCACCAAGGCATTCGGTTCGGCCGAGGTGTTCCTGGAAAAATGCATCGTCAACCCCAAGCACATCGAGGCGCAGATCCTGGGTGACAGCTTCGGCAACGTGGTGCACCTGTTCGAGCGCGACTGCTCTATCCAGCGCCGCAACCAGAAGCTCATCGAGATCGCCCCCAGCCCGCAGCTGACCCCCGAACAGCGCGCCTACATAGGCGACCTGTCGGTGCGCGCGGCCAAGGCCGTGGGCTACGAGAATGCCGGTACCGTGGAGTTCCTGCTCGCCGATGGCGAGGTGTACTTCATGGAAATGAACACCCGGGTGCAGGTGGAGCACACCATCACCGAGGAAATCACCGGTATCGACATCGTTCGCGAACAGATCCGCATCGCCTCGGGCCTGCCGCTGTCGGTCAAGCAGGAAGACATCCAGCACCGCGGCTTCGCGCTGCAGTTCCGGATCAATGCAGAAGACCCGAAAAACAACTTTCTGCCCAGCTTCGGCAAGATCACCCGCTACTACGCCCCCGGCGGCCCGGGCGTGCGCACCGACACGGCGATCTACACCGGCTACACCATCCCGCCGTTCTACGACTCGATGTGCCTGAAGCTGGTGGTCTGGGCGCTGACCTGGGAAGAAGCCATGGACCGCGGCCTGCGGGCCCTGGACGACATGCGCCTGCAGGGGGTCAAGACCACCGCCGCGTACTACCAGGAAATCCTGCGCAACCCGGAATTCCGTAGCGGCCAGTTCAACACCAGCTTCGTTGAAAGCCACCCCGAACTGACCAACTACTCGATCAAGCGCAAACCCGAAGAGCTGGCCCTGGCCATCGCCGCCGCCATCGCCGCCCACGCAGGCCTGTGAGGAACCCTACAATGTCCAAGAAAATTTTCGTAACCGACACGATCCTGCGCGACGCCCACCAATCGCTGCTGGCCACCCGCATGCGCACCGACGACATGCTGCCGATCTGCGACAAGCTCGACAAGGTGGGCTACTGGTCGCTGGAAGTGTGGGGCGGCGCGACCTTCGACGCCTGCGTGCGCTTCCTCAAGGAAGACCCGTGGGAGCGCCTGCGCAAGCTGCGCGCAGCACTGCCCAACACCCGGCTGCAGATGCTGCTGCGCGGCCAGAACCTGCTTGGCTACCGGCACTACAGCGATGACGTGGTCAAGGCCTTCGTGGCCAAGGCAGCAGTCAACGGCATCGATGTGTTCCGCATCTTCGACGCCATGAACGACGTGCGAAACCTGCGCGTGGCCATCGAGGCCGTGAAGGCGGCCGGCAAGCATGCCCAGGGCACCATCGCCTACACCACCAGCCCGGTGCACACCATCGAGGCGTTCGTGGCCCAGGCCAAGCAGATGGAAGCCATGGGCTGCGATTCCATCGCGATCAAGGACATGGCCGGCCTGCTGACCCCCTACGCCACCGGCGAGCTGGTCAAGGCACTCAAGGCCGAGCAGTCGCTGCCGGTGTTCATCCACAGCCACGACACGGCCGGCCTGGCCGCGATGTGCCAGCTCAAGGCCATCGAGAACGGTGCCGACCATATCGACACCGCCATCTCCAGCTTCGCCTGGGGCACCAGCCACCCGGGCACCGAATCGATGGTTGCAGCGCTCAAGGGCAGCGAGTTCGATACCGGCCTGGACCTGCAACTGCTGCAGGAGATCGGCCTGTACTTCTATGCCGTGCGCAAGAAGTACCACCAGTTCGAAAGCGAGTTCACCGCCGTGGATACCCGCGTGCAGGTCAACCAGGTACCGGGCGGGATGATTTCCAACCTGGCCAACCAGCTCAAGGAGCAGGGTGCGCTCAACCGCATGAACGAAGTGCTGGCCGAGATCCCGCGGGTGCGTGAAGACCTCGGCTTCCCGCCGCTGGTCACGCCCACCTCGCAGATCGTCGGTACCCAGGCGTTCTTCAACGTGCTGGCCGGCGAGCGCTACAAGACCATCACCAACGAGGTGAAGCTGTACCTGCAGGGCGGCTACGGCAAGGCACCGGGGGTAGTCGACGAGAAGCTGCGTCGCCAGGCCATCGGCAGCGAAGACGTCATCGACGTGCGCCCCGCCGACCTGCTCAAGCCCGAGATGACCAAGCTGCGTGCCGACATCGGCAGCCTGGCCAAGTCCGAAGAAGATGTGCTGACCTTCGCCATGTTCCCGGACATCGGGCGCAAGTTCCTTGAAGAGCGTGAAGCCGGCAGCCTGACCCCTGAAGTGCTGCTGCCGATTCCGGAAGCCGGCGCGGTGGCCTCGGCCGGTGGCGAAGGCGTACCAACCGAGTTCGTGATCGACGTGCACGGCGAGACCTACCGCGTGGATATCACCGGTGTGGGCGTCAAGGCCGAAGGCAAGCGCCACTTCTACCTGTCCATCGACGGCATGCCGGAAGAGGTGGTGTTCGAGCCGCTCAACGAATTCGTCGGCGGTGGCAGCAGCAAGCGCAAGCAGGCCAGCGAGCCGGGCCATGTGAGCACCACCATGCCGGGCAACATCGTCGATGTGCTGGTCAAGCAGGGCGACACGGTCAAGGCCGGCCAGGCGGTGCTGATCACCGAAGCGATGAAGATGGAAACCGAGGTGCAATCGGCCATCGCCGGCAAGGTTGCAGCCATACACGTGGCCAAGGGCGACCGGGTCAACCCGGGCGAGATCCTGATCGAGATCGAAGGCTGATTCAGGCCTTCATCTGCAAGCGGTTAACCTCTGGGGAGCGAATTGCTCCCCTTTTTTTATCTTCTGTTGGATACGCCCGCTCCGGGTACCGGCCTCACGCACCCGTACGGCACGCTTCCAGCGTCTTGAGCTGACCCTCTGGGCGCTGGTTGTCCTCGCTCAGCCAGCGTTCGAAACCAGCGGCAATGGCCGGCCATTCGTCATCGGTGATGGAGTACCAGGCCGTGTCGCGGTTGTGGTCCTTGGTCACCATGTGCTTGCGAAACACCCCTTCGAAGGTGAACCCGAAACGCTCGGCCGCGCGCTTGGAGCGGGCATTGTCGTTGTTGCACTTCCATTCCAGGCGCCGGTTGCCCAGGGCGAAGGCCTGCTTGCCCAGCAGGTAGATGGCCTCGGTGCCCTTGGGCGTGCGCTGCATGGCCGCGCCGAAGGCAATGTGGCCGATCTCGATACGGCCCTGCTCGGGCACGATCGACATCAGGCTGAGGATACCCTGGGTCTGCCCGCTGGCCAGGTCGATCACGCTGTAGAACAGCGGGTCGCTGCTGGCGGCGTTGCTGTCTAGCCAGTGGTCGAAGTCTTCGCGCTCGGTGAATGGTCCGTAGGCCAGGTACTTCCACAGTGTCTGGTCGGCCTCGGGGCCCTGGAACACCGCCCACAGGTGCTCGCGGTCGCGGCGCGGGTCGAGTTTTTCCAGGCGGATGAAGCGCCCGACCAGCGGGACAGGCTGCGGGGCCTTGGCCGGCCGCCAGTTCAACGGTGTGCTCATGGTGGCTTCTCCGATTACAGGGCTTTGCGGAACTGGATGAAACCCGGCCGTTCGGCCACCTGTTCATACAGCGAAATACCGGTGGCGTTGGTTTCATGGGTCAGCCAGTGCACCTTGGTGCAGCCGGCCTGGCGCGCCGTGTCGTACACCAGCTCGATCAGCTGGCGGCCCACGCCCTTGCCGCGCTGGTTGGCGTCGACATACAGATCCTGCAGATAGCAGGCGTTCTCCACCGTCCAGTTGGAGCGGTGGTAGATCCAGTGCACCATGCCCACCGCCTTGCCATCGACCCAGGCCAGCGCAGCGTTGGTCGGCTCGCTGGTGTCGAGCATGCGCTGCCAGGTCACGGCACTGACCGCCTCATCGATGCGGGTCTCATAGAAACGCTGGTAGGCCTGCCATAGCGGCAGCCAGGCGGCGTGGTCATCGGCGGTCACGGGGCGCAGGGTCACGGTAGACATCGAAGGATCCTTGTGTGCAATACAGGGGTTGGCGAATGGCCCCATCCTAGGCAGGCTATTGGCTTATGGTAAGAGCCATTTCCGGCTTATTTGGTAGGTCCAATTTCATGAGCGAACGTAGCGTTGCCTTGCCCTTCGACCCCACCGGCATCGTGCTGGACCGTCGTCAGGGGCTCAGTCGCCAGTTGTACCAGGCGCTGCGCCAGCGCGTGCTGGACGGGCGCCTGGGTAGCGGCACGCGTCTTCCCGCCACCCGCGACATGGCCGCAGCGCTTGCCGTCTCACGTAACAGCGTAGTTCGTGCCTACGACCAGCTGTATGCCGAAGGCTATATCGAAAGCCGGGTGGGCGATGGTACCTACGTCAGTCAGCTGCCAAAACTATCCACAAAACTGTCCACAGGGTTATCCCTGGGTTTTTCCACAGGGTTATCCACAAAAACGGGTGATTGCACTGAGGATTTATCCAGTAAAGTTATCCACACGGACGTGCTGGAGCGCCTGGAAAACAATCATTTATCCGTGCATGAGCCTCGTGCGCCGCGGGCTTTTCAGGTTGGCATACCGGCCTTCGATCTGTTCCCCTTCGAGGTGTGGGCCAAGCTGCAGGCGGGTTTCTGGCGAAATCCCGACCCGGCGTCACTCGGTTACGGCGACCCGGCCGGAGAACCGCTGCTGCGCGAGCTGATTGCCACCTACCTGCGTCGCTCCCGTGGGTTGTCCTGCGTGGCTGAACAAATTGTGATCACCAGTGGTGCGCAGCAGGCAATCAGCCTTTGTGCACAGCTGCTGCTGGCGCCCGGTGACGGTGTGGCTGTGGAAAACCCCGGCTATCGTGCGGCGGGTAAAGCCTTCGTCATGGCGGGCGCGAAGGTGCATGGCGTGGGGGTGGATCACGACGGGTTGCAGTGCGCTGCCCTGGCCCAGTTGCCCAACTGTCGCCTGAGCTACGTTACCCCCGCGCATCAGTACCCCACCGGCGTCACCCTGAGCCTGGCGCGGCGTCTGGAACTGCTGGCCTGGGCCGAGCGCAACGACAGCTGGATCATCGAGGACGACTACGACGGCGAGTACCGCTACAGCGGCGCGCCGCTGGCCCCGCTGGCAGCCCTGGACCGCAGCGGACGGGTGCTGTATGTCGGCACCTTCGGCAAGGTGGCCTTTCCGGCGCTGCGTCTGGGCTACCTTGTGCTGCCGGCCCGGCTGGTGGAGGCATTCTCGCGCTTTCGGGCGTTGGCGGTGCGCCATTCCGAGGTCGGCACACAGGCGGTGATGGCGCAGTTCATGGCTAAAGGGCACTTCCAGCGTCATATCCGGCGCATGCGCCGCGCGGCGTTGAGCCGGCGCAATGCGCTTCTGGCCGGCTGGCCGAAGGCTGTGGCGGGGCTGGGAGCCTTGCCGGAGGTGGCGGCGGGCCTGCACCTGAAGATCGACGTGGACAGCCAGGCGCGCGAACGGGAACTGATCGCCCGTGCCGCAGCGGTGGGTGTCGAACTCAATGCGCTGAGTGATTACTGGTTGCCCGACACGCCGCTGCCTGTGGATAAGCGTGCCGGACTGGTGCTGGGGTTCGCGGCCGTGAACGAGGCCGCGATTGCCCAGGCCCTGGCACGCCTTGCACGTGCCTGGGTCGACTGAGCCTAGCCTTGACGGGCGCGCTCGAAACCCTCGAGCACGTTGACCGCGTTGACGCCGATTTCGGCCACGGCATAGCCACCTTCCATGATGAACAGGGTCGGCTTGCCCAACTGCGCGATGCGCTCGCCCATGGCCAGGTAGTCCGGGCTGTCGAGCTTGAATTGCGAGATCGGGTCGTCCTTGAAGGTGTCCACGCCCAGCGAGATCACCAGCACTTCGGGGTCATACGCGCCGATGCGTTCGCAGGCTTCGTCCAGCGCGCCGCGCCAGGTGGCCCAGTCGCTGCCTGCCGGCAGCGGATAGTTGAAGTTGCAGCCCAGCCCGTCGCCTTCGCCGTGCTCGTCGGCATAGCCGAGGAAGAACGGGAATTCGGCTTGCGGGTCGCCGTGGATCGAGGCGAACAGCACGTCGTTGCGTGCGTAGAAGATCTGCTGGGTACCGTTGCCGTGGTGGTAGTCCACATCCAGGATCGCCACGCGCTGGCGACCGTGGTCGATGAAGGCCTGGGCGGCGATCGCGGCGTTGTTCAGATAGCAGTAGCCCCCCATCACGTCGCTGGCGGCATGATGCCCCGGTGGCCGGCACAGGGCGAAGGCGCTGTGGGCACCGGCCTGCACCGCCGCCTGTGCGGTCAGGGCAACCTGCGCCGAGCTGTAGGCGGCCTGCCAGGTGCCGGCGGTGATCGGTGCACCGGCGTCGAAGCTGTAATAGCCCAGCTCGCCATGCAGGCCGCTGGGTTTGACCTGGCGCAGGCTGCGCGCCGGCCAGGTGAACGGCAGCAGGTCGCCGTCATGGCCCAGTGCGCTCCAGCGCTGCCAGGCGCCCTGGAAGAAATCCAGGTAGTCGGCGCTGTGCACGCGCAGCAGCGGTGCGCGGCCAAAATCGGTAGGGCCTTCGACGGGCCCCAGGCCCTGGGCCTTGACCCGCTCGAGCACATGGTCGGCACGCGAGGGCATTTCGAAGCAGGGCATCAACTGCCCGTCGATCAGCTCGCAGCGGCCGTGGTGCAGGCGATGGTCATCGGAATAGATCGTCAGCATTTTTTGTTCTCCGGGTTTACTGGCGTGGCCCCATTGTCGAGAGGTACGCCCACCGGCAGAACGGCGCAAACGGCCAAAAGGGGATCGATATGGCCAACACGGTTGTCCGCATTTCGCCCCCTCGCGGTGCATGCGCGTGTTTCAGGCGCGAAAATGGCTCGGTGCCACGCCGCTCCAACGCAGGAAGGCGTGTCGGAAGCTGGCCGGCTCGCTGAAGCCCAGCACCTCGGCGATGCGGTAGATCGGCAGCTCGTCCTCGGCCAGCAACTGCTTGGCCCGTTCGAAGCGCAGCTCATCGAGCAGTTGTTGATAACTGCTGCCCAGCTCGTGCAGGTGGCGACGCAGGGTGCGTGACGAACAACTCATCTGCCGCGCCAGGCCCTCGAGGCCTGGTGGTGCCTCCAACTGCTGCTGCAGCAGCTGGCGAATGCGCCCGAGCCAGGCCTGGCGCCCGGTGAATTCCAGGTTCTGCCGGCGGCAGCGTTCGCTCATCGCACGGTGGGTGATCGGGTCGGCCAGGGGCAGGGCCCGGGCCAGCCAGTGGCGTTCGAAGGCAAAGGCATTGTCGCTGGCGCCGAACTGCAGGGGGCAGTCGAAAGGCGCACTGTAGAGCGCCTGGTAATCCGGGGCAGGGTGAGCGAAACGCGCGCCCAGCAAGGGCAGCGGCTGGCCGAGCAGGTCGTTGCAGATGACCTTGAGCGACGTCAGGCAGAACTCGGCATTGAACGCCGCAAGCTCCGGGGCCTGGCCGTAGTCGCTGGCGCTGAACCAGACCCGCTCGCCGTCCTCGATCAGGCGCAGCTGGAAAAGTGTTCCCAGCAGCGCGGGGTACTGCAGGGCCAGGTGCAGGGCGTCACCCAGGGTGGCACCGGAAAGCAGGGCGTAACCGAGCATGCCGTAGGATGAAACGTGCATGCGCTGGCCCAGTTCCAGCCCGACTTCCCGGCGCATGGCCACGGCGTTGGCGCACACGCGCAGTTCCTGGTGCGTGGTGATGCGCCAGTCGGCGCGGCCCAGGTCGGCCGGGGTGATGCCGGTGCCTTCGAGCAGCCGCTGGGCGGCACGGTCTTCGTCCTTGAAGGCCTGCAGCATCAGGGAAACCGCGTTCAGGGTGGTGAGGTGGGAGTGGAGCATGCTCGGCATCCGGCTGAGGGGCTTGGGGTTGAGTGAGCAATTTGTATGCCCTTCAGGGCCTGTTCGCTGGCAAGCCAGCGAAGGGCTCAACGTAATTCGCCAGCCAGGTCCAGCCCAACCAGCCGTCGCACCTCGTCAACCGGCAACTGGCTACCGAGCAATGCCTGCAATTTGCCGAACGCCGCCTCCCGGGTCATTCCGCCACCCGACAGCACACCGGCCTCGCGCAGGCGGCTGCCGGCTGCGTACACCTCCAGTTCGACCCCGCCTTCATGGCACTGGGTGATCGCCACCACCACGATGTCACGCGCGCGGGCCTGTTCCAGCACGGCCACGAACGCATCGTCATCACACGGCCCGGTGCCGCTGCCGTAGCATTCCAGCACCAGCCCCTGGACCCCGCTGTCGAGTGTGGCCTGCAACAGCGCGGCGTCGAGGCCTGGCACCAGCGGCAACACTGCAACCTTGGCCACCTGCAGCGGCGCGCGATAAGCCAGTGCTGCCGGTACAGGCGCCTGCGCCGCACCGCCCGAGCGCTGCAAGGTCGCGAACGGGTTCCGGCCGAAGCTGCGCACCTTGGCGGTGCGGTTTGGTGCCAGCAGCTGACCGTGGAAATACAGCTGAACACCCGGCGACGTACCCTGGCTCAGCACCTGCAGCGCCCCCGTGAGGTTCTCCCACGCATCGCTGTCCGGCGTACCGGCCGGCAGCATCGAGCCGGTGAACAGCACCGGCACCGTCAGCCCGAGCAACTGGAAGCTCATGGCGGCGGCGCTGTAGGCCAGGGTGTCGGTGCCATGCAGCACCAGCACGCCATCGCAGCCCTGGCCATCCACCGCTTCGATGATCGCGGCGCGCAGGCGCTGCCAGTAGCAGGGCGTCATGTTGGCGCTGTCGATCAGCGGCAGCAGTTCGCGGAACTGCCAGGCTGCCAGGCCCGGTTGCCCGGCCAGTTGCTCACGCATGCGCTGCTCGAAGCCCGACGCCGGGGCCAGGCCGCCGGCGCTGGCCTGCATGCCGATGGTGCCACCGGTGTACAGCACCATGATGTTGTGGGCAGGGGCCGGGGTCATGGCCTGTCTCCGTGCTCGACTGAAGGAAAGCCGACCACCTTACGCCATCCCCCGGCGCGCTGTCAGCGGCCGGGCCGCCCGAGTTCGCGATGGGCAGCGTGACGGCCAGCGGTTACCATCGCGCCTGCTTCAGGACGAAGGTGCCAAGGACGTGTCGACGAACAAGTACAAATCCGCGCAAGAGCGCCTGTGCGCCGCGGTGGACCTCAATTGCCCGGCATGCGGCCACGTCTGGTTGCCGAGCGAGGGCGAGCTGGAAACGCTCATGGGCGGGCAGCCGCTCACCTGTGCAAAGTGTGCCCAGGCGCTGGTGTTGCCCGAGGCGGATCACCGGGCCATGAAGCGCCACCTCAGCCGTTCCAACTGGGCAGACCTGATCAGCGGGCTGGGCGTGGTGCTGTGCTTTATCGGGGTGCTCACGGTGCGCCATTACACGGGCGATCTGACCGCCTTCATGGTGGCGCTCTGCCTGGCGTTCGTGTGGTGGTTCATGAAGGAGATCGTCAGCGATTCGACCTTCCTGAATGTGCTGCTGCTGCCCTCGTCGGCAGAAGCAGCCGACACTACCCGTTCCCTTTAGGCGCCGGCATTGCTGGCGAAGGTCGCACCGCAGGCAAAAAAAAGGGCCCGGAGACAAAGTCCCTGGGCCCTCAAAAGGTGAGAGGTGTCTAGTCCCTCAACCTGGTGAGCGGTAGTACGGCGTCGGTTACGCTTTGAGCGGTACCAGACGCGGTGCAATCATGTTTTCCGGACGCAGGATGTCGTTGAGCATCGCTTCGTCCAGCAGGCCTTCCTCACGCACCAGTTCCAGTACGCCGCGGCCGCTTTCCAGCGCGATACGGGCAATACGGGTGGCGTTTTCGTAGCCGATGTACGGGTTCAGGGCGGTGACCAGGCCGATCGAGTGTTCGACCAGTTCACGGCAGCGCTGTTCGTTGGCGGTGATGCCGACGATGCAGTGCTCGCGCAGCATGTCCATGGCGCGTTGCAGCAGACGGATCGAGTCGAAGATCTTGTAGGCGATCAGCGGCTCCATCACGTTCAGCTGCAGCTGGCCGCCTTCGGCCGCGATGGTCAGCGCGATGTCGTTGCCGATGATGGCGAAGGCCACCTGGTTGACCGCTTCCGGGATAACCGGGTTGACCTTGCCGGGCATGATCGAGCTGCCTGGCTGACGTGCCGGCAGGTTGATCTCGTTGATGCCGGTGCGCGGGCCGCTGGACAGCAGGCGCAGGTCGTTGCAGATCTTCGACAGCTTGACTGCAGTGCGCTTGAGCATGCCGGAGAACAGCACGAAGGCGCCCATGTCGGAGGTGGCTTCGATCAGGTCGGCAGCCGGTACCAGCGGCTGGCCGCTGATCAGCGCCAGACGCTGTACGGCCAGGGCCTGGTAGCCCGGGTCGGCGTTGATGCCGGTACCGATCGCGGTACCGCCCAGGTTGACTTCGGTCAGCACTTCCGGCGCCAGGGTGCGCAGGCGGTTGAGGTCTTCGGTCAGGGTGGTGGCGAAGGCACGGAATTCCTGGCCCAGGGTCATCGGCACGGCGTCCTGCAGCTGGGTACGGCCCATCTTCAGTACGTGGCTGAACTCTTCACCCTTGGCAGCGAAGGCCTGGATCAGGCTGTCGAGGCTGGCCAGCAGCGCATCGTGACCCAGCAGCAGGCCCAGACGGATGGCGGTCGGGTAGGCGTCGTTGGTCGACTGCGCCATGTTCACGTCGTTGTTCGGGTGCAGGTACTGGTACTCGCCCTTCTGGTGACCCATCGCTTCCAGCGCGATGTTGGCGATCACTTCGTTGGCGTTCATGTTGGTGGAGGTACCGGCACCGCCTTGAATCATGTCGACCACGAACTGCTCGTGGAAGTCACCGCGGATCAGGCGGGCACAGGCCTCGCTGATGGCGGCGTGCTTGGCATCGCTCAGGTGACCCAGCTCGCGGTTGGCGTCGGCAGCTGCCTGTTTGACCATGGCCAGGCCGACAACCATTTTCGGGTAGTGCGACAGCGGCACGCCAGAGAGGTGGAAGTTGTTGGCAGCACGCAGGGTCTGGATACCGTAGTAGGCATCAGCAGGGACTTCGAGGGTGCCAAGCAGGTCTTTTTCGACACGGAACGATGCAGCAGCGGACATGATAGAGATCATCTCGAGTTAGGCCCGGCACATGCCGGAATGGCGCCAATCCTAGGCCTGCACGGATTTTGCGGCCAATGCTGTTGCACGCTAACCTATGCACAAACGGCATAACGTTCCATGTGACGCCAATTGACATTCGAGCGTGTACCATTTTGGTGCATGCCTGGAGAGCCCGATGAACCTCGAAAGCAAATGGCTGGAAGATTTCAGCGCCCTGGCCGCCACCCGCAGCTTTTCCCAGGCGGCGGAGCGTCGCTTCGTGACCCAGCCGGCGTTCAGCCGGCGCATTCGCAGCCTGGAGGCTGCGTTGGGGCTGACCCTGGTCAACCGCTCGCGCACGCCGATCGAGTTGACCGCTGCCGGCCAACTGTTCCTGGTGACGGCGCGCACGGTGGTCGACCAGCTGGGCGAGGTGCTGCGCCACTTGCATCACCTGGAAGGCGGGCAGGGCGAGGTGATCCAGGTGGCGGCGGCGCACTCGCTGGCGCTGGGCTTCTTTCCGCGCTGGATCGCGCAGTTGCGCAACGACGGTCTGAACATCGCCACGCGGCTGGTGGCGACCAACGTCGGCGATGCGGTGCACGCCCTGCGCGAAGGTGGCTGCGACCTGATGCTGGCGTTCTACGACCCGGATGCGGCCCTGCAGATGGACGCCGAGATCTTCCCCTCGCTGCACCTGGGGCACACCGAGATGCTGCCGGTGTGTGCAGCGGATGCCGACGGCAAGCCGCTGTTCGACCTGGAAAACGACGCCAGCGTGCCCTTGCTGGCCTACAGCGCCGGAGCGTTTCTGGGGCGCTCGGTGAATCTGCTGCTGCGCCAGCGCAACCTGCGCTTTACCACCATCTACGAAACCGCCATGGCCGACAGCCTCAAGAGCATGGCCCTGGAAGGCCTGGGTATTGCCTGGGTGCCGCGCCTGTCGGCCCGTGCCGAGCTTGAACGTGGCGAGCTGGTGATCTGTGGCGGTGCGCAATGGCACGTGCCGCTGGAGATCCGCCTGTACCGCTGCGCGCTGGTGCGCAAGGCCAACGTGCGCCTGCTGTGGCGCAAGCTCGAAGGCGGGCCGGCGACAGCTTGACTCCAGAGTCAGCCCGAAGCCCTGAAAAAGCCCGAAAAATAAGGCTTACAGTTGGTCGCCGGGGTGCATCAAACACACGGCTTTACGATATACTGCGCGGCCTTCGGTCGGTACACCCGGCCCTAATTCGCATAACAAGCCACGCCGGTCGTCCCTGCGTGGCTTGTTGTTTTTTGACGCGCCTGAAGGCGCCCAAGAGAAGAGGCTCGACGATGAGTGCACTGGTTGGCGTGATCATGGGCTCCAAGTCCGATTGGTCCACCCTTAGCCACACCGCCGATATGCTGGAAAAACTCGGCATTCCCTACGAAGTGAAGGTGGTTTCCGCCCACCGCACGCCGGACCTGCTGTTCCAGTACGCCGAAGAGGCCGAAGGCCGTGGCATCGAGGTGATCATCGCCGGTGCCGGTGGCGCTGCCCACCTGCCAGGCATGTGCGCCGCCAAGACCCACCTGCCGGTGCTGGGTGTGCCGGTGCAGTCGGCCATGCTCTCGGGCGTCGATTCGCTGCTGTCGATCGTGCAGATGCCGGCCGGCATCCCGGTTGCCACTCTGGCCATCGGCAAGGCCGGCGCGATCAACGCCGCGCTGCTCTCGGCGAGCATCCTGGGCGCCAAGCACCCGCAGTTCCATACCGTTCTGAAACAGTTCCGCGCTGAGCAGACAGACAACGTTCTGGACAATCCAGACCCGCGCCAGGCCTGAGGTCACACGCATGAAAATCGGTGTAATCGGTGGCGGCCAACTGGGCCGCATGCTGGCCCTGGCGGGTACCCCGCTGGGCATGAACTTCGCTTTCCTCGACCCGGCCCCTGACGCCTGTGCGGCCGCTCTGGGCGAGCACCTGCGTGCCGACTACGGCGACCAGGATCACCTGCGCCAGCTGGCCGACGAAGTCGACCTGGTGACCTTCGAATTCGAAAGCGTGCCAGCCGAGACGGTGGCCTTCCTGTCGCAGTTCGTGCCGGTGTATCCGAGCGCCGAAGCGCTGCGCATCGCCCGCGACCGGCTGTTCGAGAAGAGCATGTTCCGTGACCTGGGCATCCCGACCCCGGCCTTCGCCGACATCCAGTCGCAAGCCGACCTGGAGGCCGCCGTCGCCAGCATCGGCCTGCCGGCCGTGCTCAAGACCCGCACCCTGGGTTATGACGGCAAGGGCCAGAAGGTGCTCCGCACCGAAGCCGATGTTGTCGACACGTTCGCCGAACTTGGTAGCGTGCCCTGCCTGCTGGAGGGCTTCGTGCCGTTCACCGGCGAGGTGTCGCTGATTGCCGTTCGCGGCCGCGATGGCGAGACGCGCTTCTACCCGCTGGTGCACAACACCCACGACAGCGGCATCCTGCGCCTGTCGGTGGCCAGCGAAGACCACCTGCTGCAGGGCCTGGCCGAAGACTACGCGAGCCGTGTGCTCGAGCAGCTCGACTATGTCGGCGTGCTGGCGTTCGAGTTCTTCGAGGTCGACGGTGGCCTGAAGGCCAACGAGATCGCGCCGCGTGTGCACAACTCCGGGCACTGGACCATCGAAGGCGCCGAGTGCAGCCAGTTCGAGAACCACCTGCGCGCCGTGGCCGGCCTGCCGCTGGGCTCGACCGCCAAGGTCGGCGAAAGCGCCATGCTCAACTTCATCGGCGAAGTGCCGGCGGTGGCCGCGGTCGTGGCTATCGACGACTGTCACCTGCATCACTACGGCAAGGCCTTCAAGGCCGGGCGCAAGGTCGGTCACGCCACCCTGCGCTGCGCCGACATGGCCACGCTGGAGCAGAAGATCCAGCAGGTCGAAGCGCTCATCGCAGGCTGAGCGGAACCATTCCCGCCGCGCATCCCTCTGATGGCAGGATGCCAAAGCGCTGACTAGGCTTTGGCTCGTGCACTCAATTCAGAGGGAATGCCATGGGTATCATCGGAACCATCTTCATCGGCCTGATCGTCGGCTTGCTGGCACGTTTTCTGAAGCCGGGCGACGACAGCATGGGCTGGATCATGACCATTCTGCTGGGTATCGCCGGCTCTCTGGCGGCGACCTACGGTGGCCAGGCGCTGGGGATCTACCATGCGGGCGAGGGTGCTGGCTTCCTCGGTGCACTGGTGGGTGCAATCATCCTGCTGGTGATCTACGGCATGATCAAAAAGCGCTGACAGGACGCTAGAATGCTCGGCAACTTTCCGTCAGTTGCCGAGCTTTTTTTCATGCGCCGAGTCGTACTGCTTACCCTGTTGCTGTGTAGTGGCCTGGCCCGCGCCGAGCTGCCCGAGACCGACTGGCTGGAGCTGATGCCCAAGTCGGACCAGAAGGCGCTGGAGCAGATGCCCGAGATCGACCACAACTCCCCCGAGGCGATGGGTACCTTTACCGAGAAGGGTGGCCTGAAGCAGAGCAAGGGCCTGCCGGCGGTGATGTATTCGAGCAAGACGGTGGCTGCCATGAACGGCAGGCAGATCCGTCTGGGCGGGTACCCGGTGCCGCTGGAAACCGACGCCAAGGGCAACAGCACGCTGTTCTTCCTCGTACCCTATCCGGGCGCCTGCATCCATGTACCGCCACCGCCGCCCAACCAGCTGGTGCTGGTGCGTTATCCCCATGGCCTGAAGCTGGACGATATCTACACGCCGCTGTGGGTCAGCGGCACGCTGAAGGTGGAGAAGGTCAGCAATGACCTGGCCGATGCGGCGTATGCGCTGGATGCGGGGAAGGTGAGGGTGGTGGAGGACTCCGACCTGTAACCGCGTCGTCTGCATCGCGGGTCAAGCCCGCTCCCACAGGTACAGTGCTGCCCTCATGATCAGTGCAATGCCCGGTGGGAGCGGGCTTGACCCGCTATAGCGGTCTAGAGCGGTTCGCTGCCGATACTGACACTCAGCGAATGGGTCGCCCCGGGCGCAAGTTCCACCACGTCATCCCACACGTTCGCCGTCTCGATGCACAGCATCCGCTGCCAGCCGTCATCGGCCATGTCCGTGAGCTGCGCGGCGCGGTCCACCCATGGGTTCCAGATCACCGCCGAACGCGAACCCTGGGTACGCAGGGTGATACGCCGGTTCCAGCCCGGGTCGACGATGCTCAGACGCTCAGGTGCCTGCAGGTAGATGCGGTCGGTTTCCCCGGCAAACCCCAGGTCGCCCTGCTGGGTGCGTTGCTCCCAGTCTGCCAGCGTCTCGATGTAGGCCAGCCCGTCCACGCCGTCAACCCGCGCGCCACGCACATCGCTGACTGCAAAGTAGCTGTGCAGCGCCTGGCTGAGGGTGACGCTGCCACTGCCCAGGTTGTGGCTGTCGAGGGTCAGCGCCAGTTCTTCGCCGAGCACGATGCTCAGTTTCAGTTCTACCGTGTGCGGCCAGCCGGGTAGCTCTCCCAACGCTTGGGGGAGCGTGAAGTCTACGCGTACCGAATCCGCACTGCTGTCGATACCCAGCAACTGCCAGTCACGCCCGCGCACCAGCCCGTGGGCCGGGGCCTCGGCGCCGTGGAACATGGCCTGTACGGCCGCTGGGTTGCGTTGCAGGTTGCCGAACCAGGGCCAGCACACCGGGGCACCGGCGCGCACCGATTTGCCCTGCCTGAAGATCGCCTGATCGCTGAGCCACAGCAGCGGCGGCTCGCCCACGCGCTGGTAACTGAGCACCTGTGCGCCCTGCTGGGCAATCAGCAGCTCGGCGCGAGGCGTGGTGATACGCCAGCAGGCAAGCTCGCCATGCTGTTCGACTTCTACCTTGGATGTGGACATGCGTTGCTCTCGAAGGGTGGCCTACGAGGTCTTGGACCTCGCGCAGACCCTCGAGTTTAGCGCGCCCCAGGCTCAGCGACGAGGCGGCACCGAGCGGGTGCGGCCGCTGCCGTCGATGGCGACGAACACGAACACTGCCTCGGTGACCTTGCGCCATTCACTGCTCAGCGGGTCGTCGCTCCACACCTCGACCATCATCTGGATCGAGCTGCGGCCGATTTCCAGGGTCTGGGTATAGAAGGACAGTTGCGCGCCCACCGCCACCGGCACCAGAAAGGCCATGCGGTCGATCGCCACGGTGGCGACGCGCCCACCTGCGACTCGGCTGGCCATGGCCGTGCCGGCCAGGTCCATCTGGGCGACCAGCCAGCCGCCGAAGATATCGCCGAAACCGTTGGTTTCACGGGGCAATGCGGTGATCTGCAAGGCCAGGTCGCCTTGCGGAATAGGATCTTCTTGTTCGAGTTCAATCATGCCGGGGTGCCTCTGACCCGTAACGCTTCGTTGGTTTGCGCTGGTGCGGACGCCGCGAAAAACGATTCAGCACGAACATACTACGCTGCTTCGCTCTGCCGTGCGGCGAAGGGAAACTCTGCGAAACCGACTAAGCATACCTAGCGGCGTTTTCGCACAACATCCCACACAAGGCGTAACCGTTTGATACGAGCGGCCAGTATATAGAGCCGCGCGTGGGGCGACGACCATGCGGTCATGATTATCTGCCCCGATTATGTCGATCCATGTGCTTTTTCGAACAATTTGCTATCGTTCGACCTCCTGACAGGCCGGGGCCAGCGCTGCCGCGGCCTGATTTGCCAATAAGAGACGCTTCGATGACCTCCGTGCCCCCCTCCATAGAGCAGCCCTCGCGGCCGCTCACCCGCAGTGACTACAAGACCCTGTCGCTCTCCGCCCTGGGCGGGGCGCTGGAGTTCTACGACTTCATCATCTTCGTGTTCTTCGCCGCGGTGGTGGGCAAGCTGTTCTTTCCGGTCGACATGCCCGAGTGGCTGCGCCTGATGCAGACCTTCGGCATCTTCGCTGCCGGCTACCTGGCGCGCCCGCTGGGCGGCATCGTGATGGCCCACTTCGGCGACCTGCTGGGGCGCAAGAAGATGTTCACCCTGAGCATCTTCATGATGGCCGTGCCGACACTGATCATGGGCCTGCTGCCCACCTACGCGCAGATCGGCATGTGGGCACCGATCCTGTTGCTGCTGATGCGCGTGATCCAGGGCGCCGCCATTGGCGGTGAAGTGCCGGGTGCCTGGGTGTTCGTGTCCGAACACGTGCCGGCGCGCAACATCGGCTACGCCTGCGGCACGCTGACGGCGGGCCTCACCTCGGGCATCCTGCTCGGCTCGCTGGTCGCGACCCTGATCAACACCGTGTACACCCCCGAGCAACTGAGCGACTACGCCTGGCGGATCCCGTTCCTGCTCGGCGGCGTGTTCGGCCTGTTTTCGGTGTACCTGCGCCGCTGGCTGCACGAAACCCCGGTGTTCGCCGAGATGCAGCAGCGCAAGGCATTGGCCGAGGAAGTGCCGCTGCGCGCGGTGCTGCGTGACCACCGTGGCGCCATCGTACTGTCGATGCTGCTGACCTGGCTGCTGTCGGCCGGCATCATCGTGGTCATCCTGATGACCCCGACCGTGTTGCAGACCCTCTACGGCATCAGCGCCACCGAGGCCCTCAAGGCCAACAGCCTGGCCATCGTGCTGCTGAGCATCGGCTGCATCGTGGCCGGGCGCCTGGCCGACCGCTTCGGCGCCGGGCGCGTGTTCATCGTCGGCAGCCTGGCGCTGCTGGCCAGCTCCTGGAGCTTCTACCACAACCTGGCGGCGCACCCTGAGTGGCTGTACCCGATGTACGCCGTTACCGGGCTGTGCGTGGGCATCGTCGGTGCGGTGCCTTACGTGATGGTGCGCGCCTTCCCGCCGGTGGTGCGTTTCAGCGGCCTGTCGTTTTCCTACAACCTGGCCTACGCGATCTTCGGTGGCCTGACCCCGATCATGGTCACCTCGCTGATGAAGTTCAGCCCGCTCGGCCCGGCCTACTATGTCGCCGGCATCTGCACCCTGGGCCTGCTGGTAGGCATCTACCTGCTGCTCACCAAGCGCTGAAACCCCGCCCCGCGTCCGCTATAAGGGCCATCCCTCGAACGAGGTGATGGCCTTTCATCTAATTGTCACATTCAGTTCATAGAGTAGTCATACGGCCTGCAGATACTTGGGCCCGATCCATCTACCCCCAATTCCTGCTAGGAGTAAGGCATGAAACTGAAGCGTTTGATGGCGGCCCTGACCTTTGCCGCCGCTGGCGTTGCGACTGCCAACGCAGTTGCCGCTGTTGATCCTGCTATTCCGACCTACGTCAAAACCACCGGCGTATCGGGCAACCTCTCCAGCGTCGGTTCCGATACCCTGGCCAACCTGATGACCCTGTGGGCCGAGGCCTACAAGAAGGAATACCCGAACGTAAACATCCAGATCCAGGCCGCCGGCTCCTCCACCGCGCCACCCGCGCTGACCGAAGGCACCGCCAACCTGGGCCCGATGAGCCGCAAGATGAAAGACGTCGAGCTGCAGGCGTTCGAACAGAAGTACGGCTACAAGCCGACCGCCATCCCGGTCGCCGTCGACGCCCTGGCCGTGTTCGTGCACAAGGACAACCCGATCAAGGGCCTGACCATGGCTCAGGTCGACGCCATCTTCTCCTCCACCCGCCTGTGCGGTGCCAAGGCCGACGTGAAAACCTGGGGCGACCTGGGCGTGACCGGCGACCTGGCCAACAAGCCGGTCCAGCTGTTCGGTCGCAACTCGGTATCCGGCACCTATGGCTACTTCAAGGAAGAAGCCCTGTGCAAAGGCGACTTCAAGCCTAACGTCAACGAACAACCTGGCTCGGCGTCCGTCGTGCAGTCGATCAGCAGCTCGCTGAACGGTATCGGTTACTCGGGCATCGGCTACAAGACCGCCAGCGTGAAAACCGTGGCCCTGGCCAAGAAGGAAGGCGGCGCGTTCGTCGAAGACAACGAAGCCAACGCCCTGAACGGTACCTACCCGCTGTCGCGTTTCCTCTACGTCTACGTCAACAAGGCCCCGAACAAGCCTCTGGCCCCGCTGGAAGCCGAGTTCGTCAAGCTGGTGCTGTCGCAGGCCGGTCAACAGGTCGTGGTGAAAGACGGTTACATCCCGCTGCCCGCCAAAGTGGCCGAGAAAGCGCTGGCCGACCTGGGCCTGAACCACGCCGCCAAAGGCGTCGCTGCAAACTGAGTGTGAACGGGCGCGCCCTGCATCTGTGCGGGCCGCGCTGCAAATTGCGAGTCCGCTGCCAGGCATGCCTGAGCGGCGGGCTTTTTTGCGTCACTGCATTGTCATGTTTTTGTCATACGGGACCGCTAGGGTGAGCGCATGAATGATCTGGCCAACTCCACCATGACCCAAAATTCTCCCCCCGTGCGGATTGATTTCAATACGCCCGAGCTGCAACGCAAGCGTCGCCTGCGTGCATTCAAGGACCGCCTGACCCGCTGGTATGTACTGGTGGGCGGGCTCGCCGTGCTGGCGGCGATCACCTTGATCTTCTTCTACCTGGCCTACGTGGTGGTGCCGCTGTTTCAAGGCGCCGAACTGACCACCAAGAAGGCCATGACCCCGGCCTGGCTGACCCAGGACGCCGGCAAGCCGCTGATGATCGCGCTCGAAGAGCAGAACCTGGTCGGCATGCGCGTCTCGGACAAGGGGCAGGCGCTGTTCTTCGACACCAAGACCGGTGCCGAGCTCAAGCGTGTCGACCTGCCGGTACCGGCCGGCACCCAGGTGACCTCGATCGGCGCCGACCAGCCGGGCAACCCGCTGGTGGTGCTGGGCCTGTCCAACGGCCAGGCACTGGTGTTCAGCCACAGCTACAAGATCACCTACCCGGACAACCACAAGACCATCACCCCGGCCATCGACTACCCCTATGGCCAGCAACCGTTCGCCCTCGGCGATTCGGGCCGTGCGCTGGAGCACGTGAGCCTGAACGTCAATGGCGACACCCTGGTGGTGGCCGGCTCCAGCGGTGCGCAGTTGCAGGTACTGCAACTGAGCCGCGAAGAAAACATGATGACCGGCGAAGTCACCAGCGAGCAGAACCACATCGAACTGCCGCAGATGACCGAGGCGGTCAAGGCGATCTTCATCGACCCGCGCCAGCAGTGGTTGTACGTGATCAACGGGCGGGCCCAGGCCGATGTGTTCAGCCTGCGCGACAAGAGCCTCAACGGTCGTTACAAGCTGCTCGACGACGCCGATGCCGAAGTCACCGCCAGCGCCCAGCTGGTGGGCGGCATCTCGCTGATCATCGGTGACTCCAAGGGTGGCCTGGCTCAGTGGTTCATGGCCCGCGACCCGGACGGCGAGCAGCGCTTCAAGCAGATTCGTACCTTCCAGATGGGCAAGGCGCCGATCGTGCAGATCGATGCCGAAGAGCGCCGCAAGGGCTTCGTGGCACTGGATGCCAGCGGCAAGCTCGGCGTGTTCCACAGCACCGCGCACCGCACCCTGCTGGTGGAGCCGATGGCCGAAGGCGCCGGCGTGCTGGCACTGTCGCCACGGGCCAACCGCCTGTTCGTCGAAGAGGGCGGCAAGCTGATCCCGGCCAGCCTGCGCAACCCGCACCCGGAAGTGTCCTGGAGCGCGCTGTGGAGCAAGGTCTGGTACGAGAACTACGACGAGCCCAAGTACGTCTGGCAGTCCACCGCGTCGAACACCGACTTCGAGCCCAAGCTGAGCCTGTCGCCACTGACCTTCGGTACGCTCAAGGCCGCGTTCTACGCGATGATCCTGGCCGCACCGCTGGCGATTGCCGCAGCGATCTACACCGCCTACTTCATGGCCCCGGGCATGCGCCGCAAGGTCAAGCCGGTGATCGAGCTGATGGAGGCGATGCCCACGGTGATCCTCGGCTTCTTCGCCGGGCTGTTCCTGGCGCCTTACCTGGAAGGGCATCTGCCCGGTGTGTTCAGCCTGTTCGTGGTGATGCCGTTCGGCATCCTGCTGGCCGGCTTCATCTGGAGCCGCCTGCCGGAGTCGATCCGCCTGCGTGTGCCGGATGGCTGGGAAGCGGCGATCCTGATCCCAGTGATCCTGTTCACCGGCTGGGGCGCGCTGACCCTGAGCCCGTTCCTCGAAACTTGGTTCTTCGGCGGCGACATGCGCCTGTGGATCACCAATGACCTGGGCATCACCTACGACCAGCGCAACGCCCTGGTGGTCGGTATCGCCATGGGCTTTGCGGTCATCCCGAACATCTACTCGATTGCCGAGGACGCCGTGTTCAGCGTGCCGCGCAGCCTGACCCTGGGCTCGCTGGCACTCGGCGCCACGCCGTGGCAGACCCTGACCCGCGTGGTCATCCTGACCGCCAGCCCGGGCATCTTCTCGGCGCTGATGATCGGCATGGGCCGCGCAGTGGGTGAAACCATGATCGTGCTGATGGCCACGGGCAACACCCCGGTCATGGAAATGAACCTGTTCGAAGGTATGCGCACCCTGGCGGCCAACGTCGCGGTGGAGATGCCCGAATCGGAAGTCGGTGGCAGCCACTACCGCGTGCTGTTCCTCGCCGCGCTGGTGCTGCTGATGTTCACCTTCGTGATGAACACCTTGGCCGAGCTGATTCGCCAGCGTCTGCGCAAGAAATACTCGTCGCTTTGATAGAAAGGTAGAGATCCGTGAAAAAGGATTCCCTCAAGAGCTGGTTCAAGAGCGGCGCCCCCGGCGTCTGGATAAGCGGTGGCGCGGTGTCCATCGCGGTGATCATGACCATCGGTCTGCTCTCCGTGATCGCCGTGCGCGGCCTGGCGCACTTCTGGCCGGCCGACCTGATCCAGGCCAGCTACAACGTGCCGGGCCAGGCCAACCACATCGTCATCGGCGAAGTGGTGCAGAAGGAAGAGGTGCCGCTGGCACGCCTCAAGGGGGCCGGCCTGCCGGTACCCGACAACGGCCCGGAGTTCATGACCCGTGAGCTGATCAAGGTCGGCAACCGTGACCTCAACGGCAGTGACTTCACCTGGGTGGTCGGCGACTGGCTGGTGGACCAGCAGAAGCCGGTCGACCTGATCGCCCTGGAGCGCCGCGAGTGGGGCAACTTCTACGGCTACCTGGTCAGCGTCAAGGAAAACGGCAAGGTGGTTGCCGAAGGGCAGGCCGCCTGGAACGAGCTGCAGGCACGCCTCAAGCGTGCTGCCGGCCTGGCCGGCGAGCTGCAGAAGCTCGAGAAGAAGGACATCGGTGCGATCAACCATGGCCTTGAGCGCCTGCGTCTGCAAGCCCGCAAGCTGGAACTGCAAGGCAAGCTGACCCCTGTAGCGCAGGCCGACATGGATGCCGAGCGCGCCGAGCTGAACAACCGCTACAAGGCCATCGAGGACCGCCTGGGCAAGCTGCACCAGGACTTCAGCCGCGACAGCCTGGTGGCCCGTGACGGCAATGGCCGCGAAGTCGAGATCAACCTCGACAAGGTGGTGCACGCCTACCAGCCCAACGCCATGAACAACTTCACCAAGCTGGGCACCTACTTCGCCAAGGTGTGGGAGTTCCTCAGCGACGACCCGCGTGAAGCCAACACCGAGGGCGGGATCTTCCCGGCGATCTTCGGCACCGTGATGATGACCCTGATCATGGCCGTGATCGTCACCCCGTTCGGCGTGCTGGCGGCGGTGTACCTGCGTGAATATGCCCGCCAGGGTCCGGTGACCCGGCTGATCCGCATCGCGGTGAACAACCTGGCCGGCGTGCCGGCGATCGTCTACGGCGTGTTCGGCCTGGGCTTCTTCGTGTACGTGCTGGGCGGCTCGCTCGACCACCTGTTCTTCCCCGAAGCACTGCCGGCGCCGACCCTGGGTACCCCGGGCCTGCTGTGGGCCTCGCTGACCCTGGCGCTGCTGGCGGTGCCGGTGGTGATCGTGGCCACCGAAGAAGGCCTGGCGCGGATCCCGCGGACCGTGCGCGAGGGCTCGCTGGCCCTGGGTGCGACCAAGGCCGAGACGCTGTGGAAGATCGTGCTGCCGATGGCCAGCCCGGCGATGATGACCGGCATGATCCTGGCCGTGGCCCGTGCCGCGGGCGAGGTGGCGCCGCTGATGCTGGTGGGTGTGGTGAAACTGGCGCCGTCGCTGCCGGTGGACGGCAACTACCCGTACCTGCACCTGGACCAGAAGATCATGCACCTGGGCTTCCACATCTACGACGTCGGCTTCCAGAGCCCCAACGTCGAGGCCGCGCGGCCGCTGGTGTACGCCACGGCGCTGCTGCTGGTGATGGTGATCGCCACGCTCAACCTCTCGGCGGTATGGATACGCAACCACCTGCGCGAGAAGTACAAGGCGCTGGACAGCTGATACCCCTTATTGCAAGCGCCGCCCGTGTGTTGTGCCGGGCGGTACGATGAAACGAAATTGATAGCGTATGGAGTCTTACCATGCAGCATGAATCCCACACCCACGGCATCGACATGTCCGCCCTGGGTCGCACCAAGCAGAGCCTGCAGCTGGCCGACGAGACCGTGGCCATCGAAGTGCCGGGCCTGAGCCTGTTCTACGGCGAGAAGCAGGCGCTGTTCGATGTCAGCCTGAACATTCCCAAGCAGCGCGTGACCGCCTTCATCGGCCCCTCGGGCTGCGGCAAGTCGACCCTGCTGCGCACCTTCAACCGCATGAACGACCTGGTCGACGGCTGCCGGGTGGAAGGCGCGATCAACCTCGACGGCAACAACATCTACCGCAAGGGCGAGGACGTGGCCGAGCTGCGCCGCCGCGTGGGCATGGTGTTCCAGAAGCCCAACCCGTTCCCCAAGACCATCTACGAAAACGTGGTGTACGGCCTGCGCATCCAGGGCATCAACAAGAAGCGTGTACTGGATGAAGCCGTGGAGTGGGCACTCAAGGGTGCCGCACTGTGGGAGGAGGTCAAGGACCGCCTGCACGACTCGGCCCTGGGCCTGTCCGGCGGCCAGCAGCAGCGCCTGGTGATCGCCCGTACCATCGCGGTGGAGCCTGAGGTGCTGCTGCTCGACGAACCGTGCTCGGCGCTGGACCCGATTTCCACGCTCAAGGTCGAAGAGCTGATCTACGAACTCAAGTCCAAGTACACCATCGTCATCGTGACCCACAACATGCAGCAGGCCGCGCGGGTTTCGGACTACACCGCGTTCATGTACATGGGCAAGCTGGTGGAATACGGTGACACCGACACCCTGTTCACCAACCCGGCGAAGAAGCAGACCGAAGACTACATCACCGGTCGGTATGGCTAGGATTCAACGATTGAACGCCGCCTGACAGCACTTACCGGACGCGCCAAGGATTTCTCATGATCGACAAAGACAGCCTTACCCATCACATCTCCCAGCAGTTCAACGCCGAACTTGAAGAGGTTCGCAGCCATCTTCTGGCAATGGGCGGCCTGGTCGAGAAACAGGTCAACGACGCCGTCACCGCGCTGATCGAGGCCGATTCGGGCCTGGCCCAGCAGGTGCGCGAAGTCGATGAGCAGATCAACCAGATGGAACGCAACATCGACGAGGAGTGCGTGCGCATCCTGGCCCGGCGCCAGCCGGCGGCGTCGGACCTGCGCCTGATCATCAGCATCTCCAAGTCGGTGATCGACCTGGAGCGCATCGGCGACGAATCGACCAAGATCGCCCGCCGCGCCATCCAGTTGTGCGAAGAAGGCGAGTCGCCGCGCGGCTACGTGGAGGTGCGTCACATCGGCGACCAGGTACGCAACATGGTGCGCGACGCGCTCGACGCCTTTGCCCGCTTCGATGCCGAGCTGGCGCTGTCGGTGGCGCAGTACGACAAGACCATCGACCGCGAGTACAAGACCGCCCTGCGCGAGCTGGTGACCTACATGATGGAAGACCCGCGCTCGATCTCGCGGGTACTGAGCGTGATCTGGGCGCTGCGTTCGCTGGAGCGCATCGGCGACCACGCGCGCAACATCGCCGAGCTGGTGATCTACCTGGTGCGCGGTACCGACGTGCGTCACCTGGGCCTGAAGCGAATGAAGGAAGAAGTCGAGGGCAACGGCAACGGCGAAAAAGCTAATGTTCCGGGCAAACCTGACGATAAATAGGACTGCCCCGAGAATGAACGCCCGGCCTTGGCCGGGCGTTTTCGTTTGCGGCAGCGCAACAGCACGCACCCGCGAATGATTTGACGGAGCCCCGGCATGAGCGAAGTCTTGGCAAATGGCCATCAGTCAACGTTATGCTAGCCGGGTCTTGAAGGAGTGGCGATGAGTAAAGTCAGTGTTCTGGTCGTGGATGACGCGCCGTTTATCCGTGACCTGGTGAAAAAGTGTCTGCGCAATTACTTCCCCGGCATGGTTATCGAGGACGCGGTCAACGGTCGCAAAGCCCAGGTGCTGCTGGAGCGCGAGCGTTTCGACCTGGTGCTGTGCGACTGGGAGATGCCCGAGATGTCGGGCCTGGAGCTGCTGACCTGGTGCCGCCAGCACGAAGCGCTCAAGGCCATGCCGTTCATCATGGTGACCAGCCGTGGCGACAAGGAAAACGTGGTGCAGGCGATCCAGGCCGGTGTGTCGGACTTTGTCGGCAAGCCGTTCACCAACGAGCAGTTGCTGACCAAGGTGAAGAAGGCGCTGACCAAGCTGGGCAAGCTCGATACCCTGATGGCCAGTGCGCCCACCCGCGCCACCTCCGCGTTTGCCAATGATTCGCTGTCGGCCCTGACCGGCGGCAAGGCCGAGACCGTGCGCCCGGCCGCCCCTGCAGCCGCGGCCCCGGTGGCGACGGCCAAGCCACTGATCAATGCGCCGCAACCGGGCGCGGCCAAGGCGGCGGCGCCGGCGGGCCGCGGACAGGGCCAGCTGCGCCTGTCCAGCGGCAACCAGGCCTGCGTGATCAAGGCTCTGAGCCTGAAGGAAGCCCTGTTGGTGGTACGCCGTGGCGAAGTGCTGCCGCAGATCCTGGAAGGCGCGGTGCTGGACCTGGAGCAGGGCGACAATGCCGAGATCGCGCGGCTCAACGGGTACCTGCATGCGGTGGTGGCGGTGGAATCCAAGCCGGACAGCGACTGGCTGCAGCTGACCTTCCGCTTTGTCGATCAGGATGCGCAGAAGCTCGACTACCTGTCGCGGCTGATTGCCCGCGGTACGGCGCTCAAGCACTTCGTGCCGGGGGCCTGACAGGCCCTTTGCTGCTCGCAGCCTCTTCGCCGGCAAGGCCGGCTCCTACAGCCGTAGGAGCCGGCCTTGCCGGCGAAGGACACACCACTGATCGCCTGCCATACCCCGCATCACTCCCCGCAACACGCCCTCCATATTCCCCTGCTAGGCTTGCTCACAGCTAACCTGTCAGATGGCCACTACCGATGCCGCCACACCTGCTGCTGTTCTGCGCCCTGTTGCTGGCTGCCGGCCCGAGCTGGGCCATGACCATCTACAAGAACACCGACGCCGACGGCGTGGTGTCCTATTCCGATCGCCCCAGCCCCGGCGCTCGCGCACTGGTGTTCCGTGATCGCATGGTCGAGCAGCTGGGCCAGCAGGTGCAGTTGCAGGTCAGCAAGTACGCCGACGGCGTGCGTTTCAGTGCCCGCAACGAGCTGCACGCCCCGGTCGAAGTGGAACTGCGCCTGGAGCGCCTGGGCAACGTGCAGAACCTGGCGCCGCGCATCGTCCGGCGGGTGGTACCGGCCCGTTCCACGCTGCTGCTCACTGCCCTCGGTGCGCGCAAGCCCGGTACCCCGGTCAGCTACCGCGAGCAGTTCAACTACACGTTGGGCAACCCCGCCCAGCGCACCCAGGCCTATCGCTACCCGTTCCCCTGGCGCGGCGGCCCGTTCCGCCTCTCCCAGGGCCCCAATGGCACCTACAGCCACTTCGGCCCCAAGGGCCGCTATGCCATGGACATCGCCATGCCCGAAGGCACGCCGATCATCGCGGCGCGGGCAGGGGTGGTGATAAAGACGGAAAACACCCAGAGCGGGCGCGGTACCAACCCGGCAGGCAATTTCGTGCGGATTCTGCATGCCGACGGCACCATGGGCGTGTACCTGCACCTGATGCGCGGGTCGGTGGTGGTCAGCGAAGGCCAGCGGGTGGCCTATGGCACGCCGCTGGCAAGGTCCGGCAACACCGGCAACAGCAGCGGGCCGCACCTGCATTTCGTGGTGCAGCGCAACGTGGGGCTGGCGCTGGAGTCGATCCCGTACCAGTTCAACCAGCCCATCGGCGGGCTGCCGAGCTTTACCGCCGGCAACCCGTAAGGCGCGTCAATCGAGCTTGAGCACCTTGGCCAGCACGATCTTGGGCCCTTTCATCTTCTTGATGATGATGCGCAGGCCGTCGACCTCCAGCACCTCTTCTTCTTCCGGTACGCGCTTGAGCGTCTCGTAGACCAGGCCAGCAAGGGTTTCGGCCTCGATATGGTCCAGGTCCACGCCCAGCAGGCGCTCGACCTTGAACAGCGGGGTGTCGCCGCGCACCAGCAGCTTGCCGGGCTGGTAGGCGAGGATACCGCGCTCGGTCTTGCGGTGTTCGTCCTGGATGTCGCCCACCAGCACTTCGAGCACGTCTTCCATGGTCAGGTAGCCGATCACCTTGCCATCGGCCTCTTCGACCAGGGCAAAGTGCGCGCCGCCCTTGCGGAACTGCTCCAGCAGCTGCGACAGCGGCATGTGCCGCGATACGCGTTCCAGCGGGCGGGTCAGCTCGGCCAGGTTGAACGACTCGGGCAGGTGGTCCAGCGCGGCCAGTTCCAGCAGCAGGTCCTTGATGTGCAGCAGGCCGACGAATTCGCCGCTTTCGGCGTCGAGCACCGGGTAGCGGCTGAACTTGTGCCGGCGGAACATCGCGAGGATCTCCTTGAGCGGCGCATGGGCGTCGAGGCTGACCATGTCTTCACGGGAATTGGCCCAGTCGACCACCTCCAGTTCGCCCATCTCCACCGCCGAGGCCAGTACGCGCATGCCCTGGTCGCTGGGGTCCTGACCCCGGCTGGAGTGCAGGATCAGCTTGAGTTCCTCGCGGCTGTAATGGTGCTCGTGGTGCGGGCCGGGCTCGCCCTGGCCGGCGATGCGCAGGATGGCGTTGGCACTGGCGTTGAGCAGGTAGATGGCCGGGTACATCATCCAGTAGAACAGGTACAGCGGCACCGCCGTCCACAGCGACAGCAGTTCGGGCTTGCGAATGGCCCAGGACTTGGGCGCCAGCTCGCCGACCACGATGTGCAGGTAGGAAATCACGAAGAAGGCGCTGAAGAACGATACGCCCTTGATGACTTCGGGCGATTGCACGCCCACCGCCGCCAGCAGCGGCTCGAGCAGGTGCGCGAAGGCCGGCTCGCCGACCCAGCCCAGGCCAAGCGAGGCCAGTGTGATGCCCAGCTGGCAGGCCGACAGGTAGGCGTCCAGCTGGCTGTGTACGGTACGCAGGATATGCCCGCGCCAGCCGTTCTTGCCGGCAATCGCCTCGACCCGGGTCGAGCGCAGCTTGACCATGGCGAACTCGGCCGCAACGAAGAATCCGTTGAGCAGAACCAGCAGCAGAGCAAAAAGAATCATGCCGAAATCGGCGAACAGTGAAGCGAGGGTGATACCAGGGGAAGGGTCCATGATGGAGTTTTACGGGGTCCGTCTTCTGAAATAAGGGAGTGTGGCAATGCCAGCAGGTACTGGCGCGAGTCAGCCAATGTAGCGGCTGACTGCGCAAATTTAAAGGGCGGTCGCTCAGGAAACGGTGCGGGTTGCCACCTGAACGGGGGCGAAATGGCAGGTAAAGGTACTGCCGTGGCCCGGTACGCTGCTGATCTCCAGCCGGCCGCGGTGGCGCAGCAGTACGTGCTTGACGATCGCCAGGCCAAGGCCGGTGCCGCCGGTGGTGGAGTTGCGGCTGGAGTCGACGCGGTAGAAACGCTCGGTCAGGCGTGGCAGGTGCTTGGGGTCGATGCCGATGCCCGAGTCCTGCACGCTCAGGTGCGCGCCCTGGGCGTCGGCCCACCAGCGGATGCGGATCTGGCCTTCATCCTGGGTGTACTTGACGGCGTTGAACACAAGGTTGGAGAACGCGCTGCGCAGTTCCGCCTCGCTGCCCTTGAGGCGCACGCCCGGCTCGGCGTCCAGGGTGATGCGCTGGTTGCGCTGGCCGGACAGGGCCTGGGCATCGCCCTTGATCGACTGCAGCAGGCTGTCGATGGCCACCGGCTGATTGTCGGAGGGGTAGTCGGTGGCCTCCAGCTTGGCCAGCAGCAACAGGTCGTTGAGCAGCGTCTGCATGCGCACGCCTTGCTGCTGCATCTGGGTCAGGGCCCGCACCCAGCGCGGGTTCACCTCCTCGACGTTGTCGAGCAGGGTCTCCAGGTACCCGGCAATCACCGTCAGTGGCGTGCGCAGCTCGTGGGAGACGTTGGCGACGAAGTCCTTGCGCATCTGTTCGAGCTGGTGGATGCGGGTCACGTCGCGCACCAGCATCAGGTGTTCGTTGTTGCCGTAGCGGGTGATGTGCAGCTGGATGCGCAGGCGGTCGCTGATGGGCGAGGGGATTTCCAGCGGCTCGAGGTAGTTCTCCTGTTCGAAGTACTCCTTGAAGCGCGGGTGGCGGACCAGGTTGGTGACCGGCTGGCCGCTGTCCTGTGGGGTCTTGAGCCCCAGCAGGGTCTCGGCGGCGCGGTTCCACCACTCCAGGTTGCCGTCGCTGTCGAGCATGATCACCGCATCCTTGAGGGCGGCGGTGGACTCCTGCACGCGGTCGATAACTGCCTGCAGGCGCCCGCGCACGCGTTGGTCGCGGCGTTGCAGGTGGTAGATGCTGTCGAACACCTCGCCCCACAGGCCATAGCCGTCGGGCGGGGCCTCGTCGGGTTTGTGCTGGCGCAGCCAGTCGTGCAGGCGCAGCAGTTGCTTGAGGGTCCAGCCCAGATACACGCCAAGGCCCAGGGCCAGGCTCCAGCCGTAATGGCCGCTGATCAGCCCTGCCAGCAGGCAGACGGTGGTCAGCAGCAGCATGTGGCGAATCAGGGTGCCATGCCAGTTTTGGTTCACGGTGGGTCCTTAGGACCCGCTGCAAGCTGCAAGCGGCAAGCTGCAAGATTGAAGCGGATCTGCGTTTGCTTTTGCTCTTACTTGAGGCTTGTAGCTTGCCGTGTTCTCAACTCTTGGTTGAGAACCGGTATCCCGTGCCGCGCACGGTTTGTACCAGATTTTCGTAGGCTTCACCCAGCGCCTTGCGCAGACGGCGGATATGCACGTCGACGGTGCGCTCCTCCACGTACACATTGCCGCCCCATACCTGGTCGAGCAGCTGGCCACGGGTGTAGGCGCGCTCCTGGTGGGTCATGAAGAACTGCAGCAGGCGGTATTCGGTAGGGCCCATCTCGGCAGGCTTGCCGTCGATGGTCACGCGGTGGCTGATCGGGTCGAGCAGCAGGCCGCCGACCTCGATCGGGGCCTCGCCATCACTGGGGCCGGCACGGCGCAGCACGGCCTTGAGGCGGGCCACCAGTTCGCGCGGGGAGAACGGCTTGGTGATGTAGTCGTCGGCGCCGACTTCCAGGCCCTGGATCTTGTTGTCTTCCTCACCCTTGGCGGTGAGCATGATGATCGGGATGTCGCCGGTCAGCTCATCGCGCTTGAGGCGCCGCGCCAGTTCGATGCCCGAAGTGCCCGGCAGCATCCAGTCGAGCAGGATCAGGTCGGGCTTGCGGTCGACGATGATGGCATGGGCCTGCTGCGAGTTTTCCGCCTCCAGGCAGTCGTAGCCGGCCATTTCCAATGCAACGGCGATCATCTCGCGAATCGGCGCCTCGTCGTCAACGATCAGAATGTTCCTGCCAACCATGCTCAAACCTCTTCCCATTAAGGTGTCTTGGCCCGCATTAGATAACGGAATTATTGCAGTCGTGTGACAGGTCGTGTGGCCTGGCGGCAACATTCCTTGGCTGAGCTAGGCTTTAGCTCCCACCCATCACCAAAAACGGTGAATCCAATGACACGACATACGCTGAACTGGATGGCTCTCTTTGCTGTTGCAGCACTGGCCCTGCCGGGGGTGGCAGCGGCCGCGCCGGGGATGGAGAAGAACGGCGTGCTGGTCGATTCTGCCGGCATGACGCTGTACACCTTCGACAAGGATGCCGGCGGCAAATCCATGTGCAATGACGACTGCGCCAAGAACTGGCCGCCCCTCAAGGCCATGGCGGGCGACGCCGCCGAGGGCAAGTGGACGCAGATCAAGCGCGAAGACGGCTCGATGCAGTGGGCCTACGATGGCAAGCCGCTGTACACCTTCGTCAAGGACAAGAAGGGCGGTGACATGACCGGCGACGGCATGAAGGACGTCTGGCACGCCGCCAAGCCATGAGGCCGGCCTTGCGCGGCCGCCCCCGGGGGCGGCTAGCGCAGGGCGTAGTCCAGTACCACGCCGATGAACACCAGCAGCCCGGCCCAGTGGTTGTGCAGGAAGGCCTTGAAGCAGGCGTCGCGATCCAGGCTGCGGGTCGACCAGTATTCCCAGGCGAAGCACAGCGCCGCGCCTACCAGCCCCAGGTGGAACCAGCCACCCAGCTCGAAGCGGTTGCCGGCCATCAGCAGGCAGCCCAGCGACAGCAGCTGCAAGGTCAGGATGATGGCGCGATCGGCTTCGCCGAACAGGATCGCGGTGGACTTGACCCCGATCTTCAGGTCGTCGTCGCGGTCGACCATCGCGTAGTAGGTGTCGTAGCCCACGGTCCACAGCAGGTTGGCGATGTACAGCAGCCAGGCGATGGCCGGCAGCTCGCCGGTGGCGGCGGTGAAGGCCATGGGGATGCCCCAGGAATAGGCCGCGCCCAGCACCACCTGCGGGTAATAGGTGTAGCGCTTCATGAACGGGTAGCAGGCTGCCAGCGCCACGGCGCCGAACGACAGCCATACCGTCTGCGCATTGGTGCACAGCACCAGCACGAAACTCAGCCCCACCAGGGTCGCGAACAGGACCAGCGCCTCGCGCCCGCTGATGCGCCCGGCCGCCAGCGGGCGTTCGGCGGTGCGCTTGACGTGACCGTCGACCTTGCGGTCGGCAAAATCGTTGATCGCGCAGCCCGCGGCGCGCATCAGCACCACGCCGAACAGGAAGATCAGCACGTTGGCCACGGTGGGCGTGCCCTTGGCCGCGATCCATACCGCCGTGAGGGTGGGCCACAGCAGCAGGTAGATGCCGATCGGCTTGTCCATGCGGCTGAGCTGGATGAAGTCCCAGGCCCGGGGGTGCAGGCGATTGAGCGACTTGAGCAGGCTCAGGTACATCAGCGGTCCTCCAGGCGGGTGTCGGTGGCCTGCCACAGGGCGGGCAGGAAGATCTCGGCCACCAGGATGCTCAGTTCACCCTGGTCGAACCGCGAACGGCGTGCCCACAGGCCGTCATGGCGCTGCTCGCGGGGCAACCAGGCGGCAGGGTAGTGGCACACCTCGATGGCCTGGCGGGTAAACCCGGGGCTGCAGAACAGCAACTCGCCCAGCGAACGGCTGCCCAGCGCTTCCATGTCCAGGCCGCCCTGCTGCAGGGCGCTGCGCGCGGCCACACTGCGTGCGTACACCCACGGCTGGCCATGCCCGCGCAGGTACACCTCGCGCACCCAGCCTTCGCTGCCCGGGGCCAGGCCGAGGCTGGTGCACTCGTCGGCGCGCAGCGGCTGCCAGCCCTCGTACAGGGGGGTCACGCTGAAGTGATCGGCGGATAATCGGGTCAGGCGGCGGGTCAACGAGCCCTGGTCGAACAGCCAGTCGGCGGTAAGGGGGTCGGCGCTTGCGGCCAGCGGCGTTTGCTGCTGCAGCCAGTGTGGCGCGGGCACTTGCGAGGTTTCGTACGGCACGGTAGGTATGCGGTTACAAGCCAGTGAGGCGCCGAGCTTAGCATGTTTGCCGGTTGCGCTTGCATCGCGCCACCAGCCTCAGTACAAAGCCCCCTGACGATCCATGCAGCGCCAAGACTGTAATGATCACAACCGATGTGCGTCTGGATTACTGGAGGGAGAGCGATCATGAAGAAGTGGCAATGCGTGGTATGCGGGCTTATCTACAACGAGGCCGATGGCTGGCCGGATGACGGCATTGCGCCGGGCACCTTGTGGCAGGACGTGCCGGAAGACTGGCTGTGCCCGGACTGCGGCGTGGGCAAGATGGATTTCGAGATGATCGAAATCAACTGATCATTTTTTATACAGGGAAGGGATGAAGGCATGAGCGATCCGGTGGTGATTGTCGGTACGGGGCTGGCGGGCTACAACCTCGCCCGCGAATTTCGCAAGCTCGACGGCGAGACGCCGTTGCTGCTGATCAGCGCCGATGATGGTCGCTCGTATTCCAAGCCGATGCTGTCCACCGGCTTTGCCAAGGACAAGGACGCCGACGGCCTGAGCATGGCCGAGCCGGGGGCCATGGCCGAGCAGCTCAAGGCCCAGGTGCGTACCCATACGCGCATCAGCGGCATCGACCCGGGCCACAAGCGCCTGTGGATCGGCGAGGAGCAGGTGCCGTACCGCGACCTGGTGCTGGCGCTGGGCGCGCAGACCATTCAGGTGCCGGTGCAGGGCGACGCAGCCGATGCGATCTTCCCGATCAACGACCTCGAAGACTACGCGCGCTTTCGCGCCGCGGCGGCCGGCAAGCGCCGGGTACTGATTCTGGGCGCCGGGCTGATCGGCTGCGAGTTCGCCAACGACATGCACCTGGGTGGCTTCGAGATCGACATCGTCGCCCCCTGCGAGCAGGTCATGCCGACCCTGCTGCACCCGGCCGCCGCGGCTGCGGTGCAGGCTGGGCTGCAAGGGCTTGGTGTGCGCTTTCACCTGGGCCCGGTGCTGACCCGCCTGGAACGTTCGGCCGATGCCCTGCAAGCGCATCTGTCCGATGGCAGTGTGATCGTCTGCGACCTGGTGGTATCGGCCATCGGCCTGCGCCCCCGCATCGACCTGGCTGCCGCCGCTGGCCTGCAGGTCAATCGCGGGGTGGTGGTCGACCGCCACCTGCGCACCTCGCACGCCAATATCCATGCCCTGGGCGACTGTGCCGAGGTCGACGGCATCAACCTGCTGTACGTGATGCCGCTGATGGCCTGCGCGCGCGCGCTGGCGCAGACCCTGGCGGGCAATCCGACGGTGGTCAGCTACGGGCCTATGCCCATCACGGTGAAGACCCCGGTATGCCCGCTGGTCGTTTCACCGCCGCCACGCGCCCGCGAAGGCCAGTGGCAGGTCGAAGGGCAGGGCAGCGACATCAAGGTGCTCTGCCGGGATGCCGATGGCCAACTGCTGGGCTATGTATTGACCGGTACGGCAGTGATGGAAAAGCTGGCGCTGAACCGTCAACTTCCGCCGTTGCTGGCATAAATAGCTGTCGTTCTGTCGGATATACCCTGCCATTGCCTGAACAATGGCCGCCCAGAGACTGGCGCGGCCACTGGCGGCGTGCCATTCTCACACCCGTCTGCCGCAGTTTAGAGCCTGCGGTGCCTTAGGCGCTGCCTGCAAGGCAGCACGGCATAACAACAAAAAATCCGTCAGAGGGGCTTCACCATGCGTAAACCAGAACTCGCCGCAGCCATTGCCGAGAAAGCCGACCTTACCAAGGAGCAGGCCAACCGCGTGCTCAATGCCGTACTGGAAGAAATCACCAACGCGCTGCACAAGAAAGACAGCGTCACCCTGGTAGGCTTCGGCACGTTCCTGCAGCGCCACCGTGGCGCGCGCACCGGCAAGAACCCTCAGACGGGCGAGCCGGTGAAGATCAAGGCCAGCAACACCGTGGCGTTCAAGCCAGGCAAGTTCCTCAAGGACAGCGTCAATCCGTAAGGCCGTGGGCTACTGATTGCATTGAAGAGCGGGCACCCCTACAAGGTGCCCGTTCTTGTTTGTGTGGCGGCTCTTCGCCGGCAATGCCGGCGCCTGCAGGAGATAACCGCCGTCTGCAGGAGCCGGCGTTGCCGGCGAGGAACCCACCGTGCAGTGCGCTATTGCCGTGCCCCGTGCTTGTGACTAGCATACGCCGCCGCCCACACCCGCGCGGCGGTGTTCCAGGGAGGGAGCGGCATGGGCAACTCATCATTCATCGAATCGTTCGGCTCATGCCTGTGAGCTGTGCGCCCCCCTATCGCTTCTACGTCTGGTTACCCTGGGTATGCCTGGTTTCGCTGCTGTGCCTGGATGTCTACCAGTACGGCCTGCGCGTGACCGGTTTCGAGCCGTTCCTGCAAATCTACCTGCTGGGCTTCGGCCTGCTTGGCTACCCCCTGTTCGCGCTGTGGGCCAGCCGCCGCCTGCACCTGGCGCCTCGGCACCTGTGGTGGGCGCCGTTGTGGTGCGTCCCTTTCTACGCACTGCCCTGGGTGCTGTATGGCCTGGTCTACCTGCTCACCGGCCGTATCGCCGGGTTGGGCCTGATGCTGATGTGGGTGGCCTTTGTGCCCTACCTGCTGGGCGCCGGCTATTTTTTCGTCACCCTGACCGCGCTGCTGCTGGCGGCGCAAAGGCGCCTGTGCAATGGACCTTGAGCTGAAGAATTACCTGGCAGGTCTCGCCGACAGCAACCTGTTCGGCAGCCTGGCCATCCTGTGCCTGTTCGCCTTGCTGCTGAACCTCGGCGAGCGCCAGCGCAACACGCGCTGGGTTAGGCTGCTGACGTTTGGCTGCCTGTTGGCGGTGGTGCTGCTGCACGGTGTGGGCACCTACTGCATGAATACCCAGGTACCGTGATGAAGGCAGTAATCGGAGTGGTATTGGTGGCCGTGCTGGCGCTGGGGGTGGGCACGCCGCTGTTCGGCAACCTGCTGATGCTGCTGATGGACCGCGACAACTTCATCCCCGCCGAATCGTCGCTGCTGAGTTTCGAGCCGTATCAGGTGTCCCAGGGCTCATCGAACTATTGGCTGTACGGCGAGGACGACCGTTACTACTACCACTTCACGCATGAGCCCGCTCACCCCTATCGCTATATCGCCAAGGACAATCACTGCCCGGCGTTCGACCGTGACGATGTGCGCAGCTGGTGCAATGCGCTGCAAGGAACGCCGCCCAAATGAAGCGACAACTGCTGATCAATGTCGCCCTGCATGCACTGGCCATCGTGCTCTACGGGGTGCTCAACGATATTGCCGTGGACTGGTACAAGGGCCACTACGGCGGCTTTACCGCCCGTGGCGTGTCCTCCGGCAGCATTGTGTTCCTGGTGATGTGGGTGTTCGTGCCGCTCAATGTGGTGCTGCCCCTGTTGACCAACTGGAAGCTCAAGTACTGGCTGGTGGCCGCGCAAATCGTGTTGATCCTCTGGTGGCTGTTGCCTGAGCACCCGGTGCGGGCGTACTTCTTCAGTTGCCTGGCGGGCGGCCTCAGCCTGTCGGCGGTGCTGATCTCGCATTGGCTGAGGCGTAAATGAGCAGCCCGACCGTAAAGCAGCAACTGTGGCGCTGGCTGGTGGTGCTGGGCGTGCTGGCGTGGGTGGGCTATCAGATTCACGCGCTGATCGAGGCACCCGGACAGACCTCGTTCGTCAGCGAGTCGGGGCGCTACCGTTTCCAGAACGTGCCGGCGCGCAGTTGGCTGATACCTTTCGGCGGCATGGGCTACATGCGCGTGACCGATCGCGAGCGCCCGGGTGAGGTCTGGCGCACGCCGCTGTACGACCTGCAGTCGCTGGACATGCGCGACTTCGAGGATGAAGCCGAAGTGGGCATCTACTGGATCAATTTCAACAAGCGCGACCGCCATTTCGACATCGCCATGCCGCAATGGGAGCCGCACTGGCTCAACAGCTTCATCGCCAATACCGACTACACCGTGGCCGAAGAACAGGCCCGCTGCCGCAAGCCCGAGCACCTGGTGCGCTACATCTGGGACCTGTGGCTGTGGCTGGTGTGGGTCAGCGACTACCCCTGCACGCAAACCGAGTACTACATCAACCCGCCCCCGGTGTATCAGCCATGAAGTCGAGTATCCCGATGCTGCTGGCCGGCCTGCTGGCAAGTGCGCTGGCGCAGGCCGCGCCGGTTTGCCCCAGCCGCGACTTCGCGATGTTTTTCAAGGCGTTTGCCGAGGATGCGCAGCTGCAGGCCGACTTTACCGCCCATACCCTGGTCGAGCAGCGCCTCCAGGCCGGGCCCGAGGGGCCGCAACCGGTGGTACGCAAGCTCGAGCCGGCCCTGCGTCCTGATCTTTCGCAGCTGTCGTCGGAGCGGGTGGCGGCCAACGGGCTGATCCGTGAAATCGCGCTGCCCGACCGGGTTTACCTGCGCGACCAGCGCGGCGAGGTGTTGCAGGCATTCATCTTCGAGCAGGCCGACTGCTGGGCGCTGGCGCGGGTCGAGGACTGGTCGCCGAGCGACGCGCTCAAGAGCGTGAAAACCCGCGATGATGCCGCCCCCGGCGTGCGTGCGCTGCTGCGCGGCGATGCCTACGAGCAACTGGGCCAGGGTGAAATCAAGCCCATCGACAAGCAGCTGTTCATCGCTGCGCTCAACAGCTATCTCGATGCCGTGGACCAGGGCTCTGCCTACGCTGCCTACAGCGCTGCGGCAATCAGCCTGTCGGGCATGGCGCCGCGCCTGAGCAACCAGCGCCTGGAGCAGTTGCTGCGCCTGTCGTCGGCCACTGTGCCTGAAGGGGCACTGATGCTGGCGAGCTTCTATTGCGACGAGGGCCAGTACCGCCCCGACGACAACACCTGCAAACACCCGCAGAAGGCCCTCGACGCCTTGCGTCAGTCCGCCGCGATGGGCTCGGGCAATGCCTTCAACGAGCTGGGCAGCGTGTATGCGCGCGGTGAAATCGTGCCCGCCCAACCGGCACGCTCGCTGGCCTGCTACACCGAGGCGGTGGCGCACGGCGCAGACTGGGCGGACTTCAATGCCCAGGAGATGATCAAACGCGGCGCCCGCGCCGACAAGGACCAGCCATGCCTGTAGCCCACAACTGGCGCGAATGCCTGCAAGACCCGGCGCTGAGCCCGCCCGCGCCCTGGGTCAGTTTTCCCGAGCTCGACCCGCAGGGGCTGGGCAGCCTGCAGGGCGATTTCGAACACTACTGGCATTACTGCTGGTGGCCGTTCTGGTTGCGCCTGGGCAAGGCCCGCCAGCAGGCCTACCTGCTGCGCCACAACGCACCGCGTGGCTGGGCAGAGTATCTGGCGCACATCGACAACCAGCCTCCGTCGCCCGGGCTGGCGCCACTGCCCGAACACTGGCGTGGCGACAGCCCGGTCACCCACCGCCAGTTGCTGCGCTGGGTGCTGCCGATAGTGGTGCACCTGTTTGCGGTGGTGGCCTACGTGGCGCTAAACGGCACGCTGGTGAGCTGGTACAAGCAGTACGCCGGCGGGCTGACGTCGCGCGGGGTAGCCGTTGGCATAGCGATGTACATGGTGTTCTGGTTCTTCGTCGGCATGAACCTGCTGATCGCCCTGCTGCCACGAGTGTGGGGCAAGGTACAGGCCACGGTGTTCATGGTGGCGATCATCGGCTTCTACCTGTGGCCCGAGCATCCGCTGCGGGCGCTGTTCTACAGCACGCTGTCTGCCAGTGTGACCCTGGTGGCCATCGGCGCTAATGCGCAGCTGCACCGTCACTTTCTCAACCTCATCTTCAAGGGTTCGAAATGAAGCGTACCCCTCACGCCGTTGCCTTGGCGTTGTCACTGTCACTGGCAGGCACTGCCCATGCCGCAGTACCTGCCGAAAAAACCATCGAGGGCGCAGGCGGGGCGAAGCTTTCGTTCTCCAAATGGAGCGCCGAGGAGAACGGCTGGCATGCGGTGCAGTGGCAAGGCGCCAATGGCAAGAGCTTCACCTTGTACCCGCACGAGTTTGCGCGGGATGCGATCGATGGCGACGCTTCGGCAGTGTCGCCTGACGGGCGCTTCGTGATGCTCTACCGCCTGCGCCAGTCGGGGCGGCAGTTCACGCCCCCCACGCTGCGCTGCGACATGGTGGCGATGGACACCGGTTGTGTGATGGCCACGCGGCTGGCCCAGTACTGCGTGGGCCGTTGGCAGAACGGCGCCTGGCAGCCGGAGAACAAGCTGCCCTGGGCTACCAAGCTGGAAACCATCAAGCCGGCCAAGGTCGCAGGCCTGCTGCACAGCAGCGAGAACCGCGAGATACCCGCGCGTCACGCCGTACTGGCCGAAGAGGTGTACATGGGCCTGGATTCCTACATGGCCTGCCATGCGCCCCAGGACAACGTGCCCGGCTACAACGACATGGGCTACCTGATCGGCGACGACTGGAACCCCAACCTGATGCTGCGCATCTATCGCGCCATCGAGCCCTTTGCCCAGGGGCGTCGGGCGCTGCAGCTGAACATTGCCGATATTCTCTGGGGCTACGGCAACTCGCGCGAAGCCGGCCCTTACTACGCGCGCTATCGCCAGCAGATGCTGGAGGCCGGCGCGGCGCAGAAGATTCCGTCACGGGTGCAACTGCGCCTGGATGCGGTACCGGCTGCCGACCCCAACCGGTAGGCCGCACACCCTGACATACAGTCGCCTTCAACAAAGCGAAGTCGGCTGTAGCCTTTGGTCGCAAAAAAGCTAAACTGCGCCCCTCAGTCACTTTTCGCCTAGGGGCGCATATGAAGTTTCGTTTTCTGCTCTGGGCCATGGGTTTGCTGATGGCCCGGGCCAGCCGCAACAACCCGGCGTTCCAGCAGCAACTGAAGGACAAGGACCTGGTGTTCCAGTTGCAGACCCTCGACGGCAAGGTCGCCCGGCACTTCATCGTCAGCAAACAGCGCATCCGCAGCAAGGGTGGCACCCATGCCGAGCCTGCGTTCGCCATTGCCTTCAAGGATGCCGCCTACGGCTTCGCCACGCTGCAGGCCAAGAACAAGCAGCTGGCGTTCATGCAGGGGATTCAGGACAAGTCGATTCAGATCAAGGGCAACCCGGCCCTGGTGATCTGGTTCCAGGGCCTGATGAAGTACCTGATGCCGCGCAAGAAGAAAGCCTGAGCGCAGCGCCCAGGCTTCAGGTTGTCAGTGCGGGGTGAACTGTGACGCCAGTTCACGCAGCAGCGATTCGGCTTCAAGCACCTTGTGCACCACGTCCTCGGCCTTCTCGCGGCTGATGTTCAGGCGCTCCAGCAACGCGTCGGGGATGCGGTCGTCCGGCCCCGAGCCGATGCCGCGCGCGCGCAGCAGGCGTACCGCCACGCACACCAGGTTGGGGAAGGCGGCATGGTCGCCCGCGTAATTCGGGTCGTGCTGAAAGCGCAGGGCGGTGGCCAGCTCTTCGGGCATGTCCCAGAAGCGCATCAGCCAGGCACCGATCTGCTCGCGGCTGATGCCCAGCAGGTGCTGCTCGACATAGCTGTGGCACAGGTGCGGGTTTACCTCCAGGTGGCGGCAGATCAGCGAGAAATGCGGCGGGAACACATGCGCCAGCAGCAGGTAGCCGAAGTTGTGCAGCAGCCCGGCCAGGTAGGTCAGGCCCGACTCCGGACGCTCGGCGCGGGGCATGGCGCGGGTCAGGCCCTCGATCACGGCGGCGGTGTAGATCGATTGCTGCCAGTAGGGGGTGGTCTGCTGCGGGTGATCCTTGGGCAGGCTCAGGGTCTTGCCCAGGGCCAGGCCCAGCGCCAGGTTGATCACCAAGTCGAAGCCCAGCACCCGCACGATGGCGTCTTCCACCGAGCGGATCTTGCCGGGGGAGGCGTAGTAGGGCGAGGCGGCCCAGCTGACCACCTGCGCGGCCAGCGCCGGATCGGTCTCGACCACACCGGTGATGTCGTCGATGGTGGCGTTGGGGTCGACCCGCAGCTTGATGATCTTCTGTGCGGTCTCGGCCAGCGGCGGGATCTCGATGGTCGATTCCAGGCGCTGCTGGATGCGTCGTGCGGTAAATGCCTGCACCGCCTCGGTGATCTCCTTGCTGTCATCGGCCGGACGGTCGAGGTTGGGGCGGATCTCGCTGAGCAGTACACCGAAATGCCCGGCACTGGCCTTGGCCAGCATCTTCCTGAAGTGCTCGCTGTGGATTTCCAGCAGCAGGCCGGGGGATCCGGAATGAATCAGCAGGGCCGGCTGCTTGAGCAGGCGCTCCTCGTACAGGCACGGTGAGCTGGTCAGCGCCGGAATGGCGGGCAGGATCGTCAGGCCGTGCTTCTTGAGCATCAGTTCGAGCCGCTCGAGCGGCACGGCGGTGAGCTTGCGGCCGGTCAGCTCGGTCAGGTGGCTGAGGTCCAGCAGCTGGTTCTGCGGGAACAGCACCATCAGCGCACCGACCGCGTCGTCGAGCAGCACGGCCTGGACCTTGGCCTCGGGCGGCAGCTTCGGGTGGTCGATGACCTCGCGGTAGGCGATGCCGAGCTTGTCGAGCAGCAACCGGATAACAGACGGTGTGTGGGGGGTTGCGGTATCCAGGGCAACTTCAGTCATGGTCTGTATCCAGTATTTTTTCAGCGGCCAGTATAGCCGGCTCGATGGGGGCGGCCCGCGTCGACATGGGAGGTACGTCACACCTGGCCATATTGCTGCCCGTGGCGTAACCAGCGGTCGAGCAACGGGCTGACGTGGTCCGGCCAGCGTGCCAGCAGGGCCTGTGCAGCATCGCGCACCGCCGGCAGCAGGTCGGCGTCGCGCATCAGGTCGGCGACCTTGAACTGCAACAGGCCGGTCTGGCGGGTCCCGAGCATTTCGCCCGGGCCACGCAGTTGCAGGTCTTTCTCCGCAATGACAAAGCCGTCATTGGTTTCGCGCATGATCCCCAGGCGTTCACGCCCGATCTGCGACAGTGGCGGATGATACAACAGTACGCAGTGGCTGGCCGCACTGCCGCGTCCGACTCGCCCGCGCAACTGGTGCAGCTGGGCAAGACCAAGGCGTTCGGGGTTCTCGATGATCATCAGGCTGGCGTTGGGTACGTCCACGCCCACCTCGATCACGGTGGTGGCCACCAGCAGTTGCAGGTTGCCCTGCTTGAACTCGGCCATCACCGCAGCCTTCTCGGCCGGCTTCATGCGCCCGTGGATAAGCCCCACGCGCAACTCGCCCAGGGCACTGGTGAGCTCTTCGAAGGTGGTTTCGGCGGCCTGGCAGGTCAGCTCTTCGGACTCTTCGATCAGGGTGCATACCCAATAGGCCTGGCGCCCTTCGGCACAGGCGGCGCGCACGCGCTCGACCACTTCGATGCGGCGGCTGTCGGCCACCAGTACAGTGTTGACCGGGGTACGCCCCGGCGGGAGCTCGTCGAGCACCGAGGTGTCGAGGTCGGCATAGGCGCTCATGGCCAGGGTGCGCGGGATCGGCGTGGCAGTCATGATCAGCTGGTGCGGGCACAACTGGCCGCCCACGCCTTTCTGGCGCAGGGCCAGGCGCTGCTGTACGCCAAAGCGGTGCTGTTCGTCGATGATCGCCAGCGCCAGGTTGTGAAACTTCACCTCTTCCTGGAACAGCGCATGGGTACCCACCACCATTGGCGCGCCGGCGGCGATCTGCTCCAGCGCGGCGGTGCGCGCCTTGCCCTTGAGCTTGCCGGCCAGCCAGGCGACTTCGATGCCCAGCGGTTCGAGCCAGCGCTTGAAGGTGACGAAGTGCTGCTCGGCAAGAATCTCGGTGGGGGCCATCAGCGCCACCTGGTAGCCGGCTTCCAGCGCCTGCAGGGCTGCGAGCGCGGCGACCACGGTCTTGCCGGCACCCACATCGCCCTGCACCAGGCGCAGCATCGGCTCGGGCTGGCTGAGATCGTAGGCGATCTCGTTGCCCACGCGCTGCTGTGCGCCGGTTGGAGCGAAGCCCAGGTTGGCCAGGTATTGGGCCGCCAGCCTGCTCGCCCTGGGCAACACCGGGGCCCGCTGGGCGCGCAGGCTCTCGCGCAGGCGCTGCTGCGACAGCTGGTGGGTCAGCAGCTCTTCGAAGGCCAGGCGGTGCTGGGCCCAGTGGTGGCCCACGGCAAGTTCTTCGACATCGGCATCGGCCGGCGGGTGGTGCAGGTAGCGGATAGCATCGGCCAACGGTGCCAGCTGGTAGTCGCGTGCCAGTTCCAGCGGCAGCCAGTCGGGCAGGCTGCGCGGGCCGAGCAGGCCCAGGCTCTGCTGGCACAGCTGGCGCAGGCGCTGCTGGGTGAGGCCTTCGGTGGTCGGGTAGATCGGGGTCAGGGTGGTATCGACCGGGGGCGGCTCGTCGCCGGTCAGGGCGCGGTACTCGGGGTGGTAGATCTCCAGGCCCGAGGCGCCGGGGCGCGCTTCACCGTAGCAGCGAAGGTGGGTGCCGCGCTTGAGCGCTTCTTTCTGGGCGTTGCTGAAGTGGTAGAAGCGCAGGCTCAGCGAACCTGTGCCATCGCCCAGGCGCACCAGCAGGCTGCGGCGCCTGCCCATGGTCACGTCGGTGCCACTGACCACGCCTTCGATCACTGCATCCTGGCCCGGGCGCAGGGCGCCGATCGGCACCACGCGGGTGCGGTCCTGATAGCGCAGGGGCAGGTGGAACAACACGTCCTGGATGTTCTCCAGGCCAACCTTGGCCAGCTTCTCGGCCAAGGCTTCGCCAACGCCCTTCAGTGCCGTGACCGACACCTTCGACAACTCGGTCATGCTCGGGCCCTAAGGTGCGGCGGGTGGCTTGGCCACCGAACACAGGCGGATCGAGTCGGCCAGAATCTCGATGGCCTTGGGCCGCGGGAAGCTCGCGCGCCAGGCGATCGCCACGGTGCGAAACGGTGCCGGCGGGCTCAATGGGCGGACTTCGATGATGCCCGGCGCGTAGTGATGGCTATGCACGGCCGACAGCGGCAGGATCGACACGCCCAGCCCCGAGGCGACCATGTGGCGGATGGTTTCCAGCGAGCTGGACTCCACCGTGGTGTGCTTGGCGCCGTCGTTGCCCTTGGTCAGGGTCGGGCAGGCCTCCAGCACCTGGTCGCGGAAGCAGTGGCCTTCGCCGAGCAACAGCAGGCTCTTGTCGTTGAGCAGGCTGGCGTCGATGGTCTCTTTCTTTGTCCAGGGATGCTCGCTGGGCATCAGCACGTAGAACGGCTCGTCGTACAGCGGCAGCGTCAGCACGTCGGCTTCATTGAACGGCAGGGCGATGATCACCGCGTCCAGCTCGCCGTTGCGCAGCTTGTCACGCAGGATATGGGTGAAGTTTTCTTCGATGTACAACGGCATCTGCGGGGCAACCCGGTGCAGTTGCGGAATCAGGTGCGGGAACAGGTACGGGCCGACGGTATAGATGGCCCCCACCTTGAGCGGCGCGGTCAGCTGGTTCTTGCCGGCCTGGGCCAGTTCACGGATGCCCTGGGCCTGCTCCAGTACCTTCTGCGCCTGGGCCACGATGCCTTCGCCGACCGGGGTCAGGCGCACCGCGCTCTTGCTGCGCTCGAAGATCAGCACGCCCAGCTCGTCCTCCAGCTTCTTCACGCCCACCGACAGGGTCGGCTGGCTGACGTGGCAACGCTCGGCCGCGTGGCCGAAGTGCTGTTCCTGAGCGAGGGTGACGATGTAGCGCAATTCTGTGAGGGTCATAACGTGCGTCCATGAAGTTGCGAGCCCAGCATAGCGGCTGCAATCGATAGACGCACGTTATCAGACTTGCGTGCGTGTGACAGAAACAAACAACTCAGCGTTTCTTGTCCAGCGAGTACACGAACGGCGCGACCACTTCGATACTGCCGTTGTTGAGCAGTTCCTGAGGCGGCTTGGGCACGGGTTGAGCCTTGCGGATCATTTCCAGGGTTGCCCGGTCCAGTGCCGCGCTGCCTGAACCACCGGCCAGCGAGTACGACAGGATCTTGCCTTCGGCGTCGACCACGAAGCGCAGCCGGTTGATGCCCTGCAGGCCCCGTCGACGCGCGTCTTCCGGGTAGCGCTTGTACTTGCCAAGGTGACGCAACAGGTCGCTCTGCCAGGTCGGCAGGGCATTGCTGTTGGCGGCGATGCTTGGCGCCGGTGCTGCGGATTTCTGCGCCGGAGCGTTGCTTGGCGGGGAATCCACGGTTTCCTGGTCGACCGGCTTGTCCTGCGGCGGCTCCGGTTTTTTCTCCGGTTTCGGAGGCTGGGGCTTGGCCTTGGGCTTGGGCGGTGGCTTGGGTATCGCGATTTTCGGTTTGGGCGCTTCTGCCACCTTGGGCAGTGGTGGCTCCTCGACCGGCGTCGGCGGCTGTGGCGGGGCCACGACCTTCGGCGGCGGTGGTGGGGCCGGCTCGGGCATCGGCGCCATCTCGATCATCATCGCCGCAGGCGGCAGTTCGATTGCCTGGGGCACCGACCAGTTGAGCATCAGCACCACGGCAACGGCATGCACGGCCAGCACAATCGCCAGGCTGACGCCGTAGCGCGCCAGTTTATGCCGCGTATTGGTCATTTCTTGGCTGCCGTCTCAAGTCCCACCAGGCCGACCTTCAAGTAGCCGGCTGCGCGCAGGGTGTTCATGACTTCCATCAGGTCGCCGTAATCGACGCCCTTGTCAGCCTGGAAGAAGATGGTGGTGTCCTTGTCGCCCTTGGTCTTGGCGTCCAGTACCGCGCCCAGCTGGTCGCGTTGCACCTGATCGTCGCCGACGTACAGGTTCTGGTCGGCCTTGACGCTGAGGAACACCGGCTTCTCCGGCCTGGGCACGGGCTTGGCGGTCGAGGCCGGCAGGTCGACCTTGATGTCGACCGTGGCCAGGGGCGCCGCCACCATGAAGATGATCAGCAGTACCAGCATCACGTCGATGAACGGCGTGACGTTGATTTCGTGGTTCTCGGCGAGATCGTCGCCGCCCTCGTTAAGATGCAGGCCCATGGTTTACCCCACTTTCACCATGTGTGGCGCAGCGGAACGCTCGCCTGGCTGGTGGTCCAGGTCGCGGCTGACCAGCAGCAGCACGTGCGCCGAAGCGTCGGAAACCTGTGCCTTGTAACCGGCGATGGAACGGGCGAAGACGTTGTAGATGACCACTGCGGGGATCGCGGCAACCAGGCCCAGGGCGGTGGCCAGCAGGGCCTCGGCGATACCGGGTGCAACCACCGCGAGGTTGGTGGTCTGGGTCTTGGCGATGCCGATGAAGCTGTTCATGATGCCCCACACGGTACCGAACAGACCGACGAACGGAGCGGTGGAGCCGATGGTGGCAAGCACGCCGGTACCGCTGCTCATGTTGCGACCGCTGGCCGCGACCAGGCGCTCGAGGCGGAAGCTCACGCGCTCCTTGATACCTTCTTTTTCACGGGCATTGGCCGACAGGTGCATTTCCTCGAGGGCATCGTGCACCAGCAGGTGTGCCAGGGTGCCGGGCTTGTCGGCGGTTTCGCTGGCGTCCTTGATGCTGGTGGCCTTCTTCAGCAGGGCGATTTCAGAACGCAGGCGGCGCTTGGCGCCCATCAGTTCGAAGCCCTTGGCAATCCAGATGGTCCAGGTGATCAGCGAGGCGATGGCCAGGCCGATCATCACGATCTTCACCACGATGTCGGCGTTCTGGTACATGCCCCATGGCGACAGGTCGTGGGCCATGCCCAGGCTGGTGTCTTCGACCAGCGCTTGGGTGGCGTCGTCGGCCTGGCCTTCGACAGGGGCAGCGCCCGGCGCGGCGGCGGCATCCGCAGGCTCGGCGCCCGGGGCAGCAGGTGCGGCCGGGGTAGCATCGGCAGGGGCAACGGCGGCGGCCGGTGTGGCGTTCTGTGCGGCGGGCTCATCGGCCATGGCGGCGGGGGCCAGTACCAGGCTGAACATCAGCGCGGCAATGGCGCGCCAGGCGCGCGACAGGGTTGGCGAAGCGGAAGGTTGAATACGTGTCATGCTGGCCGGACCTGATGAAGAAGAAATGGGTGGTTGTCCTTCCAGGCCTCGAGTCGGGCCGAGAACAAAATTTGGGCGGCCATTATTGCAAGTAATTCTTGTTAACAGAAGATACACAGTATCTTTTTTTGCATATTAACTAGCCGCCTATCGATTTCCACAGATAGGCTGTGGCTTTGTCTGACGGAGTGTGCGGATGTCTTCGCCTTCAGTTCTGATCGTCGGTTGCGGCGATGTGGGTGGCCGTCTGGCCCAGCAATTGCTGGGCCTTGGCTGGTCGGTAAGCGGTTTGCGCAGAAATGTGGCGGCCTTGCCCGCGGGGGTTGCCGGCATCGCGGCAGACCTGGAAAACCCGCAGTGCCCGACCGATTGGCCTTTGGTCGCACCCGACTACCTGGTGTACTGCGTGGCCGCGAGCCAGCATGACGAGGCGGGCTATCAGGCGGCTTATGTACAGGGCCTCAAGCATGTACTGGGCTGGCTGGCCGAGCGTGGCCAGCGACCGCAGCGCCTGCTGTTCGTGTCCAGCAGCAGTGTGTTCGCCCAGCAGGACGGCGAGTGGATCGATGAAACCGCCGCCACCTTGCCGTCAGGTTATTCGGGGCAGGTCATGCTCCAGGCCGAACAGCTGGCACTGGCCAGCGGCATTCCGGCCAGCATCGTGCGCCTGACCGGTATCTACGGGCCGGGCCGCGAATGGCTGCTCAGCCAGGTGCGCCAGGGGTATCGGGTGACCGAAGAGCCGCCGCTGTACGGCAACCGCATCCATGCCGAGGACGCGGCAGGGCTGCTGGCCTTCCTGCTCAAGGCCGATGCGTCAGGGCGTGCGCTGGAGGACTGCTACATCGGGGTGGACGATGCGCCGGCGCCATTGGCCGACGTGGTGGCCTGGTTGCGCGAGTACATGGGCGTCACGCATTGGTCGGAGCAGCAGCGTGTGCGGCGCACCGGCAGCAAGCGCTGCAGCAATGCGCGTGCCCGGGCACTGGGCTGGGTGCCACAGTACCCGAGCTACAAGGAAGGCTACGCGGCGATTCTGGCGGCGCAACCCTGAGGGCTCACCTGATCAGTCGCGCTCGAGCAGCCATTGCCGGGCGCCGGGATACAGCTGCGGCATCTCGTCTGGCTGGGCGCTGTTGAGGGCACGCAGGATTTCCAGCGTCTTGCCATCACGCTTGAAGATCCACGGGTTGCCCTGCTGGTTGCGCTCCAGCCACAGGCTGTCGTACTCGCCGCTCATGCTGGCGCAGTCGCCGGCCAGGCACAGTGCGTAGCGGTCCAGATTGGGCAGGCCCTCGACACTGCCCGTGTCGCCGAAGCGCACGACATTGCCCTGACCAGGGCCCTCGATCACCTTCCAGTCACCCTTCAGGTAGGCGCCGTACAGCGCCTGCTCGAAGGTGGTCCCGGTGCGGGCTTCCATTGGGGCGGGAGAGCTGGCCTTCTGGAAGCTGTGCTGCGGCGCCATCGGGGTGGCGTGCTGCACCAGTTCGTCGCCATCCAGGCTCAGCGTCTGTATCTCATTCCCCGGGAATACCACGTCCCGCTGTTTTTCGCCGGCCTTGAGCTGGCCTTCGACGATCTCGAAACCGTTGGTGTAGCTGGCCTGTTCGGCCGCGACGTTGACCTTCCATTCCAGGTTGCCGCCGCTGTCCTGCAGCGCCTTGCGCAGGCTCACGCCTTTGGCGGCAGCATCGATGGCCTGCTGGTTGATCCAGATGCCGTTGTAGTCTTCGGGTTTGTGGCTGGCGCAGCCGCTCAACAGTGCGGCGGCCAGAGCCAGGGCAAGCGCGTGGCGCATGGCGGGGTCCTTCCAGAACAGTGCGGCGGCGAGCCGGCCGGCCCGCCGCGCGAGGTATTACTCGAGGACCAGGATCGCGTCCATTTCAACCTGCGAGCCGCGTGGCAGCGCAGCGACGCCGATGGCGGCGCGGGCAGGGTAGGGCTGTTCGAAGTAGCGGCCCATGACCTCGTTGACCTTGGCGAAGTGGCTCAGGTCGGTCAGGAAGATGTTCAGCTTGACGATGTCCTTGAACGAGCCGCCGGCAGCTTCGGCCACGGCTTTGAGGTTTTCGAACACCTGTACGGTCTGGGCTTCGAAGCCTTCGACCAGCTCCATGGTTTTCGGGTCCAGCGGGATCTGGCCCGACATGTACACGGTATTGCCGGCCTTGATCGCCTGGGAGTAGGTGCCGATGGCCGCTGGGGCCTTGTCGCTGGTGATGACGGTCTTGGTCATGGTGACTCCTTGCAGGGGGAGGGCTACGTGCGCATGCGGGTGATGCGAATCACCCCGGTCAGGGCACGCAGTTTCTTGATCACGCGGGCCAGGTGCACACGGTCGTGCACGCTGACCACCAGCTGGACCACGCTGATGCGGCCATCACGTTCGTCCATGCTGATCTTCTCGATGTTGCCGTCGGCGGCGTTGACGCTGCTGGCCAGCAGGGCAATCAGGCCGCGCTGGTGTTCCAGCTCGACGCGCAGCTCGACATTGAATTCGCCGGTGACATCCTTGGCCCAGGACAGCTGGATGCATTTTTCCGGGTTGTGGCGAATTTCGCTGATGTTGCGGCAGTTCTCCAGGTGCACCACCATGCCCTTGCCCGCCGACAGGTGCCCGACGATCGGGTCGCCCGGAATCGGCGTGCAGCACTTGGCGTAGCTGAGCACCAGGCCCTCGGTGCCGCGAATGGCCAGAGGACCCTCGGGGTTGGGCAACTGCTCGCCTTCGCTGGAGAGCAGGCGGCGGGCCACTACGTAGGCCATGCGGTTGCCCAGGCCGATATCTTCGAGCAGGTCTTCGATCACTTCGAGGCGATACTCGGCCAGCATGGCCTGGATGCGCTCCTGGGGGATCTTGTCCAGCGCGCTGTCGAAACCGTTGAGCACCTTGTTGAGCAGGCGCTCGCCCAGGTTGATCGATTCGGAGCGGCGCTGCAGCTTCAGGGCATGGCGGATATGGGTGCGCGCCTTGCCGGTGACCACGAAGTTCAGCCAGGCCGGGTTCGGTCGTGCGCCCGGGGCGCTGACGATCTCGACCGTCGAGCCGCTCTGCAGCGGTTCGGACAGCGGTGCCAGGCGGCGGTTGATGCGGCACGCGATGCAGCTGTTGCCGACGTCGGTATGCACCGCGTAGGCAAAGTCGACCGCCGTGGAGCCCTTTGGCAGCTCCATGATGCGGCCTTTGGGCGTGAACACGTAGACCTCGTCCGGGAACAGGTCGATCTTCACGCTTTCGATGAATTCGAGCGAGTTGCCCGCGCGCTGCTGCATTTCCAGCACGCCCTTGACCCACTGGCGCGCCCGGGCATGGGTGCCCTTGGGCTGCTCGTCGTCACTGGACTTGTACAGCCAGTGCGCCGCGATGCCGTTGTTGGCCATCTCTTCCATCTCGCGGGTGCGGATCTGGATCTCGATGGGCACGCCGTGCATGCCGAACAGGGTGGTATGCAGCGACTGGTAGCCGTTGGCCTTGGGGATCGCGATGTAGTCCTTGAAGCGCCCCGGCAGCGGCTTGTACAGGTTGTGCACGGCGCCGAGCACGCGATAGCAGGTGTCGACCTTGTCGACCACGATGCGGAAGGCGTACACGTCCATGATCTCGTTGAAGGCGCGGCGCTTGCCGCGCATCTTCTTGTAGATGCCGTAGATGTGCTTCTGCCGCCCGCTGACCTCGCCTTCGATACCGTCCACGGCCAGGCAGTGGCTGAGCGATTCCTCGATCTTGTTGACCAGCTCCTTGCGGTTGCCGCGGGCACGCTTGACTGCCTGGTAGATACGCGCCGAGCGCATCGGGTACATGGCCTTGAAGCCCAGGTCCTCGAACTCCACGCGCACAGTGTGCATGCCCAGGCGGTTGGCGATGGGGGCGTAGATCTCGAGGGTTTCCTTGGCGATGCGCCGGCGTTTTTCGCCCGACAGCACTTCCAGGGTGCGCATGTTGTGCAGGCGGTCGGCCAGCTTGACCAGGATCACGCGAATGTCGCGGGCCATGGCCATGGCCATCTTCTGGAAGTTTTCGGCCTGGGCTTCGGCCTTGGTCTCGAAGTTCATCTGGGTCAGCTTGCTGACGCCATCGACCAGTTCGGCGACGGTTTCGCCGAATTGGGAACTGAGGGCTTCCTTGGCGATTCCGGTGTCTTCGATCACGTCATGCAGCATGGCGGCCATCAGGCTCTGATGGTCCATGTGCATGTCGGCAAGAATGCTTGCCACCGCCAGCGGGTGCGTGACGTATGGCTCGCCGCTGCGACGGCGCTGGCCGTCGTGGGCTTGTTCGGCGTAGAAATACGCCCGGCGTACCAGGTTGACCTGGTCGGCGCCGAGGTAGGTCGAGAGGCGATCGGCGAGGGCGTCTATGCTCGGCACGATGTTAGCTCCTGCCGAGAAAGTGGGCCCTGCGCCGTACAACGTCGACCAGGCATGGACTTAGACGGCCTCGTTGGCCTCGTCCTCACCGAATGCAGCGAAGACCGGGTCTTCGTGGACGATGTCCTGTTCGGCCATGAATTCTGGGGTGCAGATGCCTTCGGCGATTTCGCGCAGGGCGACGACGGTCGGCTTGTCGTTTTCCCACGCCACTTTCGGCTCTTTGCCGCCGGTGGCCAGTTGGCGGGCACGCTTGGTAGACAGCATGACCAGCTCAAAGCGGTTATCCACGTGTTCTAGACAATCTTCAACGGTTACGCGGGCCATGGTCTTCCTCAGTAGCAAATGCGGTGTTCAGCCCGAATGGGCGAGCGGACTCGATAGTTTAAAAAATCACCAGCCTTTAGGGAAGCGCTGATTTCACGTCGAGACTTGTGTAAGCCGACAATAACCAGTTGTGAGGCTCTAGCACAACTGTCTTGTGGGAGTGGATTCAAATGCTTGGCCGGCAGGTCGGCGCCTGCAGAACTGCGCACCTGCCCCGTGGGAGCCGGCCTTGCCGGCGAAGGGGCCCGAAAGTCAGGCCTGACCCTCCTGGCGCCCCAGCATCCCGCGCAAACGCGGGGTCAATTCGTCGAACAGGGTCTGCACCGAACGCAGCGCACGGCAATCGGGGCGGGTCAGCAGCCACAGCTCGGTATTGCACCCGGGCAGGGCACCGCTCAACTGTTCCACCCCCGGCAAGGTGTCGGCCATGTAGTCGGGCAGGGCAGCCACCCCCAGCCCGGCCGCCACCAGTTGTGCAATCGCCGCGATTCCGCTGCAGCGATAGCGCGGCATCACCCCCGGCAGCTGCTGACTGCGCCACACCACTGTGGCGTGGTCCTGCATGGAGTCGTCGGGGGCAATCCAGGGCACGCTGGCCGGGGCCTCGGCCAGCCGCTCGCGGTACTCCTCGCGCCCGCACACCACATACGAGGCCGCCCCCAGGCAGCGCCCCACAAGGTGCTCGGGTGGCGAATTGGTCAGGCGCAGCGCCAGGTCGGCGTCGCGCCGGCTGAGGTTGGCGAAGGTGTTGGAGGTCGCCAGTTCCAGTGACAGGGCCGGGTATGCCGGCATGAAGTCGGCCAGGGCCGGCAGCAGCAGGCTGTGCAGCACCGCATCGGTACAGGTCAGGCGCACCGTGCCGCTGACCACCTGTTCGCCGTGCTCCAGCGCCACCCGCGCCGCATCCAGCGCCTGCTCGGCACGTTCGGCCTGCTCGGCCAGGGCCTGGGCGGTGCCGGTAGGGATGTAGCCCTTGCGGCTCTTCACGAACAGCGCGGTGCCCAGTGCGGCCTCCATGCGCCGGATCGAGCGGAACACCGTCGACACATCGACCCGCAGCAGGTCTGCAGCCTTGGCCAGGGAGCGTCCGCGTACCAGCGCGAGCACCAGGGAAAGGTCGGCGTGACTGATCTGATATTGCATGGGTGCACTCTTTGCTTGCCTAAATGCCAATGTCTGTTGCGTGGGGGCCATTCTATAGTGAGGCGGCAGTCGTGAATCAATCCGCGACGTTGTCAGAACCTGGAACGACCGTGCAATGCCGCGGCGTTCGGCATTCCCCACGATGGGAACCTTAAAAAGAACAAATGAAACCATCGCCGCTCCCGATAGCGCAGTAACACCTCCTCCATTGCCGCCCGATAAAAAATCAAAGGATGCCTAGCCATGACGTCGGTCTCCCCGTGCGCCATCCCTCTCGACGAGATGGGTGAATTTCTCAAGGCCCACCCTGAGGTGCAATTTGTCGATCTGCTGATTGCAGACATGAACGGCGTGGTGCGTGGCAAGCGCATCGAGCGTGCGAGCCTGGTCAAGGTCTACGAAAAAGGCATCAACCTGCCGGCTTCGCTGTTTGCCCTGGACATCAACGGTTCCACCGTCGAAAGCACTGGCCTGGGCCTGGACATCGGCGACGCCGACCGTATCTGCTACCCGATCCCCGGCACCTTGAGCTTCGAGCCCTGGCAGAAGCGCCCCACCGCGCAGCTGCTGATGACCATGCATGAACTGGACGGCACGCCATTCTTCGCCGACCCGCGCGAAGTGCTGCGCGGCGTGGTGGAGAAGTTCGACGCGCTGGGCCTGGATATCTGCGCCGCGTTCGAGCTGGAGTTCTACCTGATCGACCAGGACAACCTGAACGGTCGCCCGCAGCCGCCGCGCTCGCCGATCTCCGGCAAACGCCCGCAATCGACCCAGGTTTACCTGATCGATGACCTGGACGAGTATGTCGACTGCCTGCAGGACATGCTCGAAGCGGCCAAGGAGCAAGGTATCCCGGCCGATGCCATCGTCAAGGAAAGCGCCCCGGCGCAGTTCGAGGTCAACCTGCACCACGTGGCTGACGCGATGAAGGCCTGCGACTACGCAGTGCTGCTCAAGCGCCTGATCAAGAACATCGCCTACGACCATGAGATGGACTCCACCTTCATGGCCAAGCCGTACCCTGGCCAGGCGGGCAACGGCCTGCACGTGCACATCTCGCTGCTGGACAAGAAGACCGGCAAGAACATCTTCGCAACCGACGACCCCGAAAACAGCGAAACCCTGCGCCACGCCATCGGCGGCGTGCTCGAAACCATGCCGGCATCGATGGCCTTCCTGTGCCCCAACGTGAACTCCTACCGCCGTTTCGGCGCGCAGTTCTACGTGCCCAATGCCCCGAGCTGGGGCCTGGACAACCGTACCGTGGCCGTGCGCGTGCCTACCGGCAGCAGCGATGCCGTACGTATCGAGCACCGCGTGGCCGGCGCCGATGCCAACCCGTACCTGATGATGGCTTCGATCCTGGCCGGCATTCACCACGGCCTGACCAACAAGGTCGACCCGGGCGAGCCGGTCGAGGGCAACTCCTACGAGCAACTGGAGCAGAGCCTGCCGAACAACCTGCGCGATGCGCTGCGCGAGCTCGATGACAGCGAGGTGCTGAACCAGTACATCAGCCCCGACTACATCGACATCTTCGTGGCCTGCAAGGAAAGCGAGATGGCGGAGTTCGAAGTGTCGATCTCCGACCTCGAATACAACTGGTACCTGCATACGGTGTGATGGCTGGATAAAGCTGCAACGGAGGCTTAACCGATGAACGAGCGCGCAGGGCGGCTGCCCCTGATTGGTGTGAGTGCTTGCCGCCAGCAACTGGGCAAGAACTCGTCGCATACCGTGGGCGACAAGTATGTCGAGGCGGCCGGTTTTGCCGGATTGCCGCTGATTCTCCCGGCCCGGGACGTCGCAAGCGACCCGAACCTTGTGCTGGAGCATCTGGATGGCATTCTTTTTACCGGTTCGCCTTCTAATGTCGAGCCGCATCATTACAATGGCGCCCCCAGCGTGGAAGGCACCCGCCACGACGTGTTTCGTGACCGGCTGACCCTGCCGCTGCTGCAGGCCGCGATTGCCAGGGGTGTACCGGTGTTCTGCGTGTGCCGGGGCTTCCAGGAACTCAACGTCAGCCTGGGCGGCACCTTGCACCAGCGTGTGCAGGAGCTGCCAGGCTACCTGGACCATCGCGAGTCGCAGGATGCGCCGCTGGAAGAGCAATACAGCCCCCGCCACCTGGTGACATGTCAGCCCGGGGGGAAATTCGAGCAGATGGGGCTGCCTGCCCGCTTCATGGTCAACTCGCTGCACAGCCAGGGCATCGATCGCCTGGCCGCCGGCCTGCGCGCCGAAGCCCTGGCTCCCGATGGACTGATCGAAGCTGTGTCCATGGATGACGCCCCAGGCTTTGTGGTCGGTGTGCAATGGCACCCGGAATACCGCTTTGCCGAAAACCCGGTGTCGCTGCGCCTGTTCGAGGCGTTTCGCGAAGCCTGCATCGCCCATGCGCTACGCCGGGAGAAGGCCCTATGAGGTCACCCGGCTGAGCCGGCGATGCACTGCAACAAGTTTCATTGAGTGATAGCGGGCACCCCACGGGGGGCCCGGAAAATAATACCAATAGTGACGGCAACTACTCATGAGCGAACACAAAGCAGGCCTGTCCCCAGGTGTGGGCGGGCGATCCAAAGGGCTGGCCAAGGGCCGGCTCGGACTGCTGGCCAGCATCGTGCTGGGCATTTCCACTATTGCGCCGGTGTATACCCTCACCGGCGCCCTCGGCCCGACCGTACGCGAAGTCGGCGCCCACCTGCCGGCGGTGTTCATCGTCGGTTTCCTGCCCATGTTGCTGGTGGCGCTGGGTTATCGCGAGCTGAATGCCGCCGAACCCGACAGCGGCACCTCGTTCACTTGGTCGGTACGTGCCTTCGGCCCGATGATCGGCTGGATCGGTGGCTGGGGGCTGGTCACCGCCACCACCATCGTGTTGTCGAACCTCGCCGGTGTGGCGGTGGACTTCTTCTATCTGTTCCTCGGGCAGATCACCGGCAAACACGAGGTGGCGGCGCTGGCCGACAACCTGCTGGTCAATGTGACCACCTGTTGCGTGTTCATCGCCATGGCCGTGTGGATCTGCTGTCGCGGCATCGCCACCACCATGACCGTGCAGTACGGCCTGGTGGCGCTGCAACTGATCGTGCTGCTGGGTTTTGCCATGGCCGCATTCGGCGGGTCGTCGGAGGCGCCGCCGCTGACCTTCGAGATGGACTGGTTCAACCCGTTCGGGGTGGAGTCGTTCTCGGCCTTCACCGCCGGCCTGTCGCTGTCGATCTTCATCTTCTGGGGCTGGGACGTGTGTCTGAGCATCAGCGAAGAATCGGTGGGCAGCGATGACGTACCGGGCAAGGCAGCGACCCTGACCGTGCTGCTGATTCTGGGCCTGTACCTGGTGACCGCAATTGCCACCCTGCAGTTTGCCGGCATCAGCGATATCGGCCTGGGCTTGGGCAACCCGCGTATCCAGGAAAACGTCTTCGCCCACCTGGCCGGCCCGGTGATGGGGCCACTGGCGATCCTGATGTCGATCGCGGTACTGGCCAGCACCGCGGCCTCGTTGCAGTCGACCTTCGTTTCGCCGGCGCGCACGCTGCTGGCGATGGGGTACTACGGCGCAGTGCCGGAGCGCTTCGCGAGCGTCTGCCCGCGTTCGAAAACCCCGCGTTATGCCACCATCTGTGCCGGCGTGGCCGCAGGCGTGTTCTACGTCACCATGCGTACCCTGAGCGAGAACGTGCTGGCCGACACCATCACTGCCCTGGGCATGATGATCTGCTTCTACTACTCGCTGACCGCGTTCGCCTGCGTGTGGTACTTCCGCCACAGCCTCACCGACAGCCTGCGTCACTTCCTGATGCGCGGCCTGTGCCCGTTGCTGGGCGGCGGCATTCTTTCGGTGATCTTCCTGCAGACAGCCTATGACAGTGCTTCGCCGTCGTTCGGCAGCGGTTCGCATGTAGGGGGGTTGGGGCTGGTGTTCGTGATCGCGATGATCATCACCCTGCTGGGCCTGGTGCTGATGATGCTGTCGCGCCTGCGTGCGCCGGCGTTCTTCCTGGGCATGACCCTGCGCCGTCACGCAACGGTGCCCGGCCGCGGTTAAGCGGCCGGGGCACGCTGCTCAGGCAAGCAGTTGCCTGAGCAGTTCGCTGTGACGTTGCTGCTGCTGGCCGCGCTGCAGGCGGTTGGCACGGAACACCGCCTTGAGGTCGTCCAGTGCCGTGGCGAAGTCGTCGTTGATGATGACGAACTCGTATTCGTCGTAATGCACCATCTCGCTGACCGCCTCGCGCATGCGCCCTTCGATGATCTCGTCGCTGTCAGTGCCGCGGTTGGTCAGGCGCTGGCGCAGGGCCTGCTGGCTGGGCGGCAGGATGAAGATCGAACGCGCCTCGGGCATCAGCTTGCGCACCTGCTGTGCACCCTGCCAGTCGATTTCCAGGATCAGGTCATGGCCCTGGTCAAGGGTCTGCTGCAGTGCGCTGCGCGAGGTGCCGTAGCAGTTGCCGAAGACTTCGGCCTGCTCCAGGAAGTCGCCCTGGGCGATCATGCGGTCGAACTCGGCGCGGTCGACGAAGTGGTAGTTCACCCCGTCATGCTCGCCCGGACGCATGGCCCGCGTGGTGTGCGAGACCGACACGCGAATGTGGTTGAGGTCGTCGGTGAGCGCCTTGACCAGGCTGGTCTTGCCGGCGCCCGAAGGGGCCGAGACGATGAAAAGGGTGCCGCTGCTGTGGGTCATGGTAGGGGTGGCCTTACTCGATGTTCTGTACTTGTTCACGCATCTGCTCGATCAGAACCTTGAGGTTGACCGCCGCTTGGGTGCTGCGTGTGTCAAAGGCTTTGGAGCCCAGGGTGTTGGCTTCGCGGTTGAGTTCCTGCATCAGGAAATCCAGGCGCCGGCCGGCGGCGCCGCCCGACGTGAGCACGCGGCGCACTTCGGTTACATGCGTGCTGAGGCGGTCGAGTTCTTCGGCCACATCGCTCTTCTGCGCCAGCATCACCATCTCCTGCTCCAGACGCTGCGGGTCGAGTTCGGCCTGCATGTCGGCAAAGCGGTCCAGCACCTTCTGGCGCTGGGCGGCGAGCATCTGCGGCACCAGGGCGCGCAGGGTGGTGACTTCCTCGCTCATGCTGTCGAGGCGCTCGTTGATCAGTCGGGCGAGTTCCGCGCCTTCGCGGTTGCGGCCGTTCTTGAGCTCCTTGAGGGCCTGTTCGAATAGGCCCATGGCCTCGGCATTGAGCGCCTGCGGGTCGCTGGCATCGGCCACCAGCACGCCCGGCCAGGCCAACACCTCGAGCGGGTTGAGGGGGCCGGGCTGCTTGATCAGGCCGGCCACGGTCTCGGCGGCGGCGACCAGCTGAGCGGCACGCTCGCGGTCGACCTGCAGCGGCTTGCCGGCGTTCTCTTCATTGAAGCGCAGGGTACATTCGACCTTGCCGCGCGACAGGCCCTGGCGCAGGGACTCGCGCACCGCGCCTTCGAGGTCGCGCAGGGCTTCGGGCAGGCGCAGGTGCGGCTCGAGGTAGCGATGATTGACCGAGCGCAGTTCCCAGATCAGTGTGCCCTGGGTCCCGGCCTGCTCGACGCGGGCGAAGGCGGTCATGCTGTGCACCATGGGAAGTACCTCGCAGATTAGGGAGCAAGCCGACAGCCTGCAAAGGCGCAGGATTGTAACGCAGTGCGGCGCCGGCTCCCAATGCGCTGATGCTACAAAGCAGCGGGCAGGGCGCCGCAAATACCGGGCGGCGCGGCCAGATCGGGGCTTGTGGCGTGGTGCGCCGATGATCGGCTGGCCGTGCATTTGGCCGCAGGCATGTCCACCGAGGGCCCTGTAGCCCTATAATGCCGGGCAGATTCATATCCAGTACAGGTAGCCCAAATGAAACGTCCAAGTGGTCGCGTTGCCGATCAGCTGCGCTCGATCCGCATCACCCGCAACTACACCAAACACGCCGAGGGGTCTGTACTGGTCGAGTTCGGAGACACCAAAGTCATCTGCACGGTCAGCGTCGAGAACGGCGTACCGCGCTTCCTCAAAGGCCAGGGCCAGGGCTGGCTGACCGCCGAGTACGGCATGCTGCCGCGCGCCACCGGCGAGCGCAACCAGCGCGAAGCCAGCCGCGGCAAGCAGGGTGGTCGTACCCTCGAAATCCAGCGCCTGATCGGCCGCTCGCTGCGCGCCGCGCTGGACATGAGCAAGCTGGGCGACATCACCCTGTACGTCGACTGCGACGTGATCCAGGCCGATGGCGGCACCCGCACCGCGTCGATCACCGGTGCCATGGTTGCGCTGGTCGACGCCCTGCGCGTGGTCAAGAAGCGTGGCGGCCTGAAGGGCGGCGACCCGGTCAAGCACATGATTGCGGCCGTATCGGTCGGCATGTACCAGGGCGTGCCGGTGCTCGACCTGGACTACCCGGAAGATTCGGCGGCCGAAACCGACCTGAACGTGGTGATGACCAGCGCCGGTGGTTTCATCGAAGTCCAGGGCACCGCCGAAGGGGCTCCGTTCCAGCCTGAAGAGCTCAACGCCATGCTGGCGCTGGCGCAGAAGGGCATGACCGACCTGTTCCAACTGCAGCAGGCCGCGCTGGCGGACTGATCGGGAGTCGACATGGCCGAGCCGTCCAACGCGCCGATGCCCGGTGATGCAGCCCGTCATTGGGGCATGTTGTGCCACCTGGCGGCGGCTGCCGGCATGGTGGTGCCGTTCGCCAACCTGATCGCGCCGCTGGCCTTGTGGTGGTTCAAGCGCGGGATCGACCCGTACGTCGACGCCCAGGGCAAGGAGGCGGTGAACTTCCAGCTGACCATGACCCTGCTGGGCATGGTGTGCGTGGTGGGGTTTACCGTACCGATGGCCAAGCTGGCGCTGACCATCATCTCGCTGGGGGTGGCGGTACTGATCGTCATTGCGGCGGTCAAGGTCAAGCAGGGCAAGGCCTTTCGTTATCCCTGGGCCTGGCGTGTGCTGACCTGACATGCTTCGTCGGCAAGGCCGGCTCCTACGGCGGTTGTGTTGACCCGGTAGGAGCCGGCCTTGCCGGCGAAAGGGCCCGAAGGCCAGATACGAAAAAGCCGACACGCAGTCGGCTTTTTTGTGGCTGAGCGATCAGATCGTCAGCGTCCAGTCATAGTCCACGATCAGTGGCGCATGCTGGGAGAAGCGTGGCTGACGCGGCAGGCGAGCGCTTCGTACGAAGCGGCGCAGGCCCGGGGTCAGCAGCTGGTAGTCGAAACGCCAGCCCAGGTTGAGCATCTCGGCCTGCTCGTTGTCCGGCCACCAGCTGTACTGGTCGCCCTCACGGCTGACTTCGCGCAACGCATCCACATAGCCCATGTTTCCGACGATCTCGTCCATCCAGGCCCGCTCTGGCGCCAGGAAACCTGGCGACTGCTGGCCGTCGCGCCAGTTCTTCACGTCGAGCTTCTGCTGCGCCACATACAGCGAGCCGCAGTAGATGTACTCGCGACGCTTGCGGCGCTGCTTGTCCAGGTATTTGCCGAAGTCGTCCATCAACTTGAATTTCTGGTTGAGGTCTTCGTCACCGTTCATGCCCGAAGGCAACAGCAAGGTGGCAATACTGACTTTGTCGAAATCGGCCTGCAGGTAACGCCCGTAGCGATCGGCTGTCTCGAAGCCCAGGCCGCTGATGACTGCCTTGGGCTGCAAACGCGAGTAGAGTGCCACGCCGCCTTGGGCTGGAACTTCTGCATCGCAGGCATAAAGGAAGTAGCCATCGAGCTGGAAAGCTGGGTCGTCGAGTTCAAAGGCCGAGGCGCGGGTATCCTGAAGGCAGATGACGTCGGCATTCTGGGCTTGTAGCCAACTGAGCAAACCACGCTCGACTGCAGCCTGAATGCCATTAACGTTCACACTGATGATCCGCATAAATGGCCCCAAAAATCTCGTGCGTGTATGATACCCGAGCTGTACTCATTTAGCTAAATCTGTGGTAGCCGGGACTCTTCATGCAGCCGTATCAGCGCGAATTCATTCGTTTTGCCATCGATCGTGGGGTTCTGCGCTTCGGTGAGTTCACCCTCAAGTCGGGCCGCATCAGCCCGTATTTCTTCAACGCCGGCCTGTTCAACAGTGGCGCTGCCCTGGCTCAGCTCGGTCGGTTCTATGCGGCGGCGATCGTCGACAGCAAGATCCCGTTCGACGTGCTGTTCGGCCCGGCCTACAAGGGCATCCCCCTGGCTGCCGCGACGGCGGTGCAACTGGCCGAGCACCATGGGCTGGATGTGCCGTGGTGCTTCAACCGCAAGGAAGCCAAGGCGCACGGCGAGGGTGGCAGCCTGGTGGGCTCGCCACTGGCAGGCGACGTGCTGATCATCGACGACGTGATCACTGCCGGCACGGCCATCCGCGAGGTGATGCAGATCATCCAGGGCCAGCAGGCCAGGGCGGCGGGCGTACTGATCGCGATGAATCGCCAGGAGCGTGGCAACGGCGACCTGTCGGCGATCCAGGAAGTGGAGCGTGACTTCGGCATTCCGGTGGTCAGCATCGTATCGCTGACCCAGGTGCTGCAGTTCCTCGCCGATGACCCGGCGCTCAAGCAGCACTTGCCGGCCGTCGAGGCCTACCGGGCCCAGTACGGTATCTGAGGCAAACAAAAAGGCGACCCGCGGGTCGCCTTTTTTGTACCTGTGGTGGCCCGCTCCTGTAGGAGCCGGCCTTGCCGGCGGATGCCTCAGCGCGGTTCGTGATTGGTAATCAGGGTACCCACGCCACTGTCGGTGAAAATTTCCAGCAGCACCGCATTCGGCACGCGGCCGTCGATGATGTGCGAGCTGTGCACGCCGCCCTGTACTGCTTCCAGTGCGCAACGGATCTTGGGCAGCATGCCGCCGTAGATGGTGCCGTCCGCGATCAGTTCGTCAACCTGCTCGGTGGTCAGGCCGGTGAGCACGGTGCCCTGCTTGTCCATCAGGCCGGCGATGTTGGTCAGCAGCATCAGCTTCTCGGCCTTGAGCGCTTCGGCCACCTTGCCTGCCACCAGGTCGGCGTTGATGTTGTACGACTCGCCGTTGGCGCCCACGCCGATTGGCGCGATCACCGGGATGAAGTCGCCCTTGACCAGCATGTTCAGCAGGTCGGTGTTCACCCCGACCACTTCGCCCACATGACCGATGTCGATGATTTCAGGGCTGGTCATCTCTGGCGTCTGGCGGGTGACGGTGAGCTTCCTGGCGCGAATCAGCTCGGCGTCCTTGCCGGTCAGACCGATGGCGCTGCCGCCATGACGGTTGATCAGGTTGACGATGTCCTTGTTCACCTGGCCGCCGAGCACCATCTCCACCACGTCCATGGTCTGCGCATCAGTGACGCGCATGCCATCGACAAACCGGCTTTCGATGGACAGGCGCTTGAGCAGGTCGCCGATCTGCGGGCCGCCGCCGTGCACCACCACCGGGTTGATGCCGACTGCCTTCATCAGCACCACGTCGCGGGCGAAGCCGGTCTTGAGCTCTTCGCTCTCCATCGCGTTGCCGCCGTACTTGATCACCAGCGTCTTGCCGACAAAGCGGCGGATGTAGGGCAGCGCTTCGGACAGTACCTGGGCGACATGGGTGGCGGCATCACGATCAAGGGTCATGCAGGGCTCCAGTTGGAACAAGGGGTCGGTCAGAACGTTGGTTGCAGATCAGGGGCTGCGCGCTTGAGCTGGGCAAGGAACACGTCCTTGATTCGCTGCAGCTCGGCTTCGCTGTCGGCCTCGAAGCGCAGTACCAGCACCGGCGTGGTGTTGGAGGCGCGAACCAGGCCCCAGCCGTTGGGGTAGTCGACCCGTACACCATCGATGGTGGTCAGGTTGGCGTCTTGGCCCCAGTCGGCGTCGCGTTGCAGTGCCTCAATGATGCTGAATTTACCCTCGTCCGTCACATCAATGTTGATTTCAGGGGTACAAATATCGTTCGGGAACGCCGCGAACAGCGTTTCGGCATCGCTATCGGCCTTGCTCAGGATCTCCAGCAGGCGCGCGGCGCTGTAGATGCCGTCGTCGAAACCGTACCAGCGCTCCTTGATGAAGATATGCCCGCTCATCTCGCCGGCCAGCAGGGCGCCAGTCTGCTTCATCTTCTTCTTGATCAACGAATGACCTGTCTTCCACATCAGCGCGCGGCCGCCGTACTGTTCGATCAGCGGGGTCAGGCGGCGGGTGCATTTGACGTCGAAGATGATCTCGGCGCCCGGGTTGCGCGCCAGCACGTCCTGGGCGAACAGCATCAGCAGGCGATCGGGGTAGACGATGTTGCCGGTGTTGGTCACTACGCCGACACGGTCGCCGTCACCGTCGAAGGCCAGGCCCAGGTCGGCGCCGCTTTCCTTGACCTTGGCGATCAGGTCCACCAGGTTTTCCGGCTTGCCCGGGTCGGGGTGGTGGTTGGGGAAGTTGCCGTCGACCTCGCAGAACAGCGGGATCATCTCGCAGCCCAGCGCCTCGATCAGCTGCGGGGCGATCACCCCGGCGGCGCCGTTGCCGCAGTCCACCACCACCTTGAGCTTCTTCGCCAGCTTGATGTCGCCGGTGATCTGGGTAAAGTAGCGGTCCAGGATCTCGACCTTCTCGACGCTGCCTTCGCCGCGGGTGAGGTCGTTGGTCTGCAGGCGAATCAGGAGGGCCTGGATCTGCTCATTGGCCAGGGTGTCGCCAGCGATGACGATCTTGAAGCCGTTGTAGTTCGGCGGGTTGTGGCTGCCCGTGAGCATCACCCCGGACTTGCCGGCCAGCACGTTGGCGGCGTAGTACAGGGCGGGCGTGGGCACCAGGCCGACATCGGTGACCTTGCACCCGGCCTCGACCAGGCCCTTGATCAGTTGCTCGACCAGCATCGGGCCGGACAGGCGACCGTCGCGGCCAACCGATACATGCGGCTCGCCCTGGGCCAGGCTCTGTGCACCGATGGCGCGGCCGATCCAGTAGGCGGTTTCGGCGGTGAGGCCTTCGCCGACCACACCTCGGATATCGTAGGCGCGGAAGATGCTGGCGGGGAGGTTCGGGGTCATGCGTTCCATGTTGCTCACCTGGGGAAACTCCAATTGGAAGGGGCTATGTTGGGTCGACGGTCGGCATGCGCTGCAGGCACCCGGCGCGCCGCGCGGCTAAAGATGTCCGGCTTTGACGGCATTTTCGACATAGAGTTCTTGAGCCGGGCCATTCATCCGTCGATCACCTCTGGAAGATCGACCCGGGCTGAAAGTGCAGGCTCCATGCATCGTTGAAGGTCCCTATCGGGGTTATTGCCGGGCTATCACTTTCGCCTGCGCTGGCCAGTACGGCCTGAGGGTCGTCGAACACGCCTTGCACGAGGCTGGCCTTGCCGATTTCCGGCATGTCTATTTTCAGAGCAGCACTTACACGTTGCAGCTCGAAAGTCATGAGCAGCACAGCCTGCACCGGGCCTGTCGCACTGCCTCGAATGGGCGTGACACTGTGGATATGCAGTTGCCCGTTGGTCGGGTGGGCCTCCAGGTTCGGTGGTACCCCGCGTTCGGCTCGCCCGATCATGTCCAGCAATGGCGGGCTGAGTGAGCGGTCGTGGAGGCTCTCGCGCCTGGCCTGGCCGGGCGTGAGCAACCGACTGCTGACCAACCCTTCGAGGTAGCTGAAGTCGTCCAGCACCTGGCGCGCCTGGCGGGCGTCAGCCGCCTTGGCGGCGGCAAGCAGGGCCGGATGGCGGGCCACGGTGTCGACCTCGGACACCAGACGGGCGATCTGCTGGTCGAGCGCAATGACCAGCCCGAAGGCCGGAAAATACGTCTGCAGGTTACGTTGCTCGCGTTGCAGAGGGATTACCAGCGTCAGCCACACCGCGAGCCCGGCGACGAGCATGCCGGCCAGGCCCCAATACAGGCCTGGCAGCAGGGCTCGCGCGTTGTTCAATGGCTGCCCGAATGGCCGAAGCCGCCAGCGCCACGCTGGGTTTCGTCGAAGGTTTCGACGATGTCGAAGTGCGCCTGTACCACCGGTACCAGCACCAGTTGCGCAATGCGCTCGCCGATGGCGATGGTGAAAGGGGTCTGGCCGCGGTTCCAGCACGACACCATCAGCTCGCCCTGGTAGTCCGAATCGATCAGGCCGACCAGATTGCCCAGCACGATGCCGTGCTTGTGGCCCAGGCCCGAGCGCGGAAGGATCAGCGCGGCCAGGCCCGGGTCGCCGACGTAGATCGACAGGCCGGTAGGGATCAGTATGGTCTGGCCCGGCTCCAGGACGGTCTCTTCCTTGAGCATGGCGCGCAGGTCGAGGCCGGCAGAACCGGGGGTGGCGTATTGCGGCAGCGGGAATTCGCTGCCAAGGCGCGGATCGAGAATCTTGGCTTGTAAGGCGTGCATGCAGAGTTAAACCTGGTTGAGACGTTCGGCGATGAAGGCTACCAGCTGACGGGCGATCTTGCCCTTGCTGGTCTGTGCAAAGAGTGTTGCTTGAAGTTGGCGATCGATCACGCTGCAGGCGTTCTCCTCGCTGTTGAAGCCGATGCTGGGGTTGGCCACGTCATTGGCGACGATCAGGTCGAGGTTCTTGTCCTTGAGCTTGCGCGCGGCGTAATCGAGCAGGTGTTCGGTCTCGGCGGCAAAGCCGACGCTGAACGGGCGGTCGGGGCGGGTGGCGATGGTGGCCAGAATGTCCGGGTTGCGCACCATCTGCAGCAGCAGGCCGTCACCTGTCGTAGGGTCTTTCTTGAGCTTTTGCGGGGCGACGACTTCGGGGCGGTAGTCCGCAACCGCAGCCGATGCGATGAACACATCGCACGGGATCGCCGCTTCGCACGCGGCGAGCATGTCCCGCGCGCTCACCACGTCGATACGGGTCACCCGGTCGGGTGTGGGCAGGTGCACCGGCCCTGTCACCAGGGTTACCCGAGCACCGGCTTCCACCGCCGCTTCGGCCAGGGCAAAGCCCATCTTCCCCGAGCTATGATTGGTGATGTAGCGCACCGGGTCGATGTTTTCCTGGGTCGGGCCTGCGGTAATCAGCACGTGCTTGCCGGTCAGCGACTGGCGCTTGAAGGTTTCGGCGGCGCACCAGGCCAGGTCGGTGGCTTCGAGCATGCGGCCAAGGCCCACGTCGCCACAGGCCTGGCTGCCGGAGGCCGGGCCGAACACCTGGATATCGCGGCTTTGCAGCAGCTGCAGGTTGGCCTGGGTGGCCGGGTCGCGCCACATGGCCTGGTTCATGGCCGGTGCCAGCGCCACGGTGGCGTCGGTAGCCAGTACCAGGGTGGTCAGCAGATCGTTGGCAACGCCTTGCGCCAGGCGCGCGATCAGGTCGGCGGTGGCAGGTGCGATCAGCACCAGGTCGGCCCACTTGGCCAGTTCGATATGGCCCATCGCCGCTTCGGCGGCAGGGTCGAGCAGGTCCATGTGCACGGGGTGCCCGGACAGGGCCTGCATGGTCAGCGGGGTGATGAATTCGGCCCCGCCGTGGGTCATGACGACGCGCACTTGCGCGCCGTGCTCCAGGAGTCGGCGAACCAGCTCGGCGCTCTTGTAGGCAGCAATGCCGCCGCCGACGCCAAGAACGATGCGTTTCCGATACAGCCGCTGCATAGGCTTGCCTTTCTTTGATCAGTGTTTGCACGCGGCGACGACGCCTCCCCAGGCCGAATCGTCGCGTAAAAAGAGGGGGCTACGATAGCACAGGGCTGAAATGGGGAGCAGCCACACACAGACAGAGGGACAGCTATGGGTATCAGGGATTGGCCGTCGGCGGAACGCCCGCGGGAGAAGTTGCTGGAGCGAGGGGCCGCGAGCCTGTCGGACGCCGAGTTGCTGGCGGTGTTCCTGCGCACCGGTGTGGCAGGCAAGAGCGCGGTGGACCTGGCGCGCCACCTGTTGCAGCAGTTTGGCGGCTTGCGGCAACTGCTGGAGGCCGATCAGCCGACGTTTCAGCGCGAGCTGGGGCTGGGCCCGGCGAAGTATGCGCAACTGCAGGCGGTGATGGAGATTGGGCGCCGGCACTTGGCCGAAACCATCATCCGCGACCCGGCGTTGCAGAGCCCGGGGGCGGTCCGGCGTTACCTGAAATCGATGCTGCGTCATGAAGAAAGCGAGGTGTTCGGCTGCCTGTACCTGGACAACAAGCACCGTCCTCTAGGGTTCGAGGCGTTGTTCCGCGGGTCCATCAGCAGTGCCAACGTCTACCCTCGGGAAGTCATCAAGCGTGCGTTGGCCAGAAATGCCGCAGCATTGATCCTTTGCCACAATCATCCGTCAGGTGTTTCCGAGCCAAGCCAGGCAGATATCAATCTGACCCTGCGCTTGCAGAAAGCCCTGGGCCTGATCGAGGTGCGGGTGCTGGATCACATCATCATCGGCGATGGGGAGCCATTGTCGATGGTGGAGCGGGGCTTGTTCGCTGCCTGACGCTGCTGTGCGTGGGCGGTACTAGTCGATCAGCTTTGTTGCAACAAACGACGCAGCCAGCCCGACAACCGAAGCCAGCAGCAGGTAGTGACGCACCACAAGCTCGGTTCTGATCGTGGCTGGAAAGGACTCCACGTCTGCGGCCTGCAGCGATCCTGTTCTGATGAAGAGCTTCGCATGAGCCAGAAGCGCAGCGATGCATACGGTAAACACGATTCTGCCAAACACCGTGTTGTACATCACCGGGCGCTGTCGATTCACCACCGCCTTGCAGTTGGCAAGGTACCGGGATGCACTGGTCATGTAGCGCATGCCAGCCTGTGCGTACTGGGTGGCGACCCACCCCAGGCCGGCGATGCAAGGCAGTTGCAGTGCAAGGGGCAGCCAATAGGGTGAATACCCGCCGAGCCCGAACTCCGTCGGCTCGCCCTGGTGCTGAACGGCTTTGAGCACCTGCAGGGCAAGGGCCAGCAGCACCAGAACGGCCAGCATTGCCAGCCTGAGGTGGTGGCTAAGAACCAGCAGCGTTCTGAGGTTGCCGGGGAAGCGCTTGATGTCCTCTGCGCTCAGGCCCCCGAACTCGACCGGGCAATCGGGGTAGGCCAACAGGCCGGCAATGTCGCCCACTGCCCTGAATCGCTGGCGCAGGCCCAGGTTGAGGCTGTACCGATGAGCGTCAACCAGCGGCGAGTTGTGAAGGTGCTCGAGTGCTTCGGCCAATCGCTGGGTGGCAATGTAGAGAAGCAGTGCGCCGAAGACCACCGGGCCGAGTATCAGTGCCACGGTGAGGCCGGCGATAGCCGCTTCGGTCCAGTATTCAATATCCAATGCGGCTATCCGTACGGTGCGGTTCGCTGGGCAACCATCGTAAGTCGATGGCGAGAGTCACCTGGCGGCTGAACACGCGCTGCAGGCTGCTGCAGTGTCCTTCGGGCTACCAGAGGACGCTGTCAGAAGCCTGCAGGCGCGAGTCGTTCAGCGTGCGGTCTTCACCGTGGCAAAGTCCTGCCGGCCGAACGGGCTGACCGTGTAGCCCTCCACATCCTTGCGCATCAGCACCGCTGCCGTGGGGTGCGCCAGTGGCAGCCACAGCGCCTGCTGCTGGATCAGCCCCTGGGCCTGCTGGTACAGGCGGCTGCGCACGCTCTGGTCGTTGGTGGTCTTGCCGGCACTGATCAACTGGTCCAGGCGCTTGTCGCAGTACCGCGCGAAGTTGGTCCCCGACTCGACTGCCGGGCAGGCAAACTGCGGGCTGAGGAAGTTGTCGGGGTCGCCGTTGTCGCCGGCCCAGCCCATGAACAGCAAATCGTGCTCACCGGCCTTGGCACGGCGGATCAGCTCGCCCCATTCGATCACGCGAATCTCGGCCTTGATGCCGACCTTCGCCAGGTCTGCCTGCAGCAGTTGTGCCCCCAGGCTCGGGTTGGGGTTGAGCAGGCTTCCCGAAGGGCGCGTCCAGATTGTGGTGCTGAAGCCGTCCGGCAACCCGGCCTTGACCAGCAGCGCCTTGGCTTTGGTCGCGTCGGTCGGGTAACCCGGCAAGTCCTTGGCGTAGCTCCAGGTGTTGGGCGGCAGGGGGCCTTCAGCGGCGACTGCGGTGCCTTCGAACACGGCCTTGAGGTAGCTGGTCTTGTCGAGCGCCAGGTTGATCGCCTGCCGTACCTCGACCTTGTCCAGCGGCGGGTGCTGGCTGTTGATCGCGACGAACGCGGTCATGAACGCCTCGGTCTTCTCGACCTTCAGGTTTGCGTCTTCGGCGGCTGCCGCAACGTCCAGCGGCTTGGGCGACAGGGCGATCTGGCACTCGTTGCGCCGCAGTTTCTGCAGGCGCACGTTGGCGTCGGGGGTGATCGCGAAAATCAGCGGGTCGACGCTCGGCTTGCCGGCAAAATAGTCGGCATTGGCGCGGTAGCGGATCACTGCGTCCTTCTGGAAACGCTGGAACACGAACGGGCCGGTGCCGATCGGCTGGCTGTTGAGCTTCTCCGGGGTGCCGGCCTTGAGCAACTGGTCGGCGTATTCGGCCGAATAGATCGAGGCGAAGCCCATGCTCAGGGTGGCGAGGAAGGTCGCGTCCGGATGGTCGAGGGTAAAGCGCACGCTCAGCGGATCGGGTGCCTCCACCTGCTTGATGAGGCTGGGCAGCTGCAACGACTGGGCATGCGGGTAGCCGCTCTGGGTGATCTTGTGCCAGGAGTGGGCGGGGTAGAGCATGCGCTGGAAGCTGAACAGCACGTCGTCGGCGTTCAGCACGCGGCTGGGCTTGAAGTACGGCGTACTGTGAAACTTTACCCCCGGGCGCAGCTTGAAGTCGTAGACCAGGCCGTCGGCCGATACCGTCCAGCTTTCGGCCAGGCTCGGCACCACCTTGCCGCTGGTGGCGTCGAATTCCACCAGCCGGTTCATGAGCACATCGGCAGAAGCATTGGTGGTGGTCAGCGCGTTATACTGCACCACGTCAAAGCCTTCGGGGCTGGCCTCGGTACATACGCTCAAGGCGCCTGCCTGGGCCAGTGCGGGGCTTAGCAGCGCTGCGAGCAACAGGGGTAAAGCGGCACGACGCATGGTGACTCCTTGGCTGATCAATGGCCCATCTGCCCGTGCAGTCTGGAAAACTCCTACCCTAGTGCGCAAGGCCGTAAATGGCCAACTCCTTTTTCAAGGAATATTGCGACGAGCGGTTTTGTCGCTGGAAGCCCTGCATCCGGGCGGCCTGGGTTGATTCATGCATCGTGCGATCACATCAAATGTTGTTGTACCCCGGCCTTTCTGGTATAAAGCAGCGCTCTTTTCTAGGGGCTCGGTTTGTCGCATCTGCAGATCTTGCCGATAAGACCCTGAAGAAACACGGCGCCTGGCGCCAAAGACTGAGAGATTAAGCGGCCAACCCATGCCGGGTTGGGCATGTGGTTTTAGAGGGCTGAGGCATGTCGAGAGTCTGTCAAGTTACCGGTAAGGGTCCGGTAACCGGGAATAACATTTCCCACGCGAATAACAAAACCCGTCGTCGTTTCCTGCCGAACCTGCAGCATCACCGCTTCTGGGTCGAGTCGGAGAAGCGTTTCGTGCGTCTGCGCGTTTCTGCCAAAGGCATGCGTATCATCGACAAGCGCGGCATCGATGCCGTTCTGGTCGAAATTCGCCGTAACGGCGCCAAGGTCTAAGGGAGAAAATCATGCGTGAATTGATCCGTCTGGTGTCGACCGCTAATACCGGCCACTTCTACACCACCGACAAGAACAAGCGCACCACTCCGGACAAAATCGAAATCAAAAAATTCGATCCGGTTGTTCGCAAGCACGTGATCTACAAGGAAGCCAAGATCAAGTAATTGATCCCGGCTTACGAAAAAAGGCCCGCATCTCACGATGCGGGCCTTTTTTTATGGCGATTTTCTGTTCAGCCGAAATGGAAACCGCTGATCAGGCCCGCCTCGTTGCCGCTGATGTTCACGCGTTGCGGGTCCATTTCGCGGGTCGACATCTCGCCGATGCCGACCACGCGCTGGCGCCCGGTCAGTTCGCTGATGTAGGCCTTCACGGTCGGCACGTAGCGGGTGCCGACCAGGCGGCCGATGCAGGTGAGCACTTCGTCGTTGCTCAGTTGCAACGCTTCGATGGGGCAGACGACCGGTTGATCCTTTTGCATGGTGAGGCTCCTTGAGTTCAGGTGGGTCCGGATAAGGACCTCGCCATGCTCGCGCCAGGGAGGGCTGGCGCGGCGGTATCTATCTATGGCCTATGCCTTGGGCTCGAACATCACGTAGATCTTGCGGCAGGTCTCCAGCACCTCCCAGGTGCCCTTGAAGCCGGCCGGGATCACGAAGCGGTCACCGGTGCGCAGGGTCTTGGCGTTGCCTTCTTCGTCGCGCAGCACCGATACGCCGTGCACGATCTCGCAGTATTCGTGTTCAGTGTAATTGACGGTCCATTGCCCGGGCGCTCCCTCCCACACGCCAGCGGCGAATTGCCCGCAAGGGCTGGCGTAATGGTTGTAGACCGCCTGCTCCGGGTCGCCCTTGAGCACTTTTTCGGCAGCCGGGCGGTAGCGCTCGGCCTCGGTCAGTACCTGTGCGAAGTCGACAATCTGCTGGATATTCATGTTTGGGTCCCCTGATTGTTAAATAAAGTGCACATCACTAGGCATTTGGCCATGTATTGTCAAATATATTGATAATTCAGGTGCCAGAGTTTAGGGTGTCGAGTGCCGTAGAGCGACAATCGCTCCGGCCGTATTCTGACAGCGCCCTGGCCCCTCGTGCGGCGCTGCATTTCAACAACAGGAGGAGTTTCGTATGACCACCCTGACTCGTGCGGACTGGGAACAGCGTGCCCAGCAACTCAAGATCGAAGGCCGTGCTTTCATCAATGGTGAATACACCGCCGCCGTTTCCAACGCCACGTTCGAGTGCCTGAGCCCGGTTGACGGACGCCTTCTGGCGCAGGTCGCCAGCTGCGACGAGGCCGACGCCCAGCGCGCCGTGGAAAACGCCCGCGCCACCTTCGAGTCCGGCGTGTGGTCACGCCTGGCCCCGGCCAAGCGCAAGGCTACCCTGATCCGTTTCGCCGCGCTGCTCAAGCAGAACGTCGAGGAGCTGGCCCTGCTCGAAACCCTCGACATGGGCAAGCCGATCAACGACTCGCTGAACATCGACGTGCCGGGCGCTGCCCAGGCACTGAGCTGGAACGGCGAAGCCATCGACAAGATCTACGACGAAGTCGCGGCCACCCCGCACGACCAGCTAGGCCTGGTAACCCGCGAGCCTGTGGGTGTGGTAGCGGCCATCGTGCCGTGGAACTTCCCCCTGCTGATGGCCAGCTGGAAACTCGGCCCGGCGCTGGCCACCGGTAACTCGGTGGTGCTCAAGCCGTCCGAGAAGTCCCCGCTGACCGCCATCCGCATCGCCCAGCTGGCCATCGAGGCCGGTATCCCGGCCGGCGTGCTGAACGTGCTGCCTGGCTACGGCCACACCGTCGGCAAGGCTCTGGCCCTGCACATGGACGTCGATACCCTGGTGTTCACCGGCTCGACCAAGATCGCCAAGCAGCTGATGATCTACGCCGGCGAATCGAACATGAAGCGCGTGTGGCTGGAAGCCGGCGGCAAGAGCCCGAACATCGTGTTCGCCGATGCCCCGGACCTGAACGCCGCTGCCGCCGCCGCGGCCAGTGCCATCGCCTTCAACCAGGGCGAAGTGTGCACCGCAGGTTCGCGTCTGCTGGTCGAGCGCTCGATCAAGGACAAGTTCCTGCCGCTGGTACTCGAGGCCCTCAAGGCCTGGAAGCCTGGCAACCCGCTGGACCCGGCCACCACCGTTGGTGCCCTGGTCGACACCCAGCAGATGAACACCGTGCTGTCCTACATCGAGGCTGGCCACACCGATGGCGCCAAGCTGCTGGTGGGCGGCAAGCGCATCCTCGAAGAAACCGGCGGCACCTATGTCGAACCGACCATCTTCGACGGCGTGAGCAACGCCATGCGCATCGCCAAGGAAGAGATCTTCGGTCCGGTACTGTCGGTGATCACCTTCGACAGCGTCGAAGAAGCCATCCAGATCGCCAACGACACCCCTTACGGCCTGGCCGCAGGTGTATGGACCGCCGACATCAGCAAGGCGCACAAGACCGCCAAGGCCCTGCGTGCCGGCAGCGTGTGGGTCAACCAGTACGACGGTGGCGACATGACTGCGCCGTTCGGTGGCTTCAAGCAGTCGGGCAACGGCCGTGACAAGTCGCTGCACGCACTGGACAAGTACACCGAGCTCAAGGCCACCTGGATCAAGCTGTAAGGCCATGGGCGCGGCCTGGTGCCGCGCCCCGAGCGATCCGCGCCACAGCCGGGCCCTGCGTTAGCGCAGGCCCGGCTGTGTTGCTTGTGGCGATCCATCATTCTGCGAGGAAGTACACATGCGTTGGGCTACCTACTTCGCCGTGCTGTCGTCGGTTCTGAGCGTCGGCCTTGCCCTGGGCGTGAGCATGCCGTTGGTATCGCTGCGTCTGGAGAGCTGGGGCTATGGCAGCTTTGCCATTGGCGTGATGGCGGCGATGCCGGCAATTGGCGTGCTGGTTGGCGCCAGCCTGTCCAGCCGCCTGGCGGCGTATTTCGGCACCGCCACGCTGATGCGCCTGTGCCTGCTGGCCGGTGCGTTGTCCATCGGCCTGCTGGCGCTGCTGCCCAGCTATCCGGTGTGGCTGGCGTTGCGCCTGCTGATCGGGGTGATCCTGACCATCGTGTTCATCCTTGGCGAAAGCTGGATCAACCAGCTGGTGGTCGAGCAATGGCGTGGCCGCCTGGTGGCGCTGTATGGCAGCAGCTATGCCCTCAGCCAGCTGGCCGGGCCGCTGCTGCTGGGCGTGCTGGGTTCGGAGGATGACCTGGGCTTCTGGATCGGGGCCGGGTTGCTGGTGGTGGCACCGCTGGTGCTGATCGGCCGCAGCGGGGCGCCCAGCGCTGAAGCCTGTGGTGTGGGCCTGCGTGACCTGGTGGGCTTCTGCCGGCGCTTGCCGGTAATCGCCTGGGCCATTGCACTGTTCGCCGCGTTCGAGGCGATGATCCTCACCCTGTTGCCGGTGTACTGCCTGCAGCAGGGCTTCACCACCGAGCTGGCGCTGTTCATGGTCAGTACCGTGGTGGTAGGCGATGCGGTGCTGCAACTGCCGATCGGGGCGCTGGCCGACTACATGTCGCGCCGCACGCTGTTCACCGGCTGCGCCATGACCCTGCTGGTGTCGAGCCTGGCCATTCCGGTGCTGATGCACACGCCGGCGATCTGGCCATTGTGGGTGCTGTTCGGCGCCAGTGCCGGTGGCCTGTTCACCCTGTCGCTGATCTTGATCGGCGAACGCTATCGCGATGATGCGCTGGTGCGCGCCAACGCCCACGTGGCGCAGCTGTGGGGCATCGGCTGCCTGATCGGGCCATTGGCTGCAGGGGCCGGCAGCCAGTGGGTGAGCGGGCATGCGTTGCCGCTGCTGATGGCGGCGGGCGCGTTCGGGCTGGTGCTGTTGGCGATGCGGCCGAATGCCTTCGAGCCTGCCACGGCCTAGGGCCGCTTTGTACCGGTTGAATCCCCTCGAGGAGCGCTATTCTCGGGGGATTTCACCTTTCGTCGCTTTCACCCAGCTGCGCAACTTCTTGCGCACCAAAATGTGGATAAACCTGTGCATACATTGCTGCAGGTCATAATAAACGTGGCCTGCAGCCAACTGCGCAACTTCTTGCACAGTACTGCGCAAGAAGTTGCGCACTTTTTCGAACATCATCCGCCACGTGCACCCCGACGGTAGCCAGGACCGCTACAGCTTTGATGAGCGTAGCAACCTGCTGCAGCACATCCGTCCCGACCACAGCGTGGTGCATTACGCCTACGACGACCATGACCAGCTGATTAAGACCCGCGATGCCGAGGGTGGCCTTTGGCTGCGCGACTACGACGAGCGCGGCAACCTGGTAGAGACGGTCGACCCGCTGGGCAACAAGACCGAATTTGCCTACACCCCAAGCGGCCTGGTAAGTGCGATC
>NZ_JAFKEC010000040.1 GCF_017848315.1 Pseudomonas palmensis
GCCGAAGATCGAATTGAGCAACGGCCCCATGCTCTGCTTGCTCATGCCGGCGGCATTGCCGCCTACCACACCACTGATGACCTGAATGACCAGACTCACGATGTCCATGGCTATACCCCTGCGCAGCGCTGATTGAGTGACGGCTCAGCTGCGACTACGACTACAGGCACTACCGGCGGCATCGAGACGTCTCGATCCGGTCAACGACAGCCAGCTGTTGCGGATACGCGAAGTATAGGACAGGTACACGCCCTGCCCTTGCCCCCTCACACGTCGAAGTTCATGCGCCGCAGCCGCGCATCGATGGCCGGCGCGTTGAGCGCGCGGTTGAACACCAGGGCCAGCAGCAGCGACAGCGGCACCAGCGTGGGCAAGGCCCCCAGCATGCCGACCAGCGCATTGGGCAGCATGTGCTGCAGGCGTGGCCCGTCCCGCAGCAGGGCGATCGGCGTGTCCGGGAACAACGCCAGCAGCGGCATCAGGCAGAAGGCCAGCACCACGGCGGCCAGCAGCCGATTGCCCGGGCCCTTGCCCATGAAGCGGTTCATGCGGTGCCACAGCATGTCCTTGAACAGCCAGGTGCACAGCAGCCCCACGCCCACCAGCATCACCCCGTTGATCGGACTGGTGAACGGCAGCACCAGGTAGTGCTTGAACATGGCCCACACCGTGGCCGGGCCATCGGCCCTGAACAGCACCTGCGGCCCGCCGAACTTCACCTCCAGAAGTTTGCCCGCGCTGAAAAAGAACAGCACCAGCATCAGCAGGCTCAGCCGCCAGAAGTAACCCAGCGCACGGCGCAGCACCAGCCTGGGCTCCAATTTGCTGCGCAGGGCCGTCTGCTGGTCCGAGGCGTTCTTGCGCAACGCGAAGAAGCGATTGGCCTGCTCGGGGCTGACCGTGCCGTTTTTCACGTCCGACAGCTGGCTGACGTAATTCACGTGTCCAGACTCCTCGATCATGCGCCGGGCCACCGAACGCTCGCTGGCCAGGGCCACCTGTTCGATGTCTGCCGGGTTTTCCAACTGCTCGATCACCCTGTCGAAGTAGCTGGCGGCCAGCCCGTCATCGAACACCACATGCCGGTAGCGGCCAAGCATGTTGCAACGGATGCTGCGCCGTCCGGCACGCACCTGGGCCTGGCTGTAATAGCAGGTGCCGTCCACGCTCAGTACCAGGTCGCCCTTCTCGGGTGTGTTGTCCGGGTAATAGGGCGCGGCGAACCCTTCGGCAGCCCGCTCGATGGTTTCGGGCTCATCCCCCCACTCGTCGACGTAAGGCTTGAGCCAGGTATCGTTGGACTTCAGGTGCACCGAATTGCCGACCGCCTTGGCCGACACCTCCAGGGTGTAGCGGGTGCAGATGAACTTGTCGCCCAAACAGCCGCCGCAGGTCACATGCCCCCCCATGCAGCCGCACGCCACAGAGCCCCCCACACAACTGGGGCAGTTGTCGCCGCCTGCGCCCATGCAGTAGGCACAACTGCCACTGCCGGTGCGGCCGGAGCCGCCACAGCCCCAGCACTGCGTGCGGCCCTTGCCGCTGCAACTGCTGCATCTTAGCTTGCAACTGCCGTTGCACGCGGTGCAGCGCTGCTTGCCGTAACCGCTGCAGGTGCCGCAGGTATGGCTGGTGTAGAGCGGGTCGAGGGCAAACAGCTTCACCTGCTGGCTGCGCAGAAAATGCGCGGGATTGCTGCCCAGCCCCTTGAGCACACGGTTCTTGTAATGCGCCGCGCCCCTGCCCAGCAGCACTTGACGCTGCTCGGCCATCGACTGCTCGAGCTGGTGTTCGCTCACCGAATTGATCCGCAGCCCCACCGAAGCCGACTCGCGGCGCACTTCGGTCACCAGGCTCCAGCGCCGGCTCACGCTCACCGCGCGCCCCTTGTCCTCGACCTGCTGCACGGTCAGCTCGAGATCGGAGGTGTCATAGCCGCACCCCTGCAGGCGGCTGCGCAGTGCTTGCTCCACGGTGCGGGTGAATGCCTGGGTCATCGTCTACTCCGTCTCAATGCGCGCGTCCTGTTTTCGCCTGCTGGCGTAACGCCACAGAATGCCACGCCGCCCCTGGCGTGCGCTACGCGTCACGTTTCGGTTGTCAGCAATTCTTGTAGGAAACTGCCCAATATGTAGCCCTGTGCTACCATCCCGCGCAGCGGGTCACGCGCGCCATCAGTACAGGGAAGCACTCTTTGAAACACCACACCCCCTCACGTTTCAGCGCACTCGCCCTGGCCTGCTGGCTAATGGCCGGGCTCGCCTTCCAGGCATCCGGCGCGCTGGCCGACCAGTTGATCGGCACCCACCCCTCGGCTGCCGGCCCGATCAACCACATGGAAACCCCACAGGGGCACGCCTACCTCACGCTGCCCCAGCGCAAGCTGCAATTGCAGCTGCCAGCGCAGTGGCGCGAAACCAATGTGGAGGGCACCTACGACCTGCAGGGCGAAACCGCCGTGGTGCTCAGCTACCGCACGCCGCAATGCGACTCGCAAAGCGCGCTGGTGGTGTTGTCCGGCACCTCGGCGTGGGGGCCTTACCGCCTGGGCGGCTGTTCCGACATGCTGGCCTTGCAGCGCGCCGAAGACGGCAAAAGCCTGGTGGCGATGCAGCTCAACGGCACGCAGTCGGCGGCCTGGACCTACTCGTCGCTCGACCGGCAGTTCCGCGGCCCGCTGCGGGTCGACCTGCCGAACCTGCTCAAGGGCCTGGCCAAGGCGACACCAGCCCCTGCCAGGGCCGCAGCGCCACGCCCTGCACCCGTCCAGCACGCCGTGGCCCCGACGCCCCCGCCGCAACCCAGGCCCGCGCCCGCAGTGGCCAGGGTCGAAGCCAAACCGCCAACGCCTGCCCCGGCAGCAGCGCCATCGGCCGCACCGCAGGTCACGCCCCAGGTCGCCACTGAAGTGGTCGACCGCGCCAAAACCGCAGCGCCGGCCCAGCGCCGGGTGACGCTCGACCTGACCTCCGAGCTGGAACACTAGCCGTGAACAGCCGCCTGTCGCCCGACCTGACGGGCCGGCCATGGCGCGAGTGGCTGCGCCGGCCTGTCGTGGCACGTGCGTCAACGCCCCGCCAGCAGCAACGCTTCGTGGCCCGCCTGATGCTGGGGCTGACGCTGTGTTACCTGCTCGTCGAGATGGGCTTCAACGCACGCCTGCTGGATGTGGTGGGCGGGCTGGCCAGCCCCGCCCAGGTCGAGTCGATCGAATTCTACGGACGCCTGATCGCCGGCACCGCCGTGGCCCTGCTGGGCCTGGGCTGGGTACTGAAAAAGGCCTGCAGCCAGTACTGGAGCCTGGGCCGCACGCTGGCCTGGTCTGCGCTGACGGTGGGCAGCTGCCTGCTGGTGGTGTTTTATGCGCAGCTGGCCCTGATCAACCACCTGGTCGCCACCTCCACCCCGCAGGAGCGTGCCCGCGCCGTGCTGGGCGTGCCCATCAGCTACCTGTTGGTGCATCGCGAGTTCGGCCTGAAGGGGCTGGAGCTGGGCACTGACGACTACAAGCGCCCCGAGGGCAAGACCCTGCTGGCCACCCTGCCGATCCTGCTGCAGTCGGTCGATCGCCTCGAAGAGCGGGTGCGCCAGCAGGGCCTGGCCTTCTTCGAACTGTTCGCCGAAACCCGCCGCGGCCCGCTGGCCGACAACTACCAGCGTTACCGCGAGGCCCTGGCCGAGCTGGACGAGCTGTACGGCAACTACCGCCAGGGCAGCCAGCGCTACCTGGACGCCACCAGCCCGGCCGCCATCGCCCGGCATCAGCAGCAGGCCTGGGACGATTACGTGCAGACCCTCAAGCAGCGCAATCGCCGCCTGACCCCAGGCAACGTGCCGCGCCGGCACTGGCCGCAGGTGCGCCGCATGCTGGATGACAAGGGCATTCAGGTGAGTGACAACTGGCAACCCGGCGACCGCGCCGGCTTCAACCTGGCCGTGGCCAAGCGCGTGCAGGGCCATGCCAGCGGCGCCTACGGCACCGAGCTGTTCAAACATATCCAGGGCGACTGGATCAAACCCGGCCTGTCGCGCCAGGGGTTCTTCGCCGACCCGGCGATCCAGCAGCGCTGGCGTAGCGCGCTGTACCTGCCCGACAGCCTGTCACTCAAGCCCGACTGGTCGCTCGACGCCTATGAACAGGCGATCTACCGCCCGACCCTGCGCCTGGATGCCCAGCAACTGCTCGAAGAACGCCTGGTCGAGCCGGCCCGCTATGGCGAGCGCAACGACAAGGCCGACATCGGCCGCGACAGCTACCGCGCCCTGATCGTGCCGATGATCGCCCTGCTGTTCTCGTTGCTGGGGGCCTTCACCCACCTGTTCAAATGCACCCTGTTCGCCCTGCGCGCCGTGCGCCCGGTGCCGCGTCGCGCCTACTGGGGTGCGCTGGCGGTGTACGCGGTGGTGGTGCTGGCGCTGCCGATGCCGTTCAGCAACAAGGTCACCGAACAGCCGCTGTTTCTCACCCTCAAGCAGCGAGGCGCCAGCACCCTGGGCGCCATGGGCTGGGTGATCGCCCACGGTGCGCAGTGGACCGCCCAGGTGCAGCCGCTGTTCTACCCGCTAAACGAAGCGATACGCCTGCACCTGCTGCAAGGCCTGAGCTACGGCTACCACGACAACGACTGATGACAGCGCCCCGCCACGGCCTGAAAGGAGCCCCACCTTGACCCGCTCGACCACCCTTACCCTTGTACTACTGGCTGGCAGCGTGCTGCTCGGCGGCTGCCAGAACTCGCAGATGGGCAGCACCGCACTGGGCGGTGCTGCCGGCTGCCTGGGCGGCGCGATCATTGCGGTCGGCACCGGCGGCAAGCCCGGTGTGGGCTGCGCCATTGGTGCCGCGCTGGGCGCCCCCAGCGGCTACTACATCGGCCGCCAGAAAGACCTGCAGCAGGCCCGGCAGGTGCAGGCCGACATCGAGCGCCAGTCTGCCGACGTAGCCGCCGTGCAGGTCAGTACCCGCCAGGTCGCGGTGCCGGCCGACGAGCGCAATGCGGTGGGCGCCGCCAGCATCGATGCCGTCGACTCCATGCAGGTGAACGTGCCCCAGGCCCTGGTCAACAAGCGCGACAAGCGCCTCAAGGAGCCCCTGGGCCGCGTCGGCAGCTACGTGTCCGGTGCCCGCAGCAAGGCCAATGTGGTGGTCACCACCCGCAGCAAGGGCGACTTCAACTACATCGTCAGAACCATCAAGAGCGGCTACAACGGCAAGGTCGCCACCGACAAGGTCACCTACCAGTACCGCGAGCAGACCCGCGGCACCCAGTCGGCGATTCAGGTCATGCACGACGCCCAGGCTTAAGCCTTCCAACTCCAGTGGAGAACAGCAAGCATGCAGGATTTCAAGATTCAACGCCCCGACCCGGATGGCCGCGCAAAGCCGCAGAGCAAGCCGCAAAGCCAACCGCAGCAGCCCGACAGCACCGACCACACGGCCTACTACAAGCCGCGCCACCGCCAGGCGCAGCAGAACCAGAGCACCTACACCCGCAGCAGCGACAACGGCCCGATGCTGGTCTACGTGCTGTACCTCATCAGCCTGCTGGTGGTGGTCACCGCGCCTGCCGGGCTGGTCTACGCCTACCAGAGCCGCGCTGGCGCAAATGACCTGGACCGCAGCCACTACACCTTCCAGATCCGCATGTTCTGGATCGGCCTGTTGCTGCTGGGGGTGGGCGTCATCGGCATACCCTTCGTGTTCGGCTGGTTCGTGCTGGTCGGCTGGGCTGTCTGGCTGCTGTATGCAATCACCACCGGCATGCGGCGCTGGCGCAAGGGCCAGCCGGCCAGCTGAGGCCTGGTTGCCTACGCCGAAAGTCGTACGTTAAATATAATGAACTACCAAGCACGCTAACAATTGACATTAATCCTTATAAAACAAGGTATTGGGTTGTATTTCTAGAAACAACATAATGAAATTAGCCTGCCACAGGGTAAAGCCGTTTGACATATTTAACGGCTCTGGCAAGCTATGTCACAGGTTTCGACCGGGAGTCGTCCTTCCAGGCGCTCTCGGCAGTGCTCGAAACCTCAGGTAGCGTCAGCGGTTCCCGATGCGCCTGCACAACAATGACAGGCCGAGCCTGTCCCAAGGTGACATATGCCCAACAGCAACATTGGCAATAAGAATCAGACCCTGCGCAAGCCTGTCGTACTCATGACCATGGGTGCCCAGGAACGCAAGGGCCATGCCTACCAGGTAATGACCCACAAGTACATCCAACCCCTGGTCGACCATGCCGGATGCGTGCCGGTTCTGGTTCCGACCTGCTGCGGTACCGAAGACCTCGAGCAGTACCTGGACATGGCCGACGGCGTGTACCTGACCGGTGCCGGCAGCAACATCGACCCGGCGCTGTATGGCCAGGAGAACGAAACCCCGGGCAAGGCCCAGGACCGCGACCGCGACCTGTTCGACCTGCCGCTGGTGCAACTGGCCATCGCCCGTGGCCTGCCGATCTTCGGTATCTGCCGCGGCATGCAGGAAATCAACGTGGCACTGGGCGGCGACATCTACCAGAAGGTCTATGCCGAGCCAGGCTTCAACGATCACCGGGAGAACCCCGACGATCCGGTTGATGTGCAGTACAGCCAGGTTCACAGCGTTCGCCTGGAAGCCGGCAGCTGGCTGCGAGAACTGCTGCAGAGCGATGAAATCCGCGTCAACTCGCTGCATGGCCAGGGCCTGAAGACCCTGGGTGAAGGCCTCGAGCCACTGGCACGTGCCGAAGACGGGCTGGTGGAAGCGATCCATGCACCAAGCCTGTCGCCGTTCCTGTTCGCGGTGCAATGGCACCCGGAATGGCAGGCGGCGCAGAACCCGGACTCGGTGAAGATGTTCGAAGCCTTCGGCCAGGCCTGCCGCCAGCAGGCAGCCAAGGGTCAGGCGGCGAAGAAGGTCGGCTCTACGGCCTGATTCGCGCCAACCGTTTCGCCGGCACCGGCAGTTCCACCCCCTTGCGCGTGACCACCTCATAGGGCTCGCTGCGCGAGTTCAATTCCAGCGGCAGTTGCGCCAGCATCCCATGCTCGAGCGCGATCCTGGCCGAGTCCCACGGCATCACCGCCACCAGCCCACGGTCCTGCAACAGCAACGTGAGCGTGGTGAAAGTTGATGAAGTTTCAATGGGATACAGCGGAAAGCTCAAACCCGCCTCACGAAATTCTCGCTCCAGCGTCAAGCGCATCGGCATGTTCACCGGGAACACCACCCAGCGTGAATCGGCCAACGCCTCGAGCCTCAACTCGGCACACCCCACTAGCGGGTGCTGCAGATTGGCCACCACCACCAACTGCTCCTGATGCCTGGCCCGGCTCACATAGGCGCCCGGTCGCGGGCTCACGCTGGTTCGGCAGATCACCACATCCAGACGGCCCTGATCGAGCAAGCTGAGCAGGCGGTCGCTGGTGTCCTCGACGATCGATACCGACAGGTCCGGCTGGCTCTCGCGCAGACGCGCCAGGCCCTCCACCAGCATCGGTACCGCCCCCATGATCGACCCCACCGACAGCCGCCCGCCGTGGCCCTGCAGAATACCGATCATCTCTTCGCGCAGGTGCGCCAGGTCGGTATTGATCAGGCGCGCATAACGCACCACGCAGCGCCCCAGGTCATTGGCCTCCAGCCCCTTGCTGGTGCGCTCGAACAGTACCGCGCCCAGGGTCGATTCGATTTCATTGAGGGCCTTGGTCGCGCCCGGCTGGGTAATCGACAGGGCCTGGGCGGCCTTGTGGATCGAGCCCAGCTCGTCGAGGCTGATCAACAGGCGCAACTGGCGCATGCGCAGGCGCGAAGCCATGGTAGTCAGGGGTGGCAGCATAGGTGATTACTTTTGGTTATCCCTCGGTCAACAGCTGTCATTAGGCAGCAAAGCCACGCAAATTTAAAGTGTCGGACAACAGCCCTCCCCACAAGAACAATCAGGAGTCAGCATGCGTCTGATCCAATTCGAAACCCCTGCAGCCGCGCGTCACGTCGGCGTCATCGAAGGCGACCTGATCCAGGTGGTACGCAATACCCGCACCATGCGTGAACTGGCCCTGGCCGCGATTCGCAACGCCCGCAGCCTGTGCGACGAAGTGCTCGCCCGCGGCCTGGACGCCACCGCCCACAGTTACGCCCGGGCCCTGGCCGACTGCCGGGTGCTGCCGCCGCTGGACCACGACGACCCCGCCCACTGCCTGATCAGCGGCACCGGCCTGACCCACCTGGGCAGCGCCTCGACCCGCGACAAGATGCACCAGCAGAAAATCGACGACAGCACCGCCCTGACCGACACCGCCCGCATCTTCCAGTGGGGCATCGAAGGCGGCCGCCCGCCCTCCGGCACCGCCGGTGTGCAGCCGGAATGGTTCTACAAGGGCGACGGCTCGATCGTGGTACGCCCCGGCCAGCCGTTCCAGAGCCCCGCCTTTGCCGAAGACAGCGGCGAAGAGCCCGAGCTGGCCGGCCTGTACGTGATCGGCGATGACGGCCAGCCCTACCGGGTAGGCTTCGCCATCGGCAACGAGTTCTCCGACCATGTGATGGAGCGGCGCAACTACCTGTACCTGGCCCACTCCAAGCTGCGCAACTGCTCCTACGGCCCCGAGTTGCGGGTCGGCGAGCTGCCCGCTCACCTGGGCGGCGTCAGCCGTATCCACCGCGGTGATAACCTGCTGTGGGAAAAGGAATTCCTCAGCGGCGAGGACAACATGTGCCATTCGCTGGAGAACCTGGAGTACCACCACTTCAAATACACCCAGTTCCTGCGTCCGGGCGATGTGCACGTGCACTTCTTCGGCACCGCGACCCTGTCGTTCGCCGACCAGGTCAAGGCCGCGCCCGGCGACGTGTTCGAAATCAGCCTGCCCGAGTTCGGCGCCCCGCTGCGCAATGGCATCAGCGTGACGCCTTCGGCCATCTCACCCGGCGAGGTGAAAGCGCTCTGAACCGCAGGCGGCGCCCCGCGCGCCGCCGCGGCATTTCATAACAACCATAAGAGTGAGATGAGCATGAAAGACACCTCCTTGCAGGCCGCCCCGGCACCTGCCCTGGCTGCCACCGATGCCCAGCGGCCCACCACCGTGCGCTGGCGCATCTTCTTGATCCTGCTGTTGCTGGCCGCGATCAACTACATCGACCGCGCCTCGCTGTCGGTGGCGCTGCCGCTGATCTCGGCGGAATTCGAACTGACCCCGGCCATGGAAGGCCTGATTCTCAGCGCGTTCTTCTGGTCGTACGCACTGATGCAGATCCCCAGCGGCATGCTGCTGGACCGTTTCCAGGTGCGCAACATCATCGGCGCCGCCACCATCGGCTGGGGCGCCTTCCAGGCACTGGCCGGCGGCGCGCACAACTGGATCACCCTACTGATCACCCGCGTCGGCCTGGGTGTGGCCGAATCGCCGATCATGCCGGCCGGGGCCAAGCTCAACGGCGCCTGGCTGACCCCCAACGAGCGTGGGCGTGGCGCCACCCTGGTGGACGGCGGCGCGCCGCTGGGCACCGCATTCGGCGCGATCATCATCGCCGGCCTGATCACCTGGTTCGACTCCTGGCGTATCGCCTTCGTGATCGCCGGGGTGGGCACCATCGTGGTCGGCATCTGGGCCTGGTGGTACATCCGCAACCACCCTTCCGAGCACCCCAAGGTCAACGCTGCCGAGCTGGACTACATCAACCAGGCCAACGCGGTGGCCAGCGACGGCAACGGGCGCAAGGCGATCCTCAAGGAGTTGCTCAAGAGCCGCTCGGTACTGGCCATGTTCGCCGGCTATGCCTGCTACAACAGCGTGTTCTACGGCCTGCTGACCTGGATGCCGAGCTACCTGCACCAGGCCCACAACCTGGACATCAAGGCCATGGGCGGCGCCACCTTCCTGATCTTCATGTGCGGCTTCGTCGGCGAGCTGATCGGCGGCTGGATCGCCGACAAGTGGAAAGCCAGCGGCGGCCAGCCCAACACCGTGATGCGCAGCATGTTCGCAGGCTCCGCCGCCGTGGCTGCCCTGTGCATCCTGCTGGTGGCCTACACCCCGGATGCCGCGCGGGTCATCGCCCTGCTGTGCGTCGCGCTGTTCTTCATCCGCTGGTGCGGCATGTACTGGTGCCTGCCGGCGATCCTGGGCGGCAAGTCCAAGGCCGGCATCCTGGGCGGCAGCATGAACTTCTGCGGCAACATGGTCGGCGTACTGGTGCCGATCCTGATCGGCCTGATCGTGCAGTTCACCGGCTCCTACTTCCTGGCCCTGATCTTCTTCGTGGTCATGGCCTTCGGCCTGATGCTGTTCTCCGGCCTGATCGACTATCGCGAGCGCGGCCTGGCGTAAGCCCGGCCCACGCCTCTGGAGATGACTGAGATGCAACTCATTACAACAACAGGCAGCGACAGCGCCGCCAACGCCGTGATCCGCCTCAACCCGCTGGACGACGTGCTGATCGCCCGCCAGCCCCTGCCCAAGGGCCTGCACCTGCAGGCCGAGCACATCGAGGTGCTGCAGGCCATCCCGGCCGGGCACAAGGTGGCGGTGCGCGCCATCGCCCCCGGCCAGCCGCTGCGCCGCTACGGGCAGATCATCGGCTTTGCCAGCCAGCCCATCGCCGCCGGCGAGCATGTGCACGTGCACAACCTGGCCATGGGCGACTTTGCCCGCGACTACGCCTTCGGCGTGGACGCCAGGGGCACACCGGCCACCACCGACGATACCTTCATGGGCATCGTGCGCGCCGACGGCCGGGTGGCCACGCGCAACTACATCGGCATCCTCACCTCGGTGAACTGCTCGGCCACCGTGGCACGCGCCATCGCCGACCATTTTCGCCGCGACATCCACCCCGAGGCGCTCGCGCCCTACCCCAACGTGGACGGCGTGGTGGCCCTGACCCACGGCGTGGGCTGCGCGGTCGACCCCGGCGGCGAGGCGCTGGCGATGCTGCAGCGCACCCTGGGCGGGTACGCGGTGCATGCCAACTTCGCCTCGGTGCTGATGATCGGCCTGGGCTGCGAGACCAACCAGATCCCCGACCTGCTGGCCGCCCAGGGCCTGAACAGCAGCCACACCCTGCGCACCTTCACCATCCAGGGCACCGGCGGCACCACGCGCACCATTGCCAGCGGCATCGCCCAGGTCAAGTCGCTGCTGGCCGAGGCCGATCAGGTGCGTCGCGAGCCGGTCAGCGTCAGGCACCTGACCGTCGGCCTGCAATGTGGCGGCTCCGACGGCTATTCGGGCATCACCGCCAATCCGGCACTGGGCAATGCGGTGGATCGCCTGGTAGCGGCCGGTGGCACCGCGATACTGTCCGAAACCCCGGAAATCTACGGCGCCGAGCACCTGCTCACGCGCCGTGCGGTCAGCCGCGAAGTGGGCGAAAAGCTGATCGCGCGCATCCACTGGTGGGAAGCCTACTGCGAGCGCATGGGCGCCGAACTGAACAACAACCCCTCGGCCGGCAACAAGGCCGGCGGGCTCACCACCATTCTCGAAAAATCCCTGGGCGCCGTGGCCAAGGCCGGCTCCAGCGACCTGATGGACGTCTACGAATACGCCGAACCGGTGCGTGCCCACGGCCTGGTGTTCATGGACACCCCCGGCTACGACCCGATCTCGGCCACCGGCCAGGTCGCCGGCGGCGCCAACCTGATCGCCTTCACCACCGGGCGCGGTTCGGCCTACGGCTGCGCACCGTCGCCCTCGATCAAGCTGGCCACCAACGCCCGCCTGTGGGAAACCCAGGAAGACGACATGGACGTGAACTGCGGCGGCATCGCCGACGCCAGCACCACCATCGAGGAACGCGGCGAACACATCTACCGCCTGATGCTGCGCATTGCCTCGGGCGAGCGCAGCAAGAGCGAACAACATGGCTACGGCCAGAACGAATTCGTGCCCTGGCAGATCGGCGCCATCACCTGAGCCCCTGCCCTCAACCGACAAGGACCCCGCAATGACCTCTGTTCTCGGCCACAACTACATCGCCGGCCAGCGCAGCGCTGCCGGCACCACCGTACTGCAGAGCCTGGATGCGAGCACCGGCCAAGCGCTGGCGTGCACCTTCATCCAGGCCACTGCCGAAGAAGTGGACGCCGCCGCCAAGGCTGCCGCCAGCGCCTACCCGCAGTTCCGTACGCTGCCTGCGACGCGGCGCGCCGAATTTCTTGATGCCATCGCCGACGAGCTGGACGGCCTGGGCGATGACTTCATCGCCACGGTATGCCGCGAAACCGCCCTGCCCGCTGCACGCATCCAGGGCGAACGCGGGCGCACCAGCGGGCAGCTGCGCCTGTTCGCCAACGTGCTGCGCCGTGGCGACTTCCACGGGGCTCGCATCGACCGCGCGCTGCCCGAGCGCCAGCCACTGCCGCGCCCGGACCTGCGCCAGTACCGTATCGGCCTGGGGCCGGTGGCGGTGTTCGGCGCCAGCAACTTTCCGCTGGCCTTCTCCACGGCCGGCGGCGATACCGCCTCGGCGCTGGCCGCCGGCTGCCCGGTGGTGTTCAAGGCTCACAGCGGGCACATGGCCACCGCCGAATGGGTGGCCGATGCGATCCTGCGCGCTGCGCAGCGCACCGGCATGCCGGCGGGGGTATTCAACATGATCTATGGCGCAGGCGTGGGGGAATGGCTGGTGCGCCACCCGGCGATCCAGGCGGTGGGTTTCACCGGCTCGCTCAAGGGCGGCAACGCCCTGTGCAAAATGGCCGCCGAGCGCCCGCAGCCGATCCCGGTGTTCGCCGAGATGTCGAGCATCAACCCCGTCATCCTGCTGCCACAGGCGCTGCAGGTGCGTGGGGCGGCCATCGCCCGCGAGCTGACCGGTTCGGTGACCCTGGGCTGCGGCCAGTTCTGCACCAACCCCGGCCTGATCATCGGCGTGCGCTCGCCGGCGTTCAGTGCCTTTGTGCACGCCTTCGTCGCACAGATGGCCGAACAGCCTGCACAGACCATGCTCAATGCCGGGGCACTGGCCAGTTATGCCAAGGGGCTGGAGCACCTGCACCGCCATCCTGGCCTCACGCACCTGGCAGGGGCCGCGCAGAACGGGCGCCAGGCGCAACCCCAGCTGTTCAAGGCCGATGTGAACTTGTTGCTGCAAGGTGATGATTTGCTTCAGGAAGAAGTGTTCGGCCCAACCACCATCGTTATCGAGGTAGAGGACGATGCGCAGCTGGCGCTGGCATTGCAAGGGCTGCGCGGACAACTGACCGCCACCCTGATCGGCGAGCAGGCCGAGTTGCTCGAATACCGCTGGCTGGGTGAGTTGCTGGTGGAAAAGGTCGGGCGGGTTCTGCTCAATGGCTATCCGACGGGGGTCGAGGTGTGCGATGCGATGGTGCATGGCGGACCGTACCCGGCCACGTCCGATGCCCGGGGCACCTCGGTGGGTTCACTGGCGATCGACCGGTTCCTGCGCCCGGTGTGCTTGCAGAACTACCCCGATGCACTGCTGCCCGAAGCGTTGCAGAATGCCAATCCGCTGGGAATCCAGCGGCTGGTCGATGGCGTCATGAGCCGCGAGGCTGTCGGCGCCTGATGCGGGCGCCTTCGCCGGCAAGGCCGGCTCCTGCACCTGCAGGGGCCAGCCTTCCCGGCGACTGGGGTCAACCCTTGTTGGCAGCCAGGCTGTCAACCAGCATTGCGCTCTGCGCATCGCTGGCTTCGATCATCAGCTGCTTCAGGCTCTTGTCGAAGCCCGGGAACGGCGCTTCGAAGTTGAACGTGGACTTGCCCAGCAGCCCGCCCACGTACTGGATACGCGCCGCGTCCCAGCTCACCTGCTTCTGACGGCCCAGGCGCGGGTCGCGCAGGAACACCAGTTGCACCGGGGTAACGCCCGAATAGTCCGCCTTGTCCAGATCGGCACCGGCCGCGATCAGCGCATTGGCCACGGTCTTGTCACGCTGCGTGATGCAGTAGTGCAAGGCAGTCTGGCCCGCGTAGTTCACCGCATTGATGTCCTGGCTGGCGATCAGGCGCTGGCCCAGTTCGGGGCGCTCCTTGGTCAGGCTGTTGCTCTTGCACAGCTCGTGCAGCGGCGTGTTGCCGAACAGGTTGGCCGTCTTGGCATTGGACAAGGCCAGCAGCTGGTCGAAGTGCGCGTCCGAGCAATCGCGCCACGCGTTCTTCAGGCACATCATCAGCCGGGTATTGCCCTCTGCGGTGGTCTTGAGCGGGTCGGCGCCCAGGCTCACCAGCATGTCGTAGGCATTCTCGGCCACATAGTGGACCGGCAGCTCGGCTTCGGCGACCAGCGGCTTGTTCAGGTCGATGTCAGAGGCCTGCAGCAGGTACTTGAGCGACTCCACATCGGCCACGTAGCCGTCACGGGTAGACTTGCCGGCCAGCGCTTCCTTGAGCTTGTAGTGGTTGGGCGGCACGTCCTGGTACGGCACCAGCACCTGTACATCCAGCTCGCGGTAGATCACGGTCTTGCCGGTGTCCTGCCCCGCCGCGTAGGTTTCGCGTTTTTCGACGGTCTTTTCCGGCCAGTCGGGCGAGGCGAAGTACTGGATCGAATCGCCATCGCGCTGGCCATCCTTGTAGGCAGTGACCTTACGCAGACGGTAGGTGCCGTCGTCGAGCAGCACGAACTCCTCCTGCAGGCCCTCCAGCTTGCCCTGGTTGTAGTGCTTGCGCTCCTGCACCTGGCCGGTCGGGTAGAAGGTTTCCTGCACGCCATCGAGCTGGCCGCTGCCGTCCTTGTCATAGTTGGCGACCACGGCCGGCACCTGCTCGCCATTGACCACGCGCCAGGCCGATTGGGCCAGGGTGCGACCGTTCTGCTTGCTGCCCTCTTCGTGCACCGTGACCTGTTCGCGGGTCTGCAGGCCGCTGGCGCAGTCGAACTGGCTATCGGTCTGCTTCTTGCCGGCGATGACGATGCGCTGCTGCGGCTTTTTCTCGCCGCCGCTGCAATACACGGTCGTGGTGCCGGTCAGCTGGCCGTCATCCAGTTGCGCCTCGATGGCCACCGAGCCGTCGGCATTGTGGGTAACCCAGTCGCCCTGGACCTTGCCGTTCTTGACCTTGAACTCGGAGATCAGCGTGTCGCCTTCCTTCCAGATGATGGTGCCGGACACCGGCTCCTTGGTCTTCTTGTCCACATAGATGGCAGTGGGCTTGCCCTTGCTGCCCTTGGAGGTGGTGACCTCGTCCCACTGGTAACTCGACCCGCAGCCAGCCAGCAACGCGGCAATGCCTGATACAGCCAGTACTTTTTTCACAGAACGTCCTTGGAGTTGAATGTGGCGTGGGGAGTTACTTGATGCGGGTCAGGGTCATGCTGACCAGCTCACCGCCGTCCAGCACCACCAGGCGGTTGCCGTTGTCTTCGACGCGCGCGTTCATCACCGCGGTGCCGTTCTTGTCGCGGGCGACGACGGTGTCACCGTCACGCTTCCACTCGTCGATCTCGTACTTGTCGCCCAGCAGGGTGATGTAGTCCTCGTCCAGCTCTGCGGTACCCACGTTGCTCTTGAAGCCCATCACGCTGGCCTGCACGTTGAACTTGCCTTCGATGGCATCGCTGCCGCAGCCGGCCAGGGCGGCGAACAGCGAGGTGAGCATCAGCGTCTTGATGATTTTCATTAACCGAGTCCTTAGCACGTATCTGTCTTGTGGGTTGCACGCTGGCACTTTCATATCAACCTGCCAGCATGAGCAACCTATGACCCTGTCCTACAATTTAAGTTCACTTCATAAACAACTTTAGTTTATTTACCTAACTATCTGTTTTAAAACGAAAAATCATGAAAATAGCCTGGGAACCCGGTGATTTGTTTCCTACGCAGATGAGCCCCGCCATGGCCTATGCTCATCAGCTTGACCCGGATCAACAGCCCGCCGCCCGTGCAGGCGCACCCTGCCCCATGAAGTTGCGCGTGTACCCCCTTGAGGAGAAACGACCATGGCCCGCATGAAAGCTGCAATCTTTGTCGAGAAGAACCGCATCGTGCTCGATGAAAAACCGATCCCCGAGGTCGGCCCCTCGGACGCCCTGATCCGCATCACCACCACCACCCTGTGCGGCACCGACGTGCATATCCTGCGCGGCGAGTACCCGGTGGAAAAGGGCCTGACCATCGGCCATGAACCGGTCGGCATCATCGAAAAGCTCGGCGCCCAGGTTAAGGGCTTCACCGAGGGCCAGCGCGTCATCGCCGGCGCCATCACCCCCAGCGGCCACAGCTATGCCTGCCTGTGTGGCTGTTCGTCCCAGGACGGCCCCGGCACGCCGCACGGTTTCAAACCGGCCGGCGGCTGGAAGTTCGGCAACACCATCGACGGCTGCCAGGCCGAATACGTGCTGGTGCCGGACGCCATGGCCAACCTCTCGCCGATCCCGGACGGGCTGAGTGACGAACAGGTACTGATGTGCCCCGACATCATGTCTACCGGGTTCTCCGGGGCCGAGCGCGGCGGCGTGCGTATCGGCGACACGGTGGCAGTGTTCGCCCTGGGGCCAATCGGCCTGTGCGCGGTGGCCGGGGCCAAGCTGATGGGCGCCACCACCATCATCGGCGTCGACACCGTGCCCGCGCGTCTTTCGGTAGCCCGCCAGCTGGGCGCCACCCATGTGGTGGACTTCAAGCAGGGCAACGTGGTGGACCAGATCATGGCCCTCACCCACGGCCGTGGCGTAGACGTGAGCATCGAGGCGCTGGGCACCCAGTCGACCTTCGAGTCGGCGCTGCGCATCCTGCGCCCGGGCGGCACGCTGTCGAGCCTGGGGGTGTATTCCTCCGACCTGACCATCCCGCTGTCGGCCTTTGGCGCCGGGCTTGGTGACTACAGCATCGTCAGCACCCTGTGCCCCGGCGGCAAGGAGCGCATGCGCCGCCTGATGGAGGTGGTGGCCAGCGGTAGCGTCGACCTCAAGCCGCTGGTGACCCACCGCTACAAGCTCGACGACATCGAGGCGGCCTACGAACTGTTCGCGCACCAGCGCGACGGCGTGATGAAAGTCGCGATCACTCCATAAGCACCGCCATCAGGGCTGCATCGCCGGCAAGCCGCTGCTGAGCACCAGGCTGTCGCGGATCTGCCCCGACAGCGCATTGACCCCCGCCATCACCCCGGTGGCGGGGTTCTGCATCAGGCCCTGCCATTCCTCGTTGAGCGCCACATTGAGGATTACCCGCAGCTGCTCGACCATGGCCGGGCGCTCGCTTTCGTGCATCATCGCGCCGATGCCCGCCGAGGCCACCGAGATCAGCGCCCCCACCGCCTTGCCCACCGCAGCCGCCACCGCGCTGGCCGCGCCGCGCGGCACCAGCGTTGCTTCGAGCTGGGCGCTGGCGCGCTTGGCCACCGACGACAGGCCCGTGTCGGACGGCGCCTGGCCTGCCGCCACCGCAGCCTTCTGGATCTGCTCGTTCAACGCCAGGTAGGCCGGCAGGCTCAGCAGTGGCTGGGCCGTGATCAGCTGATGCACCGAGGCGTCGCGTGCGGCCGGCGGGCCGAGGGCGATGGCGGGAATGCGGTTCAGGTGCAGGGCGAACTGGTCGGGGGCGGCGCGGTAGCGCTGGCCGATACCTTGCAGCTGCTGGCCGAGCAGTTGCACGTACAGTTGGGTGGCGCGCTCGCGGATCAGCTGCGGGTTGATTTCCCTGGCCACCGGCTCCAGCACCCGTTCGCGGTACTGCTCCTGCAGGTAGAGCGCCAGGCGGTCCTCGCCGGGCGCGGTCTGCTGGTTCTTGCTGACCTTGTACCAGGCCACCTTGAGGGTCAGCCACTGCTGGGTCCAGTAGCCGGTGAACCACGGAATGAAGTCCGCCTCGGTACGCGCGTGCACTGCGTCTTTCCATACCTTCATGGAGCGTCGCGCATAGTCCTGGGCGGAACGGCTGGCGCCCTCGGAGGCGTCGATGATGTCCCAGTCGACACGTTGCCAGGCGGCCTGGGACAGCACCACCGGGGGTTGCGGCGCTGGTGTCGGCCGGGACCGGGCGCAACCGCCGATGGCCAGCAACAGTGCAAGGGTGCAGAGGGCGAGCAAGATGCGCTGGTTCAAGGTCGGCCCCCCGGTGCAGTGAAGCGCTTGCCTGGAGTATAGCGAGCGGCGCGGGAACCACGGCTGGCCTTGGTCGGCGCTGCTCGGTACCCTGTCGGCACCTGCACACATTCAAGGGAGCTTCCATGCGAGGTGAACTGCGAACCCCGGGCGAGCCGTTCAAGCGCCTGTTCATCGCCCTGCCCTGTACCGAGCAGCAATGCCGGGCCATCGGCAAATGGCGCAGCACACTGGGGATCACCCGTGGTCGTCCGGTGCCTGCGGCCAATTTTCACCTGACGCTGATGTTCCTTGGGGAAGTCGGCGTCTCGCGCCTGCCTGCGCTGTGCGACGCCATGGCGGCGGTGCCGCGCCCAGAAGGCCCGCTGCGCCTGGAGCTGGACCGGCTGGTCGCATGGCACCGCGCCGATGCACTGGTGCTGGAGCCCACGCAGACGCCGGTGGCCTTGCGTCAATGGGTGTATGCCCTGCAGCAGGCGTTGCTGCCGCTGGGCGTGGAAGACAGCGTGCGTGAGTTTCGTGCGCACCTGACGCTGGTGCGCGACTACCCGGGTGATGTACCGGAGACGCCGGAGCCACCGGCGTTCAGATTGAACATCGACGACTTCGTGTTGTTCGAGTCCAGTGGCGGCCGCTACAAGCCGATAGCGCAGTGGCCGCTGGCGTGAACCCCTGCCGACCGTGGTGTCGGCGCTGACTGGCAAGGAAGAGCATGTATTACTGGAACAAGGACAATTTCGAAGGCCTCAGGCGCATTGGCGAGGTCTATGCCTCCCGTGAAGGCTTTGCCGGTTTCTCGCGGTATTGCCTGCTGCGCGAACAGGGCCTGAAAAAGCCGGCGCTCAAGGCGCTGGACGAGTTTCTCGACGGTGCGCGTCAGCGGGAGGTGGGCCAGCAGCGGGCGATTGTCTGCGAGATTGCCGACCTTGCCTTCAGCAACAGTGGCGCGCATCAGTTGTTGTCGCATGCCTTGACCCGCTACCTCAGGCAGGTGCTGCGAGCCTGGTGCGACGAGGGCCCGGCGTTGGCCGAGCCTTATCGCTGGATGGGCAAGCTGACGGGCGAGTCGGCGTGGCTCCAGGCGGCACTGGCGCACGACCCGCAGGATCAGGTGGCGTTGCGGCAGTTGGCGCTGGATGAGCTGGGCGAGGTTGATTTCATGGTTCATCACCTGCATGAGTCGGTGTTTCTGGGTGACGTTACCGTTGCGGCGACGAAGCTTGCGCGTGCCAGTGCGCTGGCGCGGCTGATCGAGGCCGAGACGACCCGCAGTTACATTGATGGTGAAGTGTGCAGCCTGCGTGAAATGCTCGAGGCCTGGGCGCAGTATCAGGCGGGTGATCGGGCGGTGGGGTTTGCCCAGTGGTGCGAGGCGCAGGCGCATGAGTTCCGGTTCCTGAAGAGCTACTACTACACCGAATGAGGAGTGGCCCACCTCTATTGTAGGAGCCGGCCTTGCCGGCGAACGAGCGCCACGCGCTCGCCTCCCTAGAGATAAGCCTGCTCCCGCCCCGGGCTGCGCTCGAAATGCCGCTTGTACTCGCGGCTGAACTGCGACGTGCTCTGATACCCCACCCGATGCGCCACCTGCGCCACACCCAACCCCTCGCCTATCAACATCTGCTGCGCCTTGAGCAAACGCAACCGCTTGAGGTACTGGATCGGCGACAGCAACGTGCAGCGCTTGAAGTGCTCATGAAACGTCGAGGTACTCATGTTCGCCCGCCCCGCCAACGCCTCCACGCTCAACGGCTCGGCGTAATGCTCGCGCAAATGGCTGAGGGCTGCAGCGATGCGCGCAAAATGCCCCTGCTGCTCCACCAGCGCCCGCAGCACCCCGGCCTGCGGCCCACGCAAGGCCACGTACAACACCTCGCGCACTCGCGCCGCCCCCATCACCCGGCTTTCCAGCGGGTCGTGCAGGCAACGCAGCAGCCGCTCCACGCTCTCGCGCATCGGCGCATCCAGCGCCGCTGATGTCATGGACTCGGGCGTCTGCGCCGCCACCACCTGGCCAGCCCCCAGCCCCATGCTCTGCACCAGTTCGCTCAGCACCGTGCGGTCGATCGCCACCGACACGCCCAGCAGGGGTTCATCTTCGGTGGCGAAGGTTTCGCACATGAACGGCACCGACAGTGCCTGCACCAGGTAGTGGCCAGCCCCATATTCCAGGGTGCGCGGCCCCAGCCGGGCCAGTTTGCTGCCCTGGGCCAGGATCATCAGGCTCGGTTCGTAGATCTGCGGGCTGCTCGCCACGTAGTGGCTCCAGGACAACACCTGCACCTGCGGCAGGTGGGTGTCGACCGGGCCCGGGCGGGTGGCAAGGGGTTGGATCAGGGCGCAAAGCGTGGCATTGGCATCGGCGTGGCAGGTGAGCTGCATGGGGTACCGCATCAGAGGATCAGACACGCGCATCATCGCAGATTCGCTGCCCACCGCCACTACCGCACGCCCGATCCCGGAGGATCAGGCATGACTATCGGAGCATTAACCCAGGATCAGGTAGGTCTTGCGTACCGTCTGGCGCACGTCCCAGGTGCCCTGGCTGTTGGCGGCAAAGTACAGCGCATCGCCGGCACCGAACGGGATAGGTTCGCCACCCTCGGGGGTGAAGCTGCCCTCGCCGCTGATGATGTAGCTGTACTCGGCCTGCACCACCTGGCGCCGGAAGCGCCCCGGCGTACATTCCCACAAGCCGGTGCTGGCGCCCTGCCCGGCCAGCTCCTGGTGCAAAGCGGTACGCGCCATGGCTACCGGCTCGCCCAGGGGGGCGCCGACTGCCGCGCTGGGGCCGAAGGCCGTGTCGTCTTCAAGGTGAATCAGTACAGGGTTCATGTGCAGTCCTCAGGATTTGTCTTCAAGCCCGGCCGGGGCCAGGCGGGCCAGCATGCAATCGAGACGGCCGGCGGTGTGGCCGGCCATTTCGGCGCGCTCCTTGCGTATCACGGCGTTGCGCACCAGCGAACCGCCCACATACCGCAGCGGCTCCGGCGGGAAGGCCTTGCAGTTGCGCCCCACCAGTGCACAGGTGCTCCAGGCATCCTTGCGCCCCAGGGCCAGGCTGGCCAGGATGCGCCCGCCCAGGCGGCTGGGGCCCACGCCGTTGCCGCTCCAGCCGATGCCGTAGTGGATGTTGCCCTGCTCGCCCAGGCCGCCGAAGGTCGGCAGGCTGTCGTAGGTGCGGTCGATGGGCCCCGACCAGGTATGGGTGATGCGCACGTCATCGAGCATCGGGTAGGTACGGCGCAGGTCGGCCTCGGTCAGCGCGATGCTGCCCGGGTCGTGGCTGAACACCGGCCCGATCCTGCCGCCGTAGGCTATCGCCCCGGTGCCCTTGCCGAAGGCGATACGGCCATCCACGGTGGTGCGGTAGTAGTCGACCATCAGTTGCGAATCGGTGATCGACTCGGCGCCGGTCCAGCCCATCTGTTCCAGGCGGGTCGCCACCGGCTCGGTGAGCACGATGGAACTGTTGACCGGGGTGATCAGGCGCGCCAGTTGCGGCAAGGCAGCCGCCCAGGCATTGGTGGCCAGCACCACCGAGCCGGCACGGATGCGCGCCTGCGGGGTCAGCACCTGCACCGGTGTGCCGGGCTGGATATCGCTGACCGCGGTACCCTCGGCAATCACCACCCCCGCCTCCAGCGCCACCCGGCGCATGCCGCGCACCAGGGCGCCGGGTTGTACGGTGGCGTTGCTGCGCTCGAACACGCCGGCCAGGTGCACCTTCGAGCCACAACGGCGCGCCACCTCGGCAGCCGGCACCCGCTCGAACGGCGTTACCCCAAGGCGGGCACAGGCGGCCAGCGTGGCGTTCCAGGTGTCGATGTGCGCGGGGCTGGTGGCCGTCCACAGCCAGCCCTTCTGGCGAAAGTGCGCGTCGATCTGGTGCTGCTGGCAGAACTCGCCCAGCTCGCTGATCGCGCGCTCGGCGCTGTGCCCCAGAAACAGCGCCTGCTCCGGGGTGCAGAAGCTCGCCAGGGTGCCGACCTTGGGCCACCACGACATCACGAAGCCGCCGTTGCGCCCCGAGGCGCCCCCGCCGCACACGTCCTGTTCCAGCACCATCACACGGATATCCGGCTCATGCTCCTTGAGGGTCAGGGCGGTCCACAGGCCGACGAAGCCGCCACCGACGATCACCACATCGGCGTCGTGCTCACCCTGCAGCGCCGGGCCGGGTTTGAGGCTGGGCTCGGCGCTTTCCAGCCAGTAGCTGCGTTTGAGCGGTGCGCTGGGGGTCAGTTTCATGAGCGTGCCGCCCAGGCGTTGAAGCGCTGTTCGAGCAGTTCGCCGTGGTCGGCCCAGAAGCTTGCGTTCATCGGCAACTGGCCTTGCAGGTTGGGGCTGCCGGTGGGCAGCTCGCTGACCCGCTGCTCGCTCAGCAGGCCCAAGGCCTCGCGGTTGACCGGCCCGTAGGCGATCTGCTCGGCGTAGCCCTTCTGCTGCTCGGCCTTGAGGGTGTGGTTGATGAACTTCAGTGCTTCGTCGCGCTTCTTGGCCCCACGCGGGATGGCCCAGGCGTCCATGTCATAGATGCCGCCATTCCACACGATGCGCAGCGGGGTCTGGCTCTGCACCGCGCTGATCCGGCCGCTGTAGGCCGAGCTCATCACCACATCGCCCGAGGCCAGGTATTGCGGCGGCTGGGCGCCGGCCTCCCACCACTGGATGCTCGACTTGATCTGGTCGAGCTTGGCGAAGGCGCGGTCCTGGCCTTCACGGGTGGCCAGCAGGGTGTAGACATCGGCCGCCGGCACGCCGTCGGCCAGCAGGGCGAATTCCAGGGTGTACATGGCGCCCTTGCGCAGCCCGCGCTTGCCGGGGAATTTCTCCAGGTTCCAGAAGTCGTCCCAGCTGGTGGGGGCCACCTTGAGCTTGTCGGCGTTGTAGGCGATCACCGTCGACCACACGAAAAAGCCCACGCCGCACGGCTGTACCGCACCGGGCAGCAGTTGCGCGGCCACGGCCGGGTCGGGGGCGAACTCTTCGAGCAGGCCTTCTTCACAGGCGCGTGCCAGCTCGGGCATCTCCATCTCGACCACGTCCCACGAGACGCTGCCGGTATCGACCATCACCTTGACCTTGGCCATCTCGCCATTGAACTCGCCGGCCACGATGCGGGTGCCGGTCTGTGCCTGGTAGGTGTCATAGAAGGCCGCCACCTGTGCGGCCTTGTTGGCCCCGCCGTGGGACACCACGGTGAGGTCGGCCAGCGCCGATGTGCTGCACGCAGCGGCAGCGATCAGGGTGAGCGAAAAGGCCAGATTCTTGTGCATTGTTATGTTCTCCGGGTCGGGATGGCTCAGTAGGCCAAGTGTCGAGCCGCAGCCGGGTCGCCACAATCAGACGCAAACAAGATTCAGCCGCGTACCTTCATACGTTCGTACAAAGCCGTTCAAAGGCGCGCCATGCCCGGTTACACTGGCCGTCACCCTGCCCCGGAAGCTGCCCCATGGCCCTGTCTGTCAGCGACATCATCGCCCTGCCCGAACTGCGCACCCGCGTCATCAGCGGTGCCGGAGGGCTGGGCAAGCCGGTACGCTGGGCCCACGTGTGCGAACTGGCCGACCCCAGCGAATGGCTGGGCGACGCCGACCTGCTGATGACCACCGGCATCGGCATACCCGCCGATGCCGATGCCCAGCGCGCGTACGTGGAAAACCTCGCGGGCGCTGGCCTGGCGGGCATGATGATCGGCGAGAACATGCAGGCCCCGGCCAACCTCGAGGCCTTGATGGAGCGGGCCGACGCCCTGGATTTTGCGGTGATGTTCACCCACTACGGCGTGCCCTTCGCCGCCGTCACGCGGGCCATCGTCGATGCCGGCCAGCAGGAGGAGCAGGCGCGCCGCAATGCCATCACCCGGGTCTACGAAAGTGCCCGCATGAGCATTCAGGGGCTGGGCCTGGGCGCACTGCTCAAGCGCCTGGAAAAGGACGTGCAGGCGCGCCTGACCCTGCTCGACGCCGCGTCGCTCGCGCCCTGGCGCGACGCACTGGGCGGCCTGCCGACAAGCCAGCGCCAATGGCTGGCGGCCCGCCAGCGCGACACCTCGGGCAACCGGCCGGTGGTGCAGCGCCACGCGCTGGAGGCGGGCGAGCTGCTGGTGATGGCGCTGCCGTCCCAGGCCGACTGCCTGCTGGTGGCCGAAGGTGACGGGCTGCTCGACTACGGCCTGTTGCACCATGTGGTGGCGGTGCTGGGCATCGAGCTGGAGCGCCTGCGGGTCGACAACGAGCGCAACCTGCGCCTGGGCTCCGAGCTGCTGGACGACCTGTTGCAGCAGCGTCTGCCGGCGCATCAGGCACAACAGCGCCTGGCCGCCTTCGACATCGGCGCCGAACAGGCCTGCCTGCTGCTCGGCCGCGCCGCCGGGGTGTCACCGGCGGCCTGCGACGAAGCCCTGCAACGCCAGGGTCGTCGCGTGCTGATTCGGGTTCAGGGCGATGACCTGATCGTGCTCGGCGCCGCCGAGTGCATCCCGCAGCTGCAGGCGCAACTGCAGGTGCCGCTGGGGGTGAGCAACCCGCTGGGCCACGCCGGGCGCAGTGTCGAGGCGCTGCGCGAGGCGCGCCTGGCACTGGCCCACACCAGCGCCGCGCAACCGCTGGTGACCTACGCCCAGGCCGGCGCCAGCGTACCGTGGCTGGCGCAGAGCCTGGATGAAGCCGAACGTACCTTCCGCAACGTACTGGGCCCGCTGGCCGACTACGACAGCCAGCAGAACACCCAGCTGCTGCACACCCTGCAGGTGTTTCTGCAACACAACCGCTCGTGGCTGGCGGCGGCCGCGCAGCTGCACGTGCACAAGCAGACGCTGGTGTACCGCATGCGCCGCATCGAAGAGATCACCGGCCGCTCGCTGGACAGTACCGAGGACGTGGCCACGCTGTGGTTCGCCTTGCGCGCGGCGCGCATGGCGGGGCTGGCCTGAGGGCTAGGCGGCAGACGCCCCAGCGTGCTGCCATGGCGCCCCCTTGGCGAAGGCCGCCTCCATCCAGTGCTTGAACGCCAGGGTAGTGGCCGTGGTGAAGCGCGCCGAAGGCCGCATCAGGTAGATGCCCGACGCCGAGTCCAGCTGCCACTGGGGCAGCACGCGCACCAGGCGCCCCTCGGCCAGGTCCTGGTGCATCATCCAGTCGCCACCGGCCAGAATCCCCACGCCGCTGCGCGCTGCCACCAGCAGTGCTTCATTGTCATTGCTGATCAGGCTGCCCTGCACCCGCACCGTCTGCTGCCCGCCCTGCCCGTTCAGGCGCCAGTCGGGGAACGAACGCAAGCCGCTGAAGCCCAGGCAATTGTGCCCGGCCAGGTCGGATGGCCGTTGCGGTGCGCCGTGACGATGCAGGTAGGCCGGCGAAGCGCACAGGATGCGCGTGTGCTCGCACAGCTTGCGCGCCACCAGCCGGTTGTCGGCCAGCTCGCCGACGCGCACGGCCAAGTCGAAGCCTTCGCCCACGATATCGACGAAGCGGTCGGCATAGTCGACGTCGACGGTCACCTCGGGGTAGGCCAGGGAAAACCCGGCCACCAGCGGGCTCAGCCAGCGCCGGCCCATCGCCCCCGGCAGCGCCACGCGTAGACGCCCGCGCACCTGCGCCGCACCGTTGCAGGCCTCGAGTTCGGCCGTGCTGATCAGGCTGGCGGCATGCTGCAGGCGCTCCACCAGCCGCGTGCCCTCGTCGGTGAAGCGCAGTTGCCGGGTGGTTCGCTCCACCAGGCGGATACCCAGGCGCTGCTCCAGAGCCGCCAGGCGCTTGGACAGCACCGAGGCATGGCGTTGCAGCACCCGGCCGGCGGCAGCGAACGAGCCATGCTCGTGCAGCGCCAGCAAGGTGGCAAATTCATCGGCCTGACGGCTGTCGAAAGGGTCCATCGGTGAGGTCGGCCTCGTGCGCGTCGGTCAGGGGATCAGCACGACCGCCCCCTGGGACCGGCCTTGCTCGATGGCAGCATGGGCGCTGGCCACGTCGGCCAGGGGGTAGCGTTGCCATATGTGCGGCTGGATGATACCCGCCGCCAGTGCATCCAGCACATCCTGTGCGCGCTGCTGGTACTCCTGGGGGCTGGCGGTATGTGCCGCCAGTGACGGCCGGGTGAGGAACAGCGAGCCCTTGGCGTTCAGCGTGCCCACCTCGACCGCTGGGGGCGCGCCGCTGGTGGCGCCGAACGACACCAGCGTGCCGCGCGGGCGCAGGCTGTCCAGCGACGCCTCCCAGCTCACCCGGCCGACCGAGTCGTAGACCACATCGACCTTGTGGCCCTGGGTCAGCTCGCTCACCTGGGCCGCCAACGTGGCTGCGTCGAACACCAGCACCGCATTGCAGCCGGCCGCCTTGGCGCGCTCGACGCTTTGCGCCCTGGACACCACACCAATCACATGGGCGCCCAGGTGCCTGGCCCACGGCACCATGATCTGCCCTACCGCCCCCGCCGCACCGTAGATCAGCACACGCGTGCCGGGGCCTACCGGGTAGCTCGCCTTGAGCAGGTACTGGGCGGTGATGCCCTTGAACAGCACGGCAGCCGCGTCTTCGAACGACACGGCAGCGGGCAGCCTGACCAGGCGCTCGGCCGGGTACAGGCGTGCACTGGCATAGCCACCCAGCGGCCCGGTGGCATAGGCCACACGGTCGCCCACGGCCACCTCGGTCACGCCCGCCCCCAGCGCCCGCACGGTGCCGGCACCTTCCAGGCCCAGCGCGGACGGCAAGGCAATCGGCACAGTGCCCTTGCGCTGGTTGATGTCCAGCGGGTTGACGCCGATCGCGGCCTGTTCAAGCCACACCTGGCCCGGGCCTGGCGCTTGCACGGCGCCGGCCTGAAGCTGCATCACCTCGGGGGCGCCTACCGCCTGGAGCGTGATTGAAGTCACCATGATGTTGCCTCTTGCAGTGGTTGAAGGTCTGCAAAGGCTAATTAGCGCACCCGTAAACGACAATACAGCGCCATTGCCGAACATATGTGCACCTGATGCAGCAATGCCAGGTGCCCTTCGCCCCCTACAGCGCCCGCACCAGCGCCGCTGCCACAATGCCTGCGGCAATCGCCGGCAGCGGCTTTTTCACCAGCAGCATCACCACCGCCGTGCTCAGCAGCGCCAGGCGTGCGCCGTTGTCGCCGTTCACCGCCAACGGCGTCAGCACCGCCACCAGCACCGAGCCGGACATCGCGCTGATGAACTGCTGCACGCGGTAGTTGATGGGCACGAACGACATCACGAACACACCCCCCCAACGGGTGGCCAGGGTCACCAGGCCCATGATCACCACCAGCAGCAGCGTGCCGGCGCCTGCAGTTTCAACGTTCATGCTTGTTCTCCATCCACACCACACCCAGAATGCCGCCCGCCAGCGCGCCCACCACCACGTGGCTGTTCTCCGGCAGGTACCAGTAGGCCAGCAGCGATGAACCGGCCGCCACGATCCAGATCATCAGCATGCGCAGGCTCTTGTGCCCGCCCAGCACCATCGCCAGCAGAAAGCAGCCCATCACCATGTCCAGGCCCAGGCTGACCGGGTCGTGGATCGCATTGCCGAAATGCAGCCCCAGCCAACTGCCCAGGCACCACGCCGACCACAGCGCGATGCCGCCGCCCAGCACCAGGCCCAGGCCCGGCTTGCCGGCGTTCAATGCCTGCATGGCCATCGCCCAGTTGGCGTCGGACACCACCAGCATCACGCCGTAGCGCCGGGCAGTGGGCAGCTCGCGCAGCCACGGGTACAGCGTGGCGCCCATCAGCAGGTGACGGGCATTGATGGCGAACACGGTGATAATCAGCGGCACCAGCGGTACCTGCTCGCCCCACAGTTCCAGCGCGGCGAACTGCGAAGCGCCGGCGAACACCAGTGCGCTCATCAGCAGGGTCGCCGCGTCCCCCAGCCCGGTCTGGGCTGCAGCGAGGCCGAAGGCCACACCGAACACCACGACGAACAGGGAAATCGGCAAGAGTTGCTTGAAGCCAGCCCAGACGTCGCTCCACGCAAGCCTGGATAGATGCTTCTCTACGGTTGACAAGGCACAGCCTCCTTCGTGTGGCGATCTTGTCATGCACCGGCCCGAAGGGGCGCATGCCGAACCGCTCGTTTTATAGTGACGCACGCGCGCGCTGGCGTGCGGGCGCTACTATGCCCGCACACGCGCGCGTCACAAAGCCTGTTGTGCAGTTGTCGGCGAATTTACTCTCGCGTCGGTGCCTGGGGTCGCAAGGCGGCCTCGATGGCGGCGATGTCTATCTTGTCCATCTGCATCATCGCGTCGAAGGCACGCTTGGCCGCAGCCGGGTCGGGGTGGCTGATCGCGGCAGTCAGCGCGCGCGGGGTGATCTGCCACGACAGCCCCCACTTGTCCTTGCACCAGCCGCACACGCTGGCCTGGCCGCCGTTGCCGATGATCGCCTGCCACAGGCGGTCGGTCTCGGCCTGGTCGTCGGTGGCCACCTGGAACGAGAACGCCTCGCTGTGATGGAAGGCCGAGCCGCCATTGAGGCCCAGGCACGGGATGCCCATGACCGTGAATTCCACGGTCAGCACATCGCCCTGCTTGCCGGCAGGGAAGTCGCCGGGGGCACGGTGCACGGCGCCCACCGCGCTGTCGGGAAAGATGCTGGCGTAAAAGGTGGCAGCCTCCAGCGCCGCGCCGTCGTACCAGAGGCAGATCGTGTTCTTGCTGTTCATCGTGGTTCTCCACAGAAAAGCGACAGACCTCTGCAGTCTAGTCGCCCGCGGCGCAACCCTTGAGCCAGTCGATCAGTACCTGCACCCGCCGGGGCAACGGGTCGCGCGGCGGGTGAACCAGAAAGTAGTCATAGCGCCCCGGCTGGGAAAACCCGCCGAACGGCAGCACCAGCTCGCCCTGGTCGATACGCGCCTGCACCAGGCGCTGGCGGCCGATGGCGATACCGGCGTGGTGGATGGCCGCCGTCACGCACAGGTCCGACCGATCGAAGGTCAGGCCGCGCTGCGGCAAGGCGTCCAGCAGCCCCTGCTGGCCAGCCCACAGTTGCCACTCGGCATCGAACACCGCGTTCTCCCAGGCCAGTGCATCGTGCAGCAAAGTGCACTGGCGCAGATTGGCGGGGTTGTCGAACAGCTGGTGCAGCTCGGCATAGCGCGGGCTGCACACCGGGGCGATGGTCTCGCTCATCAGCGCATGGCTGACCAGGCCGGGAAACTCGCCATTGGCGTACAGCAGCGCCAGGTCGATGTTGTGCGTGCGAAAGTCGACCGCATCGTTGCCCACCCGCACGTCCAGCGCGATATTCGGGTAGCGCTGGTGGAAGTCGGCCAGGCGCGGCACCAGCCAGCATTGCGCTGCGGACGGGCGCGCATACAACGCCACCGCCCCGCGCAGCTCGGCCTCGGGCGATGGCTCCAGGGCATCGCCCAGCTGCTCCATCACCCCCTGCAGTATCGCGAACACCCGCTCGCCCTCGGCTGTCAGGCGTATGCGCCGGGTCAGCCGCTCGAACAGGCGCAGCGCCAGGGCCTGCTCCAGGCGGGCGATACGGTGGCTCACCGCACTGGGGGTCAGGCACAGCTCCTCGGCTGCCTGGGCAAAGCTCAGGTGCCGCGCCGCCACCAGAAAGGTGTGCAGGTTGGCAAATTGCGAGCTGTTCAGGCGTGCGCTCAAACGCGGGGGCAGGTTCAGCATCGGGGCAGGTTCCGCTAGTGTCCGGCCAGCAGTGTACGGCCCTGCGCCAGATACGCCTGCATTTCATCGTCCGGCACCATGCTGCCGCCGGTGCCCCACACCAGGTGCGTGGCATTGGCCAGGCGCTGCGCGCTCAGGCCCAGGCGCTGGCGATAGCCCTGCCGTTCCCCGGTCACCCGCAGGAACCCCGGCAGCCCGGCCAGCGCCGAGGGTTCCAGGCGATGGCCCTCGATGGCTTCGAGTTGCGCCAGTTGCCGATACAGCTGCTCGTCGGGAACGGTGTAATAGCCGTCGATCAGGCGCTGCATGGAGCGCCCGACAAACCCGGACGGGCGCCCCACCGCCAGGCCGTCGGCGGCGGTGCGGTTGTCGATGCCGAAGTCGTACACGCTGACCTGCTCGTGCAGCCCGGTGTACACCCCCAGCAGCATGCAGGGCGAATGGGTCGGCTCGGCGAACACGCAGTGCACCGCGTCGGCGAAGATCTGCTTCAGACCGAATGCCACCCCGCCAGGGCCACCACCAACGCCGCATGGCAGGTAGACGAACAGCGGGTGCTCGGCATCCACCCTGATGCCCGCCGCTTCAAGCTGGCGTTGCAGGCGACGCGCCGCCACCGCGTAGCCGAGGAACAGGTTGATGGAGTTCTCGTCATCGACGAAATGGCAGCGCGGGTCGGCCTCGGCCTGCTGGCGCCCCTGCTCCACCGCCACGCTGTAGTCGGACGCATACTCGATCACCTCCACCCCGCAACTGCGCAGGCGGTCCTTCTTCCACTGCCGGGCGTCGGCCGACATGTGCACGCTGGCCTTGAAGCCCAGGCGCGCACTCATGATGCCGATGGACAGGCCCAGGTTGCCGGTGGAGCCGACCGCCACGCTGTACTGGCCGAAAAATGCCCGCGCGCGGTCGCTGTCGAGGCTCGCGTAGTCATCCCCAGGCTGCAGGATGCCCGCCGCCAATGCGAGGTCTTCGGCGTGCTTGAGCACCTCGTAGATACCGCCACGCGCCTTGATCGAGCCGGAGATCGGCAGCAGGTTGTCGGCCTTGAGCCACAGCGCGCCCTGCACGGGTACCTGCGCTTCGGCGCACAGCGCGGCCTGCACCTGCGCCAACGGCAGCAGGGGCGACTCGATGATGCCCTTGCTCACCGCCGTCTGCGGGAAGGCCGAGGCAATGTAGCTGGCAAAACGCTCCAGCCGCGCGCTGGCGTCGTCCACATCGGCCAGGGTCAGCGGCACGTCGCCCAGCGCCTGCGCTGTCGGGGCCAGGCCCGGGTTGAACCAGGTGGTCGGTTGCAGGCGCACCAGGTCGGCGATCAAGGGGTGGCTGTGCTGCCACTGGTCCAGGGTCTTGTCGTGAATCATGCGGTTCTCCAGAAAAGTGACGGTAGTACGGGCAGGCTCATACCCAGTGCGACAGCAACAGGGTCATGCCCAGGGCCACGACCGAAGCCAGCAGTGTCGCGGCGGTGAATTTTTTGAGCGCCTCGCCCAGCGACACGCCCAGGTATTCCTTGACCACCCAGAACGCCGAGTCGGTGACGGTAGTCCAGCCAATCGCGCCGGCGCCAATGGCAATGATCACGATCTCGCGGTTCTGCCCCGGCATCGCGTCCAGCAGCGGCAGCACCATGCCGGCGGCGCTGACCATTGCCACGGTGGCCGAGCCGACCGCCAGGTGCATCAGCCCGGCGACGAACCAGGCCAGCAGGATCGGGTTCAGGTCCCACTGCGACAGGGTGCTGGCCAGTACCTTGCCGACCCCGCTGTCGATCAGTACGCCATTGAAGGCACCGCCGGCACCGATGATCAACAGGATACTGGCCAGCGGGGTGAAGGAGCCGGCAGTCAGCGCCTGCAACCGCGCCATGCCCAGGCCACGGCGCAGGCCCAGCGCCCAGTAGGCGAAGCACACCGCGATGGCCAGGGCAGTGAGCGGGTTGCCGAGGAACATCATCAGCCGGTACAGCCCGGCCTCGGGTGCCAGGGTCATGCTGGCCAGGGTCTTGCCCACCATCAGCAGCAGCGGCAGCAGAATCACCAGCAGGGTCAGGCCCAGGCCCGGCATCGACTGGCCAGCGGCTGGCGTGGCGGCAGGCTCTGCCGCGGCCTGCGCGTCGGGCGCGGCGTGCCGCGGGCACACCAGCGTGGCCCATACCGGGCCGGCAATCACCGCGGTCGGCAGGCCGACGATCAGCCCGTACAGGATCACCTTGCCCACGTCGCCCCCCAGCAGCTGGGTGATGGCCATTGCCGCCGGGTGCGGCGGCAGCATGCAGTGCACGGTCATCAGCGATACGGCCAGTGGCAGGCCGACGTAGAGGATGTTGAGCCGGGTCTGGCGGGCCACCACGTAGATCAGTGGTATCAGCAACACGAAACCGACTTCGAAAAACACCGGTATGCCCACCACGAAGCCCACCAGCATCATGGCCCACGCCGTGCGCTGTTCACCCAGGGCGTCGAGCAGCGAGCGCGCAATGCGTTCGGCGCCTCCCGACACCTCCAGCAGTTTGCCCAGGATGCTGCCCAGGCCGATCACCGCCGCAAGAAAACCCAGGGTGCCGCCCATGCCCTTCTCGAACGAATCGGCGATGGCCGGCAGCGGCATGCCGGCCCCGGCGCCCACCACAAAACTGGCCAGCATCAGGGCCAGGAACGAGTGCACCCGAAACCTGACCACCAGCACCACGATCAGGCCGATGGCCGCCATCAATATCAGTAACAAACCTGCGTCTTCGTGCATGACTTCGCCTTTATTTGTTTTAGTGAGCGATTGCCGCGCAGGGCGCGGTCGGAGGCGATTAGGCGGCACGCAGGCAGGCCTTTACAAAGGATGGTTTTTCAGCGCACAGGTGATCTGAGGTCATCTGCCAGGGCCCTCGTCGGGCGGACACCTGAACCTTAAACCGCTATGATTCCCGCCATCACTCATGACCCCTTTGGCCGCTGGTAACCACCGCATGATCGAAGTCACCGAAGTTTCCATTGCGCAGCTGCGCGCCGCCCTCGAATCGGGCCAGACCACCTCGGTCGAGCTGGTGAAGGCCTACCTCGCCCGCATCGATGCCTACGACGGCGCAGACACGCCCACCGCGCTCAATGCGGTGGTGGTGCGCAACCCCGAAGCCCTGAGCGAAGCCCAGGCATCCGACGAGCGTCGTGCCCAGGGCAAGCCCCTAGGCCCGCTCGACGGCATCCCCTACACCGCCAAGGACAGTTACCTGGTCAAGGGCATGACTGCCGCCTCCGGCAGCCCGGCCTTCGCCAACCTGGTGGCCTACCGCGACGCCTTCACCATCGAGCGCCTGCGCGGCGCCGGGGCGATCTGCCTGGGCAAGACCAACATGCCGCCCATGGCCAACGGCGGCATGCAGCGCGGCGTGTATGGCCGGGCCGAAAGCCCGTACAACGCCGCCTACCTCACCGCACCCTTCGCCTCGGGCTCGTCCAACGGCGCGGGCACGGCCACGGCGGCCAGCTTCGCCGCGTTCGGCCTGGCAGAGGAAACCTGGTCCAGCGGCCGCGGCCCGGCCTCCAACAATGGCCTGTGCGCCTACACCCCTTCGCGCGGGGTGATCTCGGTGCGCGGCAACTGGCCGCTGACGCCGACCATGGACGTGGTGGTGCCCTTCGCCCGCACCATGGCCGACCTGCTCGAAGTGCTCGACGTGGTGGTGGCCGAAGACCCCGACACCCGTGGCGACCTGTGGCGCCTGCAGCCCTGGGTGCCGATCCCCAGCGTGGCCTCGGTGCGCCCCGCCGCCTACCCGCAACTGGCGGCGGACAGCGCGGCGCTGGCCGGCAAGCGCTTCGGCATCCCGCGCATGTACATCAACAAGGACCCGGATGCCGGCACCTCGGACAGCCCCGGCATCGGCGGCCCGACCGGCCAGCGCATCAACACGCGGCCTTCGGTGATCGCACTGTGGGAGGCGGCGCGCAAGGCACTGGAAGCGGCCGGCGCCGAGGTGCTGGAAGTGGATTTCCCGCTGGTGTCGAACTGCGAGGGCGACCGCCCAGGTGCCCCCACCGTGTTCAATCGGGGCCTGGTGTCCAAGGCATTCCTGCACCATGAACTGTGGGACCTGACGGCCTGGGCCTTCGACGACTTCCTGCAGGCCAACGGCGACCCGCAGCTCAACCGCCTGGTGGACGTGGACGGGCCGAAGATCTTCCCCCACGACCCCGGCACCCTGCCCAACCGCGAGGGCGACCTGGCGGCGGGCATGGACGAGTATGTGCGCATGGCCGAGCGCGGCATCACGCCGTGGGACCAGATCGCTACCCTGCCCGATGGCCTGCGCGGGCTGGAGCAGACGCGGCGCATCGACCTGGAAGACTGGATGGACAGGCTGGGGCTGGATGCGGTGCTGTTCCCGACGGTGGCCGATGTGGCCCCGGCCGATGCCGATGTGAACCCGGCCTCGGCGGATATTGCCTGGAGCAACGGGGTGTGGGTGGCCAACGGCAACCTGGCGATCCGTCACCTTGGGGTGCCGACGGTGACGGTGCCGATGGGGGTGATGGCGGACATCGGCATGCCGGTGGGGCTGACCTTTGCCGGGCGGGCGTATGATGACTCGGCGTTGCTGCGCCTGGCCTCGGCGTTCGAGGCTACGGGTTCAAAGCGCTTGATACCGCCGCGAACCCCGATGCTGGCACGCCGTAAATAGATAGAGGTTGGTGCCTATCGCGGGTCAAGCCCGCTCCCACAGAGAACATCACTGGGACCGAACCCAGCGCACATTTCCTGTGGGAGCGGGCTTGACCCGCGATCGAGCGCGCAGCGCTCGCAAGACCGATCGCCACGAACTATCAGACAAAAAAGGGGGACGCCATCACGGCGCCCCCCTTTTTTTGTCAGCCTGAACCCGTCAGTTCCAGGGACGATCGCCGTTCTCGTCCTTGATGCGGGTAGGCAGGCCCATCACGTCCAGCGCCTTCAGGAACGGCTCGGCCGGCAGTTCCTCGACGTTGGCCATGCGCTGCACGTCCCACTCGCCACGGGCCACCAGCAGGGCCGCCGCCACCGGCGGCACGCCCGCGGTGTAGGAGATGCCCTGGCTGTCGGTCTCGGCATAGGCCTCTTCGTGATCAGCCACGTTGTAGATGAACACTTCGCGTGGCTGGCCGTCCTTGGTGCCCTTGACCAGGTCGCCAATGCAGGTCTTGCCGGTGTAGCCCGGCGCCAGCGAAGACGGATCCGGCAGCACGGCCTTGACCACCTTGAGCGGCACCACTTCCAGGCCCTCGGCGGTCTTCACCGGTTGCTCGGACAGCAGGCCCAGGTTCTTCAGTACGGTGAACACATTGATGTAGTGCTCGCCGAAGCTCATCCAGAAACGCACGTTCGGCACGTCGAGGTTCTTGGACAGCGAGTGCACTTCGTCATGGCCGGTCAGGTACAGGTTCTGCGACCCCACCACCGGCAGGTCGTCGGTACGCTTGACTTCGAACATGGTGTTGCTGGTCCACTGGCTGTTCTGCCAGCTCCACACCTGTCCGGTGAATTCGCGGAAATTGATTTCCGGGTCGAAATTGGTGGCGAAATACTTGCCATGGGAGCCGGCATTGACGTCGAGAATGTCGATCGAATCAATGCGGTCGAAATACTGTTGTTGCGCCAGTGCTGCATAGGCATTGACCACACCCGGGTCGAAGCCCACGCCAAGAATGGCGGTGATTTTCTTCTGCTGGCATTCCTCGAGGTGCTTCCACTCGTAGTTGCCATACCAGGGCGGCGTCTCGCAGATCTTGCCCGGTTCTTCGTGAATGGCAGTGTCCAGGTAGGCCACGCCGGTATCGATGCAGGCACGCAGCACCGACATGTTGAGGAAGGCGGAACCGACGTTGATCACGATCTGCGATTCGGTTTCGCGGATCAGCGCCTTGGTCGCCTCGACATCCAGAGCATTGAGCGAAAAGGCCGTGATGTCGGCGGGTACCTTCAGGCTACCCTTGGCCTTGACGCTGTCGATGATGGCCTGGCATTTGGAGATGTTGCGTGACGCGATGGCAATACGACCGAGTTCGTCGTTGTGCTGCGCGCACTTGTGGGCCACCACCTTGGCGACACCTCCTGCACCAATGATAAGAACGTTTTTCTTCAATTTCTTTATCTCTCCTTTCCGCCAGCTTACGAGAGGCTGGACAGGTAGTCGTCAAAACCAAATTCGCGAACCACCTCGACAGTACCGTCAAGTTGTTTCACTACGATGGATGGCATCTTCAAACCGTTGAACCAGTTTTTCTTGACCATGGTGTAGCCTGCCGCGTCGATGAACGACAGCCGATCGCCGATGGCCAGCGGACGATCGAATTGATACTCGCCGAAGATATCCCCGGCCAGGCAGGATTTGCCGCATACCATGTAGGTGTGCTCACCCTCGCTGGGCGCCAGCTTGGCGTTGAGGCGATAGATCAGCAGGTCGAGCATGTGCGCCTCGATGGAGCTGTCGACCACGGCCAGGTGCTTGCCGTTGTACAGGGTGTCGAGCACGGTCACTTCCAGCGAAGCGCTCTGGGTGATCGCCGCTTCGCCCGGCTCCAGGTACACCTGCACGCCGTACTTCTGCGAGAACGCCTTCAGGCGCGCGCAGAATGCATCCAGTGCATAGTCTTCGCCGGTGAAGTGGATACCGCCGCCCAGGCTCACCCACTCGACCTTGTGCAGCAGCTCGCCGAAGCGCTCTTCGATGGTGTTGAGCATCTGGTCGAACAGGCCGAAATCGCCGTTCTCGCAGTTGTTGTGGAACATGAAGCCGGAGATCTGCGACATGACCGCATCGATCTTGACCGGGTCCCATTCGCCCAGGCGGCTGAACGGGCGCGCCGGGTCGGCCAGCAGGTAGTCCGAGCTGCTCACCTGCGGGTTGACGCGCAGGCCGCGCACCTTGCCTTCGGTAGCCTGGGCATAGCGCTGCAGCTGGCCGATGGAGTTGAAGATGATCTTGTCGCAGTTCTCGATCATCTCGTCGATTTCATCGTCGGCCCAGGCCACGCTGTAGGCGTGGGTCTCGCCTTCGAACTTCTGGCGGCCGAGCTTGAGCTCGTAGAGCGAGGACGAGGTGGTGCCGTCCATGTACTGCTGCATCAGGTCGAACACCGACCAGGTGGCGAAGCACTTGAGCGCCAGCAGGGCCTTGGCCCCGGACTGTTCGCGCACATAGGCGATCTTCTGCATGTTGTGCAGCAGCTTGGTTTTGTCGATGAGGTAGTACGGCGTCTTGATCATTTCGAGGCCCCCGGCAAGGCCGGCCAAAAAAAGGACACGCATTGTGCCTTCACTGCACGGGAATCGAAAGCTCGGAAGTGATTTTTGCCCGACGCGGATTTTTCGGGTGCACCCATCGCAGGTCGAGCCCGCCCCCACACGATCACCCTGGGAGCGGGCCTGGACGTCAGAAGTCCCAGCGAGTGCTGAACATCACGTTGCGCGGGTCACCGTAGTACGAGGAGTTATAGAAGCCGATGTTGGTGTAGTAGTACTTGTCGAACAGGTTGTAGACGTTGACCGACGCCGACAGGTGCTCGGTGAACCGGTAGCGCGCCATCAGGTCGACCAGCCAGTACGGGGTCTGGGTGAAAGTGTCATTGGTGCCCTTGGCGTAGTTGTTGAGGACCTGCCAGCCCTTGCCCTGCCAGCGTGCCCCACCGCCCACGGTGAGCTTGTCGAGGCGCCCGCCAAGTTTGTAGGTGGTGTAGAGGTTGAGCTGATCTTCGGGCTCCCAGGTAGCTACCTTGGCCCCGCCCTGGTCGCGGCTGACCTTGTGCGTGTAGCCGGCCTGCACCTGCCAGCCGGGCGCCAGCTCCCCGGACACCTCTGCCTCGTAGCCCTTGGTTCTGGACTTGATGCCCATGTAGGCGTAGTCGATGTCGGGGTTGGTTGGCCTGGCGTTGTAGAACGTGTCGGCCTGCGGGCGGTTATCTTCGTGCACTTCGAAGTAGGCCAGGCTGGTGTTCAGGCGACCGTCGTAGAACTCACCCTTGATGCCCACCTCGTAGTTCTGGCCCTCGTTGGGCTCGAGCATCCTGTTGCGGCTGTCACGGTAGGCCGTCTGCGGCAGGAAGATATCGGTGTAGCTGGCATACGCAGAGAAGTTGCTGTTGAGGTCGTACACCACCCCGGCATAGGGCACCAGCCGTCCGCTCTCCTGGCTGTCGCTGGTGCCGGTGACCTGAAAGTTTGCCAGGCGGCTGCCCAGCAGCAGCGAAAGGTCATCGGTGACACTGAAGCGCGCAGTCAGGTAGCCGCCACTTTGCCGGGTGGTTTCGTCGTTGCGCTTTGTCACCGAGCCCCAGTCCGGCTCGATGGCCTGGCCGTGCCAGCTCTCCAGATCGTATTCGTTGTCGAAGTAGGTGACGTTGTTGTAGTTGTCGCCCTTCCAGTGCGAACTGGACACCGAGCCACCCACCACCAGTTGGTGTTCGCGCCCGAACAGGCTGAACGGCCCGGTGGCGTAGAGGTCGCCGCTGTCGCTGGTGGTTTCGCCGGTGTACTTGCGCGAATAGATCGACGACACGGTCGGGGTGTCGGGCGACACCGAGCCCAGCGGCGCGTCATAACCATTGATCTGGTGGTTGTACTGACCCTTGATGACCCAGTCATTGGCCAGGCGATGCTCCAGGGTGGCGAACAGCGTGCGCGAGTACTGCTCCCAACTGCTCCACTTGGCGCCATTGTTGAACGAACGCGGCAGGCTGATGGGGTTGCCCTGGGAGTCGTACACCGGACGGCTGCCCGACCAGCCCGAGCCCCTGGGGTCGCTGTCCTGGTAGTCGGCGCCCAGGGTCAGCAGGGTGTCTTCGTCCAGGTCCACTTCCAGGATGCCGTAGTACACGCTGGTCTTGCGCTCGTAATGGTCCATGAACGAGTGCTTGTCCTGATAGGCGGCCACCGCCCGGCCCCGCACGTTGCCACTGTCGGTCAGCGGGCCGCTGAGGTCGATCTCCGAGCGGTAGTTGTCCCAGGAGCCGGCGCCCAGGTCCACATGCCCCCTGAAGTCGGCCGTCGGCTTCTTGCGGATCAGGTTGATCGTGCCACCGGGGCCGCCCGCGCCGGTGAGCAGGCCGGTGGCGCCCTTGAGCACCTCGACCCGGTCATAGATCGCCATGTCGGTAAGGGTCTGCCCGGCCGAGTACTGCGCGTCACGCAGGGTCGGGATGCCGTCGTACTGGAAGTTGACGATGGAGAAGCCGCGCGAATAGTAGTTGGTACGTTCACTGTCGTAGGTCGACACGGTGATGCCGGGGGTGTGGCGCATCACATCGTCGATGGCGTTCAGGCCGAAATCGTCCATGGCCTGGCGCGTGACCACCGAGATCGACTGCGGGGTTTCCCGCGGGGTCAGCACCATGCGCGTGGCGGTGGCGATGGTGCCCGGCGTGTAGGAGCCGGTGCCTTCGGTGATGGTGCCCAGCTGGTTGGCGCTGACTTCGGTGGCCTGTAGCTCCAGCTGCGCACTGCCGGTGGCCAGCCTTGGCATTACCCGGTAGCCCTCGCCTTCGGGCATCGCCTGCAGGCCCTGGGGCGCGAGCAGTCGCTCCAGGCCCTCGGCGATGGCGTAGCTGCCGTCCAGGCCGCTGCTGTGGATGCCTTGGGTCAGGGCCGAGTCGACCGCGATCATCACCCCGGCCTGCTGGCCGAATGCGCCGAGCACGCGATCGAGGTTGCCGGCGTCGATATGGAAGGCGTGGGTGGCGTGGGCATCGGCGCCGGCCAGTACGCCCTGGCTGGCGCACACGAGGGAAAGCCCGAGGATGGCCGTGCGCAAGGCACCGGCAAGCGGAGTGAGGCGGCTGTGCATAAACAATTCCATGGGTTGAGGGTGTTGGCGATGCGCTGTTTTTCAGCGTCCTCCCTGGTCTTGATGCATGAGATGGAAAAAACTGCCGCCGCTGTTAAAAATAATCGTTCTCAGGCCACGACCACGTTTGCCCAGTAGCCGAACACACGCTGTACCCGTATCGGCAACACACTGGCCAGCAGGTCGAGGCTGGCATCGGGCCGATCGAGGGAGAACGAACCCGACACCTGCAAGGCCGCCACCGCCGGATCGCAGCGCAGTACGCCGCGCCGGTAGCGGTCGAGCTGGGCCAACACCCGGCCCAGTGGCATGCGCTCGGCAATCAGCAGGCCGTCAACCCAGGCCTGGGCGCCCGCGTCGAGAGGTTCGACACTGCCGACCTGCTGCCCGAACGCCACCTGCTGGCCGGCGCTCAAGGTCATGCGGGTGCTGCCGGCCCAGGCGATCGAGGCACTGCCTGCCAGCACCTGCACCTGGGTACCCGACACCCCGGGCAGGCCCTGGCTGACCACCAGCCGCGAGGCGGGCTCGGGGCGTACCCAGCCATTGGCGGTGCGCACCGCCAGCGAAGCACCTTGCCCCAGGGTGAGCATGACCCGCCCCAGGTTGAGCGCCAGCACGTCTGCGTGCGCATCCACGCCGGTGCGGGTATCCAGGGTCAGCTCCACCTCGCCAGACAACGCCACGTGATGACGCTCGCCGGTGGTGGTGCGGTAGTCACTGAACAGTTCCGGCAGCAGCACCCGCTCACGCACGCTCAGGCCAGCCGCCAGTACCACCCCCAGCCCGGCGAAGCCCTTGAGCACATTGCGCCGCGACGCAGTGCCACGTGCCTGCAGCAATCCGCGCGCGCCGGCGGCCGGTAACGTCCTGGTGCCCTGGCGCAGGTCATGGGTGAGCCCGGCAAGACGCTGCCAGGCCAGTTCATGCTGGGGGTTTTCATTGCGCCAGTGCTGGCAGGCCTGCTGCTCGGCCAGGCTGCTGACACCCGACTGCAGGGTGACCATCCACAGCATGGCCTGCTCTACCACGCCGGGGTCCAGCGGCTGGTTGTCGATCCGGGCGAAGCGGCTCATGCGCCGTAGACCGCCGCATAGCAGTGGCGGTAGGCCTTGAGCATGGCCTTTTGCACCACGTTCACCGTCAGGCCCTGGTGTTCGGCGATCTGCGCGTAGGTCAGGCCGTCAAGCTGTGACAGCAGGAAGATCTCGCGCACCTTGCTGCCCAGCCCATCGAGCACCTGGCCCACCGCGTCCAGCGCCTCGAGCACCAGCAGGCGAGTTTCCGGGGACGGCACCAGCGCCGGTTCAAGATGGGCCAGCGACTCCATGTAGGCCTTCTCCAGCGCATGGCGCCGAAAGTACTGGATGCACAGGCGGCTGGCCACGGTGGTGAGGTAGGCGCGCGGCTCGCGGTACACCGGCGGTGCCTCGCTGCGCAGGATGCGCACGAAGGTGTCCTGCGCCAGGTCCAGCGCCTGCTCCCGGTTGCCCAGCTTGCGGCGCAGCATCTGCGTCAACCAGCTGTGGTGTTGAACGTAGAGTTCGCCCACCGCATGGTGGGTGCTGGAAAGTGGATGCATCGGCAGGGTTCCGGGACGCAGGCTGACGGGAGTCGTGCATGGTAATACTTCTCATTAGCTTGCGGTGAATTTTTATGATTGCCGCCGAAACAACCTGCTTCACCGACACTGGCAGGCCGGCGCTCAGGTGCAGTACTGTGCGAGGCAGCCAAAGGGAGGGCTGCATATGGATCAAGCGACACTCACCACCTTGTTGACCAAGCTCCGCAATTGCGACCTCGAGGGCGCGGCCGCCGACCTGCAGGCCCAGGCAGTGGCACTGGCGGCCCGAGGGGAAGAGGCACTGTCCGACTTCCTCGCCCGCTATGCCTTCCGCTCGTTGCAGGGCAAGCACAGCCCGGACAAGACATCGCCGGCGCTGGCCCAGGCACTGCACGACAGCGAACAGCACCTGCAGCAGCTTCACGACGAGCGCAAGGCGCTGCTCGACGACATCCACACCTACTTTCTGGAGTTCGAGAAGATTGCCGTCAACCTGACCCCGGCACTGATCGAACCGGCGACCTTCAGTGAGCAGAACCGCGACAACCTGCCGTTCATCGAGGACTACCTGAGCGGCCGTCGCGAGGTGGTGGACGATCTCAACCTGCAGAGCGTGCTGAAAAAGCAGATCAAGTTCTACCTCAACCTCAACCTGCACGATGAACGCCCCACGTTGCAGGTCAGCTATCGCAAGACCCACATCCAGCCGGGCAAATCCTGGCGGTTCGTGGAGCTGAGCCAGCAGGCCGGGCAACGCAGCGAACAGTTGAACCGGCTGGTGCAACTGGATACCGAGTGCGATGCGGTGCAGCGCCAGGTATCACGCCTGAAATGGGAGCTGCGCTGCAACGAGGACACCGGCAACCAGCAGGTGGCCGACTTCCAGAAAAAACTGGGGTTGTTCATGGCCAGTGTGGCTGCACAGGCCTGAGGCCGACCGGGTGGCGGCACCGGCCCGGCGCCCCCGCCCGGCCATTCGCGGATCAGCCCAGGCGGCCCCAGACCTGCACCAGCCCCACCAGGTGCACCACCCCGAACCCCAGACACACCAGCGAGCTCACCACGATGAAGCGCTGGCTGCGCCCGGTATTGGCCAGCACGAAGGGCCCGGCGATACCGCGCAGCAGGTACACCAGCGTGATCGCGCACAACGCCGGCAGCAGCAACGGCAGCGGCGCGATCACGCCCGCCCCCGACAATGCAAAGGCCGCCCAGCTCAGCAGCACCAGCGCAATCGCTGCCGTGACCACCGCCGGAAAGGTCCGGCCCGCCTCCGCCGCCCGGATGAAGCGCTCACCCGCCCCGAACAGGCGATACCAGGACGGCCCCGCGATGATCGTACCCACGTGCAGCACGGCCGCCAGCGCGCTGAGCGCCGCGGCAATCACCAGCGCCAGATTGTATTCACCTGCCATAACGGTTCTTCCTTGTAGGAGCCGGCGTTGCCGGCGAAGCGGGCAACGCGTTACTTGGCCGAACCCTGCATGTACGTCGCAAAGTTGTTGATATGGTCGTCCAGGTTGTCTTCGAGCATCATCCGGTACTGGTCGCAGAAGTACGTGAGCATAGCCTCGCGTGCCTGCGCCATTTCTTCCCCCGACTTGAAGTTGCGCGCACTCACCCAGGCATTGAACCGGGTGGTGCCGAACATCATCGAGGCACTCACCTTGCCCAGGTCCTGGACCTGCCCGAGCTGCTCGTTGGACAGTTCTATATGGGCGTCGGCGCGGTCGTAGAACGAGTCGTCAGCATTTTGCGGCATTGCGTGTCCCTTTCTCATCACGTCTGGTTATTGCAGCCCCCTCCTGCCGTCCGGCCAACCGTCGGCGAGTGGATATCTGCGCGAAGCTGATTATGCTTCAAACGAGCGGGCAGCGCTGCGAGGTGTCTGTGCGCATTGCGTAGTCCGATGACATCAGCCCCAGGGCTTGGGTGAAGTGGCAGTGGGTGTTCCGGCCTACAACAACAATCCGGAGAAAACTCATGGCGACAATCGACAGCACTTCCACAGGCAGTGCGCCCAGGCGCGGGATCACCAAAGAGGAACGCAAGGTCATCTTTGCCTCGTCCCTGGGCACCGTGTTCGAGTGGTACGACTTCTATCTGTATGGCTCCCTGGCGGCGATCATCGCCAAGCACTTCTTTGCCGGGGTCAACGAAACCACTGCCTTCATCTTCGCCCTGCTCGCCTTCGCCGCCGGGTTTGCGGTAAGGCCGTTCGGCGCCATCGTGTTCGGCCGCCTGGGCGACATGATCGGACGCAAGCACACCTTCCTCATCACCATCGTGATCATGGGCGTGTCCACCGCGGTGGTGGGCCTGTTGCCCAGCTACTCGAGCATCGGCGTGGCGGCCCCGGTGATCCTGATCACCCTGCGCCTGCTGCAAGGCCTGGCGCTGGGCGGTGAATACGGCGGCGCCGCCACCTACGTGGCCGAGCACGCACCGCCCGGCAAGCGCGGCTTCTTCACCTCGTGGATCCAGACCACCGCCACGCTGGGGCTGTTTCTGTCGCTGCTGGTGATCCTGGCGTGCCGTACCGTGCTGGGCACCGAGGCGTTCGAGGCGTGGGGCTGGCGCATACCATTCCTGCTGTCGATCCTGCTGCTGATCGTGTCGGTGTACATCCGCCTGCAACTGAGCGAGTCGCCGGTATTCAACCGGATGAAGGTCGAAGGCAAGGCATCCAGGGCGCCGCTGACCGAGTCGTTCGCCCGCTGGGACAACCTCAAGGTGGTGATCATGTCGCTGCTCGGCGGTACCGCCGGCCAGGCGGTGGTGTGGTACACCGGGCAGTTCTATGCGCTGTTCTTTCTGTTGCAGACGCTCAAGATCGACCCGCAGACCGCCAACCTGCTGATTGCCGGTTCGCTGCTGATCGGCACGCCGTTCTTCGTCATCTTCGGCAGCCTGTCCGACCGCATCGGGCGCAAGGGCATCATCATGGCCGGCTGCATCCTGGCGGCGCTGACCTACTTCCCGATCTTTCATGCGCTGACCCAGTACGGCAACCCCGACGTGTTCAGTGCCCAGGCACGCAACCCGGTGACGGTGGTCGCCGACCCGGCGCAGTGTTCGTTCCAGTTCGACCCGGTGGGCAAGGCGCGCTTCACCAGTTCGTGCGACGTGGCCAAGAGCGTGCTGGCCAAGCGCGCGATCCCCTACGTGAACGAAAAGGCCGAGCCCGGCAGCGTGGCGCAGGTGCGCATCGGCAGCACGGTGGTGCCCAGCTTCGACGGCAGCCGCCTGCCGGCCGCCGACTTCAAGACGCAGAACGATGCTTTCGCCGCCACCCTGGGCGCGGCCCTGAAGGACGCCGGCTACCCGGAAAAGGCCGACCCGAACAAGACCAACTACCCCATGGTGCTGTTGCTGCTGACCATCCTGGTGATCTACGTGACCATGGTCTACGGGCCGATCGCCGCGTGGCTGGTGGAGCTGTTCCCGGCGCGTATCCGCTACACCTCGATGTCGCTGCCCTACCATATCGGCAACGGCTGGTTCGGCGGCTTCCTGCCCACGGTGGCGTTCGCCATGGTCGCGGCCACGGGGGATATCTACTACGGGCTGTGGTACCCGATCGTGATCGCGGTGATGACCGCCATCCTGGGTACCTTCTTCCTGCCCGAGACCAAGGACCGCGACATCAACCACAGCTGAAACCGCCCGCCCTCCCGGGTGCCGGGAGGGCGCGGTGCAGCCTACTGCGAGAGGTGCCGGATCATCGCCACCGTCAGGTACAGGCGCGGCGCGATGCTGGACAGTTCGATGTATTCATCGTCGGCGTGCAACCCGGCCCCGACCACGCCCATGGTTTCGAGCACCGCCGGCGTGGCGCTGCCGGGCACATAGGCATAGCCGGCGTCGGTGCCAAAACGCATGGCGATGGGCTCCAGGCTGCGATCGATCTGGCCATACAACTGCTGGGCAGTGCTGGCCAGGGCGGCGGAGCCTTCATTTCTGGCCAGCGGCGGGCGCCCCTTGCGCAGGGTCAGCGTGACCTGCGTGTCGGCGATGAGCCGGGCCTGGCTGATACGTTGCGCGTCGGCCAGCACGCGGTCGCTTTCGGACAGGTCGGCATAGCGCATGTCGGCTTCGGCGGTGGCCAGCGCCGGGATGATGTTGGCTTTCTCGCCGGCCTTGGCCAGGGTCCAGTTGACCGTGGTGCCTTTGGCCGGGTCGCCCAGGTCCTTGAGCTGCACCACCTGGTGCGCCAGCTCGGTCAAGGCGTTGCGCCCGTCTTCAGGGGCGGAGCCGGCGTGTGCCGAGCGACCGCGCACTTCCAGCAGCAGCTGGTTGATGCCGTTGGTGGCCACCGTCACCGCGTCCTTGTTCGGGGGCTCGTAGGAGAAGACGTAGTCATGCTTGCGCGCAAGCTCGGCAATGATCTGCCGGGAGCCGAGCGAGCCCATTTCTTCATCGGGGTTGAACAGCACGGTCAGGGTGGCGTAGTCGTTGAAGCGCACATCCTGCAGCAGCTTGATCGCATGCAGGATCATCGCCACCCCGCCCTTCGCGTCGGCCACCCCGGGGCCATAGGCACGCTCGCCCTCGATGCGAAACGGGCGCCTGGCGGCGGTGCCGGGGCCGAACACGGTGTCGTAATGCACCATCAGCATGAAGCGCTTGCTGCCGCTGCCCTTGAAGGTGCCGACGATGTTGTTGCCCACCGAGGGCGTGGCGGCGCTGGTCTGCACCGTGGCGCCCAGGGCCTCCAGGCGCTTGACCAGCAGTGCACCGACGTCGGTGAGGCCTTGCTGGGTGCCGGTACCGGTGTCCACCGATACCAGGGTTTTGAGGGTATCCAGGTAGCTCGACTGCTCGGCCTTGGCTTTTTCCAGCAGGTCCTGGGCGGGGGAAGCGATGGCGCCGGTACAGGCGAAGGACAGGCAGAGCGCCAGGGCGCTGGCGTAGGGAGGGCGAAACAACGGCATAGGGCGGGGCCTCGGTGCAGGGTGGCAAAAGGGTGTGTTGCATGACGGGCAAGGGATCAGCTTAGACTGTCGGCCCTGTATTGCGAGCAACCGGGTTGGACCTTCCATGACACACCAGTACCAGGGCAGCTGCCTGTGCGGCGCCATCCGTTATCAGCTCAGCGCGCCCCTCAAGGCGGTTTCGCACTGCCATTGCAGCCAGTGCCGCAAGGGCCACGGGGCGGCGTTCGCCAGCTACGCCAGCGTCAGGCGCGACGACCTGCAACTGCTGCAGGGAGGCGAGCGGCTCAAGTCGTACGCATCGTCCGAGTCGGTGGCGCGCCAGTTCTGTGGCGACTGCGGTTCATCGCTGTTCTGGTCGCGCTCACAGGGGGACCATGCCGACTGGATCTCGATTGCGCTGGGCACCCTGGACTCACCCCTGACGTTCGACAGGCAGCGCCATGTGGAGGTGGCTTCGAAGGCGCCGTGGTACGTAATCGAGGACCATTGGCCACAGGGTCGATAGGGTCTTTTGCACTGCCCGCGACAGGCTGGCCCAGGTTTGCGACAGCCGGCTGAAACGCTTCGCGCAAGCACTGCGAAAAACCGATTCAAACGCTTACAATCGCCGCTTTCCGTGCACTTCATGCAGGCCCGCTCGCCATGGCGCTAGACCCACCCACGATGCTCACCATCACGATCGCCCTCGCCGCGGCCGCCGCGCTGTACCTGGCGATCGAGTGGCGCAGCGTGCGTGAACCCTCGCTGCTGTTCTGGAGCGCCGGGTTCGCCACCATCACCGTGGGCTGTACCCTCGCGCTGCTGCGCAGCAGCGGCCTGCTGCTGATCGGTATCTGGTTCGCCAATGGCCTGCTGGTGACGGCGCACTGGCTGTTCCTGCTGGGTGTCGGGCGTTTCACGCAAACCCAGCTGTCGCGGGGCTGGTACCTGGTCTTCGTGGTATGGCTCGCGCTGCTGGTGGTACCCGAGGAGCCGCAATGGTCCAAGCTGATGCTGCTGGTCAACTCGCTGCTGGTGGCGCTGCTGGCGCTCAAGGCCAGTGCACTGCTGCGCCCGCATGGCAAGTCGCTGAGCGTGGGGGCGGTGCAACTGCGCTACGTGCTGCTGATGCACGGCCTGTTCTACGTGGCCAAGGCGATCACGGCGGTGGTGCCCGGCACGCTGATCGACCTGGCGGCGTTCCGCGGCCAGATCATCCAGATCTCGCTGGTGGAAGGCGCCATGGCAATCATGCTGATTGCGCTGTCAATGACCGGCACCGAGCGCTACCGGCGAGAAAAACGCATCGCCCGCCTGGCCGCCCGTGACCCGCTGACGGCCCTGTACAACCGCCGCGCCCTGGAAGTCCGTGCGCCGCGCCTGCTCGAAGACGTGTCGGCCACGCGGCCCGGAGCGTTGCTGCTGATCGATATCGACAACTTCAAGCTGGTCAACGACCTGTTCGGGCATAGCGCCGGTGACCGCCTGCTGGTCGACCTGAGCGAGATGATCCGCGCGGTGCTGCCCACCGGCGCCCTGGCGGCGCGACTGGGTGGCGATGAGTTCGTGATTCTGCTCAACAACGCCCCCACCGAACGTATCCTGGCGCTGGGCGGCGCCTTGCGCGAGCAGTTCCGGCAGGCCGCCGCGCAGCTGTTCCCCACGCCTGCGCCGGTGACCCTGAGCATCGGCGCCAACCTGTTCGATCAGCCGCCGGGCAGCCTCACGGCCCTGATCGAACAAAGCGACAGCGCGCTCTACGCCTCCAAGCGCGGTGGACGTGACAGTATTCGCGTGGTGGACCGCACCGCAGCCGCTGGCGACCCCCTGCACACGCCTTGAGGCAGTACCAATGGACAAGGTGAACAGCAGCATGATCGCCACAACAGCACTCGAGCCCTCGCACTGGGCGCTGTACCGCGACCTGCGCCTGCAGTCACTGCAGGACTCGCCGGATGCGTTCGGCAGCACCTACGGCTCGGAGGCCACGCGCACCGATGAAGACTGGTCGGCGCGCTTGCAGGCGGCGGCAAGCTCCGGCCAGGGCCGTGCGTTTGTTGCGCTGGAGGGCGAAGCGCCCTGTGGGCTGGTGTGGTGCAAGCTGGCCGGTGCAGGGCCCGGCGTTGCCGAGATATTCCAGATGTGGGTCGACCCGACCCGCCGCGGGCGCGGCGCCGGACGGGCACTGCTGCAGGCAGCGCTGGACTGGGCCCGCCGCCACGACATGCAGCGGGTACGGCTGGGGGTCACGATTCAGGACAGCCCTGCCATGCACCTGTACACCGCGCTGGGCTTCAAGCCGATTGGGCCACCCGAACCGCTGCGCGCGGGCAGCGCGCTGATGTCCCAGGGCATGGAGCTGGTACTGGATACCGTGCAGGCCCGCAACGACTGACACCGCGCGCCCCTGGCAGAACAGGACCCCGAAACCTAATCGGCAGCAAACAGCTGCTGTTGCCGCGCATACGCCACCAGGCGCTCCTCCAGCTGGTCGGGGTCGAGGTAGAAGCGAGTGTCCAGTGCATCCAGCGCGGCCTCGCAGGCCAGGTCGGGCTCATCGGCATAGGTGGGCATGCGCAACTGACGCTCGCCCTGCTCGGCAGGCACTGCCTGGGCGCCGAACAACAGGCCCTTGGCCTCCTCCAGCAGCGCGAGGGTCTGCAACGCGCCGAGTTCGCGTAGCCCCGCGCACGCGCTGGCGTAGTGATCGCCCGAGGAGTTGCCGAAGTACTGGTCGAAACCGCCGTTGTACACCTCGCCCTGCAGCACGTTGACCGCGTAATAGTGCTGCTCGGCCAGTGCCAGCCCGGCAAAGCCCTGGGGCGTGCGGAACACCCGGTCGACCAGCGCAGACCAGTACAGCGCCTGCGGGCTGGCCAGATACTGCTTGCGCTCCTGGGCGTAGCGCTTGCCGTTCTCGATGTTCTCCCGGTAGCCGCCCTTGCAGGGCATGCACAACCCGCCGGTGCGCGCTGCGGTGCTTGCCAGGATCACGTTGCCGCAGGCGCGGCAGGGTTGGTTGTCGCTCATGCGCACCCCATGGTCATTGCGTGGTGAGGGCGCGCCCCTTGCGCGTCGCGCCCAACGTGGCGCACATGCTACAGCGTGCCGGCCTGCGCGATCCAATCGCCTTGGCGCATGGGTTTGGTTTACCCTCGGTGCCGACACC
>NZ_JAFKEC010000041.1 GCF_017848315.1 Pseudomonas palmensis
TTTGCCTGGTAGATCCGACCATCGACCACGACCATCTGGTCTTTCACGTATGGCTCACCTGGGTCGTATGCCTTGAGCCCGTCCAGCGCATCGATCTGGTCTTGCAGGCCATCGATCTTGTCGATGACTTCTTTGCCCAGCTGGGTCTCGCCGATCTGCCCTGCAATGAGGTCGAGGATCGGCGAAGCATCCATGCCGCTCTGCCCCAGTACGCCGTTGTCCACGGGATACCATGGACCGATGTTGCCGGTGCGGTCGACGAGGCGTGCCCAGAAGAAGAACGACACGCCCGCAGCCAGCCCCTGCAGCATGAAGTCGCGCTGCGGGTACGCCAGGTCGGTGAGCTTCGTTGCCACCGACAGGTCGTTGCTTGGGCTGTACCAGATCTCGGTACGCTGTGTGTCCTCGGCGCCGGGCGGAAAGCCCCAGCGCAGCCCGATCGCGAACAGCTCGCTGGTGGCCAGCAGGTGGGTAACTGCCGGCGGCGGCGTTGTCTTGCCCGCCACCTCGGTCAACATTGAGCTGGCAGGCATCGACGCCACGTTCATCGCGTTTACGGCGCGCACGCGAGCCAGGTACTGGCCGGCATACACGCCGCGCACGTCGGCAGAGAGCTCGCCAGTGCGCGGCAACTTGATCCAGTCCCGCGCACCCCAGCGCCATTCGACCTCATAAGCCACGGCCCCCGGCGCGGCATCCCACCCGATTGTCATGGTGGTGACAGCCAGCCCCTGCTCTATCGAGCTGTGGCTCCTGATCAATACCTGCGCCGGAGCTTCCTGCACACCTGGCGGCAGCACGCTGATCGGCCGATCGTCGATCACTGCGCCGTAGTCAATGACATCAAACTTTTCTGGCTCGTGCTGGATCAGCTCGAACTGGAACTGGTGCCATTCCGGGCGCGTCACGTTGCGCACGAAAAACTGCATCAGCTTCAGGTCGTCGAAGTCCAGCGCCCAGGCGCATTCCGACTGCGGGGCCTCGCTGAAATCGGCGATCACTGTCACAGCCCGCCCGGCAACCGATCGAACTTGCCGGGTCTCAGACTTGCCGCTGGGCAGGTTGACCAGCAGGCGGGCACCGGGTGTCACCTCGGTATCCCGGTCGAGGGTGATAACCCGGCCTGCAACTGCAGCGATACGCCCGCCGTTGGCGCGGCCAGAGAGCATCGGATCAGACAGGGCGATCACCTGGCCTGGCCGCGGGATATGCCCATCGAGCCCAACACGAATAGTCGCACCCCGAGTTTGCAGCTGCTCGGTCATTAGCGCCCACTGGCCGGCGCGCTGCGCCTGGCCGAGCGATGTGCACCCCAGCGCCTCGACGGACACTTCGCGCACGCCGATTTCGGCCATGGCCTCGTCGTCGAAGATGGGCTCCTTGTCGGTCTCGAAGCCCTGGGCCGGGTTGTCCCAGGCCACCATCGCCAGGCTGTGCCGGTCACGCAAGCGGCTGCCGCCGTACTTGATTGCGCCGTCGCCCAGGATCTGCGACGGGGTGTAGGTGTATACCGGGTCGCTGGGCATGTCGGCGTTGACGACGATCTGGCTACCGTCCCAGAAAGCCATGCCGTGGAAAATCGAGGCCAGATCCTGGAGCACAGCATAAGCCTCGGCCTGTTTCTGCAGGTAGAGGTTGCAGGTGAACCGCGGCTCCTGGCCGCCGGCGCCGTTCGGCACAAGCTGGTCGCAGTACTGTGCGATGCGGTAAAGAGACCAGCGGTCAATCTGCGTGGCATCGATGCGCTCGCCCAGGCCGTAGTACGGGTGCAGGACCAGGTCATAAAAGACCCAGGCTGGGTTGTTCGTGTAGGCCTGCTTGAACGTGCCGTTCCAGACGCCATTGGTGGTACCAGGGCCGCTGGTGTGATAGGTCCGTGTCTCCGGCTCGTAGTTCGCCGGCACGCTAACAATTCGGCCGCGCATCAGCGCTGCGACTTTGGCGATGTCCCCGCCGAACTGCTCGGCGTCGTACTCCAGGCAGCCGACGGCGGTCAGCGGGTACTCCTGGTCGCTGTCGACGACTTCAGCGATTGCATCGATCCACATCCCATCCTGTACCAGGGAGCTGTTGGCTTCTGGCGTGATGCGGCGAGCACGCACCGACCACCGGCTACCCTCGGGCAGGTTGATGCGGTGGGAGCGCTCGTACTTGGTGATGTTCTTGCGGTTGACCGAAGACGCCAGTACCTGCTGGTACGGGCCGCTATCGGTGGCCACGTCGATCGCGTAGTCAATCCGCACGCCGTTGATGTTGCCGGACTTATCCTGAGACTGGAGCTGCGGCCAGCTGAAGCGCACGCGCACGGCGTCGACCATGGAGTTGGCCACGGTGTAGATGTAGGGCGTGGTGCTGCGCAGCTCCTGACTGACGCCGATCTCGTTACTCGACTCGGCAATACCGTCCAGGCGAGGCTGGTTTAGTTCGCCAGAACGGAATTGCCACTTCACACCCGGGTAGTTGATGGTGCCATTGGCGGCCTGGATAGGCGTGTCGCCGAGCTTGATCGACCGCAGGCCATCCACCGGGCCAACAATTGGCCCCCAGCTCCACAGATAGACGATGCGGGCCGTGGCGATGGAGGGCGTGCTGTTCGATGCAATGCTTGGCTGCTTCGGCTTCGAACTGCCGCCCTTGGCCCCGGCAACACGATTGCGGGATGCCTGCGGCCTCGCTGCAATTGCGCTCATGCAGATCTCCTGAAAACAAAAAAACCCGCCGAAGCGGGTTGGTGGTGGCTCAACAGCTACAGCCTGTCCTGGGTGTAAATCCCGCCAGACTCGATGGCGCCGCCAATCTCGCGCTCGCCGTACAGCAGCGGGTACGGGTTGCCCTGGGCGATGGTTGTGACCGCGCTGCCGAAGCCGTAACTCGGGTTGTTACCGTCTTCGTTCTTGGTTCCGGTACCAGTCCGCGCCGTGGGGGACAGCATCTGCACCACGCCACCGAGCGACAGTGCAGCACCGCCCGCGATCAGTGCCATGCCGAGGCCCGTGGTGGTGCCGCCGGCGAAAAAACCGGCGACGACCAGTACGGCCCCGAGGATCGTCTGGAACATCCCGCCCTGCTTGCTGCCCTGGATGATCGGCGCGATGCGGATCTGTCCTGGGTCATCGCCCTTCAGATCGAGCTCGGAATTGGCCAGGTTTCGGCGGCCAGAGAACACTGCAAAGACCAGACCCCGCTCCTCACCCGTGCGCAGGAACTTCTCGAACCCCGGCACCATGGCGCACAGGGCGCTGATCGCGTCCCGCACGCTGCACACGTCGAGGGTGAACTCATTGCCGAAGTGCTTGCGCAGCACGCCGTAGAGCTTGATGGTTCGCATCATGGCCGGTAATCCTTGTGGCGCAGCACCAGGCGCAGGCGGCTGGCCATCGACCAGCCGTAGATTTCACGAGTCGATGCCCGCCCTGCCATGTGGTGATAGATGAACGGTCCGCTGCCACCCAGGTCCGGGGCTGGCTCGCTGACAAAGGCCGGCTCGTCGCCCAGGTAGATGGCGGCGTGGTTGGGGTGGTGGCATGGCCGGCCTGGTGACGGCACGATGAATACCAGCATGTCGCCGCGGCGGGGCTCGTCAACCAGGTAGAAGCCGGCGTCCGCGAAATTCGCCTCATACAGGCTCGGGCCATCACGCTCTTCCCACCACAGATCTTTGCGCTCGAAGTTCGGCAGCACCAGACCGGCCTCGCGGGCGTACCAGTCGCGGCACGCGCCCCAGCAGTCCAGCAGGCCGCGCGCAAAGTCACGCCCCAGTAGAGGCGCCTGGTAGGCCGAAGGCTTGAACCACTCCATCTCACCGCCGGGCCAGCCGACTATGCCCCACGGCAACTCATGCAGCTCACAGCTCACCTGATCAGCCATGCTGGGTGCCGGCGACTTGTCGGGGTGGCTGTGGATGATCGCGAGGACCTGGCCACGGTCTTCAGCCTGGGCCAGGTCTTCGGGGTTCAGCGAGAACTGCTCGCGAGGTGTGCTGGCCTGGTTGCGGCACGGCACATACTCGCGGCCTTGCTCGGTCTTGATCAGCACCCCGCAGGCCTCGTCCGGGTATGCCCGCTCGGCATGCTCGCGAATGGCGGCTTGTAGTTGTTGGTTGATGCGCATGGTTACCTCGAGCTGGCAATGAGACTGGCGCCCATGGAGCCGCCGAAGCGGCGCGTATTACCCCGAGCCTTGCAGCTCTTCCAGCGCCCGCCACAGCGGTCCAGCGCGGGGTTGTTGGTGGGCTCGTCCTTCTTGGTGAACTTGGCTGTGCCGGTGTAGCCGCACGCCTCCTGGCGGTATTGCCCACGGCAGGCCCAGCGGCACAGCTTGGTGATCTGCTGGGTAGGCAGCATCTGCCCCTCCAGGTCCAGCGGGCTGGAGAGCTGGAAGGTCACCTGCTCCCGGTCCTCATCGGTCTTCTGCTCGATGTACCAGAGGTTGATGCGCGCCTGGTTGGCGGCGGCTGGGTTGCCGTCCGGGAAGTTCGCGGCATCCAGGAAGTGGCGAAAGGTCTCGATGACCTTGACCTTGGCGCCGGCCAGGTCGCGCAGGTGCAGGCATAGCGCTGAAATTGCACCCCTCACCCCACCCAGCTCGTTGGCCAGCTGCAGGGTCGGCGACGAAGGCCGGCCATCGCCGCGGATGTCGAACCCTTTCGCCTCGAGCTGGATCGGCTCGTAGAGGTGGCCCTGCCAGATGATGTCGCCCTCTTGGGCGTGGCCGTGGAAGCGCCAGAGGTTACCGCCCAAGCGCGTGGCATCCACTTCGAACAGCCGGATCTGGTTGCCCGGCTCGAGCTTCTGGATATCGGTATTAAAAGTCATGGGGCCTCAGAAACAAGAAGCCCCGCACGGGCGGGGCTTAGTAAGGGGTGAATCGTTGATCGAACGTCCAGCTGATCGTTACCAGCTTGGGGTTGCCTCTGGCTTTGAGCTTGTAGCCCTTGACCCGATACCGCCCCTGCACTCCACCAGGCGGGGTCCAGAAGAAGGTTTTGTAGCCTTCGTGCCGATCAAGAAATTTGCAGATCTCAAGGGCCTCCTCTCCCTGCTCCAGCAGGCCTGTGTGAGTTGCATTCCAGGACTGCGACTTCGTATTGATGCCGGTACCGCCTGACTGCGCGTAGCCATCGCCGAAGTCGTTATCCCAAGTGCGCTGACTGATGTCGCCATCGGCGTCCGCCTCTATGTCGAAGTCAAAGGTTTCTGTCATTACCGCCTCCACATAGAGCCGCCCTGCCCGAACTCCTCTCGGACAACCTCCCGGCACATTTGCCGGAACCCGTCCTCCATCGCTGCCCCCTGGCGGCGTGCGGCTTCGTCGCTCATACCGGGCTGGGCCTGAACATTGATCGGTGAGTTGATGATGATCGGCGCGGGGCCGCCGGGCGCCGGCGCGGTCGCGGGAGCGCCGCCCGAAGAAGTACCCACCATCCCGATCTGGCCGTTACTCAGCGCCTCCAAACGACCCACGCCAATGCGCGCAGTGGCCTCGGCGTCGAACACGTACTCGCCGCGGTGCACTGGCCCCGCCACCTCATCACGTCGGCCGTGGCCGGTGTAGCCGCCATCCATGAAGCCCGCGCCCGCCATCGCGGTCGCGGTGGATACCGCTGCAACCATGGGTGCAGTTGCAGCAGCAGCCGTAGCTGCCGCGCCCGGGGCCAGGCCAGGCCCCACGACCGGTATCGCAGCCGTGGAGGCATACGCAGCAAGGCTGGCCTGGAACGACGTTGCCTGGGCGTTGGCGACCATGCCAAGGCTCGCAGCGCTCTGCGTCGTGGACCCGACCAGTGCCTGCACCGCCTGATACACAAGCCACTGCGCGGCCATATCGCTGAGGGCGTTTATCATCGACTTCGCCATGCCGGCTGCAGCATCGGCGAACGCATCCTCTGCACTCTTCGACTGCGTGATGATGTCGGAGAAAGCGCCGCCCAGCTCGCTGGTGGCAGACCCAAGCGTGCCACCTACAAAGTCCGCCGCCTGCGCAGCGTAGTTCTGCGCCGCATCAGCGAAGTCGGCCCAGGCGTCCCGAGCTCCATTCACCCAGTTCGATTGGGCCTCATCGACCTGCTCGTAGTAGAACTGCTGAGCAATCAGTTGCTTGTTCAGCTCGTCCTGCAGCACCTTGCTCTGGCTAGCGTACAGCTCCGGACTGATCTGCCCGGTGTTGCTTTGCTCGTTGAGCGCCTTCAGATCCTCGACGTACTTCTGCTGAATCGCCAGGTTAGCGCGCATCCGGTCGCGAGCTTTATCCCCCATGCCGATGCCGGCCAGCTCCTGCGAGTAGCCGTTGATCGTCGTCTGGGTACCGGCAGCCTGGGCGGCCTTAAACGCACTGAGCTTCAGGGCGTCCTCGTTGGCCTTCTTGATCTTGTTCAATCCGTCCAGCTCGGCGGCCAGCTCAAGCAGGCGCTTCTGCTGAACCTTGGACAGATTCCCCAGCTTGCCCTCCTGCAGCTCGAACGAAAGCTTGGCTACCTCGGTGGCGTCCTTCTGCTTGTCGCCGGAGGTGTTGATCAGTTCGATCTGGCGCTTGTAGCCCTCTTCGGTCGACTCGAAATCCTTGAGCTGTTTCTTGCTGGCTTGCTCGCTTTCCGAGGCGCCCTTGCGCTTGGCCTTGTTCGCGGCCTCGTTGACCTTCTTCTGCGACTCAATCGCGTTCGCCGCAGAGATAATCGCCTGACGATCTACTTCGGTGAGATCCGCATTCTCGGCGAGATGCCGGTTGGCGATCTTGAGCGCGTCGCCGTTGTCCTGCAGGCCGGCCAGCTGTTTCTGCAGCGTCTCCAGGTAGGCCTGGCCGGCAGCGCTCATGCCAGCCTTGGCGACATTGTTGGCCTGGGTGGCCGAGGTGTTTTGTTCGGTGACACCGGTTAGCACGCGCAGCGTCTCGGCGATTAGCCCAGAGCGCTGATCGGCGTCACTCACAGCGCCGGCCTGCGTCAGCCATCGCTGCACTGTGCTGGCTGGGATCTGCAACCGATCGGCAACCTCCTTGAGCGTCGGCGAGAGATCTTCCCCGGCGGCGCGCGCCTCGTTTAGCCGATCAATGATCGACCGGTAATCAGCCAACTGCTTGTTGTACTGCCCGTTGGAGTCTCGCGCCGGGGCAGTAACAGTGGCTGAGCGAATGGACTGGGCCAGATCGCCATAGGCATCCTTGACCTTATCCGTAGCCGTGATCTGCTCCTGCTGCCATTTCACCAACGATGCTTCGCGCTGATCCTTGTTGAGCTTGGCGAACTCTTCGCGCAGTTGAGCAACAGGCTTGTGCAGATCGTCGAGGCTCACGCCAGCCTTGTCCGCGTTGTCCCGCAGCAGCAAGAAGCTTGCGGCCGCCGTTCCAGCAAGCAGAGCCAGCCCCATCGGGCCGCCCAGTGCGGCCAACAAGCCGCCAGTCGCTACCCGGGTCAGGTTTGCCTGGGCTACCGCCAGGGCATCTGTGGACGCCTTGAGCGCGGCCTGCCGCGGGATCAGTTGTGTCTGCACCAGCGACAACCGCTGCAGACCACTGGTGGCAGCGACTGAGGCCTGAGCTTGCTGGAGCTGTGCCTGAGCATAGATCCGTTGGGCGTCGGCGGCTCGCAGCGCTGCGCGGGCATTCTCGACCTCGGCAGCGCGCTGGGCCAGTGCAGCCTTCAAAGCCAGGCCGGCCTTCGCGACGTAGTTGGTCAGCGCAGCGGCGCCTGCGCCCCCCATCGCGATGGCGACCAGGTTGACGTGCTCAGCCAAAACCAGAAGAGCCTTGGAAAGCCCGGCCACTAAGCCGGTGCGCTCCTCCATGCCACCGAGAAAACTGCCAATAGCTGTGCCCATGTTGGTCAGCGCGTCCTGCACGCTGGTGGACATGTCCGCCGCTGCCTTACGGTTTACCTCAACCGTACGCAGTAAGCCAGTGTTCAGGTCATCCAAGGCCAGCTTGCCATCAACGCCGAGTGCGCGGATTTCCTTCGCGCTCTTTCCGGTCGCGCTGGCGATCGCGTCTGCAACAGTCGGCATCGCTGCTTGGATAGAGATCCAGCCGTCGGCGGAAACCTTCCCAGTCTGCAAAGCCTTGGAGTAGGCATCAAGTGCTGATCCCGCCTTGTCGGCAGATGCAGCGTTGGTCACAAGCAGGAAGCTGAAGCTATCGGTGATATCGAGCGTCTGCTGGGTGTTGAAGCCTAGGGTTTTCATTACGTCCGCGGTGCGGATGTAAAGCTCTTGTGCCTCGGCCAGCGGGCGGTAGGTCTCCTGGGCGGTACGTAGCAGGTGTTGCTGTACGGCTTGATACTCTTCAGAGCCCCCTGCCGCAGCCCTCATGCGATCCGACATCTGCCCATAGGCGTCGACTTGTTTAATGATGCCGCCAATCAGCCCTGCGCCAGCTACAGCAGCGAACGCTCCCCTGATCAATGTTCCCGCTTGCTGAGCCGCGGTGCCAACTCTATCGAATGCAGTGTCGACCCGTACCAAGTTCCGATCAATAGACTGCGAAGTTCGCCCCACCAACTGATCGGCACTGGCAAGCTCGCGGCGCAACTGGGCGGTGGTGGCCTCAATCTGAACCAGCATCCCCTGGACTTGTTGGTCAGCCATGCTTTTCTCCAGGCAATAAAAAACCCGCCGAAGCGGGCGGTAAAACGAAAAAACTAACGACAGTGCGTTGACCAAGCTTTCTCAAAATCGCCCGGATTCATGCGGCCATCATTTTCGAAAACTACCATTTCCTTGCTTGCCGCGATAAATCTCCTGAAACCAACATAGCCTCCAAAGGAATTTTTAGAATTCACTTCGCCACAAAGCCCGCGCTGATTACGAAATTCAGCGCTGTCGGGATCTTTTAAGGCTCCACCCACAAACTCTCTAGCCACACGCTGGTTTCTTATCTCAGCCATTGCGGCAGCACTTTCTGCCTTCTGGGCATCCGATTGCCCGCATGCTGCCAGCAACAAAAAGGCAGGAAGCATCACCATCATTTTCAGCATCGTCAATCCCTCGCACTTGGACAGGGAAGACTAACAAAATGCTAACTAGCGCGCATTCCCGTCAGCGCCTGCCGCAGCTTCTCAGCAACATCAGCAGGCTTGGGCTTCACCTTCTGGCTGGCTGCTTTGCCGCTGCCAAACGGATTGGTCATCTGCGACCACTCGATCTTGGCATCCAGCGCAATGAACAGTTCGGGCAATGGTGTACTCCAGGCCGTGGCGGGGGTCCATCCCAGCCAGCCTGTCGCGATGGCGTAAAGCCGGTCGACGTAGCTGCCGTCCTCAACGACGCTTACGCCGCCCCGGCTTGGTCGTTTCCCTGGTCACCACCGCGCGGGTTATAGAGTGCAGCGAGGTAGGCGTTCAGTTGCACCGACACTCCCAGCACACCAGCTTGCCAGACCTTCTCGGGGATCGCCTCAGCTGACTTGCCTTCCAGACCGGCGCCGGCGGCAAGGATGATGGCGCAGCCATCCACGCTCATGGCATTGAGAGTCTGCGAGGCGCCGCGCAGCCCGCCAAAGCGGCTTTCGATCGCGCGCACCGCCTTCAGCGTGGGCTGCAGGGTGAACTCCTCGTCGCCCAGCTTCACGGTCAAGGTACCGTGCAAAGTCTTGTTCATGGTTCAGGTCCTGTTGAGGCGGGGCCGAAGCCCCTGTTGGTTACGGGGCTGCGTGTGCTGGAATTTCCAGAATCTCGGTGTTGATGGCGAGAGTGATGTTGCGGCGCACCACGTTGTCAGCCGCACCAGGTGCCACGGTGTTGTTCATCACCTTGACGCCGAAGTAGAACGTGGTCGGAAGGATTGCCGGGGTCGCGCCAGGGTCGCCGTCGTTGAGGGTGACCATGGTGTTGTAGTTGCCCTTGGTGCGGTCCTTGTGCGCGACGGACACCGCTTTCTGGCCGGCATCGCCGCTATCCAGGCCGACAGTCAAAGTGATGTCGCCCGCGTCTGCGGTGCCCTTGTACTTACGCACCCGGCCATCGCTCAGCGCGGTGAAGGTCACGCTGCTGAAGGTGTCACCGAATTCGCCCAGGTCCTCGATCTCTCCCACGTCAATGTAGTCATCGGCCTTGTACTCGGTTTCGGTGGTGGCGGCGGTCTTCCCGCCAAAGCGTAAGCGGCAGCCGGCCGCCGTGTTCAGGTTGTCTTCGGCCATGGGGGTTCCTCCAAAGGCACATCGGATAAAGCCGCGGGGCGGCCGATAGGTGAATCAGTGGGTGGTGATCACGCGAACCGTGATCGAGCCCTGGTACGTGGTGCCATCAGCATCGCGCTGGGCGTCGGCCTGGAGCACGCGCACGGACACTGCCCGCCCGTGCTCGAGCACCAGACGGCGCTCGTCGAGGGCGGCGATGACCTTGCCGTTGATGCGCTTGACCTCTGCCTGGCCAACGGCATCAGACCAGACAGACAGGTAGATCAGGCGCTGCTCGCGCTTGCGCCCAGCGATAGGGCTGATGTTGGTCGAGACCTCACGGTCGATGGACACATAGGGCATCGGGGTGTTGATCCCGGCCCCGTCCAATACAGGACAATCGACCTCGTCGCGCAGGCGGGCGACCAGCGCTTCCTGCAGCGCAAGGGATGGGTCAGCCATTGCCGGCCCCCTGACTTGCTCGCCGCAACGTGCGAGTGATAGTTGCCCCGATCTCGGCCAAGACAAACTCCCGGTTGACCTGCAAAGCTGGCCGAAGCCAGGGGTGCGCCGGCCGTGCCGGAATGTCCGGATACTTGCCAAAGAAGTTGGCACCGTCCGACTTGTTCTTCACCTCGCGCTGCCGCAAGGAATTGCGGCGGCCCCTAAGCTGTGTTGTGTCGCGGTTCTTGGTGTGCGCACCGCCGATGGCATTGCTGTCGGCGCGGCGATAAATGGTGCCGGAATAGCCCTTCGTACCGTACTCAATGAAGCGCATGTAGAAGAACCGCTCGTTGTCCCACTTGCCTCGCAGGCCAACCTGGGCATCCAGCCCGCTCTTCGATACGAACGCAGACAGGGCCGCCGAAGCGGCCCCAGTGTCTTTAGGGATAAGCTGCTGCATGGTGCCGAGGATTCTGTTCGCACACGTCTGCATGGTGCTGCGCAGCTCGTTGTCCATCATATTGTGGATATTGCGTAGCGTCCGCCGCAGCTTGAAGTCACCGCGCAGCCTTGATCGACGGGCCATGGCTTACTCCTTGGCCGGGGCGGCCTTCGGCCTCTCGGCTTTGTCGGTGACCGCTTCGGCGTAGCCGCGAGCAATCAGGCCCTCGGCATACTCCTTGGCCAGCTCGAACTCTTCGCCCTTCTCTCGATCGCCGGAGGCGCCCGAGAGTCGGCCCAGTGCACGAATTTTCATTGGAGGTACCTCATGGGTTGGGGACTGATGAGCACAAGAGCCTCATCATTGAGTTTTCGTTGTCAGGCAAAACAGCCTCGACCTTGTAGGTAATCCCGCGCCTGGTCACCCGCCAGCCCGCAACAATGTCAGTGCGTGACCTGGCGATGATCTCGGCAGTGACGACGGCTTCCAGTCGCTCGGCAACAGATGAAACCCGACCGCTGGGGGTCCTGATTTCAGCCCACATATCAGGACGAGCAGCGGGCAACCACGTCACTGTGGCGCCCCCGGACTTATTGCGCTCCTCGTGCGGGAAGGTGACCTTGCACAGATGACGCAGCGGGCCGGCCCTCATACGCCCCACCCAATGCGGTGCGGCGTCAGGAGTGCCTCCGAGCCTTTCGGCAGCTCAGTGGCGGTGGTCCCGATCACAACGTCCTCACGGTTCGCGTAAAGGTGGCCGAGGATCAGCAGGCAGGCAGCCCTGATCTGCTTGTTGCAGACCATGGGGGACTCGCCGGCAGCTCCGGCGGCGACAGCCTCATCCAGCGCCTGCTGATCGGCATAGAAACGACGGTTCAGGTAGTCCATCGCCTGCCCTTCCGAGGCCTCGATCAGGAGTTCTAGATACTCGTCATCGTCGTCAGGGTCTCGAAGGTGATGGCGTGCAATGGTCAAACTGATTACAGGCATGCCTTCACTCCTCCAGCGGCTCGAGCGATGCCAACTTCCGCTGCACCAGCTCCTCTGCATGCCGGCGTGGCACCATGTAAGCGGGACCGCCGCGGCGACGCAGTTCGCCCTCATCCATGTAGGAGCGCATCGGGTAGATCTGAAGAGTTGCTGGATTGGGGTTAGCTGCAACCAGATCCTCGCCAACTGGCTGGTCGATATCGTCGCCACTCTCAGCCGCCGCTGGGCCGCTCTGTCCTGCGCCTTCCGATGCCCCCGTTTCAGTAGCGGAGGCTTCGGCAATAGTGCTCAGGTCGCTTGCTGAGACGTTCGATCCAGGCCCCGAGTCTCCCGGTGCGGGTGGCAGTGCCTGCTCTGTGCTATCCCCCGAGCCTGGATCAGTTTCAGAAGCGGCCGATTCGCCAGGATTTGGCGAGACTGCATCACCCGGCGAGAGGGCCAAAGCCCCATCTTCAGGCTGGCTGCCGCTCGTTTCAGTGGTCGAGGCAGGATCCTGCGGCTCGACCGTAGACTCTGGTTTTTCCTGTTTACGTGCCATGGGAGTACTCCGTTGAGGCGCCATTTCTGGCGCCGTGTTGCGGAAAGATTAAGGCGTGACCAGCGGGCCAGTGACGAACGCTTCGTCGCGATAGATGGCAAAGGCCAGGCGCTCTTCAGCACGAATCGTTGCCATGTTTTTCTCGAAGTCATCACCGTTTTCGGTCGAGATCAGCACTTCAATTTCCATGCGATCGAAGATCTGAGCGCCGAGCTTGAAGGCGCCGACCAGGAAGTCGTTCTGTGTCATGGCCTGGGTAGAAACCACTGGGCGATTCCAGAGTTTCGCGTTGGTGCCTTCCTGAGGCTGACCGATGATGTAGCGGCCCTCCCCGTCCTTGGTCAGCTCGATGGCCGCCCAGTCGATCGGGTTGAGCACGATGCCGTCGGATGGGAACTCGGCCAGCTCGGCCTGCAGCAGCGCCAGGCGCAGGCGGTCAATGCGCTGCTCGCCCACTACAGCTACGCCAGCCGGGGCGGCGTACAGTTGAGCAACCGTCATGAGGCCCTGCAGGTTCACGCCGGTGCCGTTGCCGTAAAGCAACTGAGCTTCTTCTGCCATGGTGAGGCCATAGCGTGCACGACCGTCGATATAGCTCTGCAGTGCCTTGGCGTCGTCCAGCATCTGGCGGCTGGCTTTGAACAAATGGGCGATGGTCCGCACGTTCGCCGTGGCCAGGCCGAAGGTCAGGTCGGAGTACGGCTTGGCAGTGTTCTCCGCCACAGTGCGGGCGTTGTTGACGAAGCCGGTTTCACGGACGTACTCGATGGAGTTCGATTCGGTGGTACCTGGCGCGACCAGGTCGCGGACGGTCAGTCGGCGCTGAGGCGGGGCAATGATCCCCGGCAAGCGCTGAGTCTGCACCAGGTCACCGCCGGTTGCGGTGGTGATGGCCGCGCGCGGCACGGAGACACGGCGGGAACCACGGAAGGACGAGTTCATGTCCTTCATTTCTTCGCTCTCGATCACAAGAGCGCCTACCGATTTCTGCGGCTCTTCCTGATGGCTCCGATCCCGGCTTGCATTCACCAGTTTCTGCTCTGCCTCGCCCAGGCGCGCCTGAAGTTCGCCCTGCTTGGTCAGCAGTTCATCGACCTTGGCACGGGTTTCGGTATTCATTTCACCGGAAGCCTTGATTTGCTTCTCGGTCGCCTCGGCCTGGCTTTTGATCTGGTCGCCAATGCCCTTGAGGCTGGCGTTGAGTTCTTTGACTTGGGCTTCAAAGTCCATGGTCACTTTCCTTTCAGAGAATTGAGGAGATTGGTTGCCGCGCTCAGAGAGGCGGAGAGGTCTGGCGCGACAGCGCGAGGCTTATCGGTCAGGGCAGCGTTATGCGTGCCCCCGCCGGCAGCGCGAGGCATGCCGGACTTGAAACTGGCGAACAGCTCGCGTCTCTCGGAGCGAGGCATTCCTCCCTTGGCCAGGGCTACATCCATGGCCTTGAGTGCATTGGCCTGGGCAGCGTCTTCGGTTTCGCGCTCGGTGACCTCGGCGGACGACAACAACCCAGTGGCCAGACCAAGCTCCACGGCACGCTTGCCGCGGATGTAGGTTTCGTCGTCCATCAGTTCGGCCATGTCTTCAGCCGACTGCCCGCTGGTCTCGGCATAGAGGTCAGCCATCGCGGCATCGAATTCCTCCATATCGTCGGCGATATCGCGGAGGTAGTTGCGGTTGCCGGCAAGCCAGGTCCAGCAGTTGTGGATCATGAGGAAGGCGCTGCTGGCCACCTCTCGCTTCTTCCCCGCGAGGAAGACAATCGAAGCAGCGCTCGCCGCCATGCCGAGCACCTTGGTGGTGACCTCGTGACTGTGCTCTTGCAGGCGGTTGTAAATGGCAATGCCTTCGAACATGTCACCGCCTGGCGAGTTGATGTAGACGGTGACATCACGCTCGCCGATCGCCCGCAAGGCGGCGTCGATTCGCTTCAGCGTGACGCCCTCGCCATACCAGTCTTCGCCGATCACGCCGTACACGGTGATGGTGTCTGAGGTGTTCTCGACGGCCGCCTGGATCGCGGGATTCCATTTGTCGAGCGCGCGCGGGCTCATCTCGCTGCGCAGGCCGCGAGACTGGATCTTGTGCTTCATGGATTACTCCCGTGATTTACTTTTCGGGCTGTTGGAGCCAGTTCATCAGAGCGGCCCTTGCGGCCTGGCTATCGTTTTGCTTGCCCAACTGGTCAAGTGGAACCAGGTTGGATTGCACGGTCAGTACATCGCCACCCGGCATGCTCGGAAGGTTCTCTTTTCGCCGGCCCTCGTTTCGGGTCAGGTAGCCGTTCTGTCCCATCGTGCTGAGATAAGCCGCACGGCCCGCGCTATCCGCACGCAGGAATGCTTCAAGCGAGTACTCCGCATAAAACTTGATCCGGTCAACCGCCGTCATGCACCACTTGTTCACGCACTGCTCAATCGGCGCCGTGAAGGACATGATGCAGTAGGTGAGAAACGCGATCTGCTGCTGCTCCAGTCCTGTGCCCCAGTTGCTGCCCTTGTCGGTCTTCATCACCATCCAGGGTGGAACCCCGAACCAGCGGCAGATTTCCTCGATGCTGTGCCCTCTCGACTCCAGCAGTTGCGCATCGGCGGGGTTGATGCCGATCATTTCCGGCTTCACGCCCTGCTCGAGCACTGGGCTCTTGCCGGCATTCAATGCCCCGGAGATTGTCTTAACGTACTCACGAAACTCGACGCGCTGAGCCGGGTTAAGCGTCTTGTCGACCGAGAACGCGACTGTGGGCATCATGCCGTTGCGGAAGGTGCTGTTGGCGGCATCGTCTGCAGACATCGCAGAACCGAACACATCTGCGCCGTACCGAATAGCAGAAAGCCCGACCCGCCCATCCAGGGTGAATGCTGGGATATGCAGCATGTCCTGCCGCTGAATCTCTCGGCGGGCTCCCTTTCGGGGCCTGAAGAAGTATCGCAGCCTGCCGTCATCATCGAACTCGAGGTCGACTCGAGACGGCATCAGGAAGTCCAGCGCAATGACCCGACCTGCGGAGCGGTGAATCTCGCAGTAGGCGTTGCCCCACAGCAGCATCGATGCCACGACTGCCTGCCAGAAATGGAAGGCAGCCATGTCTTCGTTGGGGCTGTTGTGCACAACGTCGTACAGCGGGAAATCGCGGGCACTCTCTCGGCTACCATCGGGCATCCGCCGGTAGATGCTCAACGGTAAGCCGGCTACCGAGGTCGAGATGATACGAACGCATGCCCACACGGTGGACAGGCGCATTGCCTTGTCGACGCTGACTGACTTACCACTACTGGACTGGGCGCCGTTAAAGGCGCTCCAGAAACCTCCATCCGACAGTTTGATAGTCTTGCCCAGCCATTCACTCATACTGGCTGAAGGCTTGGTGGCAGCAGCGCCCAGTGCCTGGGATAGGGTTTTAATCACTGACAAGCCCTCTGCGGATGAAGCCGGCGATGCAGAAGAAGCTCAGTGATCCGGCCAGCAAAGCCCAGCCGGTACCAGCCAGCATCCAGACCCCGCTGCATGCCAAGCAGAAAGCGACCACTGCGCAGGCGATGAAAATATGAAATGCGTTCATGCGATCAATGGGTCCCGAATGCCAGCCATGAAGTTTTCCATGCCACCTTGGCCGGCGGGGTTGAGGGCCATAAGCGTCACAGCGTTAAATAGAGCCATCAGCGGGTCAATCTTGGCCGAGCCGCTGGCCTGCTTAGTAATGAGGATCGAGTTGCCACGCGGCTCGACTTTGGCGTTACCGCAGCACCAGGCCATCATCGGCTGGCCCCCGTGTAGCAGCGTGCCCTCGGCCAGCTTGCGTTCGGCAGTCTTGATGGCTCCGCCCAGGCGCCACCCTTGTGAAATACCGTCGATCTTTTCGCGCGGAATACCCATAGCCTCCAGCGCGTCGAGGATCGCGCCGACACCGGCCGGGTCCAGCCCGACCTTGTCCAGCAGGCCGGCCTGCTCGACCTGCGCCACCAGGTGCGCAACCGCTTCAATGTCGTCGCCGATGCGCTCAACAAGGGTAAGGTGCCCATCCTTGGCGAAGTCGCGGATGCGTGGCGCTTCGGCTTTACGCCGTTCCAGTACTGATGGATGGGCCCAGGCGTGAGTCCAGGTCAGCCAGCGCCGTGTGCCCTGCTCTCGGCCAAGTGCTGCAAAGCCAAGCAAGTCATCCAGCCCTCCGCCATCGACACCGATGTCGATCACTTCGCAGCGCTCGATCAGGTCTTCCAACGTGCGGCATAGCTCGGAGGTCTGCGCCTCCCAGAAATCAGCACCAGCCCATCGATCCGAAAGCAGCGCCAAGCCGATCTCGACGTTGAGGTGCTTGGCCAGGAAGACGCGGAACGACTCCTCGCCGTCCAGCTGGGCCTGTGCGTAACCACGCTCGATGAAAGGTTCGTCGACCGACAGCCCAAGGTTAGGGTTGGTGATGTACGCGTTGGAGAAGTCCCGGTGTTCGCCGGCATCCAGCATCGCCTTGGGAAACTCATACAGCACCGGCAAGAACGACTTATCGACGATCTCGCCGTCGCGCACCTTGCGGGCGTACATCAGCTTCTGCCGGAACACACCAGCAGGCGGGGCGTCGGACTGGGTGGTGGCCCAGATGATGAAACCCTCCGGTCGGGATGCCAGGCCACCGGTGGCCTCTCTCAGCATCGCCTCGGCATTGGCGCGCTTGCCGAACACCCACAGCTCGTCGATGAACACGCCGATTGCCTTCTTGCCCGACACCGTCTCGCTGTCTGCCGCAACGACCTTCAGCGTGGCGTTGGTCTGACGGTGGGTCACGGTGCGCAGGTGGTCCTGCACCTTCAGCAAGGCTTTGAGCTCGTCGTCGGCCGCCACCATATCCCTGATCGGCAGGTAAGAGTTGTCCGCGATCTCCTTGGTCGGTGCGAGGATGATGAACTCACCTGAAGCTCGCCAGTTGAGGATCAGCGCGCTAAGCATGATACCGGCGGCGATGGTCGACTTGCCGTTCTTCTTGCTGATAAGCAGCATGAATTCGCTGACCAGGCGCCGGCCTGAGTCTGGGTCGTAGGCGCCGAAGATTGCGGCCACGAACTGGTTGACCCAGTCACGCACGGTCTCGCACATCAACGGACTGCCAGTGGCGTCCACCATGCGCAATGCACCGAACACGTCCAAGGCTTCCTCAGCCTCAGTCGGGAACAGCGGCTCGAATGGGATCAGGCTCTGGCGGGCAACAATGCGCTGCTCCCAGTCTGGACAGGCGGTTGACCACTCCATCATTTCACCGACTGCAGTGGGCCGCGGCGCGTGCCGAACTTGCCGGTGGCCGCTTTCTCGGCATTAGCCTGAGCTTGGTCCTTCTTGCCGCTCTCACCCTTGCGCGGGTGAACGAATGGCATCAGGGCTTTGGCTGCATCAACACGCAGCTTCGGTTCGCTGCCGTGGTCGTTCATCACGGACAGCAAGAAGTCTTTGGGGTCTCGATGCAGGAGCGCCTGGGTCAGGTCGAAACCAGCTGGCTCGGGTTCCGGATGTTCCTCGGCTACAGGGTCCGAATCTGCCGCCTGCTCATCCTTTGCCGAGGCCTTCTCAGCAAGCTTGGCTTTAACATGCGCTTTAACATCGCCTTTAACATCTTGAGGCATCAAACCCAGGGCGCGGAGCTTGAGCAGCTCAGCCGCTACATCCTTGTCCTTGACCAGCCGAGAGCCCGCCGCAGACGCTGTCTTCTCGGAATAGCCGGCCGCCACGGCAGCGTCTCGATTAGACGCACCTTCCCTCAGCGCAGCGATGAAAGCGCGCTTGCGGGATGTTAAAGCCATTTAACAAAAATCCTGTGGGGGAAAAAAATCTGTACATGGGATCGGAGGCGGTCTAGCTAGATGAGAATCCCTAGCTTTTGACCCCCCCTACCCCTTTTTGATGGGAATCAGTCTCATTAGTGACGATTCGGACGCTTCAGCGGCACTTTCGAGGCCGGTCGCACCAATCCGGTGCGAAATGCGGATTTCTACAGCCCTCTCCATCCAATTTTTCTTAGAAAAATAAGATTTTTATAGCGCTATAAGATTCCGGCCGCTTCCTCAGCCTGCTTAACAGAGTCGTGGCAGAGCTTGCAGAGGCTCTGCCAGTTGGCCTGATCCCAGAAAAGAACCATGTCTCCACGGTGAGCAACAATGTGGTCGACAACCCTGGCAGCAGTAGTGCGGCCGTTCCGCTCGCAGTAGACACACAACGGGTTGTCGCGCAGGTACCGATCTCGGGCTTGCTGCCACTTGTAGCCATAGCCGCGCTGGGAGCTGGTCATGCCGCTTCGCCAACTGCCAGGGCTCACCGCCTTGACCCGAGAGCCTGCGCTCTCCTTTATACGAGAGCCGAGCGTCTTGAGCCTGGCCATCAGTCTTTCGACTCGGTGATCAGGCGCACGATGTCATCAGCCCGCTGCTTAACCTCCAGTACCTGACCGTCGAACGTGCGAACGATGGCGCAGATGCCGTGCCACTGACTGCTGGTGCAGGCTTCGTCCACACGTGCGATGGCGGCGGGAGCGAGGTAACGCTTGAGGCCGTTGCTGTCGGTCAATGTGATCATCTGCTTACCCCTGAGCCTTGCGAGATAGGAACAGGTCGGAGTAGCCGCGAAGCTTCTCCACGCCCATGAAACCGACCATGCCGCCTGCGAAGGTGGCCATGCCTTGAGGCAGACCCATCCATTCGAGCAGCGGTACCAAGGCCAGGGTGATGAGGCCGCACAAGGCGCCCTCCAAGAACATCTGCCGGCGGGTGCCACCGCCATACACCACCCGGAGGACGGCGATCGCGACGGAAAGGCCAGCGGCATACAGCTGAGGCTGGTGGGCCAGCACCCAGGTGAGCACAGCGGCCCACAGGCCAGGATCCTTCTCGGGCATGTTTGGCATCTCGATTCCTCCCGTTGCAGGGAGCTTGGTTTATTGGCCGCTGGTAGCTGCAGCAAGCAGAAGTGCCTGCCCTTTCAGCAGCTCGACCACGCCGAAGTTGATCAGCTTGTAGTCTGCCGAGGAATGTCCATGCAGCAGGTTATCCAGCTCTCGTATCTCGGCCTTGAGGTCCTGCACTCGCTTCAGCACGGCGCCGTCATACTCGGCTCGCGCTTGCTCCACGATGGGGAGCACCACACTACGCTCGATCCCGACACCGGAACGATGGGCGGCCCTCGCGAAGATGCCAACCCCGTCGGTGTAAACCGCACCATATACAACCCCGTCCTCGTAGTAGAACGGCGGGAGCGTATTGACCAGGTTAGGGATGATGGCAGTGGAAAGTGACTTCTTCTGATCGGTGTTCAGCAGTTGTCTGGTAGCGTTCAGGAAAATGATGCCATCGCATTTCGACAGGCGACGCAGCGCTGACTCCAGCTTATCGGCATCTCCTGCCACAACTGCGTCCACAACAGCTTGCTCGTAACGCTTGGCCTGCTCGCTCATCCTTCTCTCCAGAAACAAAAAAGGCCCACCGACATGGCGAGCCTTCAAATAGGTCGGCCCCAACAGCACTCCCAGCTCGGAGCGATGGGTGTGGTGTAGCCGAAAACGAAAAAGCCCCGGCGAATGCCGAGGCTTCAATAAAAAACCCGGCCTTTCGACCGGGTATCCCGAACTACCTTGCCGACCCGTGTTGCCACGGGCATGTGCAGTTCGGGCGTCAATACTGCCACGCAATCGCTTCAACCGCCACGTCAGCTGGAGACGCGTCACCGGTGAACCGCAAAAGCTCAACGCAGATACAGCGTTACGCTTGCGGGACGGGAACTTCATCAACGCTGATGCAGTGCTCAATTTCGGTGATCTTCACAAGGGCCTGCTCTGCGAGCGGATAAGCGCCAAACACCCGACCTTGGTAGAACACAACCCATACGAACTCTACCGGTTCAGAGCCACCGAAAGTGCGAACCAGATCTTGGAACCTCTCAGCCAAGTCATCGAAATGCATCTGCGCCATGCCACGCAACACCATGCTGAACGCTCCTTCACTCAAAGCTGCATTCTGCGCTCAGTGAAATGTGTGGGCAACTCGGGGCTTGATTTCAAGGGTGCAGAGGGCCGGTGCTTACCCGGCTTGACGGGCTGGATCGCTGGGTCACGTACCCCAGCCTCTCATCGCGTAACCGATCAGGGAGCGCGCGGCTTTGATCGATGCCACTACCGACTTAGCCCAGCTGCCTGGGCGCGTCATCTGCATAAACGAAAAAGCCCAGCACGATGGCTGGGCTATTTGATAACACTACTCTTCTCAGGATGCCTGGCGACTATGGTGCCAGTAGAGGTATGCAAGGCCCACGGGCGCAATAAAAATAGCGAAGAACCAGCACATAAGCATCGTAATGACCTTCACCATTAACATCAGGGGCGCATTCACGAAGAACACGTTGTTTCCCATGATGTATCCAATGACGCTCTCGTAGACGAAGCGTGAGTAGGGATAGAGCAGCGTGCAGACAAGCGCGAGGGAAATCACGTCAAATGTGACGCCGCTTGGCGACCTCGCCTTCATGAAAATGATGGAGGCTGCGAATAGGGAGCCGAAGATCATCTGGCGAATGTAGTAACTCGGCGTCAGCCCACCGAAAGTCTTGGAGAAAAACTGTTGCATAAGATCCGTCTCAGGCTCGAAAAAGGACGCAAACTTTAACAGCTCTGCTCCACCATTCAAGGAAGTGCTGAAACAGAAAGCCCGACACGATGGCCGGGCTTTCAATTGTCTATCCTCTGAAACGCGCAGGAATGACAGGATGGGGATAATTTCGCTCACGCGCTCACTAATGTCAACAGGCAATTACGCAGCCTCTTGCATCAGCAGCCCTTCAGCTTGAAGGATCGCGCGAACTTCTGTTAGTGCGTCACTAACCATGCCGTCGAGTTTCTCGTTGATATCGGCCCTCCATCGGCGGCGCGTCGACTCCGGGGCAGCATCCAGATCCCAGGTATTCATGTCGTAGAAGCTGTCGACCAGGACGATCACCTCCTCCTGCTGCCCCTCGATGCGGTGCTTCTCTGCCTGGCCTGCCGCCACCGCAGCATTGACCAGCGAATCACGCCGCCAAGCAGGCGCATCCAGCGGCACCTCGACCGATACCGAGCGCGGCGCTTTCCGGCGGGCGCCCTTCAACTTAGGGATCGCCCAGGCCGTCACTGCCTTGAAGATGAACAGCTGCGGCGCAGGGCTGGCAATGCGCGGGCGAACAGCCGTGATTGCCTGCAGCTTCTTCACTTTGTTGGTGCTGTACTTCGCCACCAAGGCATCCCAATGCCAGTCCTTCAGGAGGTGATGAAGACGTGCAGCAATCCAGTAGTCCACTTGCGTCCGGTCAAGACCGTGCGCCTGCCCCCCCAGCGAAGCCAGGCACCCACCCTCCTCTTCAACTGCCCTGTACAGCTTCTGCCACGCCTGCCCCTTTGCTGAGCCCTTCTCGCCAGCCGCCAATGCCGCGACTACCGCCCCCGATACGCTGCTATAGATCATGTCCTTCCCCTCAATCGCCCGTGTAGTTTGTGCCGCCGGCGCCCAGCCGGTTGCCATCCTGATGCAGAGCCTCCGGCCCAGTGGCCCGAGGCTTCTTCAACTGCTCAATCTGCCGTGTCGCGGCCTGCAGCCTCATGCTGAGCTGGGTCACCAGTTCATCCAGGGGCAGGGCCTCGCCAGTTGCAGCCACCACCCAGCCTGAGGCGTTGCAGTGATCGCATGGCAGTTCGTAGAACGTGCCCATCGTGACCGCTCTCCCACGGCACAAAGGGCACTTGCCCAGCTCGATCACGGCCTTCTTGAAGGCTGGACCGTGCTTCCTAATCAACCAATCACCTTCAGTCCCTGAGACTGCAGCGACTTCTCCGCAACCTCCCGAGCCCATGCTGCGTCCGGATCACCCATCTGGACTGGGAACGGATTGGTGACGCGAAGTGCCTTGGTGCAATCCAGCCAGGTCTCCCAGCGGGCCGCGTAGATCGTGTTGAACACATCCGTGCAGCAATCGGCGCACTCAAGAACGTAATAGCCGGATAGCCCGACTACTGGGTCCCAGCGCAGGCCGCTCGGCACCGGATAGCGCCGCTCGAATTCGGCGCGGATCTGGTCAATGCTCTTCATTTCGAATCCTCGCCTATGGTTTGTCGTTGGAATGGCTGGAGCCCGCGCCAATCGCGGCCTCTGCGGAAAAACACGAAACTTCACGTAATGGCTCGGCAATGGTGTGAATCGAGGTGAAGCCACGCCCATCAAGCCATTGGTGCCACTTCTCCAGAGCCTCACGCTTTCCAGTCTCCACCCACGAATGGATGTAGGTCTGCACGTTCCGGCCCATCGCATGGTTGAGCAGCAGCTCGCCAATCAGAAAGTCGATGCCCAGATCCACCCAGGCAGTGCGCGCTACTTTGCGCAGGTCATGGCTGGTCCACTCGCCACGCCCCAGGCGGGTAAAGACGGCAAAAGCCTGGCTGTCGCTCAGCGGCTTGCCGGATTTGGCCGGGAACAGATACAGGCCGCTGTAGCCACTTGCTACCTGTGCACTGCGGTAGCGCTGGAGCAACCCACACACCTGCGCGGTCAGCGGCAAGTTCAGCTCGGTCCGGGTCTTGGTGTTCTTGGCCGGGATATGCCACTGACGCTCCTCCAGGCTGAAGTCCCGCCACGCCGCCAAGCGGGTCTCGGATACACGGGTGCCGTGGGACAGCATCATCAGAGCCAACATGGCCTCGGCCGGTACCTGAGCAAAATGCTCTTCCAGCTGGCTCAGTAGCCCTTCAACCTGAACGTCCCGCAGACGGGCGGGCTTGGGCTTGATCTTTGCCTTGGAGAAGTCACTGAAGCGAATGGCGGCCATGCCATTGGTGGTGATCATGTTCAATCGAGCGGCTTGCTTGAAGGCCAGGGCCAGCAGGCGAAAAATCAGGCGCAGGTACTCCAGCGACAGCTCGGCCTGCAGCGGCCACATCAGGCGCTGGTCGATCTCGGACTTGCTCACCTCCGCCAACGGCAGATCGCCCAGGCGCGGGATCAAATGTTTGGTCATAGCCGAGTGCGCGGTGGACTTGCGCTTGTCCGACAGATTGCGGTCCTTACTCATGCGCTCGTCGAACCACTTCAACAGCTGGCCAGTGGTGAGCCAGGTGCCCACGGACACAGCGGCGCCAGGTTCGCCCGCTATCCGAGCGCGCACGGCCGGCAGCACGCTCAGCACCGCCTTGGTGTTGAGGTCCGGATAGTTGGCGATCTTGCTCCACTTACTGCCATGGACCAGGTACCAGGAGCCGCGGGCGCGGTCCTGCTTGTAGCGGAAGCGGAAGGCTGGCTGCCGGGTGTCTCGAAGGTCGCGGACCTCGCTTTCCGCGTGCCGGCGAATCTCGGCATCGGACAAGGTAACGGTCAGTGTCTTGCTCATGCTGCCACCTTGGTCTGCGGTTGCAGCAAGTAAGCGCGGATTGCTTCCAGCGCATCAATGGAGCCCCGGCAGACGATCGCCAGATAGCCCTGGTCGAGCAGCGCCTGAATGTAGGCGTCTTGGCTCGGCGACACGGCAGCGTCGAATGGCGGCTTGGCCTTGAACTCGATGTACAAGCCGAAGTGTCCGCCGCGGGCCATCGGCAGCACCAGGTCAGGAACACCGGCCTTCACGCCCTGCTCTTTCAGCTTGAGCGCCACCAGCTTGTGCCGGTGCCCGCCATTCGGGACGTGGTAGATCAGCTTGGCAGCTGTCGGGTAGCGCAGCGCGACTTCGTGCATCAGTGAGGCCTGCTCAAGGCCTTCGCGGTCGATGGGCTTGGCGCGAGTCTTCTTCGGGGCAAAAACGCGGGGCTTGGCTTTCAGCATTCGTCGCGCCCCCACAAAAAACCCACAAGCCCCATCGCGTCGGCAATTGCGACAATCGCCCAAAAGGAGGCTGTAGAGTCGCTAGGACCTACACCAGCCTGACAAAGAGCCGCCGCGAGGCCGACAACCAAGACGCACATGAGGGTGAAGAAAATGGTTCTGCTCATGCGGCGACAGCCCCCTCGCGGATCAGAATGGCCTGGGTGCGCATAACGCCCTCGGCGTGGTGCTGGCGGGCTTCGGCGCGACCTATCAACTGGCTGCGTCCGTCACAGGCGTCATGGCAGGCATTGCAAGCCCAGGCGCCCTGCAGATCGTTCGGCTTCATGCCGACGCCGCAGGTACCGGACATCCGGTAGTGGGCCAGCACAGTGGTTTCGGGGTTGCCGCTGCAAACACCCGGAATGCGCACCTGGCATTCCCGGCCGCGCGCGGCTTTGGTCAACTTGGATTGCTTCATGAGCGGTCGTCCTTGTGGAGGTCAACAACGGTGAAGGTGGATGGCCACATGCGCAGGCCGTGCAGCCGCGCCGACTGCTCGTCGCGATAGAGAGCCACGGGCGGGTGAGGTTCGGCGGTGAGGTCGAGCAGATGCCCGCAGGCATAGAGCGCCCATCGGTACTCTGCGAGGTCGGGCGCGGCCAACATCAGATCGGCCATCAGAAGCGATCCTTGTTGGCATAGCGGCTGGCCAGGCTGGTGACTTTTTCAGGCTGGGCCTTCGGTTCGGGCACCCATCCGGCGGCCAGGTTTTCGAACCGGTTGTACTGCCCGAGGAAGGCGGTTCGAACCGTGCCGGTCTCCACGTCTCGCCCCTTGCCGATGATGATTTCGGCGATCCCTTTGGAGTCCGTGTTTTCGTTGTAGACCTCGTCGCGGTACACGAAGAGGATTACGTCGGCATCCTGCTCGATAGCCCCCGACTCGCGCAGGTCGGATGGGATCGGGCGCTTGTTCGGACGCTCTTCGCACTTGCGAGAGAGCTGACTGAGCAGCACGACCGGAATACTTAGCTCCTTGGCCAGCAGCTTGCAGCCACGGCTGATGCTGCTGACTTCCTCGGTGCGGTTGCCCCCCTCACCCTCCGTGAGCTGCAGGTAATCGATCATCAACAGATCGAGGCCATAACGCAGCTTGTGGCGTCGAGCCAGGGCACGGATGCGCCCGATGCTGGTACCGGCGCGATCAGCGATGTACAGCGGCGCGGTGTGAATCGCTGTGGCGGCTACCGAGAGCTGTGCACCATGGCTCTGGCAAGCTGCTCCGTTCTTGATCAGGGTGAGCGGAATTCGCCCTTCTGACGCGGTCAGCCGGTCAATCAGCTGGCCCTTGTTCATTTCCAGGCTGATGACCAAGGACGATTTCTTCTGGCGGATAGCGGCTTCGGCGATGAAGCCCATGGCCAAGGTGGTTTTGCCCATCGCGGGGCGGCCGGCGACAATGTACAAATTATCCGGCTGCAAGCCACCCAGCTTGTCGTCCAGGTCCTTCAGGCCGGTAGAGATGCCAATCAGCGATTCACCGCGAGCCAGGCGATCGTGCCGCTCTTGCCACACCTCGACCTGGTCGGCGATGACATCGCCAGCCTTGACGATGTCGTCATCCCCGGCGCTGCTATCGATAGCCATGGCCGCCGCCTGGATGGCTGCGATCTTCGCCTGCACGTCGCCAGTATCCTGAGCGATCTCCATGGCCTGCCCGCCAAGGTCATACAAGGCGCGCTCGATGGCTCGCTCTCGCACGATTCCCGCGTAGGTCTTGGCGTTTGCGGCGCTCGGCGTGTTGTTGACGATTTCCGCGCAGTAGCCGAGGGGCGTGCCCTCAAACGACCAGACGCCCATCTGGTCGGCCACGGTCAGGAAGTCCACGGCCTTGCCAGCAGATCGCGTCGCCATGATCGCGCGGAACACATCGGCGTTCTCGGCGAAGTAGAACGACTCAGGAGTCAGGTCATCGCGCAGGGTGTCGATGAGTTCGGGGCGGATCATCATCGCGCCCAGCAGGCCGTGCTCGGCCTCTACGCTGTGCAGGTCACGCATTGTAATTTCCTTCCACGACTTTCACGAAGTTGGTCGGCGCAATGAGCCAATCGAAGTTGCACCGGAATGGAGACCCACCAGCAGCGGACACCTCGCCCATCAGGAATTTGCTTGAACGCACCAATGCGAAGTACTCCGCCCAGAAGTTGAGATCCTGGTGCACGTCGCTCTCGTTCCAGCGAGCCCCGATCTTCGCAATCCGATCCTTGGTCAGCATCACGACCCGAGGAAACTCTGGAATCGTCAAGTTGAACAGGTCGACGATTGCCTGAGCCGGGCACTTCGGCTTCGAGATCTTCCGGGGCGCCCCATCGCCACCAAGGGATGACGGTTCACTTGATGGTTCTATTACGGTTCTGGGTGCAGCTGCTGCGGGGGTTTCTGTCGTGAGCTGCGGGGGTGGTGGTGCGGCTGCTGCGGGGTGCGGCTCTTGCGGGGGTGCATATGCTGCTGGGGTTAGGGTGTACATTGTCGATCGCCCCATCCGCTCACGGATGGACAGCAGCCCGACCTGGCACAGCCACTTGATAGCAGTTTGAACCGTCCTTTCCGCAAGGCAGGTTCGTTCCGCGATTCGGGCAACGGAGGGCCAGCAAACGCCCTCGTCATTTGCGTTGTCCGCAAGCGATATCAATACAGCCTTTTGAGGCCCGCTCATGCCTTGCAGCGGCCAGCAAGCGCTCATGATGATGGTGCTCACGCTTTAGCCCTCGGTGAATCGACCTGACGCGACAGGTTCGCGGAGAAACCGAAACCTGACGCGATAGGGCTGGTATTGCTTACATCGATTGCAATGTGCATAATCGACCCCGTTATGTTGTTGAAGAAGCCGCCCTGCCAGGCGGTTTTTTTATGCCTGCAATTCAGGCGCTCAAATGGGCGCCAAGCCTTCCGTGATATCGTTTTGACTCCACTCGAAACGACAGTCATGGGGACTTGGCATGAAGAAACTCAAGGAAGCGTTTAGCGCCTAGAAAATCAGGCACTGGGACGACAAATACAAAGCCATTGATGGGCCGAACCCGTGGCTGGATATCGATAGGCCGCCGCTGAGGCGGCTGTGGGAGAACCACAAGGCCAAGATCAAAACGCTGCTCACTTGGCTAGTCCCTCTGGTCGCAGGCGCGGCTATTCTCAAGGCCTTGGGCTTTAGTTGATCGCCCCGCCCAGATCGCGGCCTCTACCGATTTGATGAACCTCAGCATGTCTTCCTGCGACATCTCCGGATCGAACTGGACGTGTGCAACAGGCCAACGATCTGCCACAGATATGGTTGAGCGGCGTCGAGAGCGACCGGCGATGTGCCCTAGGGCGTAAGCCATGAGCAGGGCGGCACAAGCAAGGAAGATTTGTGCGACCAGGCTCATGCCGAACCTCCATCGCCAGTCACCATCAACCGTTCGGCGAGCTTGCGAACACGCTCTGGCTCGCCCGCGGCGTACAGCAAGCGTTCCTTCTCGGCCTCGTGCCAGGCAGCCCTGTCCTCAATCGTCTCGAAGCCATTCCCTTTGGGCCACAAAACCACCAAGGGCGCTTCAGGACCGGCATCCAGCGCTTCGATACCCGCCAGGATCTGGTAAGCGGCCTCCACGGGAGTGCCTCGAGCCAGTGCAGCGATAGCCTGCACGGCAACTTCCCGATCCAGGCCAAAGAGGCGCGGCCGAACATTGCGCGTGGCCGCCTCAGTGCAAGTGCTGATCTGTTCGCTGCTCATCGACCTCTCCTGCTGGATACATTCACAGGTGTTTTGGTCATCTACTGGCGGTGTGCCAGTGGATGGATAATTGACTCAGTTGACCCTGTCATTGCTGTGCAACGGACGCGCTCGTCGTGCGCAATGCGGGTACTGCTCCTTGCGGTTGGAATTGATTAGGCGGCGGTCTTGGTTGGCGCAGTGGCAGCCAGAAGGCGCTGAGCCTTGAGCGGCTTTCCATTGGCCTTGGCCAGGGCTGCGATCTTTTCGGCGTAGGTTGTTTCGCCGGTGTATTCGGTGCGCGGGAGGCAGCCAGCGGTGAGCCACTTGTAGACGGCGCGCGGCGTTTTCCCGCAAGCGAGCGCAACGGCAGTTACGCCGCCTGCGTCATCGATTGCCTTCTTGAGCTCCTGCATGGGGCCTCCAAACGAAATATGAACTGTCAGTACATATTATGTCGGAACTGAAAGTACATGCAAGCGCGTGCGATATTGAACCTATGGTTCAGATAGAAGAAATACGAGCGGCCTTCGCGGCGCGCTTGAGAGAAGCCCTGATCGCCAACGAAATTCCTTCGTGGGGCGCTGGTGCTCGTCTTGCGAAACTCGCTGGAGTGACGCCCAAGGCCAGCAGTAAGTGGCTGAACGGAGAGTCAATGCCAGGCGGGGCCAAGATGCTTGCCCTAGCCTCTGCGCTCAAGGTGCGTGTTGAATGGCTTGAGTATGGGCGCGGGGGCATGCGAGATGATGATCAGTCTGCTACAAAGCCACTATCCGCGCAGCCAGTCGACATACCCAGCTTCCCTACCGACGAAGATGAGGAGGACACCTACGTCCACATCAAGCAGTACACCGCCTTGGTTTCGGCGGGCCCTGGTCAATCTAATGATCATGTCGAGGTGAGGGGGACACTTGCATTCAAGCGCGAGTGGATCCGGTTCATGGGGCTTAACCCGAAGAACCTGAAGGTCATTTACGCCCAGGGATCAAGCATGGAGCCGACCATCAGTGATCGCGACGTTTTGTTGATTGATGAGTCACGGATCGATCCCGTGGATGGGCAGGTGTTCGCGCTCTTCAGCGAGAACAAGGGCGCCATCGTCAAGCGGCTGATCTTCTCCGATTTGGATGGTTGGATCATTCGCAGCGACAACCCGGACAAAGCGCTCTATGCAGATCTGAAAGTGCCAGACGGGGAAATCCATGAGCACCGCATCCTGGGTCGAGTCATTTGGCGCGGTGGAGTTCTGTAGCCATGCCCCTAACCAGGCCCAACCAGCAACTGCGCCGAGATCTAAAAGAGCAGATTCGCATTAGCAATGCCGCCGCCCTTCGCAAGGCAAAAGCCCGCGATAATTCCAAACAACGAGCCGTATAGCATCATGGATGAGTCAGCAATGAGTCGAAGAATTCACCGTAGTCACTCCGAGCCAGAGCGACTCGACATAGACTGGAATTCGGTTTGGAGGGGTGCCGATCTAGGGTTGATTAAGTCTTGGGAGATCGGCCGTAAGCTCGCGGATCAGAAGCCAGAGTTAGCTGCATGCGCCAAAGCGGAGGAGCTCCCGCCGCTGAACTGGAAGGGCGGCGTCAGCAAAAAACTCAAGAAGCGTGAAAAGTTCGGGTCACTACACTATCTAGCCCAATGGCAAGGGCTGCGCGGTCAAGACCTTGAAATAGACATGGATGCCGAGATCACTCTGACCTGCTCAAAGACTGGGATGGTAGTAACTTTCACTCCAGATCTTCGCAAGCTTGCAAGCCAGCAGAGCGATGGCGAAGAAGAAGTAGCCGCACCTATCTGACCGAGAGTAAGAGCAAGCACCAGGGAGCGGCAATGTGAGCATTATTAAGTTTAGGTATTGCGATTCGAAGGGCCTAACAACGGAGCGCGAGCTTCTTCAGTGGTCCGAAAACTCCAGCTATATCCAAGGCAGAGCTAGCGGTGACGCTTTCCCTAAAACGTTCCGCAAGGATCGGATCGTGGAATTCCTTCTGGGCGAGGATTTGTTGCTCAAGGACGCAGCGCCTCCCGCACCAAGACCTAAGCCCTCAGATCTCGCAGCGGCAGCCGCCATGTCTAACAAGGCGGCTAGGAAATCCTCGAATGGCCCGAACGTTATTCTTTTCACCGGATTTTCCGCCTCCTATAGGTCCGAGCTGGAGCTGCTAGCCGAGGGATTTGGCATGAAGGTACTTAAAACACCAAGTAAGTCGCTGACTTTTCTCTGTTATGGCGATAACGCCGGCCCGAGCAAGGTTGTCAAAGCGCAAGAAGCAGGTGCATTCATCATCAGTGCCGGGGATTTTCTGAACCTGCTCCAAACAGGCGAGCTGCCTTAGCAAATGCCCCTTAAATGCCAGCGGTAAGTAAGCCATGCCCCTAACCAAACCCAACCAAGAACTCTACGAAGACCTCGACGGCCATGCTGCCACTCTGGACTGGATTGCGCTGGAAGTCATCGAAATCGCTAGGCGCATCAATGATGCAGGCCTGCCCGATGATGCCATGGCGCTGCTGGAGGTCAGCAAGACCCTCCGAGGACAGCATGAAGTCATCCTTGATATCGCAGACGACGTTCAGGACGGACTGATCGCCAGGAGCGGAATGTGAATTTAACCACCTCCAACCAGGACCTTCGCCGCGACCTACAAGGCCTGGCCTCTGACCTCAAATGGTCAGCGGTCGAGCTGATGAGGATCGCCGTGCGCCTGAGTGAAGCCGGGAATGAGGCTGACGCCCAGGCAGTGATCAGGATCTGCCAGGTGATGCAGGATGGAGAGGATCGGCTGGAGGGGTATTCGGAGGAAGTGAAGGGTCAACGCATCATCAGGTCCAGCGCAGATATCTAGCACAGCAAGCCTAAACGAATTTTCTCAAAGGATAGAATGATGACTGACGATCCTGAAATGTTGAGTGTTGGCAACATTCATGAAATGGACTACTGGTGTGAACCTCAGAAGATTTTCAAGTATCTCGATACGGTCGCCCCTGTAAGCGGATCGAAATTTAAATGTTCAGTTTGCTCTGGCGAGCAATGGGGATGCTCAACAGTCGGCATCAAAATTGGCGACGCCCCGATGCGCGATCTTGTTACGCCTTGCGATTTTCCCGTCTTGCTTCCGGACGGCAAGCGACTCCAAATGAACGGCCGAGACTACCCAAACTTCCACTACGCTATTGTCTGTCTTACCTGCGCTAATACAGTTTTTCTGAATGCTGCGATGGTGCAAGCAAGGATCAAGGTTACCGAGGGTTTAAAGGATGGCCTCTGAACGCCTCTTCGAGGATCATCATCTTCCGGAAGGCATGAGGATTGCCACAAACACCGGCAAAAGCCTTGACGACGTGCTGGCAGCGATGGAGCTAGCGCTAGAAAAGCAAAGATCAGATGAGACGTCGTTTTATAGAGATCTTTTGCCTGGGCGATCGAAAAGTGACAAGTCAGAACCTAAAGACCATACTGACAGCATGAACGATATCACTCGCGAAGAAATCGATACAAAACTGCAGCTGATCGAGGAGCGCCTAGATCGCAAGGTTTCCGACATCGCTAAATCTGTCAGCGATTTCAACACCGCAAACCAACGGACTGTCGACGCCCTGCAGAACGCAAAATGGTGGTCAATCGGTACAGCTATCGCTGTCTTGGCAGTGTTCATGGGCACCCTGCAATGGGGGCTCTCAGCGCAGAAAGAAGAAAATGCTCGCTTCAGCGGCTACATCCGTGAGGATATTAAATCGATTGGTGATGACGCCAAGGAGATATCCCGAGCCGTCACTGAGATGAAGATTCGCGCAGAATCGAAAGCAGATACGCCGAAAAACTGAATCTCATAAAGCCCGCCTCGGTGGGCTTTTTCATGCCTGCTATTCTGATCTGACCTTCAGAGGGTCTCGCCATGGTCACCGACAAATTCACGCTTGACCTGCTCCCTCGGCTGGCAGACGCACAGCTTGCACTTGCCAGTTCGATGAATGGCGTTTCCTCGTCGAGCCGAAATTACCCGGAGGATTCACTCCGAAGCATCGCCGAGGCCTTGGATGCAATCGATGTGTTGCTGCTTGAGGTCAGCCAATTTATCGAGCGCGGGAGCTTGAGTGTAGATCCTGAGCTACACTGACCAAGCTGACGGCGATTAACTCCCTTTCTCGTCTAGGCATCAGCCCGCCTCGGCGGGCTTTTTCATGCCTGCGCGCAACGGGAGCACAAATGTGCCCCATACAGTATTGCCAGCTACCCCTAGATAAATTACTGTTTATACATACAGTAAATGGAGGATCAGCAATGGCCAAGCAGCAGTCGAAACCCAAAACCCCTGCTCCGCCCACGCCCTACGAAATCATGGGTTCCCGCATTCAAAAGGCCATCAATTCGCCGGCCGCGCAGAAAGCCAGATCGGCGGTGATCGCCAAGGAGGATCATGAAGCCGCCCACGATTGGGAGCGTTTCTTGGACGAGGTGATCGAGAACGACAACGTAGCGCTCGAGCATCGGGATGACGGCTCGGTGCTGCTGACCTGGACAGTGCCCGCCGAAGATTGATTTCTTGATCCCTCCCTTGCCCGCCTTGTGCGGGCTTTTTTGTGGCCGCAGTAAAAATGTGTACTTTTGGTACTTGACGACTGTGAACCATTGGTACATATTTGCACCCATCGAGGCGCTACACAGCCCCTCGGGAGGTCCTCAAGCCTCACCGCTCTTTAAAAACCAAACCGATTCAAGCTTCTGCCGGGAAAGGCGTTAGCGAATCCACATAGCCATGCGGCTCCCTGGGATTGGCCGTATCGACCTCGGTAAGCGGGAGCGGAAACACCAAATTGAATTAGCGTGCCCGATAGCTTCGGCTGGGCGCGCCGGACCTCATGCACCCTGCCCCATTCAGCCGGGCATTCAGAGCTGTAGCGTGCATGTTGTAAGGACCTGTGATCCGTGGCGAACAGATGCTGTTTGACGCCGCGGGAAGGAAGCTCGAAGCCCACACCGACGACGAACGGCCAGCCTTGCAATCAGCGGCGGGTAACTGGCCAACACAACTGACGCATTACCCTGGCCTGTCGCCAGTAGCGAGGCCGGATTCTACGGAAATCATCACCTTTCTATCAGGCGAGTGATGTTTCGCGTGGATTTCACTGACTGACCAACCAGCGCCACGTCAGCCTGACGTTAACTGCCCGATGCCCTACTCCCCATCGCAGGCTGCATCGGGAACCACACTGAACGCGAGTTGATCGCCGCGAATTGTGAGCGTGGGTAGCGCCTCGCCCTTTGGTGAGGCGTCCCGACACCCGGTTTGCCCCGGAGTGTGGTTCCCGATGCATCCCGCCCCCACCCGACACAGGAACGACTCAATGAACGCACAGCAGCAGCTCACCCCGCCGGCCGTTGGCAAGCCCTGGCCAGGCCAAGGCGGTATCTACCTCGGCCTTCGACATTACCCAGAAGGCCTCTGCCACTTAATCGCGGCAGCGAACGATGTGCCAGGTCGTCACGCCTTCGGGGACTACGGCGTCTCGGTAGAAGCCCTCAGCCGCACCGATGGTCGAGCCAATACCAATACCCTGATTGCTCGCGAAGGCAAGCATCCGGCCGCAATCGCAGCAGCAGAGTACGAAGCTGACGGCCACAAGGACTTCTACCTGGCCGCAATTGGTGAGATTCACCACGCATGGCAGTACGCGCCGGAATCGTTCGCGACGGACTGGTACTACATTTCGAGTTCGCAGCGCTCCGCCAACCTCGCATTCGACATGAACTTCGCTGATGGCTCTCAGAGCAGCTTCGGCAAGTACTACGAGCTCCGTGTCCGCCCCGTCCGCAGATTCCTTCAGTAATTCATTCCTTCAATCGCTTGAGCTGCAAAGTCAACTTTAAGCGGCAGCCTGGGCAGCACCAGGCTGCATTGGTCGTGACGTTCGCCCTCCCCTGGTCCGGGAGGTTCATGGCAGCGAGCGTTACGACCAATGCAGCCCACCCTTACGGAAGTTAATTGCATGACCAAGTCATTCAAGCAAATGATCAAGGATGGCGATGTGCGCCGCGCAGACGCCATGCGGGTGAAGCTGGAAGACCTCAACGAGGAACCCGGCTTCAACCTGCGCATTGAGGGTGAAGCCCTCGAAGCAAGCATTGAGCTGCTGGCCGAGTTCATCGCCAACGGCGGCCAGATCCCGCCCCTTGAAGTGCGGCCGCGGGCTGATGGCGGGGTCTGGATCGTAGATGGTCACCGCCGACGACGGGCCATGCTCAAGCTAGATCAAGCTGGGCGGCTGCCTCGAACGCCCAACAAGGACAACCCCGAAATCCTCGAAGCCTGGGTGCCTGTGATTGCGTTCGAAGGCAGTGATGCCGACCGCGTTGCTCGGATAATTTCCAGCCAGGAGAACGAGAAGCTCTCGCCTCTTGAGCTGGCCGAGGGCTATAAGCGGTTGCGCGCCTTCGGGTGGTTGCCCGAGCAGATCGCCAAGAAAGTCGGCAAGACGCGACAGCACGTTGAGCAAGTGCTAACCGTAGGCAACGCGAACACAGACGTGCAAAACCTGGTTGCGGCGGGTCATGTGTCAGCAACGACCGCCGCACAGGTGGTGCGCGAGCACGGCGACGGCGCCGGCAAGGTACTGGGTGCCGAGCTGGAGAAGGCCCAGGCCAGCGGCAAGAAGAAGGTCACGGCGGGCACGATGAAGGGCCCAGCGATACCGAAACCTCGACTCGAAGCCGTGCATATCGCTTCGCGCAACTTGATTGCATCGCTCGGTGCAGTCGACGAAGACAGCAGATCCCTCACCCTACCTACCGCGCTTGTCCTTGAGCTGCGCAAAGCCCTGGACGGCGCACTACCGAGATAAATCATGGATACGATCACCTGCGGCTCATGGACCGGCCGGCTCGGACAGGGCCTGGCTCCGCGAGAGCTGGAAGCACTATTGGCTGTTGCCCAGGGCATGACCGCCAAAGAGATTGCCCGCGTAATGAAGATCTCGCCCGGCACCGTCGCCAACCGCATCGAAAACGCCATGTTCAAGCTTGGCGTACACCGCCGCGCCGCCCTGGTCGCCGAGGCCATGAAGCGCCAGATCATCAGCCCGATGTGCTTTGTGCTCGTCGCACTGATCGCCATGCACTCACTTGCTGCCGGCGGTGGTGACCCGATGCGCCGCGACCGCCGGGCGCCTGAACGGCGCATTGCCCAGGTTCGCGTGCTGCGCCGCGCTGAGAGCGTGGAGCTGCACTCATAGGTGGCCACTGCTTTCCCAGTGGCGCACAACGGAGGATGCCGCCATGTAACCGCCAGCCCTTGCCGTGCCGCCACATGCGGCCTCGGTAGCTCACGTGAGGTGGTACTTACTGAGCCAGCCCGGTACGCCGGGCTTTTTCTTGCCCGTCCCTTGGAGATCCCCATGCACCCATCCATGCAGCAGCGCGTCGACGGCCTGGCCGCGATGCGTGCACGAACCACCCTGCCGCCGGCAAACCTGCACGTCATCCTCGGCCTGACCGCGCCGGCCCAGTCGGTGCGCTACCAGGTCGTCGCTAAGGGCAAGGCCTACCACATCATCGAGCGCGCCACGGGCAAGACCCGGGTGTTCTGCTTCAACTACAAGGTTGCGGTCAACACCGCCCAAGCGCTGGAAGCCGCGGCTGATCGCAAGGCAGGCCGGCAATGAACATCGGCAGCCCTATTCCCGACCCACGGCTTCAGGTGATGGCCGACCTCAGCGCGCAGATCGACCAGTTCTTTGCGGCAGGCCGGCGCCCCGTTGTGATCCCTTCCGGCGTGAGCGGCGAATGCTGCGGCATGAAGAACCCGCACCAGCGCAAGCAGCGCGCCGCACGTGACGCAGCGGCGCCCATGGTGCGCGAGTTGGCAGCCCAGGGCCTGAACGCCCAGGAGATCGGCGAGGCGATGAAGACCAGCCATACGCGCATCAGGCTGATAGCCCAAGAGAACAGCATCACCCTCGGCGGGTCGGCATGATCCGGCGAGCACTCAACCGCGCACGGCACGGCCGGCGCCAGCAGCAGATCACTTTGCCGCCCAGCGGCTTGGGAGGTACCGGCCATGGCCGAGAAGAAGACGGGTGCAGCGAAGCACTCGGCGGATTACCGCGACAGGAGGAAGGCCGAAGCCGAGCGCCTGGGTATAGAGACGCTGCCTGTGGAGTCAGCAGCCGGGACGCGTGCGGAAATGGCCAAGGCGATGAAGGCTCACGGCTACACTCAGTTGCAGGAGCTGCTGCAGGACCTGCACCGGGCGTTCATCGCTGTTGACCATCGAGAGCAGGCGCGCCGCCTGAAAAAGCCCGACGCGCCAGCTTTTAAGATATCGCCAAAACTAGCTCGACGGTTTGAAGCGGCCAGCAGGGCTGAGTTGAAGCGAGAGCCTGGGTGCGAAGCCATTCCCCGTTGACGTGCCGCTCAATCATCCTGATCGGCCTTGTGGATGACGTTTGCGCAGCGACCACAAAAGCCGCCGTTGTGTTTTGCCTCATACTTCTCCGGCCAGTCGATGCCATTACGACACCTTTTGCAGGCGCCGGGATCATGTTTTCGCAGAACAAAATTATCAAAGACGTTTTGCTGGGCTTGCGACAGTTCCTCATCCTTGATAAATGCGTTAGCCGCTCCGATTTCAGGCCCCTGTAAATAGCCTCCCTCGAGAAGCTCACTGACATATCCGCTTTGTCCATCATCTTCTTCAAATGACATAAAACGCTCCTCGATTCGGCCGCATGCCGGTCACCCGTAATACCCCATCCAAAACCAAATTGCCACCATGCCGCATCCAGCCATGGAGGGCGGCGCCATCCTGAGGATCACTCATGAAACCTGAAATGATCACTTTGAAGCACGGCGACACGACGATCAAGATGCCGGCGTCCTCCCTCGCGAAGCTGGCGGTCGCCAGCGTGTTTGCCCAGGTGCTACCCCCTGCGGCCAATGTTCAGCCGATCGCGCAGGCCGATATCCCTGCTGTCGGCCAGCCATGGCCTGGCCAGGGCGGCATCAACGGCGGCTTCGTGCCGGCCATCGGCGACGTGCCAGCGCACTACCTGATCCTCGCCGAAAGCGATGTTGGCGAGCATGAGTGGGGTGGCCGGAACACCGAATCGAAAGCGATAAGCCGGAACGACGGCAAGGCGAATACCGACATCCTGATCGCCGAGGGCGGCCACCCTGCTGCTGAAGCCGCCCGGGCATACCGCGCTGACGACCATGCCGACTTCGACCTTCCGGCCGCATCCCAGCTCTACCAGGCCTGGGTCCACGGGCTGATCACCGAGGGGGCGTACTGGAGCAGTTCGCAGCGCTCCGCCCACTACGGCGCATTCTACATGGACTTCGCTGATGGCTATCAGAACTACTACGTCAAGGGCTACGAGCTCCGTGTCCGCCCCGTCCGCAGATTCTTCATTTAATCCTTCATCCATTCGAACAAACGGGCGCATCGGCGCCCTTTTTGTTGCCTGCACACAAGGAGCAGCACATGAGCGCAGTTGAGAAAGCAGCACAATCCACCACCCTCCCAGCAATCGGCAAGGCCTACGGCGGCGGCTTCGTCACCGGCATCACCCGCGATCCGGAAACCGGCGAGCGCCACCTGTGGATCACCGCCGGCGCCGAGCATGAACTTCAAGGCCGCTGGGGCGAGTATGGCGAGAAGATCCATGGCGCCGAGAGCTTCACCAACAGCCGCGCCAACACCGAGGCAATGGCCGCTGCTGGTAGCGCCATTGCCCAGCAGGTCCTGGCGCTGAACATCGGCGGCCACAACGACTGGGCGATCCCTGCACGTGATGTGCAGGAGCTGCAGTGCCGCCACTTCAAGCCGACCACCGAGGAAAACTACTGCTGGAACCGCGATGGCGAGAACCTCAACAGCGAGCCAGCAGGCCAGCTCTACACGGAGGAAAGCCCAGGCCAGACCGTGCACGAGGCGTTCCGCTCTGGCGGCCCAGAGGCCTTCCAGCGCGCCTGGTATTGGTCGTCTTCGCAGCGCTCCGCCGACTACGCATTCCGCGTGTACTTCGATGCTGGCTATCAGGACACCGGCGGCAAGACCAACGAGCTCCGTGTCCGCCCCGTCCGCAGCGAAATTATTCAGTAATTCATTCATTTAACCGCCCGGCAACGGGCGGCCACCCAAGGAGGGGCATGCCATGGCAATGCATACCGAGCTTTCCATCTTCAAGGCCGCCAGCGGCTTGTTGCAGATGGCCACGAACCTCACCAAGAACATTCCCCGCGAACTTAAACAGTCGCTGGGGCGGCGAGTGATCGACGAGTGCATTGACGTGCTCATGCTCATTGCCCGGGCAAACGCGACTCAGGACAAGCGACCACACCTGTCGGTACTGGTCGAAAAAGTCCAGGTCATCGAACTGCTCATGCGCCTCTTCAAGGACAACCGATTCATCAGCGTTGAACAGCACGCCAGAACGATGGAGGTCACCACATCGATTGGCAAGCAGGCCAATGCCTGGAAACGCTACACCCCATCCGCGCCCGCTGCCTGAAGGTTACGGCTTCCAGGCCTGTGCGAATTGAATCTGGTCGTGCCGCTGACTCGATGAGTCACCGCCATGCGCACCATGGATACCGCCGGTCTAAAGCGTCCGTGTAGGTCCAGCGCAGTTTGTCCGCCGAGCAATCGGCAGGCCGACGTAGATAGCACGACAGGTCGCAGCGCTCCGCCAACAACGCATTCAACATGAACTTCGATGATGGCTATCAGAACAACAACGACAAGAACAACGAGCTCCGTGTCCGCCCCGTCCGCAGATTCAACGCCCTACCCGTTCAGCGAACTGGTCCAGGCGTACTACGATTGCCGGCGCTCGAAGCGCAACAGCAACAGCGCGTTGGCTTTCGAAGTGAACCTGGAGCGGAACCTGACGGAGCTGCACCGCGACCTGGTCACCGGCCAATACCGGCCTGGTCGCTCTATCTGCTTTGTGGTCACCCGGCCAAAGGCCCGCGAGGTGTGGGCCGCCGACTTTCGCGACCGCATCGTGCACCACCTGCTGTACAACCGCATCGGCCCCGGCATCGAGCGCAGCTTCATAGCGGACAGCTGCGCCTGTATCCCGGGTAGAGGCACCCTGTACGCCGGCAAGCGCCTTGAGGCGAAGATCCGGAGCCAGACGCAGAACTGGTCGAGGCCCGGCTTCTACCTCAAGTGCGACCTGGCCAACTTCTTCGTCGCAATCGACAAGCGCGTGCTGGGCCGCCAGCTGGTAGCCAGGGTCACCGATCCATGGTGGCAACAGTTGGCCCTGCAGGTGCTCATGCACGACCCGCGCGAGAACTACGACGTGCGCAGCCCGGCGCACTTGTTCAACCGGGTACCGCAGCACAAGCGCCTGACCGCGCAGCCAGCACACCTCGGCCTGCCGATCGGTAACCTGTCCTCGCAGTTCTTCGCCAACGTCTACCTCGACGCGCTGGACCAGTTCTGCAAGCACGAACTGCGCGCTAAGCACTACATCCGCTACGTCGACGACTTCGTGCTGCTGCACGACTCAGCGCAGCAGCTGAGCGAGTGGCTACGCAGGATCGAGCAGTTCCTGCCCAGCCTGGGCGCCAGGCTCAACCCGAAGAAGACCATCCTGCAGCCAATTGACCGTGGCGTGGACTTCGTCGGTCACGTGATCAAGCCATGGCGACGCACGACCCGTAAACGATCAGTGGCCCAGGCCATGAAGCGCACCGCAGCCACTCCGACCGAGAACCTGCGCGAGACAGCCAACAGCTACTTCGGCCTGCTCAGCCAGGCCAGTCACAGCCAGAAAGACCGCGCAGCGCTGGCGAACTTGGTACTGCGCCGAGGCCATGTGGTAAACGGCGACCTGACCAAGACCTACCCGAAGCGATAACCCCAACCACATGCCGCATCCGACCACGGAGGGCGGCGCATGCCCAGGAGCAACCATGAGCAGCCAGCCAAAGTACCTTGGCCGAATGGACCACGGAAAGACAGAGTGCGGGCGCATCGTTATGAGTCGCTGGGACAGGCCAACGGAACCAGGCAACGATGCTGATCTGCAGCGCTTCATTAAGGACATTCGCCGAAGCGGATACATCCACTCGAGCGTAGAGCGCCATGAAGGAGATCCTATGCCGGACTGGGTAGGCCAGAGCAACTGCAAAGACCTCAACTGCCGCTGCCAGATTTTCTGATCGAATCCCCGGCGCTGCCCGCCAGCGCGTTGGCGCATTCGGACAACTAGTGCGCAATGCCCATGGCAACAGCTGAAGTCTTCCTGATCAAGGCAACGTCGACGTGGTAGTTGGAGAAATCGCTCGATCTGGCGTCAGTTCGCAATGTTGCGCTAAGGACGACATCTTGTTCCTTCTTCAGCTTTTCCATCGCGTTATAAAACTGATGCTCGTGGACAAGGAGCAGAAGAACACTATCTGCACCTTCGGAAAGTCTCTGCTTCACTTCTTCGGCGCTGAACGCTAAAGCAACGCTGCGCTGGTAAGAGGCAGCAAGATCACGGGTGGCTGCAATATCCAGATTCAGAACACCGTCAGCTCGACGAAGGTTGGCTACCCGCGACTGGGTCAGTACATGGCCACATGCCTGCAAAAACAACGATTCATACCACTCCACAGCGCTCTCCTTGAAATAAGCGCGACACCAATACCCCACTTCAACGAATCACGCCACCCCGGCGAGGGCGGCGCCTGCATGGAAGGACCACGACATGACCGAACAACATCACGACGAAAGCAAACTCGAACGGGTCATCCGCAAAATCAAGCGCTGCCTGGCCCTCTCGAAAAGCTCGAACGAGAATGAGGCTGCAACCGCGATGCGTCAGGCGCAGGCGCTAATGCGTGAATACCGCCTCACTGAAATAGATGTGCACCTGAGTGATGTGGGCGAAGTCGAGTCGGAGAAGGCCAAGGCCAAGCGCAGGCCAACTTGGGACCAGCATCTGGGCTCGATCGTTGGAGAGGCATTCGGAGTTCGGTCGTTCTCCATGCGCCGTTGGTGCAAATCGACCAGCCGCATTATGGACCGCGAATTGTTCGTGGGAGTGAGTCCGGCCCCACAGATCGCTATGTACGCCTACGAAGCACTGCTGACCAAGCTAACTCAGGCCCGACGTGAGTATGTGTCGCAAGTGCGAGCTGGCAAACAGCGCAGTTCCTATTCACCTGAAACTGCTGGAGATCATTTCGCGCTGGCCTGGGTGTCGGCAGTACACGACAAGATTCACGAACTGGTACCCCGGGGCGAAGAAGATCTCGCCATCGGCCAGCACTCCAATGGTCGCGAGCTGGTGGCGGTCGAAGCGAAAGACAAAGCCCTGATCGAGCAGTACCTGTCAGGCAGAGAGATTGGTAAGGCCAGGAAAGCCCGCGATATCGAGCTCGACCTCGATGCCCAGATTGCTGGGCTGCTCGCCGGTCGGCGCGTGGATCTCAATCCAGGGCTGGCCACTGGCGGCCAAGAGGCCCTACAGATCGGCATCGCCTGACAAGGAGACCACCATGAGCACATTCGCAGTCTTTGGCATGACCGCCGACGTAGCGCTGGCTGAGGCCAGGAAGATCACCAAGACGACCAGGCCGAGCGGGAAAGCCGGCGCCCCCCCCTGCAGCTTACCCTTGCTGAGTGGAATGAGGCCGTGGAGCAGCGCGCCGCAGCGATCATGGCCAGCGAGAAGGTCAAGCAGCTGAGCCATCTGTTCGATGCGCCGCAGTACGCCCAGCAGTTCATTGAGCTGGCCAGAAAGTCAGGCCAGTGCCGCGATCTGCGCATCAGGGCCAAATGCGAGCTCACCGATGCCAAGGGCAAGCCGGTAATCAACCCCAAGACCAAGCTGCCTAGGATCGGCTGGACCGAGTACAGCCACGCAACCTCCAGCGCCGCTTAACCCAGGACAAAACCCATGACCACAGCAATCGATCTGTTCGCCGGCCTCGGCGGATGGAGCACCGGCGCGCGCGCCGCAGGCGTCCAGGTTCTCTGGGCGGCAAACCACTGGCCGGTGGCCGTTGAATGGCACAGCGCCAACCACCCCGACACGCAGCACGTCTGCCAGGACCTGCACCAGGCCCGGTGGGAGCAAGTGCCGGCGCACGACATCCTATTGGCCTCGCCATGCTGCCAGGGCCACGCCAAGGCCCGCGGCAAGAAGTCGGGCAACCCTGAGCACGACGCTTCGCGCTCGACGGCCTGGGCGCCGGTGTCAGCGCTGGAGTTCCACCGGCCGCAGGCGGCAGTGATCGAGAACGTACCGGAGTTCACCGACTGGGTGCTCTACCCGGCCTGGTTGCAGGCTGTTCAGGCGCTGGGGTATCAGGCGGCACCGCATATCGTCGACTGCGCCGACCTGGGCGTGCCACAGCACCGCGTGCGCCTGTTCATGGTGCTTACCCGTAGCAAGGCGCCGCTGATGCTTCAGTTGCCGCAAGAGCGCCATGTACCGGCGAGCAGCTTTCTCGACTTCGATGCCGGGCGCTGGTCGCAGATCGAGAAGCCAGGTCGGGCCCAGGCCACACTCGACCGGGTGCGCAATGGCCGAGCGCGGTTCGGCGACAGGTTCATCATGCCCTACTACGGCAAAGGTTCCGGCACCACCGGCCGCGACATCAACCGGCCAATCGGCACTATTACCACTGTGGATCGCTGGGCTCTGGTCGATGGCGACCGCATGCGAATGCTCAGTGCTGACGAGGGCCTGGCCGCCATGTCGTTCCCGGCCGGCACCCTGCGCCCGGACAACCACCGGCTGACCATGCATATGGCCGGCAACGCGGTACCGCCGCTGGCTGGCCAGCGCATCATCGAGGCTCTGAAGAAGGCCGCGTGATAGCGGCTTGTTGGATCGCCAGACATTGCTCCTTGATCTTGGTGAGGATTGTGTCACCGGGAATGCAAAGGAACTCCTCGCCGGTTGTTGTAGTGGCAAGTGCCCGCAACGTCTTAATGTTCCTCTTCCAGTCAGCCCCCAGCGATTCAGCCATCTTTGTAAACCAGCGCTGATCGTCCACCGAAAATAGCCATTTATTTGCTACACCGGAAGCTTGAAGTGTCGGCAAGTCGTTGCTCAGTTGCCTGTCAAATAACTGGATGAAGCTGCTTCGGTCTTTTTTCTTCCCGAACACCCAGCCAATAGAGTCTGGGTGAAAGCTCCGGTCTCCTGTATTAACCAGTTTGTAAACAATATGCTCTGGGTGATGATCCGATCCTTGCTCCGCCATGAGCATAAGGTTCACCGATAGATTCGCATTCCGTTTGCCACCTTTTGTTGAAAGGTAGAGGGATACTATTACTGCCGATATCGTGCCAATGGCCGCGAGCCAATTTGCGAAGCCGTTAATTACCCCCCACTCCTCCACCGTCAATCCAAACACAGCACACCCCTCCTGAACTTGAACAGATGCGAACTATATCCGCGAGGTATCCCCATGCCCACAGAAAACCGATCCAGCAACACCGAACAGATGGTCAGCTTCCCCTGCGAACTGAGCGACGAGATGGCTGAGCGAATCGCCAGGGCGGCTCATGTCTGTGGTGGCGGAGCCTACGAAATCTGGGAAGCCATCTGCGAGGGGTTCGGCAAGCCCGCCGACCAGCACCAGGGCGAGCCCGTTCTGATCCAGGCCGTAGCCGTGACCCGCGCGGACGACGAGGACGGCCTGCGCCTGGAATGGCTGCTGGAGGGCGGCATTGCTGAAATGGAGTTCCCGGGCCAAGTGCTGTTTGCCATGGCCGAGGCAAACGATCTGTGCGCCGAAGACGGCAGCGCTTATGTGTACCTGCAGCCGCCAGCCGATCCAGAGGGGGTTGAGCGGCTGCACAAAGGGCACGTCAAGGCGCTGGAGGTCCTCAACCAACAAACCGAAAAGCAGCGTGACCACTGGATGGCAGAGTGCGAAGAACTGCGAACCCAATTGCGCCTGATCACCGGCGACTACCGTACGGCCATCGTCAATGGCCATGAGCGCATCACCTTCTTAGGCGGTGACTGCGACAGCGTCGAGAAGATGCTGGCGGACAACCCGAACTACGCGAAGGCCAGAGCGCTGTTGGAGCACAAGCCCTGACCGGAGAACATTTGTGCTCCACCAACATGCAACCTCTCTCCGTCTATTTAGAGGCGGCCAGAAGGTCTGCGTAATGAACGCCCTCAGAGGCGATACGCCGAGCCCGGCCAACACCCCATGCAAGAGCCCTAGTCATTGATTCGCCAGGTCGTGAATCAAAGGCCTCTTCGTGAACAACAAACCCACGTGGAGAGTAAATGCCGATGAACATTTGGGTGTTGCCTGTTCGCGACAGTCGCACTTGCACATCGATGTACGTGCCATCGTCCAGCGTCTCGTCGTGAGTGCGATGGTGAAGCATTGGGTCAGCCCAGTTCCAGAAAACATCACCGCGAATTTTCATGAGAACTCCTACGACTTTCGTCTAAACCGTTATGCGTCTTCCCACCATAGCCCTCTCGGTCGCGAGCACGAACAAATAATCCCGAAATAAGCGGTTATTCGGACTGCCGGGCCGAGTACTTATACCGGTCCTAACTTCTTGTACAACTTACTGCCGCGATATGGCGGCCAAGGAATCGTCATGCCTGAAGAAATCAAGCTGATCCAACGTGTGGCCGTCGAGCGCGATCAGGACGGCTGGTGGAGCCACCCCGACGAGCCGGACTTCGACGAAGACTACGCCGCCTTCAAAGCATGGCTCGTACAGCAAGGCTTGGAGTTGAAGCAGTGGCACATGGATTCAGATATCGGCGACCACCACCCTTACGACGACGGCGAGTGCCACTGCCTCGGCTGGGAGCCGGAATGCCCTGGGCTTGAATGGTTCCTGCTGGGGATCTTCGACACAGAGGATGGCCCGTGCGTCAGCTGGGCCCGGCGGAATGCTGAGGAAGCCTGGTCAGTGAATGGCGATGACGGATCGTGGGACTACCCGAACCTTACCGCTCTGATCCGCGACAACTTCGGCAGCGAGGCGGATGGCACAAGCTTCGGCCCAGGCCGGGGCAACGGCCTCAAAGTGGGCGACACCGTACACACCGGCACCGTTTGCAAGGCAGACCCTGCCGGGTTTCTCCCCGATGCTGATGACATGCTCAATCACATGTTCGAGGCGGCCGCTGGAAGCGACGCGGGGGAATGGGTCGACAACTACCCAGACCTCGACGATGAGGCGACAGCCGCTCTCGAACAAGCGCTGGAGCCGCTGAAGGCTTGGGCCCGCAAGTTCTGCAAGCCCAACTTCTTCACCATCGAGAAGGTGGTTCTGCACACCGTCACCAAGGAAGACGTGCGCCTCGCCAAGGCCAGCGGGGTGCTACTGTGACCCGCCTCGCCCTCTGCCTCCTGCTGCTGGCCACCGGCGCCAGCGCAACCGAAAACATCATCGACATCGAGCACGACAGCCAGCGCGGCGTCACCTGCTACATCCTCAATCACGTAGGCATCAGCTGCATCCCCGACAGCCAGCTGCAGGCCGGCAACGAGCGCCAGCTCTCCCCGCACGAAACACAACCCGAACCTACACCCGCACTGGCGCCTGGGCGCTTGATTGTTGAGAGGTATCAGCTGTGACAGAAGACGACATCATCAAGCTGTCGGCCAAGGCCATGGGTTTTGAGCTGGAATACCGGCGCGGCAGTGACGCCTTCTACTACGACGACCCCGAGGCGGGCCGGGAGGTCTGGCTGCCAATGCAGGATGATCGGCAGACGATGCTCATTATCGCAAAGCTCAGGATGGACATCTGCTGCTTGCACCACCTCGCTCGGGCCGCAGCCCATGTGCCGTATGTCGGCTTTAAGCAGAGCGAGGTGTCGCATGCAGACGAACCCGGCGCCCGGATGAACGCGCTGCGCTTGGCAGTTGCAACAGTGGCTGCCAAGTATGGCCAGGGAATGCTCGTCGGCGGGACAGATGAGCGAGTTCTGGGGCACTTGATCGGCATTGAGGGATCAACCGCCCACGCCATGCGCGGCGCAATCCGCGAATCTCGGGAAGAGATCAGCAAGGCATGCCAGCGCCTGAAGCGAAAGGGCCTGGTGACCAACAAGGGGCCTTACTGGCAGGCGGTGCAGCGATGACCGACCTGATCGAAGTGAAGACTGCTGACCTGGTGGGCGAGCAGTTGGCCTGGGCGGTCGCCGAGGCCGAGGGGCTAGATGTGCATGTGGCCAAGCCGCACTACGGCACGCCGGCCAGGGTGTTCGTCCAGTACCGCGGCGAATCAACCGAACGCTGCGAGCGGTACGACCCTCACGAGAGCTGGGCGCTTGGCGGCCGGCTCATCCAGCAGCACCAGGTCAATCTGCACGCACCGCAAACCAGCGACGACTGTTGGGCTGCATGGGTGACCATTCGCGGAAAGGACTTTTGTCATGGCGGTTGGCAGCCACTTGCGGCGGCCTGCCGCGCCATCGTCGCTACCAAGTTCGGCGATACCGTCCAGGTGCCGAAGGAGCTTACGCCGTGAGCGCCGCAGCCAAAGTGCTCGACCCCTGCAGCGCCAGCCGCATGATGTGGTTCGACAAACAAGACCAGCGTGCCCTGTTCGGCGACATCCGCGACGAAGAACACCTGCTGTGCGACGGCAGGGTTTTGAAGGTCGAGCCGGATGTGCTGATGGACTTCCGGCAACTGCCCTTCGAGGACTCAGCCTTCCGCCTGGTGGTGTTCGATCCGCCGCACCTCACCCGCGCCGGTGTCGATAGTTGGTTGCGCGCCAAGTACGGCCTGCTCACCAGCGACTGGCGCGAAGACATCCGACAGGGGTTCGCCGAATGTTTCAGGGTACTGGAACCTGAAGGAATATTGATCTTCAAGTGGAATGAAACGCAGGTGTTGGTGAGCGAGTTGCTGGCCCTGACAGATGAAAAGCCCCTGTTTGGCCACAAGTCCGGCAAGCGCGAGAAGACGCACTGGATCACCTTCATGAAACGCCCAGCCTAACCCCCCCAACAACTCAAGCCCGCCGACATGCGCGGGCATGGAGAGCTATTGCCATGATCATCGACGACGTGATGACGGACAAAATCACGCTACACGGCCTGGGCTTTGTCCAGGTGCAACTGAAGGGTGACCAGCGCCTGCACGTGTGGCACCCAGAACTGCCCCGCCGCGCCTGCTTCGAGCACTCGGCGATCCACGACCATCGCTTCAACTTCATCTCCCGGGTGCTGGTCGGAACGCAGATCAACCACTGTTACTGGCATATGAGCAACCCCGAAGGCGAATTCGTGTTGTACCTGCATGAAGGCAAGCGCACTGCCAACGGCGGCCGGCCGTGGACGCCAGACGGGCGCGCCGACCTGGTGCACGAAACCACCTTCAAGATCGAGGCCGGCAACGACTACAACACCCAGGCCTATGCGTATCACCGTACGGAGCCAGGCGGTGACGGTCGCGTGGCCACCATCATGCAGAAGCGCGGCGAGTACCCGGCCGGAGCCCATTCCACCTGCCGCCACGGCGTCCAGCCAGACACTGACTTTGATCGCTACCAATGGCCTGCCGCCCGACTCTGGGAAGTCGTGCGCGACGTGCTGCTGGCCTGACCAACCTGCCGCCACCGGCGGCGTGGAGACCACATATGCGCCACGCAGAAAATATTGATCGCTTCCTGCGCATCGATGAGGTGCTGCACGTGACCGGCATCGGCCGGAACACCGTGTATCGCAGAATCCGGGAAGGCACCTTCCCAAAACAGGTTAGAATAGGACCCAACTCGGTCGCCTGGCGGCAGTCGGACATCTCTCAGTGGATGACCTCTTTTGAGCCCAGCGTCGACCAATCAGTACATTGAGCAGTACATCGAATCAGACAATTCCGCTCAAGCCCTTACCCCACCAGCATTACAGGTCCACCAGTGGAAATTTTCAAAGAGTTCACCTTCGAATCGGCCCACCGCTTGCCGAATGTGCCCGCCGGGCACAAATGCGGGCGCCTGCACGGCCACTCCTTCAAGGTTGCCTTGCACCTGACCGGCCAGCTGGATCCGCATACCGGCTGGATTCGCGACTTCTCGGAGATCAAGGCGATTTTCAAGCCGCTGTACGAGCAGCTAGACCACAACTACCTCAATGACATCCCTGGCCTGGAGAACCCGACCAGCGAAGTGATTGCCAAATGGATCTGGGACCAGGTCAAGCCATTGCTGCCAGAACTGAGCAAGGTGCGTATCCATGAGACCTGCACCAGTGGCTGCGAGTATTACGGCGACTGAGCTGACAGTGACATATCTGAAAACCACCTCCCAAGGTGGTTTTTTTATGCCCGCCTTGCAGGAAACTTTCGGCCCACAAAGACAAAACCCCTACCTGCAGATGCAGATAGGGGTTTCGGAATTTAATCTTGACGATGACCTACTCTCACATGGGGAAACCCCACACTACCATCGGCGATGCATCGTTTCACTACTGAGTTCGGGATGGGATCAGGTGGTTCCAATGCTCTATGGTCGTCAAGAAATTCTGTTGCCAGAAGGTCTTGTTCAGACACTCCAGCGAATCGGGTATGTGATGTTCGTGAGTTACAAATCTTCGGCTTACTGTGTCTTCACAACACCGCAATCTGGTCGTTCGACGCAAATTGCTTGGGTGTTATATGGTCAAGCCTCACGGGCAATTAGTATTGGTTAGCTCAACGCCTCACAGCGCT
>NZ_JAFKEC010000042.1 GCF_017848315.1 Pseudomonas palmensis
GTCTTTGATCTGGCTGCCACATGGATTGATTGTGTGCGCCAGGCGGGTAGGTGCCGGGGTGCTTGCCAGAAGCAGGTTGCTTGGGGCTGTGAGGTCGGCTTCTGCCCGCGGGGTGTGTCAGGCAAACCGGGTGCGCTGGTTTTGCTGCCGCTTCGCGCCAGATCGCGGGGCAAGCCCGCTCCCACGGCCTTGCGGCCAGAAGCAGGTTGTTTGGGGCTGTGAGGTTGGCTTCTGCCCGCAGGGTGTGTCAGGCAAACCGTGCGCGCTGGTTTTGCTGCCGCTTTGCGCCAGATCGCGGGGCAAGCCCGCTCCCACGGCCTTGCGGCCAGAAGCAGGTTGTTAGGGGCTGTGAGGTCGGCTTCTGCCCGCAGGGCGTGGGAGTTGGCTTGGCCGACGATCGAGCGCGAAGCGGTCGTAAAACCTGAGTGCACGGTCCGCCAGGCAAACCGGCTACGGCCAGAAGTGCCCTGGCAGCCTGCAACAAAACCCCAGGCAGCCACGGGCAAGACGCCAGTCAACCGCCAGCGCACAGTGGCGCATAACCACAACAACGGCATTCGAGGTCGCTCATCATGTCGCTCAACCACACCCTCAGCGTGCACCTGAACCGTGGCACGGTCGGGTTCCCCACCGCGCTGGCCAGCACCATCGGCCTGATCATGGCCAGCCCGGTGATCCTCACCGCCACTACCGGTTTCGGCATCGGCGGCGGTGCGTTCGCCGTGGCCATGCTGATCGCCATGCTGATGATGCTCGCCCAGTCGACCACCTTCGCCGAAGCCGCCGCCATCCTGCCCACCACCGGCTCGGTGTACGACTATATCAACTGCGGCATGGGGCGCTTCTTCGCCATCACCGGCACGCTGTCGGCCTACCTGATCGTGCACGTGTTTGCCGGCACCGCAGAAACCATCCTGGCCGGGGTGATGGCGCTGGTGAACTTCGAACACCTCAACACCCTGGCCGAATCCGCCGGTGGCTCGTGGCTGCTGGGGGTGGGCTTCGTAGTGGTGTTCGGCATCCTCAATGCGTTCGGCATCAGTGTGTTCAGCAAGGCCGAGATCATCCTCACCTTCGGCATGTGGACCACGCTGATGGTGTTCGGCGTGCTCGGCCTGATCGCCGCCCCGGCGGTGCAACTGGACGGCTGGTTCGGCGCGTCGCTGGTGGGCACCGACCTGATCACCGTGCTGTCGCTGGTGGGCATGGCGATGTTCATGTTCGTCGGCTGCGAGTTCGTCACCCCGCTGGCACCCGACCTGCGCCAGTCGGCGCGCACCCTGCCCAGGGCCATGGCGCTGGGGCTGTTGGGCGTGGCCTCGTGCATGTTCATCTATGGCGCGGCGATGAAGCGCCAGGTCGACAACGTGCTGCTCGACGCCGCCAGCGGCACGCACCTGCTGGACACGCCCATGGCCATTCCGCATTTTGCCCAACAGGTGATGGGCGATATCGGCCCGTTGTGGCTGGGCATCGGCTTTCTGTTCGCCGGCGCCGCCACCATCAACACCCTGATGGCCGGGGTGCCGCGCATCCTCTATGGCATGGCGGTGGATGGCGCGTTGCCCCGGGTGTTCACCTACCTGCACCCACGCTTCAAGACCCCCATCGTGTGCATTCTGGTGGCGATGCTGATCCCGTGCCTGCACGCCTGGTGGCTGGGCGGCAACACCGACACCATCCTGCACCTGGTACTGGCGGCGGTGTGTGCCTGGAGCACCGCCTACCTGCTGGTGACGCTGTCGGTGGTGATCCTGCGCATTCGCCGGCCCGACCTGCCACGGGCCTACCGCTCGCCGCTGTTCCCGCTGCCGCAATTGCTGTCGAGCGTCGGCATCGGCCTGGGCATGTGGTTCATCACCCCGCCGGGCATGAACCCGGCCCAGGTGTACGTGCCATTCGCCTGGATGCTCGGCGCCACGGCGGTGTACGCGCTGTTCTGGACCCTGGTGGTGCAGAAGGTCAACCCGTTCAAGCCGGCCTCGGTCGAAGAGGTGCTGGCGCGCGAATTTGCCCACCAACCGGGAGTCGAGCATGGCGCATACCCTGCCCACACTGTGGCAAAGGCTGTTTGACCGCGCGCCCTCGGGCTACCGCCCCGGGGTGACGCTGGCGCACCTGCAGCGCAACCTCGGCCTGGCCGGTTGCGAGGTGCTGGGGCCGGGCATTGCACGCTACGCCCTGGCCGATGGCAGCCTGGCGTTCGAGGTGCGTGAGCGCACCGAGTCGCAGTTGCTGATGCACCTGGTGCTGTGCGAGTTCCGCCTGCAGGTGCCTGGCCCGCAACAGGGCACGGCGCGGCTGGCGTTGCAGCATACCGGTGCACTGCGGCGCAGCGGCCTGCGCTGGCGCCGGCTGCGTGGCGAGCGGTCCTGGCAGGCGCGGCTGGAGCAGGCCCTGGCCCACGACCCGGCCCTGCAACAGGCGCTGATGCCGCTGGATTTCAAGCGCCTGCACCTGGACCTGGCAGGCGGCTGCTGGACCCTGACCCTGGAGCACATGGGCGGCAGCGAGGTGGTCAACCGCATGCCGGCGTTTCGTCGCTACATCAGCCTGAACCCCGCACAGCGTGACCTGCTGCTGGCCGCATTGAAAGGTCTGGCGCGGCTTGTCGAAGGCCTCTGAACCCGCAGACTGGCACCAAAACTGCTTCCACCCTGGCGACGACGAACGTGTTGCGTGCATATAGCTAACATGTTAACTATTGCCCAACAAAAACAAGATGCCATCGTGGAGGTACCCATGAGTACTCATCAGCTCGCCGGCACTGCGCTGGACCGCTGGAATGCCGACATGCAACACATTTGCGGGCATTTCGAGACCGAACTTGCGTTCAATCGCTCGCTGTTCATCGGCGAGATTTCCACCTGGTCACGCGGCGGCCTGGCCCTGGCCAACCTGCGCACCAACGCCGGGCTGATCCGCCGCGACGGCATCAAGCCCGACCGCGACAACGACCAGCACTGCTTTCTGGTCAGCCAGCGCACCGGTTTCTCCCAGGTCACCCAGAACGGCGTCAGCGTGCAGCTGGCACCGGGCGAGATGCTGCTGATGGACGCGGTCGGGGCCTGTGAAATCATGCCGTTCGGCCTGATCGAACACGCCTCGCTGTCGCTCTCGCGCGAGGCGGTGTGCCGGCAGCTGGGGGGCGATGCGCGTACCTTCGGCAAGATCTCCCAGACCAAGGCCTGCGGGCGCATGCTGCATGTGCTGATGGATCAGCTGTGCAAGGAAAGCGCTCCGGGGGAGGGCGAGCTGGCCGAGGGCCAGGCCCTGCACAGTGCATTTCTGTCGCTGCTGGGGTCGGCCCTGGAGGGCGGCGATGACCAGGTGCAGCCGGGCGCGGCGCTGCACGGCGCCAACCTGCGCAGCTATGTGCAGAAGGTGATCGACGAGTCCCTGGGCCAGCCTGGCCTGTCGCCGGTGAACCTGGCCAACCGCCTGAACATTTCGGTGCGCCACCTCTACCGCCTGTTCGAAGAGCAGGGCGACAGCGTGTGCCGCTACATCCAGCGCACGCGCCTGCAACGCAGCGCCGACGACCTGGCCAACCCGATCCTCAAGACCGAGTCGATCACCACCATCGCCTACAAATGGGGCTTCACCGATTCGGCGCACTTCAGCCGCTCGTTCAAGAAACAGTTCGAACGCTCGCCCAAGGACTACCGCTCCCATAGCCTGGCCGGCCCGGCCTGATAAACCACTGGCTTGACCCTGCGGGGCACAGTGTATAGGCTCGCACGCTCTGGCTACCTACCGGTCGGTAGGTTAGGCGTTCGGCAGCCAGACCTGTGACCTTTTTGTGGATTCGAGCTATGCACACCCCGCAGTCCCCCCACGTGAAATTTGCCGTGTCCCTGGCGCTGATCGGCGCCCTGGGGCCGTCGGCCATCGACATGTACCTGGCCAGCATGCCGAGCATCGCCGCCGAGTACGGCGCGACCTATGCCGGGGTGCAACTGACGCTGACGGTGTTTCTGCTGGCCATGGGCGCCGGTCAATTGCTGTTCGGCCCGCTGGTCGACACCCTGGGCCGGCGCCGGCCGCTGCTGGCCGGGCTGCTGGTGTTCGTGCTCAGTTCGCTGGCCGCGGCCCAGGCGCCCAGCCTCGAAACCCTGCTGGCGGCGCGCTTTGTCCAGGGCCTGGGCAGTGCGCTGACTCTGGTGGTGATCATGAGCATGGTCCGCGATGTGGCCGAAGGGGCGCGCGCCGCGCAGATCTTCGCCCTGCTGATGACCGTCGAGGGCCTGGCGCCGGTGCTCGCACCGGCGGTGGGCGGTTTTGTGGGGGCGCACCTTGGCTGGCGCGCGATCATGTTCACCCTGGCCGGGCTCGGCGTGCTGGTGCTGTTGAACTCGGCCTGGGTGCTCAAGGAAACCCTGGCCGCCGACAAGCGCCAGCCCTGGCAGCCGCGGGACATTCTGCGCACCTACCTGCGCATCGGCAGCGATGGCCAGTTCCTGCGCCCGGCGCTGGCGCTGGCGGCGGTGTTCTTCTTTCTGTTTGCCTACATCGGCGGTGCGGCGTTCGTCTACCAGACCCACTTCGGCCTGTCGGTGCAAGCCTTCGGCACGCTGTTCGGCGCCACCGGGGTGGCAATTCTGCTCGGCGCCATCGCGGCGGGTCGGCTGGTGGCGCGCAAGGGCCTGCTGCGCCTGGCCAAGGCTGGTGCGGGGTGCCTGCTGATCGGTTCCCTGGTGGTACTGGCAGGGGCCCTGAGCGCGGCGGGGCTGGCCGGCATCGTTGCCGGCATGGCGCTGGCGATGTTCGGCCTGGGCATTCTCGAGGCCACGCTGATGTCGCTGGTGATGTCTTCGCAAAGCCGCGCGCTGGGCTCCACGGCGGCCTTGCTGGGCGCCTTCCAGTTGATCATTTCGTCGTTCGCCACGCCGTTGTCGGGCATCATGGCGCCTTTGGGCGCGGCGCACTGGGCGTCATTGCTGGTGATTTCGGGTGTTGTCGTGGCGCTGCTGGTGCGCGCCTGCACCCGGCACGTGCCGGCCGAGGCGAGCAGCCTGGCCGGGCATTGATACGGGAGAACCCTGCATGAGAACCCTCACGCCTTCGGCGCAGAAGGTCTGCGCGATCGCGGTCGAGCAGTTTGCCGAGCATGGCTACGATGCCGCCTCGCTCAACGACATCGCGGCGGCGGCCGGCATGCGCAAGCCGTCGCTGTATGCGCACTTCAGCAGCAAGGACGACCTGTTCGAGGCGGTGTTCGAGCGTGCGGTGGAGGCCGAGCGGCTGTATGTGGAGCAGTGCTTTGCGCAGTGCGACGACGCGTTGCCGGGGGCCGGCTATGCCCACTGCCTGGGTGAGCGCTATCAGCAGTCGGCGCACCTGCGGTTTCTGCTGCGTACCGCGTTCTTTCCGCCGGCGGCGCTGCGGCCGATCATCTCGGCAGGCTTCGAGGGGTACCTGGCGCGGCTGGGCGAGGTGTTCGAGCAGGCGCTGGGCACGTGCCTGCCGCAGGTGCCGGTGGCGCGGCGGGGGGTGTATGTGGACGCGTACCTGGGGGTGGTGGACAGCCTGAATGTAGAGCTGATCTATGCCGGGCCGCAGGCGTACGCGCGGCGGTTGCGGGCGATGTGGGTGGTGTTCGGGGATGCGCTGGGCGCGGCACCGAGGTGATGCCTTCGCCGGCAAGGCCGGCTCCTACAGGCACCGCGTCATCCCGTAGGAGCCGGCCTTGCCGGCGAAGAGGCCCGTCAGGCCACCGCCAGGTAATGCTTCACGAAGCTCTCGCTCAGCACCTCCCACAGCACCGGTGTGCCCTTGGTCACGAACCAGCTGTCGCCCACCTTGTACAGCGTGCTCTGCCCGGTGCTTTCATCGGTCAGGCGCACTTGGCCGGTCATCACCGTGGCCTGCTCGTTGAACGGGTAGACCATGCGGAACCTGCCCTGGGTGGTACCGAAGTAGGCGCTGCTGAGCGCGTCGGTCGGCGCGCCGAAGGTCATCTTGCCGAAGGCACGCACCTCGCCTTCGAGAATCTCCGAGCCCAGGTCGGCAACGGTGCCCCAGGCGTCGAGTTCGCCGAGCTGGATGTTGTGCTTGAGTGCAGTCAGGGTCATGGCAGTGTTCCTTGAACAGTGGAAAAAAAGGGGGTCAGCGCCGGCCATTCCAGTACCCCGACAGCTGGTGCCAGGATTTGCCGGCCGTGAGCAGCAGCGGGCGGATATGGTCCTTGCCGACAATTGTCGGGCGCGGGATCGAACTGACCAGGTCATAGCGGGCCGAGCCTTCGCTCATGCCTTCGGCCAGCACCTTGCAGATGATGTGGCTGGGCGTCACGCCGAACCCGGAGTAGCCCTGCACGTAGAATGCATTGCTGCGCCCGGGCAGGGTGCCGACCTGCGGGAACAGGTTGGGGCTGCAGGCCATCGGGCCACCCCAGGCCAGGTCGATCTTCACGTCCTTCAGGTACGGGAAGATCTTCAGCATCAAAGCCCGGTTCCAGGCCTTGAGGTCGCGGGGGATATGCTCCACCAGCGGCGTCGCGGCGCCGAACAGCAGACGGTTCTCGTTGGTCACGCGGTAGTAGTCGATCACCGGGCGGATGTCGCTGTAGGCGCCGCGAATCGGGCTGATGCGCCGGATCAGCTCCTCGGGCAGCGGCTCGGTCATCATCTGGAAGGCGTAGGTGTTGATGGTGGAGCGGTGCAGTTCGGGTTCAAGCCTGTTCAGAAAGCTGTCGCAGGCCCACAGCAGCTTGCTGGCGCGTACCGAGCCGCGGCCGGTGCGCACGGTGATGCGCTTGCCGTACTGCACCTGCAGCGCCGGGCTGTTCTCGAAGATGCGCACGCCATGCCCGGCCACGGCCTTGGCCTCGCCCAGCAGCAGGTTGAGCGAGTGCACATGCCCGCCGCCCATGTGCAGCAGGGCGCTGCCGTAGGCGTTGGAGCCGATGATCTGGCTGACCTCGCTGCCGCCCAGAAAGCGGATCTCGTGCTGGGAATTCACCGACTTGAAGTCTTTCTCCCAGGCGCGCAGGGTTTTCTCCTGGCGGGCATTGAAGCCCATGTAGCCATAGCCGTGGCAGAAGTCGGCATCGATGGCGTACCGGGCGATGCGCTGCTTGATGATGTCGGCGCCCAGGTCGCTGATCTCGAAGATCTGGCGCAGGCCATCTTCGCCCACGGCTGATTTGATCTTTTCAAGATCGTGGCCGATGCCGGCCATGATCTGCCCGCCGTTGCGCCCGGTGCCGCCAAAGCCCAGGTAGCGGGCCTCGAGCACGACGATGTTGGTGATGCCCTTTTCGGCCAGCTCCAGCGCCGTGTTGATGCCGGAAAAACCGCCGCCGATGATGACCACGTCCGCGTCTTCATCGTGTTCCAGGGTCGGGAAGCTCAGGTTGTATTTCTTGGTTGCCGTGTAGTAGGTCGGCGTTTCGATCGTGATCATGGCGCAGCCTGAAAAGTGGAGGAGCTTTCGAGGCCTATTAGGGGGCTTGGCGGGGTGGCGTGTCTTGATCCTGCGTGCCGCGTGCCTTGACCGCGGGTGCCAGCGCTGCGCAGGCGGGTAGGTGGCCGCCGGCTTCTTTGTTAAAGTGTTAACAAATAACCTGATGACCGTAGCCTTCCATGTCCAAACCTCGTGTTTCGCTGACTCTTACCTTGTTGCAAGCCCGCGAGGCGGCAATGAGCTTCTTCCGCCCCTCGCTCAACCAGCATGGCCTGACCGAGCAGCAGTGGCGGGTCATTCGTATCCTCAGCCAGCAGGGCGAGCTGGAGATCTACCGGCTGGCCGAACAGGCGTGCATCCTCAAGCCGAGCATGACCGGTGTGCTGGTGCGCATGGAGGCGGCGGGGCTGGTATGCCGGCGCAAGGCCGAGCAGGACCAGCGGCGGGTGCTGGTCAAGCTGGCGGACAAGGGCGTGGCGTGTTTCGACTCCATGAGCCAGAGCATGGAGGCCAACTACCAGCAGCTGCAGGACCAGTTCGGTGAACAGAAGCTGCAGCAGTTGCTGGGGTTGCTGGAAGAACTGAAGCAAGTACGGCGCTAACTCATTCGCCGGCAAGGCCGGCTCCTGCAGACACCGCAGCCTGTGTAGGAGCCGGCCTTGCCGGCGAAGAGGCCCGTCAGATCAATACACCCCGCCAGCCTTGTCGACAGGTGCCGCCTCACCCTTGAACTTGCCCACCAACCCCTGCAACCCGCGCATCAGCACCGTGGTATCCACCCCCACCGCCACGAACGCCGCGCCCAGTTCGATGTAGCGGCGCGCCAGCGCTTCATCGGCGCTGAGAATCCCGGCCGCCTTGCCCGCACGCTGAATCCGCACGATCGCGTCTTCGATTGCCGCCTGCACGTCAGGGTGCCCCGGATTGCCCCGGTGCCCCATCGACGCACTCAGGTCGGCCGGGCCGATGAACACCCCGTCCACCCCCTCCACGGCCGCAATCCGGTCCAGCTGCGCCAGCCCCTCGGCGCTCTCGATCTGCACCAGCAGGCACATCTGCGCATCGGCCTGGTCCAGGTAGCCGGGGATGCTGTTCCAGCGCGACGCCCGCGCCAGTGCACTGCCCACCCCGCGCACGCCCAGCGGCGGGTAGCGCATGGCGCGCACCAGCTCGCCGGCCTGGGCCGCGCTTTCCACCATCGGCACCAGCAGCGTCTGCACGCCGATGTCCAGCACCTGCTTGATCAGCGCGGTGTCGCCGATCACCGGGCGGATGATCGCCTCGCCAGGGTAGGGCGCCACCGCCTGCAGCTGCGCGAGCATGCCGCGCAGGTCGTTGGGCGCATGCTCGCCATCGATCAGCAGCCAGTCGAAGCCGGCATTGGCCGCCAGCTCCGCGCAATATGCGCTGGCCAGCCCCAGCCACAGGCCGATCTGCGGCTCGCCACTGGCCAGGCGTTGTTTGAAACGGTTCACAGGCAGGTGCATGGCAGTCTCCGAAGGTCAGACAAAACGGCAGGCGATGGAACCGAGCATGTCGTAGTCGACATGGAAGGTGTCGCCGGGGTTGGCGGCCACCGGCCGGGTGAACGAACCGCCCAGGATCACCTGGCCGGCCTCCAGCGCCACGTCATACGGCGCCAGCTTGTTGGCCAGCCACGCCACGCCCTTGGCCGGGTGGTTGAGCACCGCCGCCGACACCCCGGATTCCTCGATCACGCCGTTGCGGTACAGCACCGCCGGCACCTTGCGCAGGTCGATGTCGCCCGGGCGCACCGCGCGCCCACCCATCACCACCCCGGCATTGGCGGCGTTGTCGGAGATGGTGTCGAACACCTTGCGCGTGGCGCCACTGTGCGGGTCCACCTGCTGGATGCGCGCATCGATGATCTCCAGCGCCGGGATCACCCATTCGGTGGCATCCAGTACATCGAACAGGGTCACATTGGGCCCCTTGAGCGGCTTGCCGAGGATGAACGCCAGCTCCACCTCCACCCGCGGCACGATGAAGCGTTCGAAGGGGATGTCGCTGCCTTCGTCGAAAAACATGTCGTCGAGCAGCGCGCCGAAGTCCGGCTCGGTGATGTTGGACGACACCTGCATGGCGCGCGAGGTCAGGCCGATCTTGTGCCCGACCAGCTTGCGCCCGTCCTTGATCTTTTGCGCTACCCAGGCGCGCTGGATGGCGTAGGCGTCCTCGATGCTGATGGCCGGGTGGTCGAGGGAAAACTGGCGCACCTGCTCGCGGCTGCGCTCGGCGCGGTCGAGCTGGGCGGCGGCTTGAAGGATCTGGCTAGGGTCGAGCATGTTCGGCGTCTCTTACTGGGGGTTGACGATGGCAGCCCGGGTGCGCAGCACCAGCAGGCCACCCAGGGCGATAAACAGGGCCAGCACGTACAGCGCAAGGCTGGCGCTGTGGGTGGTGTCGCGCATCCAGCCGATCAGGTAGGGCGCAAGGAACGAGGCGATGCTGCCGAACGAGCTGATCAGCGCGATACCGGCCGCCTGCGTGGTGTTGGACAGAAACGCCGGCGGCAGCTGCCAGAACATCGGCAGGGCGGCGCTGGCGCCCATGCCGGCGACGATCAGGCCGCCCAGCACCATCAGCGGGTTGCCCGGGGCCAGCCCGGCCACGGCGATGCCGAGTGCCGACATCAGCAGCGGCACGCACAGGTGCCAGCGCCGCTCGCGCTGGCGGTCGGACGAGCGCCCGCAGGCGATCATGAACAGGCAGCCGGCCAGGTAGGGGATGGCGCTGAGCAGGCCCACGCGGCCGTCGCTGCCGATACCGGCGCCGTGGATCAGGGTCGGCATCCAGAAGGCCAGGGTGTTGACCGCCAGCATCACCGCGAAGTACACCGCCACCAGCAGCCATACCTGACGGTTGCGCAGGATGCCGCCGAACGAGGTGATCGACTTGCGTTGCTCTTCGCTGGCCAACTGCTCGCGCAGGTGCTGCTTCTGGCCGGCGTCCAGCCAGCTGACGTGCTCGAAGCTGTCGGGCAGGCGTTTGAGCACCACCAGGCCCAGCAGCATCACCGGGGCCCCTTCGATCAGGAACATCCACTGCCAGCCGCGCAGGCCGGCGGCGTCGTGAAACAGTTCCAGGATGCCGCCCGACAGCGGCCCGCCGATCACCCCGGCCATCGGCACGGCAATCGCGAACAGCGCGGTGATCTGGCCACGGCGCCGGGCCGGGTACCAGCGGTTGAGGTACACCAGGATGCCGGGGAAGAACCCGGCCTCGGCCACGCCCAGCAGAAAGCGCAGCACGTAGAAGCCCGAGGCCGACTCGACCCACAGCATGCCGGTGGACAGCGCGCCCCACACGATCATCAGGGTGGCGATCCAGCGCCGCGGGCCGACCCGGTCCAGGGCCATGTTGCTGGGTACGCCGAACAGCGCGTAGGCGATGAAGAACAGGCCGGCACCGAAGCCGTACACCGTGTCGCTGAAGTGCAGGTCGCTGCTCATCTGCATCTTGGCGAAGCCGATGTTGATGCGGTCCAGGTGGGCAAACAGGTAGCAGACCAGCAGCAGCGGCATCAGCCGCCAGGTGACGGTGCCGTGGGTGGAGTCGTGCTGGGCAAGGCTGGCCGATGCGGCGGTATTGGCTGTGCTCATGATCTTGTTCTTTTTGGTCAGAGGGCCGATGGGGGAGCGCAGGGCCGGGTTCAGCCCGGCTGCTGCTGGTTCAGAAACGCGTGCACGTTGTTCTGCTTGAAGTTCAGTTGCGGGTGCAGCTCGATCATTTCGAACGACAGGGCCAGCAGGCGCTGGCTCTGCAGGTCGGCAAAGTGCTCGGTGATCACCGCGAACAGGGCCTTGGCCACCTGTTCGCGGGTGGCCAGGTCGCGCCCGTGGCCGACCTTGAGGGTCATGTGCACGAAGGCGTAGTCGTGCTGCCCGTCGGCCATGCGCCAGGTGTCCAGGCGCACCGCACGGCTGCGGATGCCGCCCAGCGGGAACACGCCCGTGGCGCCCAGGCAGTGGTGGACCTTTTCGAACAGGCCGGGCAGGTCGGCCTGGGCTTGGAGGTTGTCGGTGTACTCGGCGATGAAGTGGGGCATCCTGGGCTCCTTGGCGGGGTCAGACGGGGAAGATGGCGTTGATCTGGCCGGTGCCGGAGCTGCCGAACGGCTCGGTCAGCACCTCCACCGGCCTGGCGTAGTCGGCGCCGCCAAGCAGGCCCAGCAGCATCGCGGTGTCGTGCATGCCACCTTCGCCGTAGCAGTGGCTGGCGTAGTCGGGCAGCATCGCGCAGAACTCCCTGAAGCGGCCCTGCTTCCACAGTTCCACCACGCGCAGGTCCATCTGCTTGTCGAATTCGCGGGTCCAGTTGTGGATGTTGGCCTCGGCGTTGCGGTCGTCCGAGAAGCGGTGCGAGAGCGAGCCGGAGGCCAGCACCAGCACCTTGCGGTCGCTCTTCTCGATGGCCCGGCGCACGGCGGCGCCGAACGTGAAGCTGTCTTCCAGGCGGTGCCAGGCGCACCAGGCGGCGATGGACACCACCTTGAGTCTGTCGGCAGCGGGCACGTCCATGTGCATGTAGCGCATCGGTACCAGGGTGCCGTATTCCAGCTCCAGGCTCGGGATGTTGTGGGCCAGGGTGCGCACGTCGGCGGCATTGGCCTCCTGTGCGATCAACTCGCCCAGTGCCGGCAGGCCGGGGTACTCGAAGTCCATGTTCTTGATGAAGTGCGGCAGTTCATTGCTGGTGTAGGTGCCCTTGAAGTGCTCGCCGCAGTTGATGTGGTAGCCGCTGTTGACCAGCCAGTGCACATCGAACACCACGGCGGTGTCGGCGCCCAGTTCGCGGGCGCGGCGGCCGATCTCCTTGTGGCCGGCGATGGCGGCCTCGCGGCAACCGTGGTGCTTGCCGGGCAGTTCGGACAGGTACATCGAGGGGACGTGGCAGACTTTGGCTGCGAGGACGACTTCGCCCATGGTGGGGTACTCCTGGATCTGTTGTTCTTGTGGTGGGTCAGGGCGGGTGCTTTCGCCGGCAAGGCCGGCTCCTACAGGGGTTGTGCCGTCTGTAGGAGCCGGCCTTGCCGGCGAAGCCCTCAGAGGCCCCAGCGCGGAATGGCGTGGCTGCCCATCGACACGCACACGTTCTTGATCTCGGCAAACACCTCGAAGCTGTACTGGCCACCTTCGCGACCGGTACCGGAGCCCTTCACCCCGCCGAACGGCTGGCGCAGGTCACGCACGTTCTGGCTGTTGATGAACACCATGCCGGCCTCGATGCCATGGGCCAGGCGATGTGCCTTGCCGATGTCCTGGGTCCAGATGTACGAGGCCAGCCCGTACTCGGTGTCGTTGGCCAGCTTCAGTGCCTCGGCCTCGTCCTTGAACGGGATCAGGCACACCACCGGGCCGAAGATCTCCTCCTGGGCGATGCGCATGCTGTTGCTCACATCGGCAAACACCGTGGGCTGGATGAACTGCCCGCGCGCCAGGTGCGCCGGCAGGTTGGCCGGGCGCTCCAGGCCACCGGCCAGCAGGGTGGCGCCTTCCTCGATGCCGATGCGGATATAGCCGGTCACCTTGTCGTAGTGGGCCTGGGTGATCATCGAGCCGACCTGGGTCCTGGGGTCTTGCGGGTCGCCCACGATCAGGCGCCTGGCCCGCGCCGCGAACTCGGCCACGAACTGCGGGTACACGCTCTCTTGAATGAAGATGCGGCTGCCGGCGGTGCAGCGCTCGCCGTTGAGCGAGAAGATGGTGAACAGCGCCGCGTCCAGCGCGCGCTCGAGGTCGGCGTCCTCGAAGATCAGCACCGGCGACTTGCCGCCCAGTTCCATCGAGTACTTCTTAAGGCCCGCGGTCTGCATGATCTTCTTGCCGGTGGCGGTGCCGCCGGTGAACGAGATGGCGCGTACGTCCGGGTGACGCACCAGGGCATCGCCTGCGGTGGCGCCGTAGCCCTGGATCACGTTGAGCACGCCATTGGGGATGCCGGCCTCTACCGCCAGGCGGCCCAGTTCGTTGGCGGTCAGCGGCGACAGTTCGCTCATCTTCAGCACCGCCGTGTTGCCCAGGGCCAGGCAGGGCGCGGTCTTCCAGGTGGCGGTCATGAACGGCACGTTCCACGGCGACACCAGCGCACACACGCCGACCGGCTGGTACAGGGTGTAGTTGAGCATCTGGTCGTCGACCGGGTAGGTGTGGCCATCCATGCGCGTGCACACTTCGGCGAAGAAGTCGAAGTTGTGCGAGGCCCGCGGGATCAGCACGTTCTTGGTCTGGTGAATCGGCAGGCCGGTATCCAGGGTTTCCAGCTCGGCCAGCCGGGGCACGTTCTGCTCGATCAGCTCGCCCAGCCTGCGCATCAGCCGCGCACGCTCCCTGGCCGGGGTGCCGGCCCATTTGGGGAACGCCTCCCGGGCTGCTGCAACTGCCTGGGCAACTTCTTCGGCGCCGCCGCTGGCGACTTCGCCGATGGCCTCGCCGGTGGCCGGGTTGTAGTTGACGAAGACGTCCTTGCTTTCGACCTCACGGCCATTGATCCAGTGCTTGATCATCGGGTTCATGCCTCTTGCGGGTTCAGGGCGAAGAACTCGGCTTCGCTGACAATGCGGTTGACCAGGCGGCCGACACCTTCCACTTCCACCACCACTTCATCACCCGGCACCACGTCGGCCAGGCCTTCGGGGGTGCCGGTGGCGATCATGTCGCCCGGTTGCAGGGTCATGAAGCTGGACAGGTATTCGATCAGGTAGGGGATGTCGAAGATCATGTCGCGGGTGCTGCCCTGCTGCTTGAGCTCACCGTTGATCCAGGTGCGTAGGGTGAGGTTGGACGCATCCGGCACATCGGCCACATCGACCATCCACGGGCCCACCGGGGTGGTGGCGTCGCGGTTCTTCACCCGCAGGTTGGGGCGGTAGTAGTTCTCCAGGTAGTCGCGGATCGCGTAGTCGTTGCACACCGTGTAGCCGGCCAGGTACTGCAGCGCGTCCTCGCGCCTGACGTTGCGCGCCGGCTTGCCGATCACCGCCACCAGCTCGCACTCGTAGTGCATGTACTTGACGTTGTCCGGGCGCCAGGTGACCTGGTTGTGGCCGGTGTAGGTACCGGGCGACTTGACGAAGGCCAGCGGCTCGGTGGGTGCGGCAAAGGCCAGTTCGGCGGCGTGGTCGGCGTAGTTCAGGCCCAGCGCGAACATGCTGCCGGTGGCCGGCGGCAACCACTGCACCTCGTGCTCGGCGAGCAGGCGGCCATCGGCCAGGCGCACGTTGTTGCCATCTTCCACGGTCACGGCGTGGTCCTGGCCCTGGTAACGGATACGGGCGTGTTTCATCAGCGTTGCTCCTGTTCGGCCACGATCGGGTTGGCCAGGCGGCCCAGGCCGCTGATCCGGACCTCGACCTGATCGCCTGGCAGCACGTCCACGCGGCCTTCGGGGGTGCCGGTAATCAGCACGTCGCCTGCGTGCAGGGTCATGAACTCGCTGATCTCGGCGATCAGCTGCGGGATGTTGCGCACCAGGTTGGCGGTGCTGTTGTGCTGGCGCAGTTCGCCATTGACGAACAGCTCGATGGCCAGCTGATGCGGGTCGGCCACCTGCGCGGTCGGCACCAGCTCAGGGCCGAGTACGCAGAAACCATCGCGGCACTTGGCCTTGACCGCCGGGCGGTAATAGCTGTCTTCAGGCAGGCTGAACTCGTTGACGATGGTGTAGCCGGCCACGTGCTCCAGGGCCTGTTCGACGCTCACGCGGCTGGCGCGCTTGCCGATCACCACGCCCAGCGCCGGGCCCGGCTGCAGGCGTTCGACACCTTGCGGGTACACCACCGGGGCGCCATGGCGGTTGCGCGTGTTGGGGGTCTTGATGAACAGCACCGGCTTGACCGGGGGCTTCTGGTACGGCGCCTGTTCGAATTCGGCGAGACGCTGGTTCAGCAACCCCTGGTAGTTCAGCGCAACGCCGAACAGGGTGCCGGTGGCAACGTCGTGCAGGGCACGGCTCATGCTCTTCTCCTGGCAAGGGCAGGGCGGCAAGCACCCTGCGGGACAAATCGTTAATGTGTTAACGTTATAATTAAGATGTTAATGAAAGGCAAGCGGCGCGTGTCAGGCGTTAAGCTGCCGGCAGAACAGGAACACAGCAGGAAACCCCGTCATGAACGAACGCACGCCGATTCCCAACATCAACATCGGGCAGGTCTACGACCAGCGGTACAGCGATGCCGAGGTGCACTACGACAAGCTCGGCAACCTGGCCGGTTTTTTCGGCCGCAACATGCCGGTGCACCGCCACGACCGCTACTTTCAGGTGCATTACGTCAAGAGCGGCACGGTGCGGGTGTACCTGGACGACCAGCAGTACGTGGAGTCGGGGCCGATGTTCTTCCTTACCCCGCCGACCATCCCGCACTCGTTCGTCACCGAGCCCGACGCCGATGGCCACGTGCTGACCGTGCGCCAGCAACTGGTATGGCAACTGCTCGAAGCCGACCCTGCGCTGGCGCCTGGGCCGCAGGTGGCGCCGGCGTGCGTGGCGCTGAGCGGGCTGGAGGGTCGGTTTGCCGACGAGGCGCGGCGCCTGGTGCTGCTGTTCGACGAGCTGCACCGCGAGATCAATGCCGCGCAGGTGGGCCGTGGCCCGGCGCTGGACAGCCTGACCCGGCTGATCATGCTCAGCCTGCTGCGCCTGTGCGCGCGTTCGCTGCCGGCGCGCCAGACCCGGCATGAGGACCTGCAGGTGTTCCACCGCTTCAACGAGCTGATCGAGGCGCATTACCTGGAGCACTGGCCGCTGTCGCGCTATGCGCTGGGGGTGGGGGTGACCGAGGCGCGGCTCAATGACGTGTGCCGGCGTATCGCCGACCTGCCGTCCAAGCGCCTGATCCTGGAGCGCCTGATGCAGGAAGCCAAGCGCCTGCTGCTGTTCACCGGCAGTTCGGCCAACGAGATCTGTTACAGCCTGGGCTTCAAGGACCCGGCGTACTTCAGCCGGTTTTTCCTGCGCTATGCGCAGGTGACGCCGGGCGAGTACCGCCAACGGCAGGCGGGCGTGCGCTGACATGGCATTTTTCCGTTTTTGTTGTTAGGCGCGGCAAGCGCCGCTGCCGCCATGATGGCGGTAGCGGTGTAACGGAAAAATGCCTTTTACAGGGGTGCGCTTGTACTTTTCAGAGCGCTCAGGCGGCGTTGTTCAACCACAGGTTTTCAAAACGCCAGGTGCTGAACAACGTCTGCTCCGGCGCCGCGCCGCCGACCTTGCGTGAAAACGCATCGAGCAGGTTGGCGTAGCCCCAGATCAGCAGGCCGCCCTTGTCGTACTGGATCTGCTGCGCCTGGTGGACCAGTGCGGTGCGCCTGGCCAGGTCCGGTTGGGCCATGGCCTGCAGAAACAGCTGGGTGAACTGCGGGTCGTCGAAGTGGGTCTTGTTGGCCACCGCGAACGGCGCGTCGGTGTGCATGGCGCTGGCCAGGAACGGCGCGCCGATGGTGCCGCCGGTGCTCAGCAGCCACTGGTCCTGCTGCGGGCCGTTGAAGGTGGCGCTGTCGACCTGGCGCACATCGAGGGTCACGCCGATGCGCCTGGCCTGCTCGGCCAGCACCAGCGCCGAGGCCAGCGCCGGCCCGGCGGTGGTCACCAGTTCCACCCGCAGGTGTTCCTGGCCAGCCTCGCGCAGCAGTTGCGCGGCGCGCTGCGGGTCATGGGCACGCGGGGGCAGGGCGTGGTTGAAGGTGGGGTCGAACGGGGCGTACAGGTCGTTGGCCACGCGGCCCTGGCCGTTGAGGGCGCGGCGCACCAGCTCGTCGCGGTCGGCCAGCAGGCGCAGTGCCTCGCGCACCCGCGGGTCGTTGAATGGCGGCTTGCTGGTGTTCATTTCGAACGACAGCCAGTTGCCGCTGATCGACGTCACCAGGTTCAGCCGCGGGTCGCGCTCGAGCACCTGCAACTGCTCGCTGGGCATGCCGTTGGCCATGTCGATCTGCCCGGCACGCAGCGCGGCCAGGCGCGAGACCTGGTCCTTGAAGTCGATGATCTCCAGTTCATCGGCATACGGCCTGCCGGCCTTGTAGTAGTTCTCGAAGCGGCTGAACACCGAACGCTGGCCGGGGGTGAAACTCTTGAACCGGTAGGGCCCGGCGCCGACCGGGTTGGTGACCGGGTGATAGTCCACCGGCACGATGCCGCCGAAATTCACCCAGGTTTCCGGCAGTGGCAGGAAGCTGCGGCCGTCCTTGAAACTCAGGCGCACCGTGCGGTTGTCGAGCTTGACCAGGTTGTCGCGGTCCACCCAGTGCAGCAAGGCGGCGTAGGGCGAAGCCAGCTGCGGGTCGGTGAGGCGGCGGATCGAGAAGATCAGGTCGTCGGCATCGATGGTCTTGGCGTTGTGGAATTCCAGGCCCTGGCGCAGGCGCAGGGTCCAGCTGCGCGCGTCGCTGCTGGCCTCGGCGAACTCGGCCAGGGCCAGGCGCGGCTGCATCTGCTCGTCCCATTCCCACAGTTTGCTGTACAGCGCAAAGCCGCGCACGATGCCGCTGCCGATGGGCTTGTGGGCGTCGAGGTTGCCGGTCTGGCCGCCGTCCAGGATGCCCAGGCGCAGGCGCCCGCCGTGCCGCGGCTGGGCAACCCCGGCGGCGGGGGCGGGGGCGTCATCCGGGCCGCAGCCGCTGAGCAGGCTGGTGCCCAGCAGCAGGCCGCCGCCCATGGCCAGGCCCTGGCCGATGAACTGGCGCCGGCTGTAGTGGTTGGGGTTCATGGCTCAGGCTCCTGCCGCGCGCAACTGCGCGGTGGCCTGCACGGGCCGGCTCAGCGCCTGCCGTTCACCGCGAAAGTGCGGCAGGACGTGCTCGCCCAGGCGGTAGGCTTCTTCCAGGTGCGGGTAGCCGGCCAGGAAGAACAGGTCGATGCCCAGCGCGTTGTACTCGCGAATGCGCGCCACCACGTTGGCGTAGCTGCCCACCAACGCCAGGCCCGGCGGGATGCCGATGTGGCTGAAGCCCGACCACACGTTGGGGTAGATGAAGAAATCGTCGAAGGCACGCTCGTCGTGCTCGGGCCGGTAGTCCTCCTCGTAGCTGAGCTTGCGCGCGGTACGCAGCCCTTCGTGGGCCGCCTTGGCCTTGGCGGCCCCCCTGGCCACGCCCTCGTCGAAAAAGCGCTTGGCTTCGGCCAGCGCCAGTGCCTCGGTCTCGCGGGCGATCACGTCGATCGACAGGCCGAAGCGGATGTCGCTGCGGCCGAACGTGAGCGCACGCTGGCGGATGTCGGCGATCAGCGCGGCGATCTCGTCGGGGTGCTCGGCGCGCATCAGGTAGAAGTCGGCATGCTTTGCAGCGAACTCGCGGGCGGCAATCGACGAGCCGGCCGTGCAGATCAGCGGCAGCTCGGCCTTTTTCTGCGGCCCGCGCAGGCCGCCGCCTTCGGCCTTGTAGAAGCGCCCGTCGTAGTGGAAGTGCTCCGAGTGCCAGTAGCCCTTGACCACATCCATGAACTCGGTGGCGCGGGCGTAGCGCTCGTCGTGCTCGGCCAGGTCGCCGACCTGGCGCTGGAGGGCGTCCGAGCCGCCGTTGATGATGTTCCACACCAGCCGGTTGCCGCTGGCGCGCTGGTAGGTGGCGGCCTGCTGCACCGCCACCCACGGGGTGTAGTGGTAGGGCTGGAACGCGGTGACGAACTTCAGCGTGCGGGTTTCGCGGGCCAGCAGCGAGCACACCGTCCAGGGCTCTTCGCCGGACGGCGCATTGACCATCAGCGCACCGCCGAAGCCGTTGATTTCGGCGGCCCGGGCAATCTGCCCCAGGTAGTCGATGTAGGTGAAGTGGTCACCGACCGCAAACCCCGACACCGCGCCGGTGCTGGCGCCGCCGGCATGCCAGTCGCCGCGGTTGCGCGGGTCGCCGGGCAGGAACTGGGTTTCACCGTGCAGCGGCAGGCGGGTAAAGAATTCGATGCTCATGGGCAGGCTCCTGGCTTATTGCACGCTGGGGTTGCAGATCGGGGTGACGGGCTGGTCGCTGAACACCTTGCGCGCGAAGGGCAGCGAGTCCTTGAGCGAGGCATTGACCGTCTCGCTGTGGCCCAGGCCCTTGTACAGGTGGCCCTCGACCACCGAGCCGGCAGCGCACGCGTCCTTCATCAGGCTGACCTGGGTGACGGCGGCGGGGGTCTTGTCCTCGGCACCGGTGCCGATGAAGATCGGCTGCGCAAGCTTGAGCGTCGGGTAGGAGACCTGCGCCAGCCACGGCTTGAGTTGTGCGCCGTCGTTGGCCTTGCGCGTGTTGGCCGGGGTCAGCTCGGTGCCGATCACATCGGCGGTGAGCGACGCCAGGCAGGTGGTGCGAGCCTGTTCGAACAGTGGCAGGGCCTTGTCGGTGTAGAAGTCGCGCGGGTCGATGCTCGGGTCGTACTGCTGCGCGGCCAGCAGGGTGTAGAAACCGTAGGCCAGTGACGCGTCGACCTTGTTCGGGTCCTGCTCACCCACGTTGCTGGCGCCCACGGTGTAGATCACCCCGGTACCGACGCTGCCCTTCAGGCCCAGGTCCGGAGCGTAGGTGGGGGCATAGGCGGCAGAGGCTAAGGCCCCGGCGCCGCCCTGGGACTGGCCGACCACCAGCACCTTGTTGGCCAGGCCCGGCACCCCGCTGACCACGGCGCGGGCCGCGTCGAGGATGCCGTAGGCGGCCATGCGGTTGTTCAGCAGCGGGTGGCCGCCGGGCACGCCCAGGCCCTGGTAGTCGGTGGCGACGATGGCATAGCCCTCGTTCAGCCAGCGCGCCAGGTACTGCACGTCGCGGTACGAGCGGCCCGACCAGGACGGCGCGCAGATGTCGGCCACGCCGACGGTGCCATGCCCCCAGGTGACCACCGGCCAGCCGCCGGCCGGGGCCTTGCCCTGGGGAATGAACAGCGCGCCGGAGACCGCGATCGGGGTCTTGCCGTCGATGCCGTCGGTGGAGCTGTAGAGAATGCGCAACTGGCTGGCCGCGCCGGGCAGGCTGAGGGTCTGCTCCAGCGGCTCGCTGCGCAGCAACCTGCCGGGGGTGGCCGGGATCGCCTGTTCCCAGTGGTAGAACGCCGAAACGCGCCCGTCGCCCTGCAGCGGGTCGGGCGTGGGGGCGTAGGTGTCGGCGGCCATGGCGGCGCAGGAGAGGGCGAGCAGGCTCAGGCCGAAGGCCACGGAGTGCGGGAATTTCATCAGGGGCTTCCTTGGGCGAAACAACGATGCCGGGTGCAGAGCGAAAGCCGTGCCAGGTGCTGAAATGTTCACGCAACTTGCTGAATAAAAAGGTTTTTCCTGGTTTTATCCAGTCGCTGCGCAGCACCACGCTGCTGATTCGCAAGCAACCGCCGGGGCCGGATTGCTGCTGTGGCAGCAGTGCCTCAGCAGGTGGTTTCTGATAGGTGAAATTGGAATATACAAAGATGAATTAATAATTATTTGTTCTAATTTGTTTCGTGCACTATGGGCCGGCGCTATCAATGCCAGGAATGCACCATGTCGCTGATTACCCATCCCCATGCCCGGGAACTGACCAAATCCGTTCGTGCCACCGTGCTGGTGTTCAAGGACCCTCGCTCCCAGGAACTGCTGGCCCGTATCGAGCGCCTGGCGCCGAGCGAGGCCAACACCCTGATCATCGGCGAGACCGGCACCGGCAAGGAACTGGTGGCGCGGCATATCCACCAGTTGAGTCGGCGCGGTCGCGAACCGTTCGTGGCAGTGAACTGCGGCGCCTTTGCCGAAACCCTGGTGGAGAGCGAGTTGTTCGGCCATGAAAAGGGCGCATTCACCGGGGCCACCAACAGCAAGGCGGGCTGGTTCGAGGCGGCCAATGGCGGCACGCTGTTTCTCGACGAGATCGGCGACCTGCCGCTGAACATGCAGGTCAAGCTGCTGCGTGTGCTGCAGGAGCGCGAAGTGGTGCGGCTGGGGTCGCGCACGCCGATCCCGATCAACGTGCGCCTGGTGGCGGCCACCAACGTCAACCTGGCCGATGCGGTGGTGGCGGGGCACTTTCGCGAAGACCTGTTCTACCGCCTGCACGTGGCGACCATCCGCCTGCCGCCGCTGCGCGAACGCCCCGGCGACATCCTGCCGCTGGCCGAATTCTTTCTCGAGGAGCATTGCCAGCGCCTGGGCTACAGCCGCGCCAGCCTGAGCCTGGAGAGCGAGCGCAAGCTGCTGGGGCACAGCTGGCCAGGCAACATCCGCGAGCTGGAGAATGCCATTCACCATGCCTTGCTGGTGTGCCGCCAGCAGGTGGTGCAGCCGGCCGACCTGCACCTGGTGGACATGCGTTCGGTGGGTATCCGCCAGGAGGAGAGCGCCCAGCCGCTGCGCCTGCAGACGCCCGAGGCGCCAAGCCTGGAGGCGGCGCTGACGGCGCTGTTCGAGCAGAACGTCGAGGATTTGTACGAGCATATCGAAGAGACGGTGTTTCGCACCGCGTACCGCTATTGCCACGGCAACCAGCTGCAGACCGGGCGCCTGCTCAACATCAGCCGCAACATCGTGCGGGCGCGGCTGGAGAAGATCGGCGAGCTCAAGCGTAGCGATACTGTCGGCCTGTAAGGGCCCTTCGCGGGTCCACAGGTTGTGCACCGACTTGAGGGGTTGTGAACGTTCTGTGGGAGCGGGCTTGACCCGCGATACAGGCGCCACCGGGTCAACTGATTCGCATTAATCCCCCCAACCTGAATCTGTAACCCAGTACACCTCGAAGCCATAGTAGCGGCCTCCCTGATGAGGTCCGACCATGTATCACTACGACGAATACGATCGTGCACTGGTGTTCGAGCGCGTAGCCCAGTTCCGCGACCAGGTGCAGCGCTTCACTGCCGGTGAACTGAGCGAAGAAGAATTCCTGCCACTGCGCCTGCAAAATGGCCTGTACCTGCAAAAGCATGCCTACATGCTGCGCGTGGCCATCCCCTACGGCACCCTCGGCGCCCGCCAGATGCGCACCCTGGCCAGCATCGCGCGCGACTACGACCGCGGCTACGGCCACTTCACCACGCGCCAGAACATCCAGTTCAACTGGGTCGAGCTGGCCCAGGTGCCGGATATCCTGCAGCGCCTGGCCGAGGTCGACATGCATGCGATCCAGACCTCTGGCAACTGCGTGCGCAACATCACCACCGAGGCCTTCGCCGGCGTCGCCGCCGACGAGATCATCGACCCGCGCCCGCTGGCCGAGATCCTGCGCCAGTGGTCGACCATCAACCCCGAGTTCCTGTTCCTGCCGCGCAAGTTCAAGATCGCCATCTGTTCGGCCCGCCAGGACCGCGCAGCGATCATGATGCACGACATCGGCCTGTACCTTTACCGCGACGGGCGCCAGCAGATGCGCCTGCGGGTGATGGTCGGCGGCGGCCTGGGGCGCACGCCGATCCTGGGCCTGCAGATCCGCGAGGGCCTGCCGTGGGAGCACCTGCTGTCGTACGTCGAGGCCATCCTGCGGGTGTACAACCGCCATGGCCGGCGCGACAACAAGTACAAGGCGCGCATCAAGATCCTGGTCAAGGCACTGGGCATCGAGGCCTTTGCCCGTGAAGTCGAACAGGAATGGCAACACATCAAGGACGGCCCGGCGCAGCTCACCGAAGCCGAGTTCCAGCGGGTGGCCGAAGGCTTCGCGCCGCCACGCTACGCCGCGCAGCCCGACGGCGACCTGGACTACGGCACCCACCTGGCCATGGACCGCTCCTTCGCCCGCTGGGTCTCGCGCAACGTGCAGCCGCACAAGGTGGCCGGCTATGCCAGCGTGGTGCTGTCGACCAAGCCCGGCCCGGCGGCGCCCCCCGGCGACCTCACCGCCGAGCAGATGGACAACGTGGCCGACTGGTCGGAGCACTTCGGTTTCGGTGAAATCCGCATCGCCCACGAGCAGAACCTGATCCTGCCCGATGTCCGCAAGGCCGACCTGTACCCGCTGTGGCGTCTGGCCTGCGAGCAGGGCCTGGGCACCGCCAACATCGGCCTGCTGACCGATATCATCGCCTGCCCGGGCGGCGACTTCTGCGCGCTGGCCAACGCCAAGTCGATCCCCATCGCCCAGGCCATCCAGAGCCGCTTCGACGACCTCGACTACCTGCACGACCTGGGCGAGCTGAGCCTGAACATCTCGGGCTGCATCAACGCCTGTGGCCACCACCACATCGGCAACATCGGCATCCTGGGCGTGGACAAGAACGGCAGCGAGTGGTACCAGGTGACCCTGGGCGGGGCGCAGGGCAAGGCCAGCGCACTGGGCAAGGTGATCGGCCCGTCGTTCAGCGCCGCCGAGATCCCCCGCGTGATCGAGCAGATCGTGGCCACCTACTGCGCCTACCGCGAACTCGACGAGCCCTTCGTCGACACCGTGGCGCGGGTGGGGCTGGAGCCGTTCAAGGAGCGCGTCTATGCCAGGCAGCCGGAGGTGTCCACATGCGCAATGTGATCGCGATACGCCAAGGGCAGGCGCAGCTTGTGGAGGGCGACAGCTGGCAGTTGCTGGGCGAGCAGGAGGCGCCGCTGCCGACGGGCGCGCTGATTTTGCCGCTGCACCGCTGGCTGGCGCAGCCCAGTGGTTATCACGGGCTGTGGCTGGGGCCGGATGACGATGTCGAGTCGCTGCAGCTGTGGCTGGGCGTGCTGCCGCTGATCGCCATCGACTTCCCCTCGTTTCGCGATGGCCGTGGCTACAGCCAGGCCTACCTGCTGCGCACGCGGCTGGGCTGGCAGGGCGAATTGCGTGCTGTCGGCGATGTGCTGCGCGACCAGCTGAGCCACATGCGCCAGTGCGGTTTCGACAGTTTTGCCGTGCGCGAGGACAAGTCGGCAGCCGACGCGCTCAAGGGCCTGCAGGGCATGAGCGTGCTCTACGGGCGTTCGGTGATCGAGCCCAGGCCGCTGTTTCGGCGACGTTGAGTGCGTAGGGTGCTGTCGCGCCGGTGATGGAACGGGCTACCATGCAGGTTCGCCCGTTGGACAGGATGTTGCAGCATGCTTTTCAGTACCCGTACTGCCCGGCCGGCCGATGCTGAAGCCCTCAGCGACATCGCCAGCCAGACCTTCGCCCTGGCAAGCCCCGCCGATTCATCGGCCAAGGCGCTTGCCGCCTATATCCGAGGCCATCTTCAGCCCGAACACTTCTGCCTGCACCTGATCAGCCGCGCCAAGCAATTGCGCGTGCTGGAGCATGACGGCGTGGTGGTGGGCTACACCCTGATCGACAAGGCGGCGCAGGCGCTGGGTATCGAGGTGGCCGACGGCCTGCCGGAACTGAGCCGCTGCTACGTGCTGCCCGAGCACCATGGCCAGGGCGCGGCCCAGCGCCTGCTCGAGGACACCCTGGCCCAGGTGGGTGGGGCGATCCGCCTGACGGTCAACGAACACAACAGCCGGGCGATCCGCTTTTACCAACGCAATGGCTTCCGCCAGGTGGGCGAGGCCATTTTTGTCTGCGGGCCGGAACGTCACCGTGACTGGGTGATGGTGCGCGCCTGCGCCACTGCCGAACCAGAGGCTGCCGATGACTGATCTTTCTGCCTACCCCATCACCCGCAAATGGCCTGCCCGCCACCCCGAGCGCCTGCAACTGTATTCGCTGCCCACGCCCAACGGGGTGAAGGTGTCGATCATGCTCGAAGAGACGGGCCTGGCCTACGAGGCGCACAAGGTGGACTTTGCCACCGAGGATCAACTGAGCGCCGAGTTCATCTCGCTCAGTGCCAACAACAAGATCCCCGCGATCCTCGACCCGCACGGGCCGGGGGGCAAGCCGCTGGGGCTGTTCGAGTCGGGGGCGATCCTGCTGTACCTGGCCGAGAAGACCGGCCAGCTGCTGCCTGAAGACCCGGCTGCGCGCTACGAGACGATCCAGTGGCTGATGTTCCAGATGGGCGGCATCGGCCCGATGTTCGGCCAGGTGGGCTTCTTCAACAAGTTCGCCGGCAAGGCCTATGAAGACAAGCGCCCGCTGCAGCGCTACGTGGACGAGGCGCGGCGCCTGCTGGGCGTGCTGGACCGGCGCCTGCACGGGCGCGACTGGATCATGGGCGAGTACGGCATCGCGGACATCGCCACGCTGCCGTGGGTGCGCAACCTGATCGGTTTCTACGAAGCGGGGGATCTGGTGCGGATCGAAGAGTTCGTCGAGGTTCGACGCGTGCTGGAGGCGTTTCTGGCGCGGCCGGCGGTGCAGCGTGGCTTGCTGATTCCGGGTTGACCGGGTTGTGCTGCGGTCAGCGCGGGCCTGGCCCGCGCTGACCGCAGCGCCGTCTCAGTGGCTCTGGCGCCACGTCACCTCGGTGATTCCGTACCGCTCGGCCAGTGGCTTGCTGACCTTCTTCACCTTCTCGCGCCCATAGCGCGGAATATGCCCCACCCCGGCGTCACAGCTGGCCCAGTGCCAGGCTTCGGCGTTGTCCATCGCCTCGGCACGAATCACGAAGGACTTCTGTTTGCCGTGCAATTGATAGTCGATGACGAAGAGTTTTGCGTTGTTCATGGTTCCCTGAAAATCCTTTCAACGTGGTGACCGATGCGTGTTCACTCATACCGCCTAACTAAGTACCTTCCAACCACCAAATAATTCAGTCTGATTGTTCGACATCAGTGTTCGGCGCTGACGGTGAGGTGGCGGGCATCGGTTTCGAACACTACCTGTTCCAGCCGGTGGGCCATGCCGCAGGCCAGCGAATCGTAGGCAGGGATCACCCGCTCCTCGGCCGACAGGCAGTGGATGATGTCCAGTTTGCGCTCGGCATGGGCGGTCTCCAGTTCGAAGATCCGCGCATAGCGCTCCAGGTCGTTGTTCAGGCTCGACAGGTATTCACGCAGGCGCGAGTGGTCCACCGCGCTCTGGCTGAAGTGCCAGGTCATGGGGTGGATCAGAAACCGCGAGTGGGGCACGGCCAGGCGTTCGCTGGCGGCCAGGTACATCACGATGCCCATGGATTCGATGTTGCCCGCATTCACCGCGCTGACCGGCACCGGCAGCGACTTGAGAAAGCTGTAGATCGAGAACCCCAGGTGGGTGCTGCCGCCGATGGTCGACAGGTTGAGCAGCAGGGCGCTGGCCCCTTCGTCGATCGCCTGCAGGCAACGGTCGCGAAAGCGCTCGGTGGTGCCCTGATCGATCGGGCAGTGAAAGTGGATGACGTACTGCTTCATCAAGAGTCCTCAAGACCGACGCACCCTCGGTGCGCCGGTCGCTCGAGCGTCAGCTACGACCACCACCACTTGGTTTGCGGGTGTCAGACTTGGTGGCGTCAGGCTTCCTGTTGCCCTGGCTGCCAGCGCCGCCTCCGGAGGCCTGCCCACCTTTTTTGCCGGCTTCCGACGCCTTGTTCTTGTCGTTGGCAAAGTTTCCCGAGTTTTCTTTCTTGTCCATGATGCTGATCCTCATGTCATTGGGATGCGAAGCCTTGTGGACCTCACATAGGTGTGGAGATAGGCCACGGGGCAAAGTTTTAAAATCTTTGCGTGCATGAGACGAACGGTAAGCCCGCACGACTTTTTCATCCGCTTGGCGGGGCTGTGGAACTTTGCAGCGCAGCGCCCATTCCCTTGCATATCGACTGCAAGGGGCAGCCAAGAGGACAACGGCCATGACCGTGATGAACGCAACCCGCCCGACTGCCGACCTGGCGCAGGTTCAGGCCGGCGACCTGCTCAACCGCTACCAGGCGCTGCTGCGCGGTGACCTGGTGGGCAGTGCCGCCTGGCTGGCCGAGCAACTGCTGCGCACACAGGGTCTGCAGGACGACCTGCCGGCAACCCCGGGCGAACTGGACGCGTGGACCGACCGGCGCACCGCCGCAGTTGCCGGCGAATACGCCGAGTACCTGGCCGGGCGCAAGGCCGGCGCGCCCCGGCGCTATTTCAGCACTCGCGCTCACGCGCTGTACTTTCTGCACCATGTGGCCCCCACCAAGGCGGTGGACGGCGCCTGGCTGCACGGGCTGCTGCGACACTGGGCCGACCCGCGCTATCACGGGCTGATCCGTATCTACCTCGAAGAGCTGGGCGATGGCGACCCGGCCTGCAACCATGTGCTGATCTATCGCCGCCTGCTGGCCGAGGCCGGTTGCCACGAGCCGGTGCCGCTGCCCGACGAGCGTTACCTGCAAGGCTGCCTGCAACTGGCGCTGGGGGCCAACAGCGATATGTTCCTGCCCGAGGTGATCGGCTACAACCTGGGCTATGAGCAGCTGCCGTTGCACCTGCTGATCAGCGCCTATGAGCTCGACGAACTGGGCCTGGATGCCCAGTACTTTCGCCTGCACGTCACCATCGACAACGCCAGCAGCGGCCATGCACGCAAGGCCGTGCAGGCCCTGCAGCAGTTGCGCCCGGAGCAGGACGACGGGCGTTTCTACCAGCGCGTGGCCGCCGGCTACCGGCTCAACGACCTGGGCCAGGGCTCGGCGGCGATCATCGCAGGCTTTGACCTGGAGGCCGAGGTGGTGGCGCTGCTCGAACGCAAACGCGCCTTCGGCCAGCACATGCATTCGGATTACTGCCGCTTCCAGGGGCGCACCGTCAATCAATGGCTGGCCGAGCCGGGCAGCATGCCGGGCTTTCTTGGCGTACTGGAACAGAAGGGCTGGATCAAGCGCGGGCAGGACCCACAGCTCAGCCGCTTCTGGCAGGTGATCGAGGGGCCGGGCGCGGCGATGTTCGGGGTGTTCAGCGTGTATGAAAAGCAGCTGCTGCATGACTGGATTGCCGGCGACTGGCAGCCGGCCAGCAACCCCGAGCGTACCCAGGGCAGCGCCCTGCAACCCTCGATGCCTTCGGACGACACCGCGCTCGACATCGAGCTGCAGGCGCTGCCCGCACAGTGCCGTATCGAACGCCTGATCGACGCCATGGCCGGCAACCGCCATGCACTGCCGCGCGGCCTGCAGGCCACGCGGATGTACCGCCAGCTCACGGGCCTAAACTGAAGGAGTGCACCATGCTGCTGAACACCTGCCAGCCTGAAGCGGACAAGGCCCTGCTGCAACTGGGCCGGCGCCTGCAGGCCGACGGCTACCGCTTCACCTGCGTCACCCCGCTGACCCAGCAGCGCAACAACGAGCGCCAGAGCGCGGCGCGGGCGCGCACCCTGCGCGACATTTTTGGCTGGAACCGTCCGTTCACCGCTTCGCTGCTGTCGGCCGACGAACTGGCGCAGATGCGCGTGGCACAGATTCTCGACGAAGACGGCGACTGCTGGCGCAGCCGGGTGCGCTGGTCGAGCCTGGAGGACCTGCTGTTCGTGCATTCGGGCTTTCCCACCACGCAGGCCGATGCTGTGTTCTTCGGGCCCGACAGCTACCGTTTCGCACACTTCATTGCCAGCCACTTGCAGGGCCGCTTCAGCGAAATCAACCACGCGGTGGATATCGGCTGCGGGGCCGGGGTAGGGGCGATACTGATCGGCCGTGCACGCCGGCACGCCCAGGTCACCGCGCTGGACATCAACCCCGACGCCCTGCGCCTGAGCGCGATCAACGTGGCCCTGGCCGGGCTGGCCAATGTGTCGGTGGCGCACAGCGATGTACTGCAGGGCATTACCGGCAACTTCGACCTGATCGTCGCCAACCCGCCGTACATGCTCGATGCCGGCCGCCGGGCCTATCGGCACGGTGGCGGCAGCCTGGGCGCCGACCTGTCGCTGCGCATCGTCAACGAGGCAATCGGGCGCCTGAGCCAGGGCGGCACGCTGCTGCTGTACACCGGGGTGGCGATGGTCGACGGGCACGACCCGTTCCTGGCCGCCATCCGTGCCCAGCTCACCGCCCCGCAATGGTCGTGGCACTACCAGGAGCTGGACCCTGACGTGTTTGGCGAGCAACTGCTCGAACCTGGCTACGAGCAGGTCGAGCGCATTGCAGCGGTGGGGCTGACGGTGACGCGCAACGGCTGAACATGCCGGTGCGGTTTCATTGCCCCGGTCAATCAGATGCCGGGGGCTGTATCGGAGTTTTCGATTTGAATGTCGGGCCCGGGGAGCCCTTACTAGTGGTTACACCTGAGACATCGAGGGTTGCATCATGCCAATGAACGGAGTGTGTGATCTGGAACTGCGTCGCCTGATAGAAGGCGCCTTTCTGCCATGGCGCTGTGAAGTGGCGTGCAGCGACGGATTGGCGCTGACCATCCACCTGCCGGCCGATGCCGAGTATGCCGAGCTTACGGTCACGGGTATCCAGCTGAGCGCCTTGCCCGACATGCGGGCCATCGCGGACCTGGTGGGTCAGATCCGCGAAGAGCGCCGCACCATGGGCCTGCGGCCGCGCAGGCTGTACCGCGCCTGACCCCCATGCGCCCGGCTAGCCCAGGCCGGCCGGGCGCAGGTATTCCGGTTGCAGGGTGTTGAACCAGAACAGGATCATCGACACCAGGATGGTCACCTGCACCAGCAACCCCACCCCCCACACGCTGGCCGAGTACAGCAGGCCGTCTTCCTTGCGGATGCGCATGAAGGTCGGCAGACCGGTGAACAGCAGAAAGGTCGCGTACACCGTGGCCGCGCCCAGTATCGTGACCGCCAGCCAACGGCTCGGGTACAGCCCGGCCAGCCCGGCTACGAAATACGGTGTGGCGGTGTAGGCGGCAAAGCCGATGCACTGGTTGAGGGTGGGGCGTGCATCGAAGGTACGCGACATCCAGCGGATGAATGCCCCCATCAGCACCGTGCCCGCCATGATCGCCAGAAACAGCAGGATGCACAGCTGCAACGCGCTGCTGGCACTCAGGCGCACGTTCTCGTTTTCGGCCAGGCTCCAGCCCACCGAGGTGATCCCGATGAACAGGCATACGGTGGGGATCAGTGCCAGCAACAGCAGGTGTGACAGGTAGTGACGCGGGTGGGCTTCCTCGTCGTGGCGAATATCGGCCCACGCCGAGTTGGGTTGGGTGAACAGCTTGACCAGGTGGCTTGTCATGGCGGTCTCCGGTACCGGGGCGAAAGGGCCCCTCGTGTTCTGTGGAGGTCACAAAGCGGCCAGGGTTTCATCGGCTTTGCCGCAAGCGGACCAACTGCCTTGAACCATTGCGCGCGCGGGCCGGTCACTTCTTGCAGGGGCGCCAAACGGCGCCACCGATGACGACCATCACCTTCAGGAGTCAAGACCATGGACCAACAGACCTGTGCCTGCCCGGACTGCAACTGCAAGGTCGGCGACAACCCCGTGCAACGCGAAGGCAAGTCTTATTGCTGTCAGGCCTGCGCCGATCATCACCCGGCCGGCAAACCCTGTTCTGCCAGTGGCTGCGGCTGCGCCAGGCAGGCCCCCACGCACTGAGGCACTGAACCGTACCGGAGGATCCCGATGTCGACGCCAAAACCCAGCAACCAGTACAGCATGCGCAACCCGCTGACCCAGTACCCGCAACCGCCGTTTCCGGCCCAGGGCCAATCGGCGCCTGGGCTGGATAGCGGCATGCAACCCAAGCCGGACCACGGTGAGCACAGCTACCAGGGCTTTGGCCGGCTCCAGGGGCGCAAGGCGCTGATCACGGGCGCCGACTCCGGGATCGGCCGTGCGGTGGCCATCGCCTTTGCCCGCGAGGGTGCGGACATCGTGCTCAACTACCTGCCCATCGAGCACAGCGATGCCAAGGAAGTCATCCAGTTGATCGAGGCCGAGGGCCGGCGTGCCATCGCCTTGCCGGGCGACCTCAAGGACGAGGCCTTTTGCCGCGAACTGGTCAGCCAGGCCCACGACCAGTTGGGTGGGCTGGACATCCTGGTCAACGTGGCAGGCAAGCAGGTGGCGCGCAAGCAGGTGGGCCAGGTCAGCAGCGAACAGTTCGACGCCACCATGAAGACCAACGTGTACGCGCTGTTCTGGCTGTGCCAGGCGGCCGTGCCGCTGATGCCGGCCGGGGCCACCATCATCAACACCGCATCGATCCAGTCGTACCAGCCGTCGGCGACCCTGCTCGACTACGCCACCACCAAGGCGGCGATCGTGGCCTTTACCAAGGCCCTGGCCAAGCAGGTGATCGAGCGCGGCATCCGTGTCAACGCGGTGGCACCGGGGCCGATCTGGACGGTGCTGCAGCCCAGCGGCGGGCAGCCGCCGGAGAAGATCCCCGACTTCGGCGGGCACACGCCGATGAAGCGCCCCGGCCAGCCGGCCGAGTGTGCGCCGTTGTACGTGCTGCTGGCGTCGCAGGAATCCAGTTACATCACCGGTGAAGTGTTTGGCGTGACCGGTGGCAACCCATTGCCTTAGGCGAGGAGACGAGCATGGCCAGCAGGGCGATCTGGAAGGGCGCGATCAGTTTCGGGCTGGTGCATATCCCGGTGTCGCTGACCACGGCGGTCAGCAGCGACCGGGTCGATTTCGACTGGCTCGACAAGCGCAGCATGGACCCGGTGGGCTACAAGCGGGTGAACAAGGTCACCGGCAAGGAGATCGACAAAGAGCATATCGTCAAGGGCGTGGCGTTCGAGAAGGGCCGCTATGTGGTGATCAGCGAGGACGAGATCCGCAAGGCGCGGCCCGAGGCCACCCAGACCATCGATATCTTCTCGTTCGTGGGCAGTGACGAGATCCCGCTGCAGCACTTCGACACGCCGTACTACCTGGCGCCGGACAAGCGCGGTGGCAAGGTCTATGCGCTGCTGCGCCAGACCCTGGAGAGCACCGGCAAGGTGGCGCTGGCCAAGGTGGTGCTGCATACCCAGCAGCACCTGGCGCTGCTGCGCCCGCTGGAGGACGCCCTGGTGATGATCACCCTGCGCTGGCCCGGTGAGGTCCGCGGGCTCGAAGGGCTGGAGCTGGACAAGAGCGTGAGCGCGGCCACGGTGGACAAGAAGGAGCTGCAGATGGCCAAGCGTCTGGTGGAGGACATGGCCGGGCACTGGACGCCGCAGGAGTACCACAACGACTTCAAGGACACCATCATGGCGCTGGTGGAGGAGAAGGCCAGCCAGGGCAAGATCGCCACCGTGGAGGCGCCCGAAGACCAGGCAGCAGGCAAGGGGGCGGACATCATCGACCTCACCGAGCTGCTCAAGCGCAGCCTGGGTGGGGGCAAGAAGGCGCCGGCCAGGAAGGCCGCACCTTCGCGGTAGGAGCCGGCGTTGCCGGCGAAGGCCACACTGCGGTCTGTCGGGCTTTTGCGGTGTTCGCTTCGCCAGCAAGGCTGGCTCCTACACAGGCTGCGGCGTTACCGCGGTCTCCTGCAAATGCAGCCACTTGCCCTGCGCGTCGAACACCACCGTCGACCAGCGCAGCGTGGTCTGGCCGCTGTCATCCTGCTGATGCTCGCGATAGGTCACCACCCCCGGCGCAACGTCGTGCATCTCATCGATCTCGATGCGCAGGCCAGGCCGTGAGCCATAGGCCTGGGCAAAAAAACTCTCCAGCTGCGCCTTGTCGAGCACCGTGCCCTTGAGCGTGAACATCGAGAACCCCTCGGCAAAGCGCTCCAGCAACGGCGGCCGTGCCTCGCCGGCCAGCCACTGGCGGATCTGCACATGCGCCTCCAGCACCTCTTCAAACCCCGCATTACGCTCTGGCATTGCACTCACTCCACAGGTTGAACAAACAGGGCCCGGGCGCCCGGCAGGCGCAGCACCCAGGGCAAGGGCAGCAAGGTCAGCGCGGCGCCCAGCGCCAGCGCTTGCGCGTAGGCTGTAGGCTCCGGCAATCGCCAGTCGAGCACTGCGCCGAGCAACGCCACCCCGAAAAAGAAACTCAACTGCCGGTTCAGGCTCCACAACGCACTGGCCGCGCCCATGGCCGCCTCGGGGATCGCCACGAACGCCGCCGTCTGCGCGGTGCTGCTGCACAGGCTGCTGCCCAGGCCCAGCAGCGCATACAGCAGCACCAGCCAACCGGGGTGGGCGACAAGCCAGGGGCTGGCCAACGCCAGCACCGCCAGGCTTTGAATGCCCATGCCGGCCAGCAGCAGCGGGCGTGGGCCCAGTGCGTTGAAGCGCCACCGGCTCAGGGCGATCGCCGCCAGCGCACCGGCGGCCCACGGCAGCATCAGCCCGCCGGTGGCAGTGGCGCTCAGGCCCAGCGTGCCTTGCAGGTACAGCGCCGCCACCAGGTTGATCCCCATGAACACGCCCGGTACGCACAGGTAGATGAGCATGGCGGTGTGCAGCAGTGGCTGGCGCAACAGGCGCAGGTCCAGGGCCGGCCGTACGCTGGGCTGGGGCCGACCGTCGGGCAGCCAGGCCAGCACCAGCGCGGCGCACGCCAGGGTGGGCGCAAGCAGGGCGAAGAACACCCAGCGCCAGTCGCTCTGGTCGGCCATCAGCCCGCCCAGCGCCGGCGACAGCGCCGGCACCAGCAGGGCCACCATCATCACCCGCGAGGTGAGGCCGGCGCGCTCGCTGGCGGGGCAGGCGCGGTAGGCCAGCGCCTGGCCCACCGGGATCAGCAGGCCGCCACCCAGGCCCTGCAGCAGGCGCCAGCCGATCAGTGCCTCGATGCTCCGGGCCGAGCCTGCCAGGGCACAGCCCAGGCCGAACAGGGCCAGCGACAGCAGCAGGGTGGCGCGCTCGCCGATGCGCTGCGCCAGCCCGTTACCCAGCGGGATGATCAGGGTCAGGCCGAGCATGTAGGCGTTGCCGACCCAGCCCAGCTGCGTGACCGAGGCGCCGAGCTGGCGCTGCAGGGCGGGGTAGGCGCTGTTGAGCACGAACAGGTTGAGCAGGTCGAGGGCAAAACCCATCAGGAAGATCAGGCTGACTTTGCTGCGAAAAGGCATGACGGGCGCCGCTGGAGAACGATGGGCGCAGTGTAGGGCGGTGCTGATGATTGAATAAGCCCCGCAATACTGCCACATTGGTCGGATTACTTTGACAATCAAGGGGTCTTTGCATGGTCAGCCTGGACCGTTTCGAGCTGTTTTGCACCGTGGTGGAGGCGGGGTCGTTCACGGCGGCGGCCACACGCCTGTGCCAGACCCGTGCCGCGGTCAGCTTCGGTATCAAGCAGCTGGAGGCGCAGCTGGGCGTGACCCTGCTGATCCGCACCACGCGCCGGGTGGCGTTGACCGATGCCGGCGAGGGCTTCTACCGTCAGTGCCTGCTGGTGCTGGAGCAGGCGCGGTTGGCCATCGAGCAGGCGCGTGCCGAGCATGGCGGGTTGCAGGGCAGCCTGCGGGTCACCTCCACGGTGGAGTACGGTTTGCGCGTGGTGGCGCCGGCCTTGCAGCTGTTCATGCGCGAGCACCCGTTGCTCAACGTGCGGCTGGAAACCCACACCAGCCACGCGGACCTGGTGCAGGAGCGCTTCGACGTGGCCATCCGGTTGGGGCAGGCGCAGGACTCAGGCTACCGCGGGGTGTGCCTGGAGACCTATGCAGTGCACCTGGTGATGGCGCCGGGCGTGGGCGTGCCGGGGGCGACGCTTGCCCAGGTGAACGCCTTGCCCAGGCTGGTGCATGGGCGTTTCGAGCGCCAGGCCGGTTGGGCGTTGCTCGATCAGAGGGGGGAGGCGGCGGTGTACGAGCCTTCGGGCCGGGCGGTGATGGTGGCAGACAATGCCTCGATCCTGCGTTCGTTCGCCTTGCAGGGGCTGGGCGTGGCGCTGCTGCCGGCCTGGTTGATCGAGGACGACCTGCGTACCGGGCGCCTGCTGGATGCATTGCCGGGGTATCGCTTTGTCGAGCAGAGCGTGTACGCACTGTACCCGGCCAGCAACCACGTGCCGCGCAAGGTGCGGGCCTGGATCGATTTTCTCAAGGGGTATGTGAGCGGCATGTAGGCGCCGGCGTTGCCGGCGAAGGGGCGCGCTGCGTTGGCCGGTGTTTCGCGGTGTCCGGTTCGCCAGCCAGGCGGGCTCCTACAGCGCAGCACCCGGTGTCGCTTCCAGGCCCTTGTCCAGCTTCAGCAGCTCCAGCAACCGTCTGGCGTCATAGGGCGCGCGCACCTTGATGTCGTTGTCGAAGTAGCAGTACACATCGCGATGCGCCGCCTTCGGCGCCGTACTCGCCGCATCGATCAAGCGCGCATCCCCAGGCTGCGCCCCGCGTTTCCACGCCTGGATACGCTTTTGCCAGCCGCGCAGGGCCGCCTCTGAATAACCGCTGCTGTACAGCGCCACATCCCCATGCAGGCGCATGTACACGAAGTCGCTGGTCAAGTCCTCCACATGCGGCCACTTCTTCGCCGTGTCGGCCACCACCAGCGCTACCCGGTACTTGCGCAGCAACGCCACGAACGCCGGGTCCAGAAAGCTCTCGTGACGCACCTCCACTGCATGGCGCACCACCTGCCGGTCGGCGCCCTCCAGGTAACCCGCACGCTGCATCCGCTCGGCACACTGCGCGGCCAGGGCCTTGGCCTGCTTGCCGGTGTGCGGCAGGCGCGCCAGAAACGCATCGAACAACCCCTCGTCGAAACGCATGTTCGGCGGGAACTGCCACAAGGTCGGCCCCAGCTTGCTGCCCAGCGACAGGGGGCCGGAGGCATAGAAGTTGGCCAGCGGTTCGTCGATCTCGCGCAGGCGCTTCACGTGGGTGATGAAGCGCGGCGCCTTGACGCTGAACACGAAGCCTGGCGGCGTTTCGGCCGCCCAGCCGGCGAAACGCTCGGGACGTTGCAGCGCATAGAAGGTGCCGTTGATCTCGATGCTGTTGACCGCCCGCGAGGCGAAGTGCAGCTCGTCCTTCTGGCGCAGGCCCTCGGGGTAGAAGTCGCCCCGCCACGGCACATAGCGCCAGCCCGAGATGCCGATATGGACCTGCGCCGCGCCACGGCTCACGGGGTAGCCGCCAGGGTGGTGAGGAAGTCGCCGAAGCCGCCCCGCGCCCGGCAGTCGCCACGGCTGCTGGTGGACACGCTGTTGCGTGCCGTCCACACGATACGCGCGCCGCTCAGCTCAAGGTCGCTGATCAGTTGCACGTCTTCGTCCAGCGGCACGGGCCGGAACCCGCCGACCCGCTGGTAGGCCCTGGCGCAGATGCCCAGGTTGGCGCCATGGATGTGCCGGTGGTCCTCGCGGGCCTGGTAGTGGGCCAGGTAACGCGCCTGCAACGCCGCATCCTGGTGCGCCTGCCATTGCTCCACGTGCACCGTGCCGCACACGGCGTCGGCGGCGCAGTCCAGCTGGCACACCAGCCAGTCGGCCGGCACGCAGCTGTCGGCGTCGGTGCAGGCCAGCCAGCGCGCGCCGCGCTCGAGCATCCAGCTGGCGCCGGCACGCCGGGCGTAGCCCACGTTGCGCGCAGTGACCTGCAGGGTGTGCACGCCGTGCGCCAGGGCAATGGCTTGGCTGGCATCGCTGCACTGGTCGAGCACCACCACGATCTCTACGCGCTCGCCAAGGGCCTCGGCCTGCGCCGCCGCCTGCCCGAGGGCGCGCAGGCAGGCCGGCAGGTACTGTTCTTCGTTATGCGCGGGGACGATCACGCCGATCATAGGCAAGGCTCCTGCAGGTCAATGGCACACGGCTGGCAACACCAGTATTCGAGCAGGAAGTCGGCTTCTTCGTGGCGCACGGCGCGGTACAGCGGCAGGCGCTGATCGAGCAGGGCGTGTACCTGGCGGCCATCCTGCGGGCAGCCGTCGATGGGGTGCAGCCAGTGGCAGGCCAGCAGCGCACCGCCAGGGCTCAGGCTGGCCACGGCCTGTTCGATCACCTGCAGCCACTGCGCGGGGTCGAGGTAGTAGCCGATCTCGCTGAGCACGATCAGGTCGAACTCGCCCCCCGGCCAGTCGCCGGGCAGGTGGCCCTGGCTCACACTGGCCTGGGGGCAGGCTGCCAGGCGCCGGCGCGCAAGCTCCACGGCAGTGGCATTGAGGTCCTGGCACAGCAGGGCCTCGGTGCGCTCGGCCAGCGCTGCACTGAGCTCGCCGTTGGCGCAGGCGGGCTCGAAGATGCGCGTGTAGTACTGGCGCGGCAGGCAGGCCAGGGTCAGGTCGCGCTTGCGCTTCTCGTACCAGCGGGTCCGAAAGGCCCAGGGGTCTTCATCGTGCTCGAACAGCTGTTCGAAATACTGCGGCGATACGCTCATGGAAACACCCGTCATAGAAACAGCAGTTCGAAAGGTTGCAGAAGGCGTTGCAGGGTGGTCTGGCTCAACACCGGTGGCTGCTCACCATCGGCATGGAGCTGGCTGGCATGCGCGGCGATGGCGGCGCGCTTGCGCGCAAGTTGCTGCGGGCTGAGCGCCAGCTTGCGCGCACGGCGCCACGGCAGGCGCGGGTCGTCCGGCCGGGCCCAGTGCCAGGCCCAGATCGGCACCTCGATCAGTTGCGCGCCCACGGTCTGCGCCGCCTGTGCGCTGGCACGGCCCACGGCCTCGTGGTCGCAGTGGCCGTCCAGGCGCCAGGTGCTCAGCACCCGGTCGTCGGGGCGCAGGCAACGCACCAGCGCATGGGCCAGCTGCGCTTCGTGCGCGGCCACGCCACTGTCGGCCAGGTGCAGGCGCTGCCAGGCCACCCGGTCTACGTCCAGCCCCAGCGCGGCCAGGGCTGCGCGGCTTTCCAGGGGGCGCTGCACGCGCAGGCGCTCGCCTGGCCAGGCGAGCGAGCCGGGGTGGCTGCCTTCGCCATCGGTCACCGACACCAGCAGCAACGCCTGCTCACGGCCGCAGAAGGTCGACAGCAGGCCACCGCAACCGAGCACCTCGTCATCCGGGTGGGGCGCCACCACCACCAGGCGCGCACCGGGGGGCAGCAGCTCATCGGCCTGCACCGTGGCGACCTGGGCCAGGGCGCTGGACGCCTGCCACAGCGACAATGGCGTGCCACTGCCGGCTGCCTTGATCGGGTTGTCGACGCTCATAGCTGCCACCCGCCGGCTTCACGCCCGGCCAGTTGCCGGCCCAGTTCGGCCAGGTCGCGCTCGGCGTGGCTCTGGCGCAGGAACACCGGCAGGTCGGCGCTGAGCCGGGCGAAGTGGCTGTTGCGGCAGAACGGGGTGGCACCCAGGGCGCGGCCCACGTGGGTCAGCACCAGGGTGGCGGCGTATTCGACCTGGGCGCGCACCCGGCGTACGGCGAACTGGGCATCGGCCTGGGGCTGTGCGTCGATCTGTGCGGCGCACTCGCGCAGGGCTGCAGCGGCGCCGCACAGGGCAGCGTCCACCGCGCCCAGGTGGGCGTCGGCGTGGGGGTCGGGGCGTGGCTGGCGACAGTGTTCGCGCAGGTAGTCGGCCAGGGCCTCGGCGGCGCCGTACCAGCAGGCGGCGATGCCGGCGCCGCCGTGCCAGAAGCCGGGGCGACTGAGGTACTGGCCAGGGCCACCCACCAGGTGCGCCGGGGTATGTTCCAGTTCCAGCTCGACGCTGGCGGTAATGCCCATGCCCACCGCCTGCCAGCCGTCTGCCACCCGGTGCAGACCCGTCTCGGCAAGGTCCAGCGCCACCAGTTGCGGCTGTTCGTCTTCGTCCCAGGCGGTGAGCAGGCCGTGGTCGATCTGCAGCGCGCCGGAGCACCAGGCCTTGCGCCCCTGCAGGTACACCCGCTGGTTGTCGCGAGCCACGATGCTCACCCGTGCGCTGGGCGGCTCGGCCGCCCATACGCCCCAGATCCCGTTGCCGGCCAGGTGCGCCCCGGCGCATTCGGCGAGTATCGCCAGGGCATCGGTATGCCCTTCATACAGCTTGGCCAGGGCCAGGTCGGCGCCGGCCACCCGCGCCAGGGTCTGCCAGCGCTGCAGCGTCTGGCCCTGGCCGGGCAACGGCAGGCGTTCCAGGCCGGCCGCCTGCAGGGCCTGCATCAGTTCGAGCAGCTGGCTGTCCAGGTTCAGCGGTTGCGGGCGCTCGGCGAACTGGCGCAGCAGGGTGTCCAGGCGGCCCAGGTCGAAGGTTTGAACAATGCTCATGAGGCGGACTCCTTGGGGCACGCAGCGTGGGTCGAGGTATTCTTTTTCAGGCCGCGCAGGTTCATGGCGCACAGGCAGAACTGCAGCACGATCAATGCCCAGGCCTCGGTCTGCCAGCCCCACACCACCCACAGCAGGTTGCTGGCCATGAAGCAGCAGAAGCCGATGCGCCGCCGACGCGGCTGACGCGAGCCGATCCACCAGGCTGCCACCAGGGTGAGCAGCATGGCCGGCCACTGCAGCAGGTCGATCCAGTCCAGGCCCTTCATGCCACGCCCATGCGCTTGCGCAGCGCCACGGTGAGCGACTGGCGGGTCTTGTCGTAGTCGGCCCAGGGGTCGTCGCCATTGGCCAGGCGCTCGCCCAGGTTGTGCAGGTTCCACTGGTTGGCGCCCTTGAGTTCGGTGAGCTCTTCGCGGCGGATCGGTACCGACACCGGCAGCCCTTCGCGGGCGCGCAGCGAATAGGCGCACACGGTAGTGGCGCCACGGGCGTTGCGCAGGTAGTCGATGAAGATGCGCCCCACGCGGTTCTTAGGCCCCGAAACGGCGGACAGCCGGTCGGGGAACAACCCGGCCATGTGGGTGACGATGGCATGGCTGAACGCCTTGACCTCGTCCCAGCCGGCACGCCGGGTCAGCGGCACCACCACGTGCATGCCCTTGCCGCCACTGGTTTTCAGAAACGCCTGCAGGCCCAGTTCGTCGAGCAGCGCCAGGGTCAGCTGGGTCGCTTCGACCATGGCCTTCCAGGGCAATGCCGGGTCGGGGTCGAGGTCGAGCACGAAACGGTCGGGTTTGTCGAAGTCCCTGGCGGTGGCGTTCCAGGTGTGCAGTTCCAGGGTGTTCATCTGTACCGCGCCCAGCAGGGTGTCGGCGCGGTCGATGATCATCACTGCCTGGCCGGCCTCGGCCTTGTCGTGACTCTCCAGGCCCGGGATGTTCAGCTGGGCGGCGTTCTTCTGGAAGAACAGCTCGCCGCTCAGGCCCTCCGGTGCGCGCACCAGCGCCACGGGGCGGCGCTTGAGGTGCGGCAGGATCCATTCGGCGACCTGGGCGTAGTACTCGGCCACCTGGCGTTTGTCGGTGCCGCTGCTGGCGTCGATCACCCGGTCGGGGTGGGTGATGCGCAGGGTGTTGTCGGAGGCTTTGCGGGTAGGCGCTTTCACGGGTTTCTCCAGGCCGATGGCGCGGGCCGGCTTGTCTTCGCGCAGGCCATGGAACACCGAATGGCGTACCACCCCTTCGCGGGTCATCTGGGCGTAGGCCACCTCGGCCAGCAGCTGCGGCCTGAGCCAGTGCACGCCGCGGGCTTCGGCGCCGGTGGGTGGGTTGGCAACCGCGGGCTTTTTCACCTCGAGCGGGGTGAGGCGCTGGAGCAGGCTCTGCAGGGTGGCGGTATTGAAGCCGGTGCCGACCTTGCCGGCGTAGCGCAGCTGGCCGCTGTCGGCGTCGTGCACCCCCAGCAGCAGGGCGCCGAAGGCGGCGCGGCTGCCCTTGGGTTCGGTGAAGCCGACGATCACGAATTCCTGGCGCTGCTTGCACTTGAGCTTGATCCAGTCGTGACTGCGCCGCGATACATAGAGGCTGTCGGCACGTTTGCCGATCAGGCCCTCCATCTGCATCTGGCAGGCGCTGGCCAGCAGGGACTCGGGGGCTTCGTCGAAGTCGGCACTCAAACGCAGGCGTTGTTCGTCGGCCGGTTCAAGCACGGCCGCCAGGGCGGCGCGCCGCTCCTGCAACGGGCATTGGCGCAGGTCCATGCCATTGAGGTAGGGCAGGTCGAACAGGTAGTAGACGATGTTGGCATCGGTGTCGCTGTCGAAGGCGTTCTGTAGGGCCTGGAAGTCGGCGATACCCTCGGCGTTGGCCACCACCACTTCGCCATCCAGCCAGGCCGAGCTCAGCCCCAGGCTGGCCAGGGCCTTGGCCTGCAGCGGCATGCGCGTGGTCCAGTCGTGGCCGTTGCGGGTGAACAGGCGCACGTCGTCGCCGTCGATGCGCGCCAGGATGCGGTAGCCGTCGAACTTGACCTCGTAGCGCCAGTCGCCTTGTGGCGGGGTTTCCACCAGGGTGGCCAGTTGCGGCGTGAGGGCGGCGGGCAGGGTGGCCTTCCTGGCCGCACTCAGTGTGCCGGCCCTGGCTGGGCGGCGAGGCGGGGGCGCGGCCTTGGGCTTGTCCTTGTCCTTGTCTTTGCCCTTGCCCTTGGTGCGGGGGATCAGGCTGCGCTCGCTGAGCACGCTGTCGGGTTGGGCCTGCAGCACGTCGTAGGCGGCCTCGGCGCGGGCAGCCTCGTCGTCGGACTTGACCAGCATCCACTGTTCCTTCTTGCCGCCAAGGCGGGTGCGAAACAGATGCCAGGTGCCGTTCAGCTTTTCGCCCTGCAGGCGAAAGCGCAGCTTGCCGCTGGCATAGCCCTGGGCCGGGTCGCCCTCGGGCAGCCACACGCCGCGGTCCCACACGATCACTTCGCCCGCACCGTAATGGCCTGCGGGGATGCTGCCCTCGAAGCTGGCGTAGTCCAGCGGGTGGTCTTCGACGTGGACGGCCAGGCGCTTGACCTTGGGGTCCAGTGACGGGCCCTTGGGGATGGCCCAGCTCTTGAGGGTGCCGTTCAGCTCCAGGCGAAAGTCGTAATGCAGGTGGCTGGCGTCGTGCTTCTGGATGCAGAACTGCAATGCCTGCGCGCGCGCACCGCGGCGGGCCTTGCCGGCCGGCTCCGGGGTGGCGTCGAAGTTGCGCTTGCGCTGGTATTCCTGCAGTGGCTTGGCCATTGCCGTGCTCCATCGTTCATACAAACCCTATGAAGTGGGAGGGGCGCAGACCGGCGGGAGTTCAATCGGGTTGACCGGCCTTGCGCAGGGTCAGGTTGATGCGGCGGGCGCCCAGCAGTGGGTGCTCGCCGTCCTTGAGCGGGTTGACCCCGTGAAAGCGCAGGCGATCCTCGCCGCCCCAGACCATCACGTCGCCGTGCTGCAGGCCGACCTTGCGGGTGGGCTCGCTGCGGGTGTGCCCGCCGAACAGGAACACCGCCGGCAGGCCCAGCGAGATCGACACGATGGGCTGGCTGAAGTCGCGTTCGTTGCGGTCCTGGTGCAGGGTCAGGCGGTTGCCGGGCTGGTAGTGGTTGATCAGGCAGGCGTCGGGCCTGAAATGGGCGAAGCCGGCGGCCTCTGCGGCGGCAGCGGCCAGCTCGGCGAGCAGCGTGGGCAGGGCAGGCCAGGGCTTGCCGGTGAGCGGGTCGAAGGGGCTGTAGCGGTAGCCCAGGCGGTCGCTGACCCAGCCCAGTGGCCCGCAATTGGTGACCGCCACCTCGATGGTGCGCCCGCCGGGGGTGAGCTGGTTGCGAAACGGTGCGGCGCGCAGCACCGTGCGCAGGGCCGGCAGCAGGGGCTCGACGAGGTCCAGGGCAAAGCCTGGCAGCAGCAGCGTCTGCTTGCCGATCCATTCGGGGGCGCCGAGGGCAGGTGGGCCGAACAGGTCGAGTTCGGGTTGTTTCATGCAAGGATCTCCAGTGACGCCTTCGCCGGCAACGCCAGCGCCTGCAGGCGACGCAAACCGGGCAGGAGCGGGCGTTGCCGGCGCAGGGGCCGGTGACTATGCTTGGGCCTCATGGAGCCCATCATACCGCTGCGCCAACCCTGCCCACCCGGTGCCTGCATCTGCGAGCGCGAACGCCTGCTCCAAACGCCGGGCGCCGACCTGCGCATTCTGCGCCTGACCCGCCAGGAAGAAAACCGCCTGCTCCAACGCCTGGAAAACCTGCAGAGCCTGCCCGACCTCGAACACCTGCAGCGCCGCCTGTTCGATCAGCTCGGCATCCAGGTGCACATCGCCCCCGGCCCCAATGAAGTGCGCACCATGCGCGGTATCCGTATCGAGGTCGAGGGCCCGCCAGGGTTGTGCCGCAAGACCCGTCAGAGCATACCGGCGGCCATCCGCCGCGCCCTCGAAAGACGTCCCGAGATCGCCTACCGGCTGCTCGACGCCCATGACCTGTTTGGCCAGCAGTAACCATCGCAGGGCGTTTCCTACGCCGTGACCACGCCAATGCACAACATTGGCTCGCAACCTGCATTGCCCCTGGCATCGATAGCTGATCGATTGGTCAGACACCGGCCTTGCCGTGTCGCCACTCCATTGCCCAGGGCCGCCGTGCATGACGCAAGCTCAACGATTTATCCCCGCGCCGGTTGATCCGGCCGGCTGGAACGCCGAACTGAACCTGCGCTTCGTCGCAGGTCAGGGGCGGACCCGAATTGGTGCACGCCAGCATTTCGGCCCACTTCTGGTGCAGCGCCCGTTCTACCCCGAAGGCGACCCCTGCCATGTGTATGTGCTGCACCCCCCGGGCGGTGTGGTGGGGGGTGATCGCCTGGCCCTGAATCTGCATCTGGAGCCGGGCAGCCATGCGCTGCTGACCATGCCAGGCGCCACCAAGTTCTACCGCAGCGCCGGGCCCACCTCGGTGCTGCGCCAGCGCTTTCACCTGGCCGAGGGCAGCACCCTGGAGTGGCTGCCCCAGGACAGCATCTGCTTCCCCGGCGCGCGGGTATCGCTGCACAGCCATTTCAGCCTGGCCCCCGGCGCGCGCCTGCTGGCCTGGGAAACCCTGTGCCTGGGCCGCCCGGTAATGGGCGAGGCCTTCAGCCATGGCGCCGTGGACAGCCGGCTGCAGGTGGACATGCCCGACGACCCCGGCCTGCACGAGCGCCTGCGCCTGCAGGGTGGGCACCTGCACAAGCTGGGCGGCCACCCGCTGCTGGCCACCTTCTGCGCCGCCCCGGCCAACGAGCAACTGCTTGAACAGGTGCGCGAACTGACCCACCCGCTGCCGGTGCCCGCCGGCGCCACGCTGCTTGGCCAGCTGCTGGTAGTGCGCCTGCTCGACCACGACAACCAACGCCTGCAATCCACCCTGCAGCGGCTGTGGCGCGCCCTGCGACCGATCGTCGTCGGCTTGCCGCCATGCCCGCCGCGCATCTGGGCCACTTGAGAGACCGCACCATGGAGCTGACCCCGAGAGAGAAAGACAAACTGCTGCTGTTCACCGCCGCGTTGCTCGCCGAGCGCCGCCTGGCCCGTGGCCTGAAGCTCAACTACCCCGAGGCGGTGGCGCTGATCAGTGCCAGCGTGATGGAAGGTGCCCGCGACGGGCGCACGGTGGCCGAGCTGATGAGCCTGGGCCGCGAAGTGCTGGGGCGTGACCAGGTGATGGAAGGTGTCAGCGAGATGATCCACGACGTGCAGGTGGAAGCGACCTTTCCCGACGGGACCAAGCTGGTCACCGTCCACGACCCTATCGTCTGACCTGCCCAGGAGCAGCCCATGATTCCCGGAGAAATCCAGGTCGCCGACGGCGACATCGAACTCAACGCCGGTCGCGCCACGATCAGCGTCAGCGTGGCCAACCATGGCGACCGGCCGATCCAGGTCGGCTCGCACTATCACTTCTACGAGGTCAACGCCTTTCTGGTGTTCGAGCGCGAGGCCACCCGCGGCTTTCGCCTGGACATCGCCGCCGGCACTGCCGTGCGCTTCGAACCCGGCCAGGCGCGCACCGTCAACCTGGTGGCCTATGCCGGCAAGCGCGAGGTGTATGGCTTCCAGGGCCGGGTGATGGGCAAGCTGGAGGCCGTGGCATGAGCCGTATTTCCCGGCGTGCCTATGCCGACATGTTCGGCCCCACCGTGGGCGACCGCGTGCGCCTGGCCGACACCGAGCTGTGGGTGGAGGTCGAGCAGGACTTCACGGTCTACGGTGAAGAGGTCAAGTTCGGCGGCGGCAAGGTGATCCGCGACGGCATGGGCCAGGGCCAGATGCTGGCCGCCGAGGCCATGGACCTGGTGCTGACCAACGCCCTGATCATCGACCACTGGGGCATCGTCAAGGCCGATATCGGCGTGAAGAACGGGCGCATCTTCGGCATCGGCAAGGCCGGCAACCCCGACGTGCAGCCCGGCGTGACCCTGGCGGTGGGGCCGGGCACCGAGGTGATCGCCGCCGAGGGCAAGATCGTCACCGCCGGCGGCATCGACTCGCACATTCATTTCATCTGCCCGCAGCAGGTCGACGAGGCGCTGGTGTCGGGCATCACCACCTTCATCGGCGGCGGCACCGGGCCGGCCACCGGCACCAACGCCACCACCTGTACTTCGGGCACCTGGTACCTGGCGCGCATGCTCCAGGCCGCCGACGAACTGCCGATCAACATCGGCCTGCTGGGCAAGGGCAATGCCTCGCAACCCCAGGCCCTGCGCGAGCAGATCGAGGCCGGGGCGGTGGGGCTCAAGCTGCACGAAGACTGGGGCTCGACCCCGGCGGCCATCGACTGTTGCCTGGGCGTGGCCGAGGCGATGGACGTGCAGGTGGCGCTGCACAGCGACACCCTCAACGAAAGCGGCTGCATCGAAGACACCCTGGCCGCCATCGGCGACCGCACCATCCACACCTTCCATACCGAAGGCGCGGGCGGCGGGCATGCGCCGGACATCATCCGTGCGGCGGGCTACGCCAACGTGCTGCCGTCCTCCACCAACCCGACCCTGCCGTACACCGTCAACACCGTGGACGAGCACCTGGACATGCTGATGGTGTGCCACCACCTGGACACCAGCATCCCCGAGGACGTGGCCTTCGCCGAGTCGCGCATCCGCCGCGAGACGATTGCCGCCGAAGACATCCTGCACGACATCGGCGCGTTCTCGATGACCTCGTCCGACTCCCAGGCCATGGGCCGGGTGGGCGAGGTGGTGCTGCGCACCTGGCAGGTGGCGCACCAGATGAAACTGCGCCGCGGCCCGTTGGCGCCTGACACCGCGCGCAGCGACAACTTCCGGGTCAAGCGCTACATCGCCAAGTACACCATCAACCCGGCGCTGACCCATGGCATCGCCCATGAAGTCGGTTCGCTGGAGGCCGGCAAGCTGGCCGACCTGGTGCTGTGGTCGCCGGCGTTCTTCGGGGTCAAGCCTGCACTGGTGCTCAAGGGCGGGATGATCGTGATGGCGCCGATGGGCGACATCAACGGCTCGATCCCCACGCCGCAGCCGGTGCACTACCGGCCGATGTTCGGCGCCCTGGGCCAGGCGCGCAACGCCACGCGCATGACGTTCCTGTCCCAGGCCGCGGTGGAGCGTGGCGTTCACCATGAACTGCGCCTGCGCAGCCTGATCGGCGTGGCCCGGGGCTGTCGCACGGTGCGCAAGGCCGACATGCTGCACAACGGGCTGATGCCCACCATCGAAGTGGATTCACAAACCTATGAGGTACGCGCCGACGGCGAGCTGCTGGTGTGCGAACCGGCCAGCGTGCTGCCGATGGCGCAGCGTTATTTTCTGTTTTGAGGAGCGAGCATGATCCTGTTGACGCAACGCCTGAACCAGGCCGCACACATCGGCGCCACTGCCACCCTGAGCCTGGATACGCGCATCAAGAGCCGCGTGCGCATCACCCTGGATGACGGGCGCGAGGCCGGGCTGATGCTCGAACGCGGCCAGCTGATTCGCGGCGGCGAGCTGCTGGCCGACGCCCAGGGGCGTGAGGTGATTCGCGTGCTGGCGGCGCCGGAGCAGGTTTCGACGGTGCGCTGCGCCGACACGCTGGCGCTGGCCCGCGCCGCCTATCACCTGGGCAATCGGCATGTGCCGTTGCAGATCGAGCGCGATTTCGTGCGGTACCAGCACGACCATGTGCTGGACGACATGGTGCGTGGCTTCGGCCTTGAGGTGACGGTGGAGCAGGCGCCGTTCGAGCCCGAGGCCGGCGCCTACCAGAGCGCGCCGCACAGCCACAGCCACAACGATCACCCCTTTGTTCGCGTGCCTGGCCACGCCCACTGATTTCGACATGGAGTTGCACGATGAAAAAGACCCTCGCGTTTGCCTTGCTGCTGATCGCCGTCCCTGCGTTCGCCCACCCCGGCCACGACAGCAACCCCCTGCAGGACGGGTTGCTGCACCCGCTCACCGGGCTTGACCACCTGCTGATGCTGCTGGGCACCGGGGTGCTGGCCGCCCTGACCGGGCGCACCCTGGCGCTGCCGCTGGCCACGCTGGCGGCGATGTTCGGCGGCGCGCTGATGGGCCATCTGTTCGGGGGCGTGATCGGCATGGAGAGCATGATCATCGGCTCGCTGCTGGTGGCCGCCGCGGCGCTGCTGCTGCCCAGCCGCCAGGTGCTGCTGGCGCTGGTCATGCCGGTGTTCGCGCTGTTTCACGGCTGGGCCCACGGCGTCGAAGCCAGCCCGGGCGCGTTCTGGGTGTTCAGCGCAGGCTTTGTCGCGGTCAGCGGCCTGTTGCTGCTGGCAGGCTATGGCGCCGGGCGCCTGTTGCGCCGTCACCCTGGGCTGCAGAAGGCCTGTGGCGGCGGCCTGCTGGCCGGTGCCGCCCTGGTGCTGGCCGGCTGATGAGCGCCAACCTGCAGTTGCTGCGCCTGCTGCAACTGGTCAGCGCCAACCTGCCGGTGGGGGGCTTCACCTATTCCCAGGGGTTGGAGTGGGCGGTGGAGGCGGGCTGGGT
>NZ_JAFKEC010000043.1 GCF_017848315.1 Pseudomonas palmensis
GAACCTGCTGGGCACCGACGACCAGGGCCGCGACGTGCTGGCGCGGGTGATCTACGGCTTTCGCATCTCGGTGCTGTTCGCCCTGACGCTGACGGTGTTCAGCTCCATCATCGGGGTGATCGCAGGCGCCCTGCAGGGCTTCTATGGCGGCTGGGTCGACCTGGCCGGGCAGCGCTTTCTGGAGATCTGGTCGGGGTTGCCGGTGCTGTACCTGCTGATCATCCTGGCCAGTTTCGTGCAGCCCAACTTCTGGTGGCTGCTGGGCATCATGCTGCTGTTCTCGTGGATGAGCCTGGTGGACGTGGTGCGCGCCGAGTTCCTGCGCGGGCGCAACCTGGAATACGTACGCGCGGCGCGGGCGCTGGGCATGCAGAACGGCGCGATCATGTACCGGCACATCCTGCCCAACGCGATGGTCTCGACCATGACCTTTTTGCCGTTCATCCTGACCGGCGCCATCGGCACCCTCACGGCGCTGGACTTTCTCGGCTTCGGCCTGCCACCGGGCGCGCCGTCGCTGGGCGAACTGGTAGCCCAGGGCAAGTCCAACCTGCAGGCGCCGTGGCTGGGCATGAGCGCCTTCGCGGTACTGGCACTGATGCTCAGCCTGCTGGTGTTCATCGGCGAGTCCGCCCGCGATGCCTTCGACCCGAGGAAATGAGATGAGCAACGACACCTTGATCGAAGTGCGCGACCTGTCGGTGGAGTTCGTCACCGGGGCGCAGCAGCAACGCGTGGTCGAAGGCATCAGCTTCGACATCCGTCGTGGCGAGACATTGGCACTGGTGGGCGAAAGCGGCTCGGGCAAGTCGGTGACCGCGCACTCCATCCTGCGCCTGCTGCCCTACCCGCTGGCCCGCCACCCCAGCGGCAGCATCACCTACGAAGGCCAGGACCTGCTCAAGCTGGAAGAAAAACAGATGCGGCGCATTCGCGGCAACCGCATCGCGATGATCTTCCAGGAGCCGATGACCTCGCTCAACCCGCTGCACAACATCGAGAAGCAGATCAACGAGATTCTCATGCTGCACAAGGGCCTGCGCGGGAAGGCGGCCACCGAGCGCACCCTGGAGCTGCTGGAACTGGTGGGCATTCCCGACCCGGTCAAGCGCCTCAAGGCCCTGCCCCACGAGCTGTCGGGCGGTCAACGCCAGCGGGTGATGATCGCCATGGCCCTGGCCAACGAGCCGGAGCTGCTGATCGCCGACGAACCGACCACCGCGCTGGACGTCACCGTGCAGCTGAAAATCCTCGAATTGCTGAAGGACCTGCAGGCGCGCCTGGGCATGGCGCTGCTACTGATCAGTCACGATTTGAACCTGGTGAAAAGAATTGCCCACCGCGTATGTGTCATGCAGCGCGGTTGCATCGTCGAACAGGCGTCGTGTGACGAATTGTTCCGTGCCCCGCAGCATCCGTACACGCAAATGCTGCTCGGTGCCGAGCCCAGCGGCAAGCCTGCCGACAACCCGGTGGGCCCGCCGCTGCTCGAGGTCGAGGACCTGCGCGTGTGGTTCCCGATCAAGAAGGGCCTGCTGCGCAAGACCGTGGACCACGTCAAGGCGGTGGACGGCATCAACTTCAGCCTGCCCCAGGGCCAGACCCTGGGCATCGTGGGCGAGAGTGGTTCCGGCAAGTCTACCCTGGGCCTGGCGATCCTGCGGTTGATCGGCAGCCAGGGCGCGATACGCTTTGAAGGCCAGGCGCTGGACGGCCTGACCCAGCAACAGGTGCGGCCGTTGCGCCGCCAGATGCAGGTGGTGTTCCAGGACCCCTTCGGCAGCCTGAGCCCGCGCATGAGCGTGAGCGATATCGTCGGAGAGGGCCTGCGCATTCATCGGATTGGCACGGAGGCAGAGCAGGAACAGGCGATCATGGAGGCGCTAGAGGAAGTAGGACTGGATCCGCAAACCCGGCACCGCTACCCTCACGAGTTCTCCGGTGGCCAGCGACAACGTATTGCCATTGCCCGGGCACTGGTATTGAAACCGGCGCTGATACTGCTGGACGAGCCCACTTCGGCGCTCGACCGGACCGTTCAGCGCCAGGTGGTGGAACTGCTGCGTACGCTGCAGACCAAGTACAACCTGACCTACTTGTTCATCAGCCATGACCTGGCGGTGGTCAAGGCGCTCAGCCACCAGTTGATGGTGGTCAAGCAGGGCAAGGTGGTGGAACAAGGTCCGGCTACGGGTATTTTCAGCGCCCCGCAACATCCCTATACACAGCAGCTGCTGGAAGCCGCCTTTTTGGCCCCCACAGCTGTCGATTAACCTGAAGAGGAACAACACATGGGTTTTCTCGCCGGTAAGCGCGTACTGATCGTCGGTGTCGCAAGCAAACTGTCCATCGCATCCGGCATCGCTGCCGCCATGCATCGCGAGGGTGCAGAACTTGCCTTCACCTACCAGAACGAAAAGCTCAAGGGCCGCGTCGAAGAGTTCGCCGCTGGCTGGGGCTCCAGCCCTGAGCTTTGCTTCCCCTGTGACGTTGCCAGCGATGAAGAAATCGCCAAGGTCTTCGAAGAACTGAGCAAGAAGTGGGACGGCCTGGACTGCATCGTGCACTCCGTAGGCTTCGCGCCGGGCGACCAGCTCGACGGCGACTTCACCCAGGCCACCACCCGTGATGGCTTCCGCATTGCCCACGACATCAGCGCCTACAGCTTCGTGGCCCTGGCCAAGGCCGGTCGCGACATGATGAAGGGCCGCAATGGCAGCCTGCTGACCCTGTCGTACCTGGGCGCCGAGCGCACCATGCCCAACTACAACGTGATGGGCATGGCCAAGGCCAGCCTGGAAGCCGGCGTGCGCTACCTGGCGCGCAGCCTGGGCCCGGAAGGCACTCGTGTGAACGCCGTTTCGGCCGGCCCGATCCGTACCCTGGCAGCCTCGGGTATCAAGAACTTCCGCAAGATGCTGGACGCCAACGAAGCGCAGACCCCGCTGCGTCGCAACGTCACCATCGACGAAGTCGGCAACGCCGGCGCGTTCCTCTGCTCGGACCTGGCGTCGGGCGTGAGCGGTGAAATCATGTACGTGGACGGTGGCTTCAACACTACCGCCATGGGCGACCTTACCGAGTAAGGTTGGCAGGATGGGAAAAGGCCGCTGATGCGGCCTTTTCTTTTGTCCGGGATCCGGCCATTCGCCGGCAAGGCCGGCTCCTGAAGAGGTTGCGATCCCTGTAGGAGCCGGCCTTGCCGGCGAACGCCCCCGTACAACCAACACAAAAACAGAAAGGGCCGCATCAGCGGCCCTTTCCGTTTACAGCAGCATCACTCAGTAACGGGTGATGTCCGCCTTCTCTTCCAACTGCTTGCGGTACGCAGCGAAGTCCTGCTGGCCAGCACGCGACGCCAGGAAGCGACGGTAGGCCGCCTTCTCTTCGTCACTTGCCGCAGCACCTTCGTTGACGCCGTTCAGGCGCAGGACCACAAAGCTGCCGTCGTTCAAGGTGACGCTACCGAAGGTCGGCTTGTCCTTGGCTTGCGGCTTGCTCATGCGGAACACCGCCTGCAGCTCGGCCGGGTCGATGGCCTCCTGGTTGCGTGTGACCGCTTCCTGGACCTTCCAGCTCTGACCTTCCTGGCTGGCTGCCAGTTCGACCTTGCCGTCGCGCAGGCCGGCGATCAGCGCCTCGCCCTTGGCCTTGGCCGCCGCACTGGCGTGCTCCCTGGCCAGGTGCTTGCGAATGCTGTCGCTCACCACTTCCAGCGGCAGTTGCTCAGGCTTGCGGTGCTCCTTGACACGGATGACCACGACCGTCTCCGGGTCCAGCTCGATGGCGGTGCTGTTGGCACCCTCTTCCAGCACTTCCGGGCTGAACGCCGCCTGGATCACCGCACGGTTGGCCGTGATGCCATCGCCACCTTCACGGCCGAACGGCGCCGAAGTGTTCAGCTTCAGGCCAAGCTCCTGGGCCGGCTGGGCCAGGTCGGAGGCTTCGAACGCCGAGTCCTCCAGCTGCTTGGTCACTTCGACGAAGCGCTGTTCGACCTGCTGGGTCTTGAGCTCGCGGGTCAGCTTGTCTTTCAGGCTGGCGAAGGTCGGCACTTCAGGTGCCTGCACATCCAGCAGCTTGATCAGGTGCCAACCGAAGTCGGTACGCACCGGCGCCGATACCTGGCCCTTGTTCAGCGCATACAGCGCCTCTTCGAAGGCCGGGTCGTAGACGCCCTGGCCGGCATAGCCTAGGTCACCACCCGTGGCGGCAGAGCCCGGGTCCTGGGAGAACTCCTTGGCCAGCTTGGCAAAGTCTTCGCCTTTGTCCAGACGCTGCTTGATCTCTTCGATGCGGGCCTTGGCCTGGGCATCGTCAAGCTTGTCGTTGACTTCGATGAGGATGTGCGCGGCATGACGCTGCTCGGCCAGGTTGGCGATTTCCTTCTGGTACAGCGCCTGGAGCGCCTCGTCGTCGACCTTGACCTGGTCGAAGAACGCGGCCTTCTTCAGCTCAATGTAGTCGATGACCACCTGATCGGGGCTCATGAACTCCTTGGCGTGCTCGTCGTAGTGCGCCTTGATCTCTTCGTCGGTGACCTTGACCGCGGCCGGGTCGGCCTTGAAGGTCAGCGAAGCGAAATCACGGGTCTGCTTCTCCAGGCGGGCAAATGCCTCGACCTGCGAATCGGTAACAAAACCGCTGCCGGCCAGGCCAGCACGCAGTTGGCCGATCAGCATTTCCTGCGCCAGCATGTCGCGGAACTGCAGGCGACCGTAGCCCAGCTGACGAATCACCTGGTCGAAACGCTCGGGGCTGAACTTGCCGTCAACCTGGAACTCCGGCGTTTGCAGGATGACCTGGTCAAGCGCGGCTTCGGAGAAGCTGAACTTGGCATCCTTGGCGCCCTGGAGCAGCAGCTTGCGCTCGATGAGGCCCTTGAGTGCTGCTTCACGCAGCATTTTTTCATCCAGCAGGGAGGCGTCGAAATCCTTGCCCAGCTGTTGCATCAGTTGCCGACGTTGCATGTCGACAGCCTGGCTCAGCTCATTCTGGCTGATGGTGTCGCCATTGACCTTGGCAGCGTCCTGGCTATGGGTGGTGGCCTGGAAGATGGCATCGAAGCCGGTCAGCGCCATCAAGGCCACGATGACACCGATGATGGTCTTGGCAATCCAACCTTGTGAATTGTCCCTGATATTTTGAAGCATGCGTCCCCCAGAAACGGCCGTACTAAATAAACAACCGCGGAGCGTGGGTAGAGTCCTGATAGAAGAAAGGCGCATCCGAGGATGCGCCTTCTCGTAACTGGCGAAGCACACGGGAATCTGTTTTTGCGATTCCCCGTGCTGCGCTACCAGGCCAGGCGAAACCCGACCCGGTTAGGCGAAGCCTGAAAGAGACGCCTTAGTTGACGGCTTCTTTCAGTGCTTTGCCGGCCTTGAAGCCTGGCTTCTTGGCAGCAGGAATTTCCAGAGTCTTGCCGGTTTGCGGGTTGCGACCGGTACGGGCAGGACGATCGGTTACCGAGAAGGTACCGAAACCGACCAGCACCACGGAATCACCGGCTTTCAGGGCGCCGGTGACGGATTCGATGACTGCGTCCAGCGCACGGCCGGCAGCAGCTTTCGGGATATCAGCAGATGCGGCAATAGCGTCAATCAGTTCCGACTTGTTCACTCTAAGTCCCCTTATCTCTATTTGAGTTTGTTTCTAAGTATGTAATGAAAAGCAAAACGATTGCCGGGTGGCCCACCGACAAGTGGGCGCCGCTTTATAACAAGGGCCCGAATTAACGTCGTGGAGGCCCCCCAGCCAAATACGTACTAATGGGTACTGATTCGTTCCTTGGAATCGCTGTCGCGCTTTTCATCCTTGGCGACAATCTCGGGAGCCACATCTGGCAAGGGCTCCGGGGCGTATTGCAGCGCAATTTGGAGGACTTCGTCAATCCATTTGACAGGTTTAATCTGAAGATCCTGTTTAATATTGTCAGGAATTTCCTTCAGGTCGCGCACATTCTCTTCTGGAATGATCACGGTCTTGATCCCGCCGCGGTGTGCTGCCAGCAGTTTTTCCTTCAAACCGCCAATGGCCAGCACCTGGCCACGCAGGGTGATTTCCCCGGTCATGGCCACATCGGCGCGCACCGGAATCCCGGTCAGGGCCGACACCAGTGCAGTGCACATGCCGATGCCAGCGCTCGGGCCGTCCTTGGGGGTAGCCCCTTCCGGCATGTGAATGTGGGTGTCGCGCTTCTCGTGGAAGTCGGCCGGGATCCCCAGGCTGCGTGCACGGCTGCGCACCACGGTCTGCGCGGCAGTGATCGACTCGACCATCACATCGCCCAGCGAACCGGTCTTGATCAGTTGACCCTTGCCCGGAATCACCGCGGCCTCGATGGTCAGCAGCTCGCCGCCCACCTGGGTCCACGCCAGGCCGGTTACCTGCCCTACCTGGTCCTGCTGCTCGGCCAGGCCGTAGCGGAACTTGCGAACGCCCAGGTAATGCTCGAGGTTGTCACCATCGACCTTGACGGCCACCTGCTTGAGCCCGGCATGTTCCTTGACGACCTTGCGGCAGATCTTGGCGATCTGGCGCTCCAGGCCCCGCACACCGGCTTCGCGAGTGTAGTAGCGGATGATGTCGCGGATGGCGGCAGTGTCGATCTCCAGCTCGCCCTTCTTCAGGCCGTTGGCCTTGATCTGCTTGGGCGAGAGGTACTTGACCGCAATGTTGATCTTCTCGTCTTCGGTGTACCCCGGCAGACGAATCACTTCCATCCGGTCGAGCAGCGCCGGCGGGATATTCATCGAGTTGGAGGTGCACAGGAACATCACGTCCGACAGGTCGTAATCGACCTCCAGATAGTGATCGTTGAAGTTGTGGTTCTGCTCGGGGTCGAGCACTTCGAGCAGTGCCGAGGCCGGGTCGCCACGCATGTCGCTGCCCATCTTGTCGATTTCATCGAGCAGGAACAACGGGTTGCGCACACCCACCTTGGTCATCTTCTGGATCAGGCGACCTGGCATCGAACCGATGTAGGTACGGCGGTGACCGCGAATTTCTGCCTCGTCACGCACGCCACCCAGGGCCATGCGCACGAACTTGCGATTGGTGGCGCTGGCAATGGATTCGGCCAGGGAGGTCTTGCCCACACCCGGCGGGCCGACCAGGCACAGTACCGGGCCGCGTATCTTCTTCACGCGCTTTTGCACGGCGAGGTATTCGAGGATGCGTTCCTTGACCTCGTCCAGGCCATAGTGGTCGGCATCCAGGATCTCTTCGGCCTTGGCCAGGTCAAGGCGCACCTTGCTCTGCGCCTTCCACGGCACCTGCACCAGCCAGTCGAGGTACGAGCGCACCACGGTGGCTTCAGCCGACATCGGCGACATCTGCTTGAGCTTGTTCAGCTCGGCCTGGGCCTTGGCGTAGGCATCCTTGGGCAGGCCGGCAGCGTCGAGGCGCTTTTTCAGCTCTTCGACTTCGTTGTGGCCTTCGTCGCTGTCGCCGAGCTCTTTCTGAATGGCCTTCATCTGCTCATTCAGGTAGTACTCGCGCTGGCTGCGCTCCATCTGCTTCTTGACCCGACCACGGATGCGCTTCTCGACCTGCAACAGGTCGATTTCGGCATCCAGCAAGGCCAGGACGTGCTCGACCCGGGCGCCCAGGTCGATGATTTCGAGAATTTCCTGCTTCTGCTCGATCTTCAGGGCCATGTGGGCGGCCATGGTGTCGACCAGGCGGCCCGGCTCGTCGATGCTGTTGAGCGACGAGAGGACTTCAGCGGGGACCTTCTTGCCCAGCTGCACATACTGTTCGAATTGCGACAGCAGGCTGCGCACGAAGACTTCGGACTCGCGATCGGCGGCCTCGACTTCGTCGATCAGCGCCACATCGGCGCGAATATGCCCGTCGACTTCGACAAAGCGCTCAACCGCACCGCGCTGCTCGCCCTCGACCAGCACCTTGACGGTGCCATCGGGCAGTTTGAGCAGTTGCAGTACGGTTGCGATGGTGCCGACACGGTACAGGGCATCTTCACCTGGATCGTCATCAGCTGGATTCTTCTGGGCCAGCAGGAGGATCTGCTTCTCGCCCGTCATCGCGGCCTCGAGGGCCTCGATGGACTTTTCACGCCCCACGAACAGCGGGATGACCATGTGCGGGTAAACGACGACATCGCGCAATGGCAAAAGAGGCAAGTCGAGGGTTGTCTTCATGATTTCGCCTCTACAGCGGCCTTATGGCCGTAATCCGATGGAAATTTGAGCATGGACTTAATGTGGGGGCAGGCCCGCAAAAAAACAAGCTCTGCGACAGGAAAAGCAAAGGGGCCCGTAGGCCCCTTGCTGGTTTGCTGCCGTCACCCGACTCAGGCGTCGGGTGCAGCCTTGGCTTGCGGCTCGCTGTTCTCGTAGATCAACAGCGGCTTGGACGAGCCATCAATGACGCTCTCGTCGATCACCACCTTGCTGACATCCTTCTGCGAAGGAATCTCGTACATGGTGTCGAGCAGGATGCCTTCGAGAATCGAACGCAGGCCACGGGCACCGGTCTTGCGCTCCAGTGCCTTGCGGGCCACCGACTTGAGCGCATCGCTGCGGAACTCCAGGTCGACGCCTTCCATCTCGAACAGCTTGCCGTATTGCTTGGTCAAGGCGTTCTTCGGCTCGGTGAGGATCTGCATCAGTGCAGCCTCGTCGAGCTCGTCGAGGGTTGCCAGTACCGGCAGACGACCGACGAACTCGGGAATCAGGCCAAACTTGACCAGATCGTCCGGCTCGACTTCACGCAGCGACTCGCCAACCTTCTTGCCTTCTTCCTTGCTGCGAACTTCCGCACCAAAGCCGATGCCACCGCGGGTGGAACGGTTCTGGATGACCTTTTCGAGGCCCGAGAACGCACCGCCGCAAATGAACAGGATGTTGCGCGTATCGACCTGCAGGAACTCCTGCTGCGGGTGCTTGCGGCCACCTTGCGGTGGTACCGAGGCAACCGTGCCCTCGATCAGCTTGAGCAATGCCTGCTGCACGCCTTCGCCCGAAACGTCACGGGTGATGGACGGGTTGTCCGACTTGCGCGAGATCTTGTCGATTTCGTCGATGTAGACAATGCCCATCTGGGCCTTTTCCACGTCGTAGTCGCACTTCTGCAGCAGTTTCTGAATGATGTTCTCGACATCTTCACCGACATAACCCGCTTCGGTCAGCGTGGTGGCATCGGCAATGGTGAACGGCACATTCAACAGACGCGCGAGGGTTTCGGCGAGCAGGGTCTTACCCGAGCCCGTCGGTCCGATCAGCAGGATGTTGCTCTTGCCGAGCTCGACATCGTCGTTCTTCTTGTCACGTTGGTTCAGGCGCTTGTAGTGGTTGTACACCGCTACGGCCAAGACTTTTTTCGCGCGCTCCTGACCAATGACGTACTGGTCCAGGATGCCGCTGATTTCTTTCGGCGAAGGCAATTTATGCGCGCTGCTCTCGGCCTGGGCTTCCTGCACCTCCTCACGGATGATGTCGTTGCACAGGTCGACGCACTCGTCGCAGATAAAGACCGAGGGGCCGGCAATCAACTTGCGTACTTCATGCTGGCTTTTGCCGCAGAAGGAGCAATAGAGCAATTTGCCGTTGTCCTCGCCGTTACGGGTGTCAGTCATTCGATCGATCCAATCCGGTAGGCTTGCAACACAAGATGAAGGCAATTGCGGGCTTTTTCAAGTCCACAGGTGGCGGGAAGGCCCGGCCACCCGCTTGGCTGCCTATCAAACAGGCCGCTTGTGGAGCACCGAGTCGATCAGGCCGTATTCGGCAGCACGCTCGGCGCTCATGAAGTTGTCGCGGTTGGTGTCACGCTCGATGGTTTCGAGGTCCTGCCCGGTGTGATGGGCCAGCAGCTCGTTCAGACGCGAACGGATCTGCAGGATTTCCTTGGCGTGGATCTCGATATCCGAGGCCTGACCCTGGAAGCCACCCAGCGGCTGGTGAATCATCACCCGCGAGTTCGGCAGGCAGAAACGCTTGCCATGGGCACCGGCAGCCAGCAGGAACGCGCCCATGGAGCACGCCTGGCCGATGCAGGTGGTGGAAACGTCGGGCTTGATGAACTGCATGGTGTCGTAGATCGACATGCCTGCTGTCACCGAACCACCCGGCGAGTTGATGTAGAGATGGATGTCCTTGTCCGGGTTTTCCGCTTCAAGGAACAGCAATTGCGCTGCGATCAGGTTGGCCATGTAGTCCTCTACCGGGCCGACCAGAAAGATCACCCGCTCCTTCAACAGGCGCGAGTAGATGTCATAGGCGCGTTCGCCACGAGCGGATTGCTCGATAACCATCGGGACCAGGCCGCCTGCGGCCTGGATGTCAGAGCTCTGCTGATAATAAGAATTGCGGGACATGTCCTGCACTCACTCCCAAATAGTCATGTCTTGAATACGCACAAGCCAGCTCGAAGGCTGGCTTGTGGTGTTTTCCTACAAGAGAAGGAAATCAGTCAGCGGCAGGTGCCTGCACCGGCTTGACAGCTTCTTCGTAAGAGACCGATTTGTCGGTCACAGTCGCTTTCTGCAGAACAGTATCCACAACTTGTTCTTCCAGCACAACCGAACGGACTTCGTTCAGCTGCTGGTCGTTCTTGTAGTACCAGGCCACGACTTGCTCAGGCTCCTGGTAGGCCGAGGCCATTTCCTGGATCATTTCGCGAACGCGGTCTTCGTCTGGCTTGAGGTCGAACTGCTTGACCACTTCGGCGACGATCAGGCCCAGCACGACGCGGCGCTTGGCTTGCTCTTCGAACAGCTCGGCCGGCAGTTGCTCAGGCTTGATGTTGCCACCGAACTGCTGAACGGCCTGCACGCGCAGACGGTTCACTTCGTTTTCCAGCAGGGCCTTTGGCACTTCGATCGGGTTGGCAGCCAGCAGGCCGTCCATTACCTGGTTCTTGACCTTGGTCTTGATGGCCTGGCGCAGTTCACGCTCCATGTTCTTGCGAACTTCGGTGCGGAAGCCTTCGATGCCGGTTTCCTTGATGCCGAACTGGGCGAAGAACTCTTCGGTCAGCTCAGGCAGTTTTGGCTCGGAAACGCTGTTGACGGTAACGGTGAACTCGGCGGCTTTGCCAGCCAGGTCCAGGTTCTGATAGTCCTCGGGGAAGGTCAGGTTCAGAACGCGCTCTTCACCGGCCTTGGCGCCGACCAGACCTTCTTCGAAGCCTGGGATCATGCGGCCGGAACCCAGCACCAGCTGGGTGCCCTGGGCCGAACCACCGGCGAACACTTCACCGTCGACCTTGCCGACGAAATCGATGTTCAGCTGGTCTTCGTTCTGGGCAGCACGATCGGTCGCTTCAAAGCGAACGTTCTGCTTGCGCAGCACTTCCAGCATGTTGTCCAGGTCGGCGTCAGCCACTTCGGCGCTCAGGCGCTCGACGTTGATCGACTCGAAACCGGCAACGGTGAACTCAGGGAACACTTCGAAGACGGCAACGTATTCCAGGTCCTTGCCCGCTTCGAGCGACTTCGGCTCGATCGACGGCGAACCGGCCGGGTTCAGCTTCTGCTCGACCACGGCTTCGTAGAAGGAGGACTGGATCACATCGCCTACTGCTTCCTGGCGAGCGTCAGCACCGAAACGGCGCTTGATTTCGCTCATTGGAACTTTGCCTGGACGGAAGCCAGCGATCTTGGCCTTTTGGGCGGTCTGCTGCAGACGCTTGTTGACCTGGCTCTCGATACGCTCAGCCGGCACGGTGACGCTCATGCGGCGCTCGAGAGCGGAAGTATTTTCAACAGAAACTTGCATGGATATTCCTCGTTGCACAGACGTTAGCCGGCGATACCGACTCCAGAATCAAGGGCAAGCATTCTAGTGACTCAAACACCAGAAGTCACCCCGTTCAAATCAAGGAGAACAGGCCGCGGCACATTTGAATTTCGCACAACTGCCCCGAAGCCTCTTGCCCGGGCGCCGGAACCCGCCGTTGAAGGCGTTGCGGCCTGACCGGCGGGCATCCCGATGCCCAGTGGAGGCTATGGAACAGAAACTTTTCAACACACTACCGCGCCTCAGGGCGCAGCATCTTCAATTTCGTTGAACTCGCAGTATTCCTGCCAGCTCAGGCCCAATGCCTCGGCCACTTCGCGGTGCACTTCAAGACGCATCTCGCGCAGTTGTTCGGGCGACTCGGCAATCAACTCCAGGGTCAACTCCCAGGATTGAAGGCCACGCTCCTGCGCCTGGTCATCGAACGCCCACTGGATCTGCTGCTGTTGCTCGTGGGCATTGAGCCCGGCTATCTCTTCGAGCAACTGCGGGTTTGCCTGGGCAAATCGCTCTAGCGCGACCGCCTGGCGTGATTCTTTTGCAATCATGGTGCATTCCTTCCTGCGGCCGATAACCCGGCCACTGCTTCAACCGCCTGAAATCTATCAGCTTTGGCTTATTTGTCACTAGCCAGGGTGACATCGGCGACAGGTGAACAGCAGAATGCCGCGCACCTTAACATCTGGCCCTGTGCCACCCAAGCGCTGCAGCAAATCAACAAACGGCCGCCCGGTTTCTGCCAGACTCACCGGCGTCTTCTTTTCGGATACCTGCATGAATCACGAATTGTTCTGGGTCCTTGGCCTGCTGTTCAGCGCCGTCGCGCTGTTTGTCATCAATCGCCCGCGCATGGACGTGGTGGCGCTGCTGGTGATCGTCGCCCTTCCCCTGCTCGGCATCCTGAGCGTGCAGGAAGCCCTGGCCGGCTTCAGCGACCCCAACGTGGTGCTGATTGCCGCGCTGTTCGTGATCGGCGAAGGGCTGGTGCGCACCGGTATCGCCTACCGCATCGGCGAGTGGATGGCCGAACGCGCCGGCAACAGCGAAACTCGCCTGATCGTGCTGCTGATGGTGTCGGTGGCAGGCCTGGGCTCGGTGATGAGTTCGACCGGCGTGGTGGCGATCTTCATCCCGGTAGTGCTGAGCATCGCCGCACGCATGAAGGTGTCGCCCAGCCGCCTGATGATGCCACTGGCCTTCGCCGGGCTGATCAGCGGCATGCTCAGCCTGGTGGCCACGCCCCCCAACGTGGTGGTGCACAGCGAGCTGGTACGCCACGGGGAAACCGGTTTCAGCTTTTTCAGCTTCACCCCTTTCGGCCTGGTGATCCTGGTGCTGGGGGTGGGCTACATGCTGCTGACGCGCAACTGGCTGGGCAGCGCGACGCGCAAGGACGGCAGCACCGAAACCCGCCGCACCCTGCTCGACCTGATCATCGACTACAAGCTGGCCGGGCGTGAACGACGCCTGCGGGTCAGGCCCCATTCGCCGCTGATCGGCCACAGCCTGAGCGAGCTGAAGCTGCGCACCGAGCACGGTGCCAACGTGGTCGGCATCGAGCGCCAGCACAAGTTCAGCACCCGCGTGATCAGCCCCGACTCCAGTACCCTGGTGCACGAAGGCGACGTGCTGCTGCTTGACCTGTTCTCGCCCAAGGACGACCTGCGCAGCCTGTGCCAGACCATGCGCCTGGAGCCTCTGCACTTCAAGGCCGCCTACTTCATCGACCAGTCGCGCGAAGTGGGCATGGCCGAAGTGGCGCTGCCACCGGGCTCGCAGTTGATCGGCAAGAACCTGCTGGAGCTGACGTTCCGCAGCCGCTGGGGGCTGAACGTGGTGGGCCTGCGTCGCGACCAGGCGGCCATCGACGAGCAACTGGTGGAAGAAAAGCTCAAGCTGGGCGACACCCTGCTGGTGATCGGCACCTGGAAGGCGATTCGCCAGCTGCAGACGCAACCGCGGGACTTTCTGGTGCTGAGCCTGCCGGCGGAAGTGGACAACGTGGCCCCGGCCCTGAATCAGGCGCCTTATGCGCTGATCAGCCTGGCGGTGATGGTGGGCCTGATGATCAGTGGCCTGGTGCCCAACGTGATCGCCGCGCTGATCGGCTGCCTGCTGATGGGCGCCAGCCGCTGCATCGACATGGAGAGCGCCTACCGGGCGATCCACTGGCAGAGCCTGATACTGATCGTGGGCATGCTGCCCTTTGCCCTGGCGTTGCAGAAAACCGGAGGCATCGCCCTGGCGGTTGACGGCCTGGTGGGCGTGCTGGGCGGTGCCGGGCCCTACGTGATCCTCGCCACGCTGTTTGCGATTACGGCGCTGATCGGGCTGTTCATTTCCAACACCGCAACAGCGGTACTGATGGCGCCGGTTGCGATCACCACCGCACAGCAACTGGGCGCATCGCCCTACCCGTTCGCCATGATCGTGGCGCTGGCCGCATCCGCCGCATTCATGACGCCGGTGTCGTCGCCGGTGAACACCCTGGTGCTGGGGCCGGGGCAGTATCGCTTCGCCGACTTTGTGAAGGTGGGGGTACCGTTCACGATCCTGGTGATGATTGTGAGCGTGCTGATGGTGCCGTGGATTTTTGCTCTGTAGACGGCGATGCTGCCTTCGCCGGCCATGCCGGCTCCTGCAGGAGCCGGTTTGGCGGCCACAACTCACTAACAATAACAATTATCATTTGAGAAATAATCTCGTTATACTCCGCAACCTCATCAGCCCTGCACCGATCGCACTCGATGGAATCCAGCCCACACGCCCCTGCCAGCGCCCATGCGTACCTGCAGACGCTGTACACCGATCACCATCGCTGGCTACGCCAATGGCTGCGCAACCGAATGGGTTGCCCGGAGTCGGCGGCTGACCTGGCCCAGGACACGTTCCTGAGCATCCTGGCCTCCAAGGACCTGTTCAGCATCCGCGAGCCGCGCTCGTTCCTGTCCACCGTGGCGCGGCGCCTGATGGCGAACGTACACCGGCGCCGACTGGTGGAGCAGGCCTATCTCGAAGCCCTGGCCAACCTGCCCGAAGCCGTGGAGCCCTCGCCCGAGGTGCGCACCCTGGCCCTTGAAGCCCTGACCCTGCTGGACAGGCTGCTCGACGAACTGCCGGCCAAGGTCCGCGAAGCGTTTCTGCTGTCGCACCTGCAGGGTCTGAAAATCGCCGAGATCGCCGAGCGCCTGCAAGTCAGCACTCGCTCGGTGAAGCTGTACCTGGTGCGCGCCAACCAGCACTGTTTTTTTGCGCAACTGCCATGAGCACACCGCAACCGGCCTTCAAGCCCCGCACCACCCGTGAGGCTGCCCACTGGCTGACCCTGTGGATGGACGGCGACCTGCCGCCCGAGCAGGCCCAGGCCTTTGCACGCTGGCGCGCCGCCGACCCGGACAACGAACGCGCCTGGCTGCATATAGAAAGCCTGCGCGGTCGCCTGGCCGGGCTGGAGCCCACCGCCGGCTACCGCAGCCTCAGTCACGGCGGCAGCAGTCGTCGGAGGGTGGTCAAGGCATTGCTGCTGCTTGCCCTGGCCGGCGGCACCGGCGGCCTGGCCTACCGCGAGCCCTGGCGCAGCGGTGCGGGCCTGGCCTACCACAATGGCGCCAGCGCCCCTCGACACATTACCCTGGCCGATGGCAGCCAGCTGACCCTGGATGCCGACAGCACGGTGGAGGTGGACTTCACCCCCACCCAGCGCACCCTGCACCTGCGCAGTGGGCGGCTGCTGATCAGTACCGGGCATGATGACGCGCAGCGCCCCTTCAGCGTGAAGACCGCCCAGGGCAGCGTCCTCGCGCTGGGCACCCGGTTCGTGGTGCAGGTGCAGCCCGAGCGCACCGATGTGCAACTGTTCGAAGGCGCGCTGAAACTCAGCCCGCTGCACACCACGCCACAGCGGCTCAGTGCCGGTGAGCGCACACGCTTTACTGCCATGCGCATCGACGACAGCACCCGGGTGGGCCGCGAGCCTTCATGGGGCGTAGGTGCACTGGAGGCCGACGACATGCGCCTGGGGCACTTCATTGCCGAACTGTCGCGCTATCGCCCCGGCCTGTTGCGCTGCACCAGTGAAGTGGCCGACCTGCGCATCTCGGGGGTCTACCCGCTGGCCGACAGCGATGCGGTACTCGACGCGCTGACCCAGTCGCTGCCGGTCAGCATCAACCGGCGCTCACGCTACTGGGTCACGGTCAGCGCCCGCTGAGGGAACTGGCCATTCAGCACGCCAGCTCGATGCCCACCGCGTGGCCGGGCCCCGCCGTTACACTGACCTGAGCCCCGAACACCGTCTCGATGGTATGTGCATTCAGTACCTGTGCGGGCGTCCCGCTGGCGCACAACCGGCCCTTTTCCATCAGCCACAGCCGGTCGCAGTAGCGCGCCGCCAGGTTGAGATCATGCAGCACGCACACCACCGCGATATGTGGCACGCGGGCCAGCCGGCGCAACAGGCGCATCAGATTCTGCTGCTGGCCGATATCCAGCGCGCTGGTGGGCTCGTCGAGCAGCAGCAGGCGCGGCGCCTGGCCCTCGGTGGGGCCCGCAGGGCTGATGGCCAACTGGTTCAGCGCGCGGGCGATGGTCACCCGCTGCAACTCGCCGCCCGACAGCGACAGCACGCCGCGGTCGAGCAGATGAGTGATGTCCATGGCCTCGACGATGCCGGCGCACGGCAACCCCGCATGCCCCTGGCCCAGCTGGATGAATTCGCCGACCTGCCAGTCGAACGCACTGTCCATGTGCTGGGTGACCAGGGCACGGTTGCGCGCCAGCTGGCGCGGTGAATAGGCGCTCAACGGCTGATCGAGCAGCCGCACTTCGCCGCAGTCGGGCGTGATATAGCCGGAGATCAGCGACAACAATGTGCTTTTGCCTGCGCCGTTGGGGCCGATCAGCCCCAGTAGCTGGCCGCCCTGTATGGCCTCGGTGACCGGGCTGAGGGCAAATGGCCGATGCAGGCCGACAGCGAGAAGATCGAGCATTCAGAACTCCCGGACCTTGCGGCCCAGCAACAACCAGAGAAAGTACGGCCCGCCGATCACGCTGGTGACCAGGCCGACCGGAATCTCGGCAGGGCTGACCAGGCTGCGCGCCAGGGTGTCGGCAAGCAGCAGCAGAATCGCCCCGCACAGCATCGAGGCCGGAATCAGCAGACGGTGGCCCGGCCCGAAGTACAGGCGCAGGCAGTGCGGCACCAGCAGGCCGATGAAGCCGATGATGCCAGTGAGTGCGACGCACAGGCCCACGCCCAGCGAGGAGGCCAGCACAATGCGATTTTTCAGGCGCTCGGCATTGAGCCCCGCCGCATGGGCAGACACCTCACCCAACTGGAACAGGTCCAGGTCGGCGGCGCTGCGCACCAGCACCAGCAAGGTCAACGGCAACACCACCAGCGCTACGCTCAGGGTCGACCACTCGGCACTGCCCAGGCTGCCCATGCCCCACAGGCTCAATTGGCGCAACTGTTCTTCGCTGGCCATGAAGGTCAGCATGCCGCCCACCGCGCCGGTCAGGGTATTGATCACCAGGCCGGCCAACAGCAGGGTGATGGTCGATTCACGACCTTTGTAGCCGCGCCCGATGCGGAAGATCACCAGCGTTACCAGCAACGCCCCGACAAACCCGGCCAGAAACTGCCCATACAGCTCCAGGCCGGCAAAACGCCCATTGAACAGCACGATCCAGATCGACACCGCCAACCCCGCACCGCTGGCCTGGCCCAGCAGCGTGGGGTCGGCCAGCGGGTTGCGAAACAGCCCCTGCATGGCGGTGCCGCCTGCTGCCAGGGTCGAGCCCACCAGCACCGCCAGCAGCAGCCGCGGCAGGCGTACCTCGCTCCACACTTGCCATTCCAGCGGCGCGGGCAGATGGCCCAGCAGGATGCGCGGCGACAGGCCGATGCTGCCCACCAGCGAACAAAGGGCCAGCAAGGCGCACAGGCCGGCCAGCATCAGCAACAGCGTGGGCAATGAGCGGGTGTGCGAGCGCGTCATGGGAACAGCGCCCCGGCATCACGGCGCAGTTGCAGCATGGCCGCCACGGTGCGTGGGCCCAGGTTGAGCAGCGCCTGATCGTCCACCTGCACCAGGCGCCGGTGCTGACCGGCCGGGGTCAGCGCCAGGCCGCCGAGCTTCCACAGGTTGTCCTCGCCGCCCAGGGCCTGCAACCCGGCGCGGCTGATGATCACGAAATCCGGTGCAAGCGACACCATCGCTTCGGCCGCCACCTGCTTGTAGGCACTGAACGGCGCGCAGTTCTCGATGCCCGCCTGCTCCAGTGCGGCATGGGCTTCGGTGCCGCGTCCCATGATCAGCGGGATCATGCCCGCTCGATTGAAGATGAACAGCGCCCTGGGGCCCTTGAGCGGCGCCAGTGCAGCCAGCTCGGCGGCCAGACGTTGCTGCTCTGCAACCAGCGGCTGGCTCAGGGCTTCACGGTCGAAGGCCTTGGCCACCTGTTCTATCTTGCGTGGGATATCGGCGATGCGCTTGCCCCTGGGCACTTCGATGACCTCGACGCCCACGGTATCCAGCTGGCGCAGCACCACGGCCGGACGCGCCGCATCGCTGAGCACCACCCGCCGCGGATGCAGGCTCAGGATGCCTTCGGACGACAACTGGCGCAGATAGCCCACCGACGGCAAGCGAGCCACTTCGGGTGGGTAGTGACTGGAATCGTCACGCCCCACCAACCGCGAAGTGGCCTGCAACTGCGCGGCAATCTCGGCCAGGTCGTTGCCGATGACCAATGTGTCGGCCTGATCGGCATGCACGGGCGCTGTACCTATTAAAAGAAGCAGGCACACACTCAGCAGCCGAGCGCTCATTGCCCCGCCTCCAACCGATCGAGCAACTCGCGCCAGGCTGGCTGTTCGGGCTGCCCGGCAGGGCGACGCCCGAACAGTTGCACGATCAGGCGCTGCTCGGCATCGAAGATCTCCAGGCTGTTGACCCCGCCTACGGCATTGGGTTTGTACACGCGCCAGGCTTCGGCTTCGACAGTGTCACGTATGCCGAAACGGGTTGGTGCGGCGTCACCGTCACCCGGCATGTCGAACACCAGGCTGTCGCCCTGCCGCGTGGCGCTGTCGAGCTTGCCGGTGTAGATCTGCGTGGAGCCGGGGCTATAGATGAAGACCATCAGTTCCAGCCCGCTGTCGGCCAGTTGCCCGAGCAGCGCCGCAGTGCCCGCGCTGCCGATACGCCGGGCAAACTGCGGGGCCACGCCCTGGTTGCCCTGATAGCGGGTCAGGCCATGACGCTTGAGCAGCGCGAAGTGGTCATGCACATCCCCCATCGCTGCCCAGTCGTCAACCAGCCCGGCGACCTGTACATCTTGTTTGACCAGCGCCTCGCGCGGTGTGAAGTGCGGGTGCTCCAGGCTGCCCTGGGCATACAGCTCGGCCCACGCCTGCAGGTTCGAGCCGGGTAGCGACGCCAGGCGCAACAGCGGCGCGGCATGCCGGTCGAACACCCTCAGCTCGAAATCACCAGCGGCCTGGCCACGGGTGAGGCACAGCCAGTGCCAGGCGCGCAGGTTCAGGCGCAGGTCCAGGCCATCTTCGCCAAGCACCAGACCGACCTGGGCAACATCGTCCGACCTTGGGAAGCGCCCCACCTGGTCGAGGAATGCATGACTGGCCTGGGTCATGACCCTGAGCGGGCCAAGGTGATACAGCCGGGCCGCCACTTCGGCGGCAGGCAGGGCGAGGCTGAGGCAGTCTTGCCCAAGGTGTTGGCGGAGGTCGCTGGCAGTAATAGCAGGCATGTGGGGATTCCTTGTGAGCAGAAAAGGTTCAGTGAAGGGCTGGCTGCAAGGGCGCGTCGCAGCTGGCAGCCGCCGGGGCAAGCGCAACGCCGTCGCCCTCCTGGCTGGGCAGCAGCCACACGAAGTCGGCATCCTGCACGGCTGGGGCCTGGCCCTCCTCACCCAGCACCAGCACCTTCAAACCTGGATCGCGCGCGCCATGCCTGAGGTACTGGGGCGCGCCCTGGGACTTGAGGGTGTGCAGCACACCGGCGAACAACAGGCGCGGGGCCGGCGCGGCGTCGAGCACCTGGGCCATGCGCCGGTCGCGACCGTGCTGAGTGGCGAGCATGGCGTTCAGTCGCGGCAGGTCGATCTCGCCACAGTGCATCTGCACGATGCGCTGACGTTGCACCTCGGCGATTGCCGCTTGCGGAAACAGGCTGGCCGCATCCGCGGGCGCGTCGGCTGCCACCTGCTTGCGTTCGCGGGAAGACAGGTTGCCGGCCAGCACCGGTGCCGGGGCCTGCATCAGTGCCTGCATCAACGGGCCGTATTGCTCCCAGCTCCAGCGCTCATCCCACTGCATGATCTTGCGCAGACGCGCCAGCCGCACGCGGTTGCCTGCGCCCAGCCACGTCTGCACATCGCCAACCGGGCGCTGCTGATCGCTATCGAGCATCTCGAGCACCACGGCGCCTTGCTGGCGCCGCTCGGCCAGGCCGGTGGCCAGCCACTGCTCGATCAGGTGATGAGCCACGTTGTCGTGGGTCTCCCCCACCATCACCGTGGGGGCTTGCGCCAGTACGTCGAGCAATTGCCCGGCATCGATCTGCTGGCCGCTGCGCACATCAACGATCGCGCCCCAGCCGGGGATGTTGGCTTCGACACGGGCATAGGCGGTCTGGGCCGGCGGCGCATTGACCGTGGCGCAGCCGACGAGCAGGGCAAGGCACGCCCCAAGCAGGCAGTTCGTGTACATGAGAGGGTCCTGTGGGGTCAGTATTCGAACGTGACGCCGAACGAGGTGGTACGACCACGCCCGGTACCGCGGTCCAGTGAGGCGGACATGATCGAGTCCACCGAGGCGTTGTAGCTGTAGGTCTTGTTCTCCACGTTCTCGACGTTGAAGAACAGGCTGACGTTCTGCTGCACCTGCCAGCTGCCGTAAAGGTCCCAGATCACGCCGGTGGACTGTGTCTTCCTGGTTTCGTACCAGTCCCAGCTTTCTTCGGCAGGGCCGGAGTACTCGCCGCGGGCGCCGAGCACCACGCGCTCGTCGAACCAGCGCGTGCCCAGGTCGAGGGTCCAGTAGCGGTCGGGCTGGCTGTTGATGTCTTCGAGTTCGATGCCCGAGGTGGTCGGCGCCTTGGTGGTGGCGCGGGTCCAGGAGAGGTTGGCGTAGACGAAGCCTGCGTCGTAGCGGCCCTCGATCTCGTAGCCGCTCATGCGCACCTGCTCGGGCCAGTTGACCCAGTTGGCCTTGGCCGAGTATTCGCCGTCGTCATCGACGATGTCGAACGACTGCGGGGTGATATAGCCGTCGATCTTGCTGATGAAGCGGTTGACCTTGAGCTGGGCGTAGTCGTTGCTGCTGAACAGCCCGGCGCGACTGAGATTGAAGCCGAACTCGTAGTTGGTGGAGCGCTCCTGGCGCAGGTAGGGGTTGGCCCCCACGCCGTCGGCATCGCTGGCATCGGCGGTCATCGGTACCTTCTCGAAGAACATCTCCTGCACCCGCGGTGCACGCGAGGTGCGCGACCAGCTGGTGTAGAGCTGCATCCAGTCATAGGGCTTTACGGCAAAGCCGATACGCGGGTTGAAGCTGTGCTCGCGGCGGGTGATGTCCACATCGCCCCCGCCGATACCCGTGCACTCGCGCAAAATCGAGCACTTGGGCACGTGGCCGCTGACCTTGTAGCCGTCGTAGTGCATGCCCAGGGTCATGGCATAGATGTCGTAGTCCAGCTCCAGGGTACTGAACAGGCTTTCGGTCTGCTGCTTGCCTTCGGGGTTGGCCCCGCGTTTTTCCGGCGTGTCGGCAACGAAGTCGTCGGTGTAGTAGCGCATGCCGTTGCTCCAGCTCGCTTCCACCGGGCCGAAGTTGAAACGGCTGAGGTTGGTGAAGTCGAAACCGTGGGCATCGTCGTGGGTCTTGCGGCCGATGAAGGTGGATTCCTCCACCGGCGGGTAATCGAGCTGGGTCTTGTTCTGGTAGGCGTTGACCGTCAGGTTCACCCATTCGTTGTAGGGCGTGTAGGCGTACTTGGCGCGGTAGGTTTCGTTGCGCAGTTCCCATGGGTAGTTGTGGTAGAACTCGTTGCGGTACTGCACGCCGCTGAGGTCCAGGCGGTGCAGGTCGTTGGGCTGCAGGCGCACCTTGAGCAGGCCCGAGCGCGGGCTCTGCTTGGTGGTGTCGTAGTGGTTTTCCTGGCCGGAGCTGGTCTTGTATTCGCCGGTTTGCGAACTGCTGGCGGCGGCGACGATGCCGTACACGCCCTCGCTATCCTCGGGACGGGTTCGTGCGCCAGCGGCGAGCATGCGCGTGTTGCCGTAACCGTTGTTGCCGGTGCGGTAGGTGCTGCGCACACCCACACGGTGGTCGGGCTTGACGATGTCGTCGATATCGAAGGTGCGGAAGTTGGCAGTGCCCCCCAGGGTATTGGCCCCTTCGGCGCCGTCCACCGCGCCGCGCTGCACATCGACACCGGCCAGCAGGTTGGGGTCGACGAAGGCCATCGGCCCGCCCGAACCGTGACCGGCGTTGTTGCGGAAGGTCTGGGTCACGCCGTCGATCATGGTGTTGACCCGCCCCAGGCCCGACAGCCCGCGGATGTTCACCGAAACCCCGGGCTGGCTGCGTGAATGCAGGGTGTAGGTACCGGGCATGGAACGCACCAGGCTGTTGAGGTCCTGGCGTTCGGCGTGCACTTCGCGGCTGCTGCGGATCACGCCCGGGCGCTCGCCCAGTGCATTGACCAGCGTGGGGCCCACCTCCAGTGCGCTGCGGCTCTGTTCATCGGCGCGCAGCACGAAGCTCTTGTCCTTGAGCTGCACGATGCGCAGCCCGGTACCCATCAGCAGCAGGTCGAAGGCTTCCTTGCGGTTGTACTCGCCATCCAGGCCCTGGGTCTGGCGCTTGTCAGTCAGCTCCGGGGCAAAGGTCAGCATCACGCCGGTGGCGCCCGCCAACTGGTTGAGTGCGGGCGCCAGCGGGCCTGCCGCAATCTGGTAATGCTTGCGTACAGCTGCGTGCTGAGCGGTGGGCGCCTCCATGGGCGCCGCCATTGCAACGCTGGCACCACTGACGGCAAGCGCCAGCACAGTAAGCGCGCCCTGCGCCGCCTTGAAAACACGGTGCCTGTCGGGCTGCTGGCCTGGATTTACGGTCGGCGCGATGCGTTTCACGTGAAGCTCCCTGGAACGTTGCAATGGTCTTGCAATAGAGGTCACGTGAGGCAGTCAAAAAGGGAAATGAAAATCAGTATTATTTTTAAAATCATTCATCAGTATGCGCGCGGATAAATGTTGGAACAGTTCTGCCCGTGATGTTCACGCGCCTACGGCGCAAAGGACGCTATGCTTGCAGGGCCTTCCGTTGACGAACGGTGCCACAGCACCCGCACACGGAACGGCCGACTCGAGTGGCAGGGAGGCCGTGATAAAGGAACCGCACATGGAAAAATACCGATTGGCCGCTGCGCAGCTCGACGAGAGCCTCAGCAGAATTCGCGAACAACGCGATCACCTCCTCGCCCTGGGGGAGGCGGAGCAAGCCGCTCCACTCACCAGAATCCTCAACATCGTTCGACTGGAGCTTGAGCTGTCACCGGTAGGTGGGCCCAAGGCGACCAGGCACTGACGCGAGGGCACTGAAACGCGAAAGCCACCTTGATAGGTGGCTTTTCTGTTCTATAGAGTGGCGCGTCGCTTGATAGCCCTACTCTCCTGGACCCTGCCCCATGACTGATCGCCAGATTATCGTCCCCGACGAGATGAAATTGCTTTGCGAGCGTGCTGGTTATGCCCCCGCGGTAAAGGTGGGCAGAACCCTGTACTGCGCCGGGCAGGTGGGTCGAACGCCGGAGCTGGAGGTGATTGAAGACCCGGAGCAGCAGTTTCTGGCGGCCTGGGAAAACCTTCGCCTCGTGCTCGCGGCGGGCGGTTGCGGGTTTGACGACGTGGTCGAAATGACGACCTATCACATCGACATGCAACGCCATATGCCGCTGTTCAGGAGCGTGAAGGACAAGGTCTTTCCAAGGGGCACCTGTGCATGGACCTGCATAGGCGTCAGCGAACTCGCCCGACCAGGGTTGCTGGTGGAGATCAAGTGCATTGCGGTGCAGCGGTAGGTGCGGGTAAGGAGTAGAAGCCCAGAAACGAAAAAAGCCGCTCAAGGCGGCTTGTTCCGGGCTTCAACGCACTTCAGCGAAGGGCGGTGAAAGCATCTATGGTGCGGACGAAGAGACTCGAACTCTTACAGCTTGCGCCGCTGGAACCTAAATCCAGTGTGTCTACCAATTTCACCACGTCCGCGTGAAGCTTTTAAAGCAAAGGCGCCGGATTTTCATCGGGCGCCTTTTAGAATATGGGGTGGACGATGGGGATCGAACCCACGACAACAGGAGTCACAATCCTGTGCTCTACCAACTGAGCTACGCCCACCATATTGCTTTACTGATTTTACTTGTGCCAGCTGCCTGTATTGGCGCACCCGGCAGGACTCGAACCTGCGACCATCCGCTTAGAAGGCGGATGCTCTATCCAGCTGAGCTACGGGCGCATATTTAATCTGCTTTCTGTTAGGATTACAAATTAACTTTTAGTCATACCGAACAAGCTATCAAAACCACTTATTCTGCCTGACCTTGCTAACCAGTGCTAGGCTCTGCCCGACAAGTGCGATGAATGTTATAGACGAGCGGCAAAGTCGTCAACACCTTTTTGAAAAAAATTCATTTTATTTAAGGGGTTAGGGGAATTGCCAGACCAAGCGCCTTTGCCCTGCGCCCCGGTCATGCGAGAATGCGCGCTCTTTTTATTCCCTCTCGATGGTTAATCACGCGTCATGACTGCACAACTTATCGACGGCAAGGCGATCGCCGCCAGCCTGCGCCAGCAGATCGCCCAACGTGTCGCGCAACGTCGCGAGCAAGGCCTGCGCACCCCCGGCCTGGCAGTGATCCTGGTAGGCAGCGACCCCGCCTCCCAAGTCTATGTTTCGCACAAGCGTAAAGACTGTGAAGAGGTCGGCTTCAACTCCCAGGCCTATGACCTGCCCAGCGACACCACCCAGCAGGCGCTGACCGACCTGATCGACCGCCTAAATGAAGACGCCGACATCGACGGCATCCTGCTGCAACTGCCACTGCCGGCGCACCTGGATGCCTCGCTGCTGCTCGAGCGCATTCGCCCCGACAAGGACGTGGACGGTTTCCACCCTTATAACGTAGGCCGCCTGGCCCAGCGCATCCCGCTGCTGCGCCCGTGCACCCCCAAAGGCATCATGACCCTGCTGCACAGCACCGGTCAGGACCTGTACGGCATGAATGCGGTGGTAGTGGGCGCCTCGAACATCGTCGGCCGCCCCATGGCCATGGAGCTGCTGCTGGCCGGCTGCACCGTGACCGTGACCCACCGCTTCACCAAGGACCTGGCCGGCCACGTCGGTCGCGCCGACCTGGTGGTGGTGGCTGCCGGCAAGCCGGGGCTGGTCAAGGGTGAATGGATCAAGGAAGGCGCCATCGTCATCGACGTGGGCATCAACCGCCAGGAAGACGGCAAGCTGGTGGGCGACGTGGTCTACGAGACCGCCCTGCCCCGCGCCGGCTGGATCACTCCGGTGCCAGGCGGCGTCGGGCCGATGACCCGGGCGTGCCTGCTGGAGAACACCTTGTATGCGGCCGAAGAGCTGCACGGTTGACCCCGCTGGATTTAAGTTCCAGCGGCGCTAGCCACTAAAGGAACGGCACCTGAGAAGGTGCCGTTTTTTTTGGCCTGGAACAAACGCACGCTCGTCAGCAAAGGCCGTCAGGTTGACGAACGGTCATGACAATGGTCAGATGCGGCCCAGTTTCAGGTGCCTGCTGCCGCCGTGCAGCAGGTGAAACGGGAAGCCGGTGCGTCTTGCATGACTAGTCCGGCGCTGCCCCCGCAACGGTAAGCGAGTGAAGCATCCAACAGGCCACTGTGCGCAACGCATGGGAAGGCGGATGACTTCGAGCCTCGCAAGCCCGGAGACCGGCCTGCAAACCCACGACTGTTGAAAGGATGCGTTCAGTCATTTTGGCAAACCTGCGGTGGGCGGGCACGAGCCGGTATTCTGGCGCGCGTTCGCCGGAACCCTCCTGTGCGCTTCCCGAAAAATCCTTTTTCGAGAAGTAGATGAAGACACGTCGTTTTACCCTGATCGGTTGCCTGATCGGCAGCCCGGCCCTGGCGGCCAGCGAACCCCTGACCCTCGACCAGCAGATCGTTTCCGCACCCTCGGTGGAGTCCACCACGGTGGCCGAGATGGCGCGCTATGGCAGCAAGGTGGAGGTCGTGGACCGCGAGCAGATCGAGCGCGCCGGCCCCAGCGCCGACATCACCCGCGTGCTGCAGATGTTCGTCCCCGGCCTGTATGTGGCGCCCAAGCAGGGGCCGTTCGACTATGGCACCTATTCGCTGCTGGGCGGGCGCAACGACGACACGCTGATCATGCTCGACGGGGTGCGCCTGAACAACCGCCTCTACGGCGGCATCTATATAGACACCCTGCCCGCCGCCGCCATCGAGCGCATCGAGGTACTCAAGGGCGGCCAGAGCCTGCTGTTCGGCACTCAGGCCGTGGCCGGGGTCATCAACATCGTCACCCGTTCGGCCCATAGCCGCGACCCCTCGGGCCAGGTCAACCTGGGCGTCGACAGCTTCATGGGGCGCAACGGCGATGCCCGTATCGAGCGCATCTTCAGCAACGGCCTGGGCGACCTGGGGCTGCTGGCCTACGTCAGCCACAACGTGTCCGAGGGCTACCAGCCCTACCACAGCAGCCAGATCACCTCGACGGTCAGCGACAAGAAGCGCAGCTACGAGGTCAACACCTTCGGCGCCAAGGCCGCACAAAGCCTGGGCGATGACAGCCGCCTGGAGCTGTTCTACCAGTACAGCGCCGCCAACCTGGACTTCCTGCGCCCGGACGCCAACCGCCGTACCACCAACGACCGCGTGCAGCAGATCGCCACGGCCACCTTCGAGCAGCGCCTGAACCCCGACTTCAGCTACTTCGTCAAAGGCCACATGAACGATTGGGATACGCGCTACACCCGCATCTACAACAACACCGACGGCAGCACCCGCACCCTCAACCACGATGACTACTGGGGCTTCAGCGACTGGGGCATGCAGGCCGAAGGCAAGGCCGTGCTCCCCGGCGAGCACACCCTGGTGTTCGGTACCGACAACCAGTGGTTCAAGGGCAAGGACGACGTGCTCAAGATCGATAACAACCAGGCCGAGGCCCATGCGCTGTATGTGCAGCTGCGCCCTGTCATCGACGCCCTGCCTGACTGGCACCCCAGCATCGGCGTGCGCCGCGAGCACCTGAGCGGCGGTGACAGTGCCACGGTGGGCATGCTCACCTCGCTCTACGACCTGACCGACCAGCTCAAGCTGCGCGGCCAGTTCGGCACCGCCTACAAGCTGCCCAACGCCGAGCAACTGTACGTCAACGAACCGGGCGACGAGATGGGCAACCCCAACCTCAAGCCGGAGAAGAGCCGCAATGCCGAACTGGGCCTGGACTACACCGGCCTGATCCAGGGCCAGCCTTACAGCCTGAGCGGTACGCTGTTCACCCGGCGCATCGAGGACCTGATCACCATCGTGGATGCACAATGGGTCAACGGCGATGGCGAGATCCAGGTGCGCGGCGTCGAGGTCAACGGGCAGTTCCAGCTCAGTGACCGCTGGCAGCTGGCGGCAGACATGACGCGCAACCTGAGCGAGTCGCGCAACGGCGCCACCCTCAACAACATTCCCGGGTTCTTTGCACGCAGCCGGCTGGGGTACGAGTCGGGTGACCGAATGTGGGGCGCAGGCGCGGCGGTGCGCTACATCGGCACGGTGAAAAGCCCGCGTGATGTGGACTACGGGCATTACACCGTGGTGGACGCCGATGCCTACCGCTACCTGGACGGCGCCCGCCAGCATCGCCTGAGCCTGCTGCTGGAGAACCTGCTGGACCGCGACTACACCACCAGCATGGACAGCGGCGTGCGCAAGGTGCAGAACCTGGGAAGGCCGTTCACCAGCGAAGTGCGTTACACCTACAGCTTCTAGAAGCAGCGCGGGTCAAGCCGCACCACGGACTCAAGGACAAGCCCATGCCCATCCCCAGCAAACCCGAGTGGTCGCACATTCCCGCCCACGCCCGCCACGTGATGCTGTGCACCGGCCCGCGCTGCACCCAGCGCGGCGCGCAGCAGGTGTGGAAAGTGGTGCGCAACGAACTGCTCGCCGCCCAGCGCATGGAAACCGCCGACGGCGTGCTGCTGACCCGTACCCACTGCCAGTTCCCGTGCAACCTGGGCCCGGTCGCCACCGTCTACCCCGAGCGCTGCTGGTACCGCATCGCCAGCGCCGACGATGCCCGCCGCCTGGTGCGCGAGCACCTGGTCGCAGGTACCCCGGTCAGCGCACTGCTGCTCAATGGTGATACCCCATGACGCGCCTGCTCTGCCTGCTGTTGTGCCTGCTCGGCACCACGGCCCACGCCCAGACCTACCGTAACTGCGGCCAGGACTGGACCCTGCCGCACGCCCCGCCGCAGCGCATCCTGGCGCTCAACCAGCATGCCGCCGACCTGCTGCTGGCCCTGCAGGTCGGCCCGTCGCTGGTTGCGGTGAGCTACATCGATGACGACCCCGAGGCGCTGGCCTCCCGGCGCTACCGCGGCGTGCCCCTGCTGTCGCGGCTGTATCCCTCGCCGGAGGTGTTCTATGCCCAGCGCTACGACCTGGTGGTCGGTGGTTTCGCCAGCGCCTTTCGCGATGGCGTGGGCGCCCGTACCCACCTGACCCGCAATGGCATCGGCAGCTATCTGCTGGAGAACGCCTGCGACCCGCGCCCGGCCTCCGGTTTCGCGGCCATCGAAGACGACCTGCGCAGCCTGGGCAAGCTGCTGCAGCGCGAATCCCAGGCCGCTCGGCTGATCGCGCAGCAACGAGCAGACCTGGACCGCGCCCGCCAGCTCGCCGCGCAGCATGCCCCGCTTTCGGTGTTCTACCTGGACAGCGAGCACCAGGGCCTCGACAGCGAGGGCAGCCGCGGCTTCATCACCCAACTGATCCAGGTTGCCGGTGGGCGCAACCTGTTCGCCGACGTCGACCTGCACCGCGTGACCGTCGACCCCGAAACCCTGCTGCAACGCGACCCGGACGTGATCATCCTGGCCGACGCCGTCTGGTCGCCGGCCCGGCGCAAGCGCGAGTACCTGCACAACCACCCGGCCCTTTCGAAGTTGCGTGCGGTGCGCGAGGGCCGGCTGATCGACCTGCCCTTCACGCACCTGGTGGCAGGCGAACACAGCGCCCGTGCTGCCGTCGCGCTGGCCAACCAGTTGCGTGACATGGCCGAGCACCTGCCCTGAACCGGCACAGCCGATTACGCTGCAATACCCCGCTTTTCAGCTTTCCCCGCTGAGCGCCCCGCGCGCTTCAGCCGGGATTGCAGCGCCACTGCATCGACAATAGACGCACTGCCAACCCCGGATGCGTGCCTCGATGCAAACCACCAATACAGTCTTGATGATCCGCCCCGCGCGGTTCGCCTTCAACCCGGACACCGCACTCAACAACCGCTTCCAGCAGCCTGCACTGGACCCCGACCAGGCACAGCATAAAGCGCTGGAAGAGTTCGACGGCTATGTGGACACCCTGCGCCAGCATGGCGTCGAGGTGCTGGTGGTGCAGGACACGCCGGCCCCGCACACGCCTGACTCGATCTTCCCCAACAACTGGTGGAGCAGCCACGCCGACGGCAGCCTGGTGCTCTACCCGATGGAGGGCCACAACCGCCGGCTGGAACGCGACAAGGGCGTGCTGCAGGTGCTCGCCGACCGTTTCAGCATTCACAACACCATCGACCTGAGCCCGCTGGAGCAACAGAGCATGTTCCTGGAAGGCACCGGCAGCATGGTGCTCGACCGCGAACACCGCATCAGCTACGCCTGCCACTCCGGACGCACCCACACCGAAGCACTGCGCCAGTTCGCCGACAGGCTCGACTACCGCCTGTGCCTGTTTCACGCCGTCGACCGACACCGGGCGCCCATCTACCACTGCAACGTAATGATGAGCGTGGGCCGCGGGCTGTCGGTGGTGTGCCTCAAGGCACTGCCCGATGCCGACGAGCGCCGTACCCTGGAACACAGCCTGCGTGCCACCGGCAAGGATATCCTGGCCCTGGACTTCGACCAGCTCGAAGGCTTCGCCGGCAACATGCTCGAAGTGCACGACAAGCAAGGCCAGCCGCTGCTGGTGATGTCGCGCAGTGCCTGGCGCTCGCTGCACCCCGAGCAGCGCCGCCAGGTCGAGCGGCACACCCACCCGGTGGTGGTGAACATCGACAACATCGAACGCATCGGCGGCGGCAGCGCGCGCTGCATGCTCGCCGAAGTGCACCTGCCGGTGCGCAATTGACCGACCACAAGAAGGAGCTCCCCATGACCCGTTACATCGACGTCAACGACCTCAGCCAAATGGTCGCCCGCAAGGGCCTCACCACCTGCCTGGAAGAAATGGCCGAGTACATCCGCCAGGACTACCTGCGCTGGCACGACTTCGAAAAGTGCGCGCGCCTGGCCAACCACTCGCCAGACGGGGTGATCGAGCTGATGCCGGCCTCCGACGCCAACCTCTACGCCTTCAAGTACGTCAACGGCCACCCGAAGAACACCCAGCGCGGCATGCTCACCGTGATGGCGTTCGGTGCGCTGGGCGATGTCGACACCGGCGCGCCATTGCTGCTCAGCGAAATGACCCTGACCACCGCGATCCGCACCGCCGCCACCTCGGCCCTGGCCGCACGCTACCTGGCGCGTCCCGACAGCCGCAGCATGGCGCTGATCGGCAACGGCTCGCAGAGCGAATTCCAGGCCATCGCCTTCCACGCGCTGGTAGGCATCGAAGAAATCCGCCTGTACGACCTGGACCCACAAGCCACGGCCAAACTGGCCGCGAACCTTCGCGCCTTCCCGGCGATCAAGGTGGTACTGGCCAGCTCCGTGGCCGATGCGGTACGCGGCGCCGACATCGTCACCACGGTCACCGCCGACAAGGCCTACGCCACCATCCTGACCGCCGACATGATCGAGCCGGGCATGCACCTGAACGCGGTGGGTGGCGACTGCCCGGGCAAGACCGAGCTGCACCGCGACATCGTCGACGCCGCACGGGTGATCGTCGAGTACGAACCGCAGAGCCGCATCGAGGGCGAGATCCAGCAGATGCCAGCCGACTCGCCGATCACCGAGTTCTGGCAAGTGGTCAACGGCCAGGTGCTCGGCCGCGAGAACGACACCCAGGTCACCCTGTTCGACTCGGTGGGCTTTGCCATCGAAGACTACTCGGCCCTGCGCTATGTGCTGGATGTGGCCAAGGCCCTGGATATCGGCCATGAAATAGACCTGGTGCCGACCCTGGAAAACCCCAAGGACCTGTTTGCACGGCTGCTGCCCAAGGTTCAGGCGGTGTACAAGAAACGCGCCTAGACCGGGCCTGCACGTCAATCCAGGCGGCCGTGCACCTTGCACGGCCGTACACAGCAAGCTGCCCCGAAGCCAAAACAGGAGGTCATGCAGCCGATTCGGCTGACACCGAATCGCCAACAGCAGAATCCGGCAGCAAGCGCCGGCCCAAACGACACAAAAAAAATGCTGCCTTCACGCATTCTGACGCCCAGAGCGAAGAGTCACACACAGACCAAGGCTCAGGCCAACGAAGCGTTCACTGCCCTACATCAACTACAAGACACAGGGATACCTTTATGACCTCGCTGCGAAAGCTGCTCAGCGTGCTGCTCCTGCCCATGTGCGCGAGCACAGTCCAGGCCCAGGAATGGAAAGAAATCCGTTTCGGCGTGTTCCCCGAATACCCGCCCTTCGAATCCGTCGCCGCCGATGGCAGCCTGCAAGGTCTCGACATCGAGCTGGGCAATGCCATCTGTGAAAAGCTGCAGGTCAAGTGCACCTGGGTGCACAACGAATTCGACGGCATGATCCCGGCCCTGCGTGCACGCAAGTTCGACGCAATCATGTCGTCCATGGCGGTGACGCCGGCCCGTCAGAAGCAGATCGAGTTTTCCGATCGCCTGTTCCTCAGCCCCACCTCGGTGATCGTGCGCAAGGGCGCCGACTTCGGCGACACCCCCGAATCGCTCGAGGGCAAGACCGTTGGCGTGTTGCAAGGCTCGCTGCAAGAGGCCTACGCCCGCGCCAAGCTGGCGCCGCTGGGCGCCCGGGTCAAAGCCTACCAGGCCCAGAACCAGAACTATGCCGACCTCATGAACGGGCGCCTGGACGCCACCCTCACCGACAAGCTCGAAGCGCAGCTGAACTTCCTCAACACCCCCGAAGGCGCCGACTTCAAGAGCGGCCCGGCAATCAAGGACCCCACCCTGCCCCTGGACATCGCCATGGGCCTGCGCAAGAACGACGCCGAGCTCAAGGCGCTGATCGACAAGGGCATCGCCGCGGTGCTGGCCGATGGCACCTTCGCCAGGATCCAGCAGAAGTACGTCGGCGACCTCGATATCTACAACGAGTAATCGCCTGCAGAGCCCGGGCCTGCACGGCCCGGTGCGCTGTCGCACCCGCCTTTGGTCCTACCGAGAGTTTTCCCGTGAACGACTTCCTCACCTCCACCGGCTTGCAGGCGCTGAGCCTGCAGGGCTTCGGCCCGCTGTTGCTGCAAGGAACCTGGATGACCCTGCAACTGGCCTTTCTGTCACTGGGCCTGAGCCTGCTGCTGGGCCTGATCGGCGCCAGCGCCAAGCTGTCCTCGCTGCGCCTGCTGCGCATTCCCGCCACCCTCTACACCACGCTGATTCGCAGCGTGCCCGACCTGGTGCTGATCCTGCTGATCTTCTACACCCTGCAGCTGTGGCTCAACGACCTGACCGAGCTGCTTGGCTGGGATTACGTCGAGATCAACCCGTTCATGGCCGGCGTGATCACCCTGGGCTTCATCTATGGCGCCTACTTCACCGAGAACTTTCGCGCAGCGATCCTCAGCGTGCCCCATGGCCAGCTGGAAGCGGCTACCGCCTACGGGCTGAGCCGCGTGCAGCGCTTCCAGCTGGTGCTGTTCCCGCAACTGATGCGCTTCGCCCTGCCGGGGCTGGGCAACAACTGGCTGGTGCTGCTCAAGTCCACCGCGCTGGTGTCGATCATCGGCCTCTCCGACCTGGTAAAGGCTGCGCAGAACGCCGGCAAGACCACCAATGAGCCGTTGTACTTTCTGCTGTTCGCGGGGCTGGTCTACCTGCTTATCACCACCCTTTCCAATCGCCTGTTCAAGGTGCTGGAACGGCGCTACAACACCGGCATCAAGGGGTTGGCATCATGATCGAACTGCTTCAGGAATACGGCCGGGCCTACCTGTACAGCGATGGCGCGGGCATGTCGGGGCTGGCGATGACGCTGTGGCTGTTCATCGTGACCATGGTGCTGGGTTTGGTGCTGTCGTTGCCACTGGCGCTGGCGCGGGTGTCGCGCAAGCGCTGGCTGCGCTGGCCGGTAGAGCTGTACACCTTCGTGTTTCGCGGCACCCCGCTGTATATCCAGTTGTTGATCTGCTACACCGGGCTGTACGGGCTGGAGGTGGTGCGTGACAACGCGCTGCTCGACCAGTTCTTGCGCAATGCGCTCAACTGCACGCTGCTGGCCTTTGTGCTCAACACCTGCGCCTACACCGTGGAGATCTTCGCCGGGGCCATTCGCAACATTCCCCATGGCGAGATCGAGGCCGCCCAGGCCTACGGCCTGCATGGCTGGCGCCTGAACCTGTTCGTGGTGCTGCCGGCAGCCCTGCGCCGTGCGCTGCCGGTGTACAGCAACGAGCTGATCCTGATGCTGCATGCCACCTCGCTGGCGTTCACCGCCACCGTCGCCGACGTCCTCAAAGTGGCCCGCGACGCCAACGCCGCGACCTTTCTGACGTTCCAGGCCTTCGGCATCGCGGCCATTCTGTACATGCTGCTGTCCTTCGCGCTGGTCGGGCTGTTTCGCCTGGCCGAACGCCGCTGGATGCGTTTCCTTGTTCCTGCCCGAGGCTGACCCATGACCCTTTGCGCACACCCCCTGCCGGCCCATGGCCAGGCCCTGTACGAAACCCCCACCGCCCCGCGCGTCAGCAGCGCCGCCATCAAACTGAGCGTGGATGCCCTGCACAAGAGCTATGGCGATCACCAGGTACTCAAGGGCGTCTCGCTGCAGGCGCGCAAGGGCGACGTGATCAGCCTGATCGGTGCCAGCGGCTCGGGCAAGAGCACCATGCTGCGGTGCATCAACTTTCTCGAACAGCCGGACTCGGGCGTGATCACCCTCGACGAGCAGAGCATCGAGATGCACCAGGGCCGCGCCGGCACCCGCGCGCCGAACCCGGCCCAGCTGCAGAACCTGCGCACGCGCCTGGCCATGGTGTTCCAGCACTTCAACCTGTGGAGCCACATGACCGTGCTGGAGAACATCTGCCTGGCGCCGCGCCGCGTGCTTGGGGTGAGCCCGCGCGAGGCCGAGGCCCGCGCCCGCGCTTACCTGGACAAGGTCGGCTTGCCAGGGCGCGCGGCCGATCAGTACCCGGCATTCCTGTCTGGCGGGCAACAGCAGCGCGTGGCCATTGCCCGGGCGCTGGCGATGGAACCGGAGATCATCCTGTTCGACGAACCGACCTCGGCACTGGACCCGGAACTGGTTGGCGAAGTGCTCAAGGTGATACAGACGCTGGCCGAGGAAGGCCGTACCATGCTGATGGTCACCCACGAGATGGGTTTTGCCCGCCAGGTGTCGAGCCAGGTACTGTTCCTGCACCAGGGCCGGGTCGAGGAACAGGGCGGCCCGCAGATGCTCGACCAGCCGCAGAGCGAGCGCCTGCAGCAATTTCTTTCCAACCGTTTGAAGTGAACCGACGCCACCATGGACACCAAGGCCAACCGCATGCATGACACGCCGCCTCTGGATCGGATCGACGAGGCGATCATCGACGTACTGCGCCACAACGGGCGCATCACCTACGAGAAGCTGTCTTCGCTGGTGCACCTGACGCCCAGGCCTTGCCTGGAGCGGGTGCGCAAACTGGAGCGACGCGGGGTGATACGTGGTTATGGCGCGATCATCGATGTGCAGCGGGTGTCGCCAGGGTTGTCGCTGCTGGTGCTGGTGGCGTTGTCTAACCAGAGCGGGCGCTCGGCTCAGCGGGCCTTCGAGGCCTGCATGAAGGCCTGCCCGCAGGTATTCGAGTGCCAGCTCATCAGCGGGCATTTCGACTACAGCCTGCGCATGCGCTGCCGGGACATGGAGCATTACCGGGTGCTGAGCGAAACCTGGATGAACAACGACGAGCTGCACATCGACAAGCTGGTGGCGCACCCGGAACTGGCGGTGGTGAAGAACACGGCGCCGCAGTTGTAGCGCCGGCCCTGCAGGAGCCGGCCTTGCCGGCCAAGGGCCCGATGCGGCATTACGCCTGGCGCAACACCACCCACTCATGCGGCTGCACATACTCGCGCACCCATCCCACCACCTCCGCCGCCGGCATCGGCCGGGCGATGCCGTAGCCCTGCGCCACATCGCAGCCAAGCCCCATCAGCACCTCGCCATGCTCCACCGTCTCTACCCCCTCGGCGATCACCTGGCGCCCGAAGGCCCGTGCCAGGCCGATCACCGCGCGGGTCAGGGCCAGGTCATCCTGGTCATGCAGGATGTCGCGCACGAACGACTTGTCGATCTTGATCGCCTGGGTGGGCAGGCGCTTGAGATAGCTCAGCGACGAATAGCCGGTGCCAAAGTCATCCAGTGAAAACTGCACCCCCAACTGCTGACACGCCTCCAGGCATTCGCTGACCCGCTTGATGTTCTCGATTGCCACCGACTCGACGATCTCAAGGTCGAGCATGCGCGGCGCAACCCCGTCATGACGCGCAAGCAACAGGCGCAGGCGCTCGACGAAGTCAGACCGTTGAAAGTGGCGCGCCGCGATGTTCACGCTCACCGACCAGCGATACCCGGCGTCCTGCCAATGCTGCATCTGCGCCATCGCGCGGTCGATCACCCACTCGCCGATGTCCACGATCAGGTCGGTCTGCTCGATCAACGGCAGGAACTCCGCTGGCGGCACCAGCCCCTTGACCGGGTGCTGCCAGCGCAGCAAGGCCTCGAAGCCCAGCACCTCGCCACTGCGCATGTTCACCTTGGGCTGGTAGAACAGGCGCAGCTCGCCATTCTTCATGGCGCGGCGGACCCGCTCAACCGTCTGGTGCGTGGCCTTCACTTCCTGGTCCAGCGACACGTCGAACAGGTGGAAGCGATTGCGTCCGCTCTGCTTGGCCACGTACATCGCCTGGTCGGCATGGCGCAGCAGGGTGTCGGCATCATCGTTGTCGGCCGGGTACAGGGTCACGCCGATACTGGCGCTGACACTGATCTGCTGGCCGCGAATCGAATACGGCGCCGCCACCGCCGACAGCACCCGCCCCAGCACCGTGCGCAACTGCGCCTGGCCCTCGACATGGCGCAGAATCAGCACGAACTCGTCACCAGACAACCGCGCAACCGCATCGCCGCCACGCAGTATGCCCTTGAGCCGCGCCGCCACCTCGACCAGCAGCAGGTCGCCGCAGGCATGCCCATAGCCGTCGTTGACCGCCTTGAAGCCGTCCAGATCGAGCATGCACACCGCCAGCGGGAACTGCTCGGTGCGCGAGAATTCCAGGGCCTGGTTCAGCAGGTCCGAAAGGAATGCGCGGTTGGGCAGCCCGGTGAGCACGTCATGCCCCACGCGCCATTGCAGGGTGTGCACCAGCTGGCGTTTCTCGCTGACGTCGAAGCGGATCGACACATACTTGCGGACCTTGCCGGTGGCCGGGTCCAGCAGTGGCACCATGGTGCTGTCGACCCAGTACAACGAGCCGTTCTTGGCGCGGTTGCAGATCTCGCCCTTCCAGACCTTGCCGGCTACCAGCGATGCCCACATGCTCTCGAAGAAGTCACTGCCGTGCAGGCCGGAATTGAGGATGCGGTGGTTGGCCCCCAGCAGCTCTTCACGGCTGTAGCCGGAGATGCTGCAGAACTGCTGGTTGACGTAGGTGATGCGTCCGGCGAGGTCGGTTTCGGAAAAGATCGCGGCCGCGTCGACGGCCGCGCGGTAGTTGTCATCCATGCTCGTTCACTCGCCTGGCGGCTATCGGTTGAAGCGTTCAACCAAGGCACGCAGGCCGCTGGAAATATGCTCAAGCTCGCCACCACGGGTGGCGGCGGCATTGGCGTTGTCGGCAGTCTTCTGCACCGTGCCGGCTACCCGATTGATCTGCTGCGACACGTCCTCCGCCACGTAGGACTGCTCCTGCGAGGCGGCCGCCATCTGCTGGGTCATATCGGTGATGCGTGCCACCGCCTCGCGAATGCCTTGCAGTGCGCGCTGCGCCTCGACCACCTGCGCCACGCCCTGCTCGGCCTCCTGGATGCCCAGGTTGGCGATGCTCACCGCGTCATCGGCGCCGCTGCGCAGGGTCTCGATGATGCCCTGGATCTGCTGGGTCGACTGGCGGGTCTTGCCCGCCAGGGCGCGCACCTCATCGGCCACCACGGCAAATCCGCGGCCCTGCTCGCCAGCACGCGCCGCTTCGATGGCAGCGTTGAGCGCCAGCAGGTTGGTCTGGTCGGCAATCGCCTGGATCACGCTGGCAGCCAGCATGATGTCCTGGGTCTGCCCGGCCAGGTGGCCGACCGCCTGGTTGATCTGGGTGACGGTGCTGGCCAGCAGCTGGATCGCCTCGCGCGAGGTACCGGCCACCTGGCTGCCCTGTTCGGCCAGCTGGTTGGCGGTGCCGGCCTCGCTGGCGGTCTGCTGTACATGCACCGCCACTTCGGCGATGGATGCCGCCATCTCGGTCATCGCCGCCGCGGTCATGTCGGTTTCGGCGCGCTGGTCGAGCAGCGCCAGCTCGGTGGCATTGGACAGCCGGCTGGAATCGCTGGCGGCCACGGCCATCTGGTTGGCCAGGTCGCTCAGGCGCGTCAGCGCGGTTTTCAGGCGCGCCTCTTCACTGATCAACACCATCTGCAGTTGCGCGGTCGGCCCCAGCGCTTCGCTGTAGGCCAGCGCACTGATCGGGTCGGAGAACGTGTTGGGGGTGCTGCGCACGATCTGGCGCACTTCATGGCGCAGGCGATTGTGCCCCCACAGGCCCACCGCCACGAACAGCGCCAGCGTGATGCCCTGCCCGCCCCAGCCCGGCAACAGCCGGTTGGCGCCCATGGCCAAAGCGGCTGCCAGCAACGGCAGCGCAAGCACGCGGCCCTGCAGGGCCAGGCGACGCCCGAAGGGCACGGGGGGCTTGCCTTCACGCAGACGGGCATACAGCGCTTCGGCGCGCTGCACCTGATCGCGAGTGGGCTTGACCCGTACCGATTCGTAGCCGACCAGGCGGCCGTCCTCGAGCACCGGTGTGACGTAGGCGCTGACCCAGTAGAAGTTGCCGTTCTTGCAGCGGTTCTTGACGATGCCCATCCAGCTCTGGCCGGCCTTGAGGTACTGCCACATCAGGGCAAATACGGCAGGCGGCATGTCCGGGTGGCGCACCAGGTTGTGCGTGCTGCCGATCAGTTCCGCCTGGCTGAAGCCACTCATGGCGGCGAATTCGGCATTGCAATAGGTGATGTTACTGTCGGTATCGGTGGCGGAAATCAGCCGCTGATGGTCCGGAAAGGTCTGTTCGACAGCCGTGACCGGCAGATTGAGACGCACGTTAAAACTCCCTGAAGCGCACGCTAAAGCCTTGTCCAGCGGCCCTGAAACCTGCAGCGTAAATGTCGGTCCAAGTGAACGATTCTACGAAATACATCACATTTTGCAAGGAAAGGTGATGAAACGTGGCGTTGTGCAATGCCAATATTTATCGTTAAGTTCTTGATTCTAAATGGGAATCGAGCGATGGAATTATCTAGTTTGGGTCCAGCCATCAGACGCTATCGCAAGGTAGCCGGGCTTACTCAGGCTGAACTTGGCGAAAAAACCGGTTTTGACCCCAAAACCATAAGCCGCTTTGAAACCGGCACCTACACCCCCAGTGTCGAAGCGCTGTTCACCTTTGCCGACGTGCTGGGCGTCAAGCTCAATGCCTTTTTCGCCGACCTGGAAGATGCGGACGAGCAACGTGCCTACTTGTTCGGTGTTATTCACAAAGCTCCACCCAAGGACCTGGGAAAGCTGATTGCAGCGGTAGACATGGCCCTTTCCAAGCCTTGATCACTGCCCTCGCAAAAGCGTGACAGGCGCCTGCCACTGTTGCTTGAAGCGCTTTTGTCGTCGATAAGTACTGCAACTGGTCAGACCGGTAAAACCGATCTGATGCCCTGGATTCGCGAAATACTTGCAAACCCGCAAAAACTCCGCCTACACTGCGCCTGCACTGGACATACCGGTAAGACCACAATAATTAAGTCTGTCGCTCGGCGCTTGTTGCCAGAAGCACGGACACCGACCAGAGATCCCTCCCCATGCTCAAATGGTGCTCGCGTTCGATCTTCCTCCAAGTGGTGCTCGGCCTGATGCTCGGCATCGCCTGCGGCCTGAGCTTTCCTGAAGTTTCCCTGCAACTCAAACCCCTCGGTGACGGCTTCATCAAGCTGATCAAGATGCTCATCGGGCTGATTGTGTTCTGCGTGGTGGTCAGCGGCATTTCCGGTGCCGGCGACCTCAAGAAGGTTGGCCGCATCGGCCTCAAGTCGGTGATCTACTTCGAAGTGCTGACCACCATTGCGCTGGTGCTGGGGCTGGTACTGGCATTCACCTCAGGCATCGGTACCGGTGCCAACATCCACCTCGACCAGTTGTCGACCGCCGATGCCGGTGCGCTGGCCGAGCGTGGCCAGCATATCCAGGGCACGGCAGCGTTCCTCATGGGCCTGATACCCAATTCGGTGCTCGGCGCCTTCGCCGACAACAACATCCTCCAGGTGCTGCTGTTCTCGGTGCTGTTCGGCAGCGCCCTGAACCTGGTGGGCGAGGCCGCGTCGGGCATCACCCGGCTGATAAACGAACTGAGCCATGTGATCTTCCGCATCATGGGCATGATCGTGCGCCTGGCGCCGATCGGTGTGTTCGGCGCCATCGCCTTCACCACCAGCCAGTACGGCCTGGACTCGCTGCAACACCTGGGCGGCCTGGTGGCTCTGTTCTACGTGACCTGTGCAGGCTTCGTGCTGGTGATCCTGGGGACAGTGATGCGCGTCTCGGGCCTGAAGCTGTTCCCGTTCCTCAAGTACATGCGCGAAGAACTGGGCATCGTGCTGGGTACTGCTTCGTCCGATGCGGTCCTGCCGCAGATCATGCGCAAGCTCGAACACCTGGGCATCGGCAGCTCCACCGTCGGCCTGGTGATCCCCACGGGCTACTCCTTCAACCTGGACGGTTTCTCGATCTACCTCACCCTGGCCATCGTGTTCATCGCCAACGCCATCGGCACACCGCTGGCCATGACCGACCTGCTGACCATCCTGCTGGTGTCGCTGATCACCTCCAAGGGCGCCCACGGCATTCCGGGGTCGGCGCTGGTGATTCTGGCCGCCACCCTCACGGCAGTACCGGCCATCCCGGTAGTGGGCCTGGTGCTGGTGCTGGCGGTGGACTGGTTCATGGGCATCGGCCGCGCGCTGACCAACCTGATCGGCAACTGCGTGGCCACCGTGGCCATCGCCCGCTGGGAAAAGGACATTGATCTGGAACGCGCCAACAACGTACTCAACGGCAAGCAGGGCTTCAGCTTCCAGACGCGCAAGCTGCCGACCCCTGCCCATCAACAGGAATTCTAGGCAACGACGTATGCATGTGTTTTCAGGGAGCAAACAGTGATTACCTCATCGACGGTAGTGAATGCGGTAGTGGAGAAACTGCGCCAGGCACTGGCCCGTGGCCAGTGGCGCTCGGGCGAGATGCTCCCGGGTCAGCGAGAACTGGCCGAGCAACTGGGCATCAGCCGGCCAAGCCTGCGCGAAGCGGTCACGGTGCTGGAGACCCTCGGCCTGGTGCGTTCCATGCCAGGCAAGGGAGTGCTGGTGCTCGACCCCGGCACCCAGGAGCTGGTACAGGCCCCCGCGGCCGTGGCCGGAGCCAGCCTGGAGGACGTGCTGCAGCTGCGTTACACGCTGGAGCCGTTCATTGTCGGGCTGGTGGCGCAGTCGGTCAGCAGCAAGGAAATCGGCCAGTTGCGCCTGACCCTGATGGACATGCGCGAGGCCCTGGAGGCCAGCGACAGCGAAGCCGGGGTGCGCGCCTACCTGGCATTTCACGAAGAGCTGTTCGCACTGACCGCCAACCCGATTTTCCAAAGTGTGGTGCAGCAGACCAGCAATGCCCTCAAGCAGAGCGCCCAGGTGCTGCACAACTCGCCCGAGCACCTGGCCGCGCGTCTGGAAGAGAACGAGGCGGTGGTGCGCGCCATCCGCAACAAGGACAGCGCCCAGGCCAGTGCGCAGATGCGCCGGCACATTCTGCAGGAAGGCCTGCGCATGGGCATCGAATTGACCATTCCGGATGAACACCCGGGCAACTGACCAGGAGAGCGACCATGAACGCCTGCCCTGCTACCCCGTCCGCGATCGCCCTGCCCGCGCTGCTGGCGGCCGGCGAGCAGCGCCTGAGCGCTGACGAGATCTACCCGCGCCTGTTCGATGCGATCCTCGAACAGCGCCTGGCGCCAGGTACCGCGCTGACCGAGCAGGCGCTGGGCCAGGCCTTCGGCGTGAGCCGCACGGTGATCCGCCGCGTGCTGGGGCGCCTGTCCGACCAGCAGGTGGTGGTGCAACGCCCGGCGCACACCGCCCGGCTGGCCGCACCCGACCCGCAGCAGGCGCGCCAGGTGCTCAGTGCCCGGCGCCTGGCTGAAACCACGCTGATCGGGCTGGCGGCGCGGCGCACCAGTGCCCCACGCATCCGCCAGTTGCGCGAGCTGATTGCCCGCGAGCGCAAGCACCACGAGCAGGGCCATCGGTGCACGGCGATTCGTCTGGGGGGCGAGTTTCACCTGAAGCTGGCGGAGATGGCCGACAATGCCCCGTTGACGCGGTTTCTCAACGGGCTGGTGCCCATGACGTCGCTGATCATTGCCCAGTACGAGACCCAGCCTTGCGAACACTGCGCCTGGCAGGAACATGCAGCCCTGGTGGACGCACTGGAGGACGGCGACAGCGAGGCGGCGCTGCAGTTGATGCACCAGCACCTGGACCGCATCGAGGCCAAGCTGAGCCTGGATTGAGAATGGCGGTGCGCCTTTCGCCGGCAAGGCCGGCTCCTGCAGGAGGTGTTGTGCAGGAGCCGACCTTGCCGGCGAAGGGTCTTGCTGCGCTTGACCTGCCAACGACAAACCGCGCAGCATCGGGCATCCCCACAAGAGCCCGCCCCGTGACCCCAGAACAACGCCACAACGTCCGCGCCCTGCTCTCCGAGTCGTTCGTCGACAGCTGGGTGGACTACGCCTGGATCGCCCGCGAACTCGAACCCTTCGACCTGGCCGAGCTCAAGCGCATCTTCTACGAGGAAGTCGCGCCGGTCTGCTACTACAACATCGTGGCACCGGTACCACCGGTATGGACCGGTTTCGAGCCGGTATCGCTCAACGAAGAAATCGAAGAGCTGCTGGAGGCGCGCCGACGCAACCCGTTGCGCCGGCATTGGGACCGACTGTGGGCCGCCACCTGGATCCGCCTGTGGAGCCAGGAATGCTGGGACGCGATCCACCAGGCCTGCCTCGCCCAACGGCAGGCCTGACACCTCGGCACGCTGGCCTCAGAAGTCCCAGCGAGTGGTCACCATCACGTTGCGCGGGTCGCCATAAGAGGCCGAGTTGTAGAAGCCGATATTGGTGAAGTAGGCCTTGTCGAACACGTTGTTGACGTTCAGCGTGGCCGACAGCTGCTCGTTGATCTGGTAACGCGCCATCAGGTCCACCAGCCAGTAAGGGTCCTGGGCAAACTCCTCGTCGCGCTTCTTGACGTTGTTCGACAACACCTGCCAGCCCTTGCCCTGCCAACGCGCACCACCGCCGATGGTCAAGCGGTCGAGCGCCCCCTTGAGCTTGTAGCTGGTGTAGAAACTGACCTGGTCCTCAGGCTCCCAGGTCGACACCTTCTTGCCCTGGTCATCGCGGATCACCTTGTGGGTGTACCCCCCTTGCAGTTGCCAGCCCTCAGCCAGTTCGCCGGAGATCTCTGCCTCATAACCCTTGGTCTTGGCCTTGATGCCTTCGTAGGCATACTCGACCGCCGGGTTGGTCGGGTTGCCGTTGTAGGCCCGGTCCTCTTCGCCCCGGCTGCTCTGGTGAATCTCGAAATACGCCAGGCTCGCATTCAGGCGCCCGTCCAGGAACTCACCCTTCAGGCCCACCTCGTAGTTCTGCCCTTCATCCGGGTCGAGCAGGCGGTTGTTGCGGTCGCGGTACCAGGCATCCTGCGGCATGAAGATATCGGTGTAGCTGGCATACAGCGACAGGTAGTCATTGAGGTCGTACACCGCCCCCAGGTAGGGCAGCAGGCGATCGTCCTCGCGGCCGTTGGCGGTCACGCCATTGATGCGGTAGTTGGCCAGGCGTGCACCGAGCAGCAGCGTCAGATCGTCGGTGGGGTGCAGGCGGGTGGTCACGTAGGTGCCGGTCTGGCGCACGCGGTCATCCACGGTCTGGGTCTGCTCCCCCCAGTCCGGTTCGGGGGTGTTGCCGTTCCAGCTGCCGTAGTCGACGGAGTTGCCATTGGGGTATCTGGCGCTCCACCAGCCCTTGCCTTCCCAGTGAGACTGGGCAAACGAGGTACCGATCACCAGTTCGTGCTCACGCCCCAGCAGCTCGAACGGCCCGCTGGCGTAGAGGTCGGCCGAATTGCTCACCGTCTCGCCCGTGTATTTGGCCGAATAGAGGCTGGCGGTGCCGTCGGCGCGCGGGTAGTAACCCTGGATCGAGCCCAGCGGCGCGTCATAGCCGTTGATCTTGTGGTCCAGCTGCGCCTTGGCAACCCAGCCGTTGGCCAGGTGATGCTCCAGGCTGGCAAACACGGTGCGGGTGTACTGGTTCCAGTGGCTCCACTTGGCGCCGTTGTTGAAGTGGCGTGGCAGGTCGTTGCGGTTGCCCTGGGCATCGAACAGCGGAATGCTGCCCGACCAGCTCGAGCCTTCCGGCTTGTTGTCCTGGTAGTCACCGCCCACGGTGAGCAGGGTGTCCGGGCTCAGGTCGAATTCGAGGATGCCGTAGTAGACGTTGGTCTTGCGCTGGTAGTGGTCCATGAACGAGTGCTTGTCCTGGTAGGCCGCCACCGCACGGCCGCGCACGTTGCCGCTGTCGGTCAGCGGGCCGCCCACGTCGAGTTCGCTGCGGTAGTTGTCCCAGCTGCCGGCGCCCAGGGTGAAATGCCCCTTGAAATCGGCAGTCGGCTTCTTGCGCACCAGGTTGATCGTGGCCCCCAGCGACCCCGCGCCGGTGAGCAGGCCGGTAGCACCCTTGAGCACTTCCACGCGGTCATAGATGGCCATGTCGCTCAAGGTGTTGCCGGCCGAATAGCCGACGTTGCGCGCCGTCGAGGGGATGCCGTCGTACTGGAAGTTGTTGATCGAGAAGCCGCGGGCATAGTAGCTGGTGCGGTCGCTGTCGAAGGCCGACACGGTGATGCCCGGGGTATGGCGCATCACATCGTCGATGTTGTTGAGCCCGAAATCGTCCATGTGCTGACGGGTGACCACGGTGATGGTCTGGGGCGTTTCGCGCGGTGTCAGCACCAGCCGTGTGGCGGTGGCGATGGTGCCTGGCGTGTAGGAGCCGCTGTCTTCGGTGATGGTACCCAACTGGTTGCTGGTGACTTCGGTCACGCCCAGGTTCAGCGCCCCGGCAGTTTGCGGCAGCGGGGCCAGGCTGTAGCGCCCGTCGTCTTCACGCACGGCCATCAGGCCATTGCCCTCGAGCAACGCCTGCAGGCCCTGATCGACACTGTAACGCCCGTGCAGGCCGGCGCTGGTCTTGCCCGCGGTCAGGCTCGGTGCGAACGAGAGCACCACGCCGGCCTGGGCGGCGAAGCGGTTCAGAACCTGACCCAGGTCGCCCTGGTCGAGGTTGTATTCGGTCGGTGTGGTGCTGTCGGCGTGCGCCATGCCCGGCATCGCCAGCGGCCACAGCAGGGTGGAGCACAACAGCGTGGTACGCAGCCTTGCCGCGACCGGTGATCGGGTATTCATCGGTTCTTTTCTCTTCTGGTTGGCAGTCAGGCCATCACGCCTGCATGCCTAGAAGTCGAACGAAGGAGCGAATACCTATCATTTACGAAAAATATTTTTCAGGTGGTGAGGGGTTCGATGCTTACCCAGTATTTTGTGCGCCGCTCGACCCGCACCGGCAGGGTCTTGCCGATGGCGCGCAGAATCTGCTCGGTATCGTCGAGCTTGAAGGTACCGCTGATACGCAGGCTGGAAACCTCGTTGGCACAGTTGAGCCAACCGGGGCGATAACGCCGCAGCTCGGCGATGAATACCCCCAGCATCTGGTCGTTGGCAATCAGCAGCCCCCTGCGCCAGGCATCGCGGTCGGGCTCCAGTGGCGAGCCAAGCACGAACTTGGGGTGTGAAAACCGCACCTGATCCCCGGCATCGACCACCGCCCCCCCCATGCCATCGCGCGGCATCACGCCCACCTGGCCCTGGTACACCGCCAGTTGCGTGCTGCTGGCGTCGCTGTCGCGGCGCACCAGAAAGCGCGTGCCCAGCGCTTCGACGGTGCCGTTGACGGTCTGCACCCGCAACGGGCGCCCGGCCTTGTCGGCGGCGCTGGTGATCATCACCTCGCCCTGGCGCAGTACCAGCAGGCGCTGCTGGTTGTCGTAGCGCACATCCAGGGCAGTGTCGGTGTTGAGTTCGAGCCGGGTGCCATCGGCCAGGGTCAATGCCTGACGCTTGCCGACGCGGGTATGGTAGTCCGCCGTCCACGGCCCGCTGCTCAGCTCTCGGTAGCCGGCCCAGCCCAGGCCGCTGGTGCCGGCCAGCACCAGTATGCCCTTGAGCACGCCGCGCCGCGGGATCGCGGCAGGCTGCCCGGCGATGTCCAGGGTACGCCCGGCCAGCCCGCCAGATAGCTGGCCAAGCCGCTGCTGAACCTGGACGACCTGTTGCCAGGCCCAGCGATGCTGGTCGTGGGCGTCCAGCCAGGTCTGCCACGCTTGCCGGTCGGTATCATCCACGGCATCAGCATTGAGGCGGGCGCGCCAAAGCGCAGCCTGTTCCAGCGCGGCGCGCTGGAGAGGGTCGAGAGTAGCCATGGGGTCACGTGTCGGCTTGCAGGCTGTACAGCGTACAGTGGTGAAAGGCCTTGGCGATATAGCGGGTGACCGTCACCTCGGAAACCCCCAGCTCCTCGCCGATCAGCCTGTAGGTCATGCCATCGAGCTGCGACAGCAGAAAGGCCCGGCGTATGCGCGGGCCGAGCCCCGCCAGCATGGCATCCAGCTCGCACAGGGTCTGCAGCAGGATCAGCCGCTCCTGCTCGGATATCTCCACCGCTTCGGGCTGCTCGGCCAGTGCCTGCAACCAGGCCCGCTCGAGGCGGGCACGGCGAAAGTAGTCGATCATCAAACGCCGCGCGATGGTGGCCAGGTAGCCGCGTGGCTCGCGTACCGCGCCGAGCCGGTCGCTGGCGTCCGGGGCGCTGAGCACCCGCACGAACACGTCCTGCATCAGGTCGGCCGCCAGGTGCCGACAGGCCACCCGCGGACGCAGCCAGCCCTGCAACCAGCGGTGGTGGTCCTGATAGATACGGCTGACCTGTTCGCGCAACGCGGGATCGGGAGTGGACATGGGCGACCGGGGGTACGAATGAGAATTCCTATCATTCTATGCCTAGCCGACGCTCAGAAGCAAAGCATCGCGGGCCTGCACGACCTACACGGCGGGCGATACCTGTGCCGATGCCGAACTCGGCAGCCCGAACACCCGATCGAACAGCCAGTTGTAGAGGAACGTGTAGCACGGGATCAGGATGATGAACGCCAGGTCCACCACGAAGGCCTCCCACAGCGAAATCCCCAGCCACCAGGCAATCAGCGGGATCAGGTACACCACCAGGGTCAGCTGGAACCCGATCGCGTGCGCCACGCGCCGGGCCACGCTGCGCCCCCGTGTGGCCTGGCGGCTCTCCCAGTACTCGAACAGGGTGTTGTAGATGAAATTCCACACCATCGCGATGGTGGTGATCATCACGGCCAGCGGCCCGGTGTTGCTGGGCGCGGTGCCGGACAGCAGCGCCAGCCCGAGTGTCGACAGACACAGCCCGATACCTTCATAGGCCGTTACATACACCAGCTTGCGTTTCAGACCTTGCACCTTTTCACCCCTCGGCAAATCAAATTCGGCCGGCAGGATGCGTCAATCTTCTTGACAGAAAAAGTCAGCAGCTATCAGATTTACTGAAAGGAGAGGCTGATGAATTTTTCCAGCGACACTATCGAACTGTTTCTTGCAGTGCTCGACCGCGGCTCGTTCTCGGCTGCCGCCCGGGCATTGGGGCGGGTACCCTCGGCAGTCAGCATGGCCATCGCCAACCTGGAGGCGGAGCTAGGCTTTGCCCTGTTCGAGCGTACCCACCGTGAAACC
>NZ_JAFKEC010000044.1 GCF_017848315.1 Pseudomonas palmensis
CCTCGCCGCTGTCCACCCACCCCGCCGCGCGGTACAGCCTCAACGCCGCCTGATTGTCGGTATCCACCGACAGTTGCAGGCAACGCACCTGCGGCCACACTTCGCGCACCCGCGCCGGCAGCGCCGCCAGGCACCAGCGGCCAAGCCCCTGCCCCTGCGCCCGCCAGTCCACCTGCAGGGCATGCAAGGTGGCCGCATCATGGCGGGCCCACGGCGGCAGGTGTGCACCACGCTTGAGCAGCAGGAAGCCCTGCGGCACGCCCCCCACCAGCAGCGCCAGCCCGCGCACATCGTCGCCGGGCCGGTTCAGCAGGGTATGCAGCGCGCCCTCGATGTCACCGCAAAACGCCCGCTGCGCCGCCAGCACCTCGATGCCGGGCAGGCCTGCGCGCTGGGCCGGGGTCAGCGCATCGTAGTGAATCAGCTGCACGGTCATGGTCCTGGTCCAAAAGTGGCGGTCTTGCTGATATGATGCGCGGCTTTTTTGCGGCCCATTCAAAAATCACTCAGTCCGGCACCCCGTGTCCGGTACAGTCTGTGCTTTGCTGATGGGGTCGAACATTCAAGGCGCCGCAGTGCGCCACGGGGAGCTGGCATGCTGGAAAGGCTGTTTCAACTGAAAGCGCACAATACCAACGTGCGCACCGAAATCCTGGCGGGGGTCACCACCTTCCTGGCCATGGCCTACATCCTGTTCGTCAACCCGAGCATCCTCGGCGAGACCGGCATGGACAAGGGCGCGATCTTCGTCGCCACGTGCCTGGCTGCCGCCATCGGTTCGGCGGTGATGGGGCTGATCGCCAACTACCCGATCGCGCTGGCGCCGGGCATGGGCCTGAACGCCTTCTTCACCTACACCGTGGTGCTGCACATGGGCCACACCTGGCAAGTGGCACTGGGGGCGGTATTCATTTCGGCGGTGCTGTTCTTCCTGCTGTCGATCTTTCGCATCCGCGAATGGATCGTCAACAGCATTCCGCTGCCGCTGCGTTCGGCAATTGCCGCCGGTATCGGCCTGTTCCTGGCGCTGATCGCCCTGCACAACGCCGGCATCGTGGTCGACAACCCGGCCACCCTGGTGGGCCTGGGCGACCTGCGCAACCCGGCACCGGTACTGGCCACCCTGGGCTTCTTCCTGATCGTCGCGCTCGAGGCGATGAAGGTACGCGGCGCCGTGCTGATCGGCATCCTGGCGGTCACCGTCGCCTCCATCGGCCTGGGCTACACCCCGTTCAACGGCATCGTGTCGATGCCGCCCTCGCTGGCCCCGACCTTCCTGCAGCTGGACATCAAGGGCGCACTGGATGTCGGCCTGATCAGCGTGATCTTCGCCTTCCTGTTCGTCGACTTGTTCGACAACTCCGGCACCCTGATCGGCGTGGCCAAGCGCGCCGGGCTGATGGGCAAGGACGGCCACATGCCGAAGATGGGCCGCGCCCTGATCGCCGACAGCACCGCGGCCATGGCCGGCTCGCTGCTGGGCACCTCGACCACCACCAGCTATATCGAATCGGCGGCCGGCGTGAGTGCTGGCGGACGCACCGGGCTGACCGCCATCGTGGTGGCTGGGCTGTTCCTGCTGGCACTGTTCTTCGCCCCGCTGGCCGGCAGCGTGCCGGCCTTCGCAACCGCGCCTGCACTGCTGTTCGTCGCCGTGCTGATGGCCTCGGGCCTGGCGGAAATCAACTGGGACGACGTGACCGAGGCCGCCCCGGTGGTGGTCACCGCGCTGGCCATGCCGCTGACCTATTCGATTGCCAACGGCATCGCCTTCGGCTTCATCTCCTGGACCGTGATCAAGCTGATCTCGGGCCGCCGGCATGAACTGAACTCGGCGCTGGTGGTGCTCTCCATCCTGTTCGTGATCAAGCTGGGCTGGTACGCCGCATGAGTTCCGTCTACGACCCGACTACCTACACCGCGCAGCTTGAGGCCAAGGTCGAGCGCCTGCGCGCACTGCTGGCGCCATTCGGCGCACCGGAGCCGGCGGTGTTCGACTCGCCGCGCGAGCATTACCGCCTGCGCGCCGAGTTTCGCCTGTGGCGCGAGAACGAGCAACGTCACTACGCGATGTTCGCCCCGGGTGAAAAGCACCAGGCGATCCTGATCGAAGACTTCCCCATCGCCAGCCAGCGCATCAACCAGTTGATGCCGCAGCTCAAGGCGGCGTGGCAGGCCAGTTCGGCGCTGAGCTTCAAGCTGTTCCAGGTGGAGTTCCTGACCACCCTGGCGGGCGACGCGATGATCACCCTGTGCTACCACCGTCCACTGGACGAGCATTGGGAAGCCGCTGCCCGGCAACTGGCGACCGACCTGGGCGTGAGCATCATCGGGCGCTCCAAGGGCAAGCGCGTGGTGATCGGCCGTGACTATGCGGTTGAAGAGTTGGCCGTGGGCGGGCGCACTTTCCGCTATCGCCAGCCTGAAGGCGCGTTCACCCAGCCCAACGGCACGGTGAACCAGAAGATGCTCAACTGGGCCTACGAGGCCCTGGGCGAGCGCGAGGACGACCTGCTGGAGCTGTACTGCGGCAACGGCAACTTCACCCTGCCGCTGGCCACGCGGGTGCGCAAGGTGCTGGCCACCGAGATCAGCAAGACCTCGGTGAACGCCGCGCTGCACAACCTGGACGACAACGGCGTGGATAACGTGCGCCTGGTGCGCCTGTCGGCCGAAGAGCTGACCGAGGCCTTGAACGAGGTGCGGCCGTTCCGGCGCCTGGAAGGCATCGACCTGAAAAGCTATGCCTTTGGCAGCGTGTTCGTCGACCCGCCGCGCGCGGGCATGGACCCGGACACCTGCGAGCTGACCCGGCGCTTCGATAACATCCTGTACATCTCGTGCAACCCCGAGACACTGGCGGCGAACATCGAGCAGTTGAGCGATACGCACCGTATCGAGCGGTGTGCGCTGTTTGACCAGTTCCCGTATACGCACCATATGGAAAGCGGGGTGCTGCTGGTTCGGCGCTAAGCCCGGATCGGCGGTGTTCTATCGCGGGTCAAGCCCGCTCCCACAGGAATGTCACGGCTCTGAAGGGCAGTGGGGTACCTGTGGGAGCGGGCTTGACCCGCGATGGCCCTAACCTGAGTACATCAACAGCGGCACCACCTGGTCCGCGTCCGTCAACGCCCCATGGTGCCCGCGCCACTGGCTGGGGTGCTTCTCCTCCACGCTGCGAATGATCCCGCCGGCCCCGGTCGGAACCACGATCAGGTCCCCGATACGCCCCTCGGCCTGGCTCAGCATCACGTCCCCGAACAACCCCGCGCCAATCGCCTGGGCCTTGCTCAACACCCGGTATTCATCCCCCAGGCGGTTCTGCCAGCGCTCGTGCACGCGGTCCTGCTGATGCTCGTGGGTGTACAGGTAGCGCGCCCGGATGTCCCCGGCCATCGCCCGCACCCCGTCCTGCAAGGCACTGTCGGTATCGAAGTCATGCACCTGGGCGCGGTCCAGGTCGAGCATGCCGTGGTCGGCAATCACGAGCATGCGCGCCGAGCGCGGCAGGCGTCCGGCAATGTCGCGGGCCAGCTGATCGGCAATCTCCAGTTGCCTGCACCAGTCGGGCGAGCCCGGCCCATACAGGTGCCCGGCAAAGTCCAGGTCACCGAAATAGGCAAAGCAGAAGGCTGGCGCCTCCACCTCCAGTGCGCTACGCACCAGCTCGGGATAGGCATCGTAGGCCGGCGCGGCAAGGATGCCGCCGGCCTTGTAGATGGCACGGGTGAAGTCCGAGTCGGCAAAGCGCCCGAGCATGACCGTGCTGATCTGTACGCCCTGGGCGGCCGCGTCTTCCCAGGCGGTCTGCGGCACGATGAAGGAGGCCGCGACAGGCGCCGCGGTCGGCACGCTGCCCGTCTGCGCGGCCGCAGTGGTCCATGACAGCGGCGAGAACACCGAATGTGCATCCAGGGCGAAATCGCAGCCCACGATGCCATGCGCACCGCTGCCCATGCCGGAGGTCACGGCGGCCAGGCTGGCGGCAGTGGTGGCCGGGAAGCCGACCTTGAAATGGCTGTCGTGCTGCATCAGCGCGGCCAGGAACGGTGCATGCTCGGCGTGCGCCTTGAGCAGGTTCCAGCCCAAGCCATCGATCAACAGCAGGCAGGTGGCTGTAGAGCGCTCGAGCCGGAACGGATTCCTGAAGCCCCTGGCGCCCAACCCGGCGAAAACAGACTGGGTCAGGCTGGCCAGGCCCGGCCAGGTGTCGTGAACGTCCCGCATCTCTTCGAACTGCGCCGCCATGTCGCCCTCCGTGGTGCCGTGCAAAACAACAGGTTTAGCACAGCTTGTTCGATCAGCGAACAGAAACGATCAATACACGGCCCGCCCGGATTGACCCTATTAACCAGTCAGTACATTTTAGTCGTGACGCTCCCTCCCCCTGCCAAGAACAACAATGGAGTTTTACCGATGAGTTTGGCCTCCCCTTCCGGCATTCTCGCCGGCCTGATCGGCGCCGGCATCCAGGCCTCGCGTACCCCGGCCCTGCACGAGCACGAAGGCGCCGCCCAGGGCATCAACTACCTGTACCGGCTGATCGACCTGGACCAGCTGAAGCTGGACAGCAGCGCCCTCGAAGAACTGCTGACCGCGGCCGAGTACATGGGCTTTACCGGGCTCAACATCACCTTTCCGTGCAAGCAGGCGATCGTGCCCCTGCTCGACGAGCTGTCGCCCGAGGCGCGTGGTATCGGCGCGGTGAACACCGTGGTGCTCAAGGACGGTCGACGCATCGGCCACAACACCGACTGCCTGGGGTTTGCCGAGGGCTTCAGGCGTGGCCTGGGTGATGTTTCACGTCGTCATGTGGTGCAGATGGGGGCAGGCGGTGCGGGTGCCGCGGTGGCCCATGCGCTGCTCAGCGAAGGGGTGGCCCAGCTGACGCTCTTCGATGTGGAGCCCGCCCGGGCCCAGGCACTGGCAGACAACCTCAACCAGCATTTCGAGGGCAGCCCGGCACGCTGCGGGCATGACCTGCAAGCGGCCATGGGCCAGGCCTGCGGGCTGGTCAACACCACCCCCATGGGCATGGCCAAGCTGCCGGGCATGCCGGTGCCCAGGGCGCTGCTGCGCGCCGAAATGTGGGTGGCCGAGATCGTGTACTTCCCGCTGGAGACCCAATTGCTGCGCGAGGCGCGGGCACTGGGATGCCGCACGCTCAACGGGGCCAACATGGCGGTGTTTCAGGCGGTGAAGGCCTTCGAGCTGTTCAGCGGCGTGGTGCCGGATGCACAGCGCATGATCGGGCACTTCAACAGCCTGGGGGATTGAACGCTTAGCCGGCACCTGTACAGGGTGGTCAACCCGCAGGTGCCGGCCCTGCCGGCGACTGGAGGCTCCCTGGCATCACGCCTGCAGGTAGCGCAGTACCGACTCGCAGATCATCTCGCGGTGCTTGTCCTTGAGCGCCTTGTCCTCGAAATCCACCTGGAAGATCTCGCCAAAGGTGTGCCGGTTGGACACGCGATAGAAGCAGAACGAGCTGATCAGCAGGTGAACGTCCAGCGCCGTCAGGCCCTGGCGGAACACCCCCTCGGCAGCCCCGCGCTGGAGTATCTCGTCCAGCGCGGTGAGCACCGTCTTGTTCATCGAGCGGATCGCGGCCGACTGCTTGACGTACTCGCCGTGATGCATGTTTTCGTTGCACACGATACGCACGAAGTCGACGTTGCGATCATGGTGATCGAAGGTGAACTCGATCAGCCGGCGAATGCCCTGGCGCGGCTCCAGTTCAGCCAGGTGCAGGTTGCTTTCGGTGCTGCGGATATCGCCGTAAAGCTTCTCCAGCACCTCCACATACAGCTGCTCCTTGCTGTTGAAGTAGTAGTAGATCATGCGCTTGGAGGTCTGGGTGCGCTCGGCGATCGCATCGACCCGGGCACCGGCCAGGCCTTGCTGCACGAACTCGCTGATGGCCGCCTGCAGAATGTTCTCGCGGGTTTTCTCAGGATTGTTCTTGCGGCTCTTGCGCGGCGCCTCGGCAGGTGCCGCCAAGGGTGCTGGAGTTGTCGTCATACGGGGCTCTTGACCAGTCGGTTAACCGCGCGATTATGGCCCCGGGGTGCGCCAGAAGAAAGCCTGACGGGCGCTGACACGTTACAGCTTGGCATGCCGCAGCCCGCCGCTGCGCGCCTTGGCCATCGCCGCCAGGCGCACCGCGACGTTGGCCGCGCCGTAACCGCTGTAGCCATTGCGCCGCTGCAGCACCTCGAAAAAGAAGCGCTCCTCGAACGGCTCGGTGTACACGTGGAACAGCTCGCCGCCCTGGGCATCACGGTCGTACAGCACGTTGTAGTAGGCCAGCTCGCTCAGGAACTGATCGTCGAAGTCGAACCGGGCCGCCAGGTCGTCGTAGTAGTTCAGCGGGATATCGAGCAGCGCCACACCGGCTTCCTTGGCGCGCTTGACGGCGGCGAAGATGTCCTGGCAGTCGAAGGCGATGTGATGCACGCCCGAGCCGCGGTAGTTGGACAGCGCGTGGGCAATCGCGGTGTTGCGGTTTTCGGAGATGTTCAACGGCAGCCGGATCGAACTGCACTGGCTGCGCAGGGCGCGGCTCTTGACCAGGCCATAGGGATCGGGAAGCACCACCTCGTCATCGGCGCTGAAGTCGAGCAGGCTTTTGTAGAACAGCACCCAGCTGTCCAGGCTGTCGGCCGGCAGGGCAAGTGCCATGTGGTCGATGCGGGTCAGGCCCAGGCCATGGGCGGGTTGCTCGCTGAGGCTGAAGTCGGTGTCGTAGATGGTGCGTCCGTCCGCGCCCTGGTCCACCAGGTAGATCAGGCTGCCGTCGGGCGCGCGTACCGCTGCCAGCTCACGTTCGTTGGGCCCCACCAGGCCACGATAGGGCTGGCCGTGATAGGCCACCGCCCGGGCCAGCGCCTGGGCGCTGTGCCTGACCCGGATCGCCGTGGCGCACAGCGACGGGCCGTGGCTTTCGAAGAAGTTGTGTGCGAACGAATAGGGCTCGGCGTTGAGGATCAGGTTGATCTCGCCCTGGCGCAGCAGGCTCACATTCTTCGAACGATGCTTGCCGGCACGGGCAAAGCCCAGGCCTTCGAGCCAGTTGCCCAGCTTGGCGCCCGAGGCGTCGTCGACCGCAAACTCGAGAAACTCGATGCCATCGCAGCTGCTGGCCGGCGGCGGCGCGAACAGCAGCTCGGGGTCGGCCAGCGGTGCGGTGCGTTCGAGCAACTGACGGGTCTTTTCCTCCAGGTACAGCAGCGAACGCAGGCCGTCGGCGGCATTGGCCCGTGGCGGCGCGGCACGAAAACCGTCGTTGAAGATCTCCAGCGACAGCGGCCCGCGATAGCCGGCCTGCAGAATCGGCGCCAGAAACCCCGGCAGGTCGAACTCGCCCTGCCCCGGGAAGCAGCGAAAATGCCGGCTCCACTCCAGCACATCCATGGCCAGGATCGGCGCATCGGCCATCTGCACGAAGAAGATCTTGTCCCCCGGCACCTGCGCGATGGCGCTGGGGTCGCCCTTGAGCGACAGGGTGTGGAAGCTGTCGAGGATCATACCCAGGTTGGCGTGATCGGCCTGGCGCACGATGTCCCACACCTGCTGCCAGGTGTTCACGTGCCGCCCCCAGGCCAGCGCCTCGTAGCCGATGCGCACACCGTGGGCGGCGGCCCGCTCGGCCAGCAGGCTCAGGTCGTCGACCAGCAGTTGCTGGCCGCCCAGCGCGTCGGCCGACACGTTGCTGCACACCAGCACCAGGTCGGTGCCCAGCTCCTGCATCAGTTCGAACTTGCGCTCGGCGCGCTCCAGGTTGCGCGCCAGGCGCCCGCGCGGGCAGCCCTCGAAATCGCGAAACGGCTGGAAAAGGGTGATGTCCAGCCCCAGGTCGGTGCAGCGCTGGCGAATCTCGCGGGGGCTGCCGTCGTAGTAGAGAAGGTCGTTTTCGAAGATCTCCACGCCGTCGAATCCGGCGGCGGCAATGGCTTCGAGTTTTTCCGGCAAGGTGCCGCTCAGGGACACGGTGGCAATCGAACGCTGCATCTTCAGGCTCCAACGGGCAGGCAGTGCCCAGCTGCACGAATTATTGGCTGGGGTTTATCCTAGCTCAATCAAAAGGTACGAACTGGTTAGTTTTGTGTGCGATTATCGCCCAGTACCCGCCCAGATCAATTGACCCTTTTTTGACCAATGCGCACCATTTCTTACCACCGGGCAGACGAGCATCTTGCCAAAAGCACCGACGAACCTGCCGTAGTCGACTGGTGTACCGCGTGTCATCCTGGCTTGACCCATAAACATAAAAATACGGGTAATCACCACATGATCCACAGCCAAAGCACTCCCCTGGCCCAGCCATCGGCCAGTACCCCGCACGCCGGTATCGGCGACAAGATCCGTGGCGCCATGGGCGTCGGCAAGACCCGCTGGGTGATGCTGGCGCTGGTATTCTTCGCCACCACCCTGAACTACATCGACCGCGCCGCACTGGGCGTGATGCAGCCGATCCTGGCCAAGGAAATGAGCTGGACGGCGATGGACTACGCCAACATCAACTTCTGGTTCCAGGTGGGCTACGCCATCGGCTTCGTGCTGCAGGGCCGGCTGATCGACCGCATCGGCGTCAAGCGCGTGTTCTTCTGCGCGGTGCTGCTGTGGAGCCTGGCCACTGGCGCCCACGGCCTGGCCACCTCGGCGGTGGGCTTCATGGTCTGTCGCTTCATCCTCGGCCTGACCGAAGCGGCCAACTACCCGGCCTGCGTGAAGACCACCCGGCTGTGGTTCCCGGCGGGCGAGCGGGCGGTGGCCACCGGCATCTTCAACGCCGGCACCAACGTCGGCGCCATGTTCACCCCGATGCTGCTGCCGCTGATCCTCACCGTGTGGGGCTGGCAGGCGGCGTTCATGGCCATGGGCGCGCTGGGCCTGGTGTGGGCCACGTTCTGGGGCCTGAAGTACTTCAACCCGGAAAACCACCCGAGCGTGAGCAAGGCGGAACTGGCGTACATCCAGAGCGAGGTCGAGCCTGAACAGGCGGCCGTGCCGTTCACCCGTATCCTGCGCATGCGTGGCACCTGGGCCTTTGCCCTGGCCTACTCGATCACCGCGCCGGTGTTCTGGTTCTACCTGTACTGGCTGCCGCCGTTTCTGAACCAGCAGTACAACCTGGGCATCAGCGTCACGCAGATGGGCATCCCGCTGATCGTGATCTACCTCAGTGCCGACTTCGGCAGCGTGGGTGGCGGGATCCTGTCCTCGTTCATGATCGGTCGCGGCATGGCGCCGGTGAAGGCGCGGCTGCTGTCGATGCTGCTGTTCGCCACCACCATCGTCGGGGTGATCTTCGCCGCCGGCGCCAGCAGCCTGTGGGTGGCGGTACTGGCCATCTCCCTGGCGATTGCCGCGCACCAGGCGTGGACCGCCAACATCTGGAGCCTGGTGATGGACTACACGCCCAAGCACATGATGAGCACCGTGTTCGGCTTTGGCGGCATGTGCGCGGCCACCGGGGGGATGTTCATGACCCAGATCGTGGGGCATGTGCTGACCAGCACCAACAACAACTACACCGTGCTGTTCACCATGATTCCGGCGATGTATTTCATCGCGCTGCTGTGGATGTATTTCATGGCACCGCGCAGGATCCCGACAGTCGAGGCGTAAGCCCGGGCTGCAATGCAGCCCTTCGCCAGCAACGCTGGCTCCTACAGGGAGCCGGCGTTCATTACCTTGCGGGCCTTCTCCAGCGCCCACTGCGCGCGCTGCAGCGCACTCACCCCCTGCTCCAGCAACTGGCGCGTGGGGATCTCCAGGCTCAGCGGCAGGTCGGCCGGCAAGCTGTGCAGCAACCCGTTCAGGTCGCACTCCCCATCCCCTGGAAAACGTCGCTCGTTACGCGCCTGACGCAGGATCTCGGCCATGTCGTCGGGGCGCGGGCCCGCCACGTCGCACAGTTGCGCGTAGCGGATGCGCGAGGCCGGCAAGCGGCGCAGGTCTTGCAGGCGCGACGCCGAGCGATCGAAGTGGAAGGCATCGACCAGCACGCAGCCGTTGGCGCGCCCGGCGTTTTCGACGATGCGGGTGGCCTGGGTCAGGTCCTTGGCATCGGTCCACGGCATGAACTCCAGGTGGGGGTGCAGGCCATACGGCGCGGCCAGGTCGCACAGCGCCGCGAAGTTGTCGGTCAGGCGCTGTTCATCCGGGTCGTTGCCGGCAACCAGCAGCTCGCTGGCACCGAAGTCGGCGCCCACCGCGAGCAGGGCCTCGAAGTCGGCGACGCGGGTGTCGGGCTTGAGCCGCAGAATCTCCACATCGAGCACCCGGATGCCGGTGTCGCGCAGGCGCTCGGCTGTCTGCCGGCGCAGGCCGGCGTCGCTTGCCAGCGGGAAGTGGTGTTCTTCGGGGGTGGCCGGCTCGAGGCGCAGGCCGACATGGCTGTAGCCGGCCCGGGCGGCGACTTCGACCATCCGGGGTGGGGACAGCTCAAGGACAGTGAGGGCGGCCAGGGACATGACACGTGGGTTCATGGAGGAGTCTCGGGTGCGTTGTTGTATTTGCATTATTTAGAACTTAGTTCCAATTTCAATGCAAGTACAAAAAAAACAGCTTTGCGCTCCGCAAAACTGCCTTTGTTTGCCTGAGGGCCGCTTCGCTGGCTTGCCAGCGAAGCGTCTAGACAAACAGCTCCGACGCCGGGCTGGCCGCCGACAGCTCGGCCGCCGCCGCCAGCAACGCCGGCGCCAGCTCGTGCAGGCGCGCCTCGTTCAGGCGTGCGGTCGGCCCGGCCACGCTCAACACCCCGACCACATGCCCATCCTGCGGGTGTCGCACCACCGCCGCCAACGCCGACGTACCCAGCGCCGAACTCTCCACCACCCACGCATAACCCAGTTCCCGCGCCATGCGCAGGCGTTCCAGCAGCTGGGCATTGGAAGCCGGCGCGTTCGGCCCGAAGTCCTCGCGCCGGCCCACGCCCTGGCGCTCCACCAGCAGCAACGCCTGGGCATCGCTCAGGCTGGCCAGCCAGGCATGCCCCGAGGCGCTGTAGAACAGCGGCGCCTCACGCCCCATGTCCGGGTCGTAGCGCAGGCCGGAGCGGGCGCCCTGGGCCTTGGCGATCCACACCTGGCGCTCGCCGTCGATGATCCCCAGCCGCACCAGCTCGCCGGTCTGCGCGGCCAACTGGTCGAGAATCGGCTGGACGATGTCGGCACCGCTCTGGGCCAGGTAGCGAAAGCCCATGCCCACCAGCTTGGTGCTCAGCAGGTACCGGCTGTTTTCCGGGTTCTGGCGCACGTAGCCCAGGCGCATGAGCTCGGCGAGCATGCGATGGGTCGCGCTCTTGGGGATGTCCAGCTGCTCGGCCAGGGTCTGCATCGGCAGCCCGCGCGGCTCGCTGGTGAGGCTTTCGAGAAGGCTGAAAGCACGTTCGATCTGACTGCCGGCCATGGTCACGGTCCCTGAAAATTTCGCCGATTCTAAAGAGCGCCGGGCAAAGCGCAAACCACTGTTCGATCTTCGCCCAACTTTGCAGGCGACGACCTTGGCAGCCGACGTGCAATCATAGAATATGGAACTTCGTTCCAAAATAATAATTGCGCGCACTGCGAGGACCCAGCATGACTGCCCACACCCCTACCTCCCGCCCGGTGGACTGCGATGTCCTGGTCATCGGCTCCGGCGCTGCCGGCCTGAGCGCCGCGGTGACCGCCGCCTTTCACGGGCAGAAGGTCATCGTGGTCGAAAAGGACCCGGTGTTCGGCGGCGCCACGGCCTGGTCCGGCGGCTGGATGTGGGTACCGTGCAACCCGCTGGCACAGCGCGCCGGCATCGTCGAGGACCGTTCGCTGCCGCGCACCTACCTGCAACACGAACTGGGCGAACGCTTCGAACCGGCGATGATCGATGCGTTCCTGGAGGCGGCGCCCCACATGGTGTCGTTCTTCGAACGCCATACCGCCCTGCAGTTCGCCGACGGCAACGGCATTGCCGATATCCACGGCGACACGCCCGGGGCCGGCACGGGCGGGCGCTCGGTGATCGCCGCCCCGTATGACGGGCGCAAGGTCGGCAAGCTGCTCAGGCAGCTGCGCCGCACGATGCGCGAAACCTCATTCATGGGCATGCCGATCATGGCCGGCAAGGACCTTACCGCCTTTCTCACCCTGACCCGTTCGTGGCGCTCGCTGCTGCATGTGGGCAAGCGCCTGGCACGCCATCTGCTCGACCTCGCACGCTACGGCCGGGCGATGCAGCTGGTCAACGGCGTGGCCCTGATCGCGCGCCTGGCCAAGTCGGCCGAAGACCTCGGCGTGCTGCTGTGGGCATCGGCCCCGGCGCAGCGCCTGCTGCACAACGCTGGCCGCGTGACGGGGGCGGTGGTGCAGACGGCCAACGGCGACGTGAGCATTCATGCGCGCAAGGCCGTGGTGCTGGCAGCCGGCGGCTTCCCCAACGATATCGAGCGGCGCAAGGCGCTGTTCCCGCGTACCCCCACCGGGCATGAGCACCTGGCCTTGCCGCCGCTGGGCGCCAGCGGCGATGGCCTGCGCCTGGGCGAGAGCGTGGGCGCACACGTGGTCGACGACCTGGCAAGCCCGGTGGCCTGGGCCCCGGTGTCGAAAGTGCCGTACAAGGACGGCAGCTTCGGCCATTTCCCGCACATCATCGAACGTGCCAAGCCCGGCATCATCGGTGTGCTGGCCAACGGCAAGCGCTTCGTCAACGAAGCCAACGGCTATTACGACTACGTGAGCGCAATGGTCGCCAGCGCGCCCGGCGAGCAGGTAGCCTCGTGGCTGATCTGCAGCCACGCCTTCCAGCGCCGCTACGGCCTGGGCATCTCCCGGCCCTTCCCACTGCCGGTGGCGCCCTTCATTCGCAGCGGCTACCTCAAGTGCGGCGACAGCATCGAGGCGCTGGCCATCGCCTGCGGCATCGACCCCCAGGGCCTGAGTGCCACGCTCAGCGACTACAACCGCCATGCGCGCCACGGCGAAGACCCGCAGTTCGGCCGTGGCAGCACGCCCTACAACCGCAAGCAGGGCGATGCGCTGCACCGGCCCAACCCGTGCGTGGCGCCCATCGAGCAGGGGCCGTTCTATTCGGTGAAGGTGGAGCCGGGCTGCTTCGGCACCTTTGCCGGGCTCAGGACCAATGCCCACGCCCAGGTACTGGATGCACAGCAGCAGCCGATTGCCGGCCTGTATGCCGCCGGCAGCGACATGCTCAGCATCATGGGCGGGCATTACCCGGCGGGCGGGATCAATCTGGGGCCGGCGACCACCTTCGGCTACATCGCCGGGCGGCACATTGCCGGGGTCAGTGCCTACGAGTAGGCGCGCCGGCTGCTGCTAGACTGGCGACCCGACTCCTTCATGAAAGCCAGCCGACCATGGACCAGATCAGCGCGATGCAGGCGTTTCGCCGCGTGGTAGAGAGTGGTGGTTTCAGCGCCGCTGCGGCCCTGACCGGGCAATCGCACACCGTGCTGTCGCGCCAGGTCAAGAACCTGGAGCGCCACCTCGGTACCCAGTTGCTCAGCCGCACCACGCGGCGCCTGCACGTCACCGAAGCCGGCGCACTGTGCTACCGCCATTGCGTGCAGGTGCTGGAGCAGCTCGAAGCCATGAGCCTGGAGATTTCCGAACACCAGCAGCAACCCACAGGCACCCTGCGCCTGAGCGTGGCCACGGCATTCGGTGAACTGGAGCTGGGGCGCTGGCTACCGGACTTCGTCGAGCGCTTCGACCAGTTGCAGGTGGAGCTCATCTGCACCGACCGCTTTGTGGACATGCTCGAAGAAGGGGTCGATGTGTGCCTGCGGGTGACCACCCACCTGCCCGACTCCAACCTGGTGGCCCGGCAACTGGCCGTCAGCGAAGTCGTGCTGGTAGCCGCCCCCGCCTACCTGCAGCGCTGGCCGGCCCCCATCGAACCGCACACCCTGGGCGAGCATGCGTTGCTCGGCTACAACCGCCTGGCCCAGCCGCAACGGCTGAGCCTGCAGGGGCCCGACGGGCAGCGTCTGGACGTGGCAATGCCCAGCCGGCTGAGCGCCAACTCGCCGATGGCGTTGCGTGCGGCGGCCATTGCCGGCCTGGGTATCGCCAGCTTCGACCGCTTCATCGTGCATGACGCCCTGCTCGACGGGCGCCTGGTACAGGTGCTGCCCGAATGGCAGCAGCCCTCCCGGCACGTGTACGCGATGTTCCCCCAAAGCCGCTATCTGGCGCCCAAGGTTCGGGCATTGGTCGAGTATGCGCGGGCGTACTACGCTGAACCACGATGGGAAATCAAGATGTGATCTGTGCAAGAAGCACACAGGTTCTGGGCTGCTTCTGCCGTATTTGTGCGTTCGTTGTTTGATTAACCTTCTTTCGATTGTTCATCAGAGGGTTTCAACCATGAAAGCACTTCGAGTTACCGCCGCCGGCTTGCTGTTGGCAGCTTGCGCCACTACCGCCGTGGCTGCGGTCTGCTACTGCACCGCCCCACTCATCTCCCTGCCGAAAAATGCGCTGACCTGGAAAGTGGTACCGGGCACCAACAACAACGTCACCTACGCCAACGTGCAGGGCGACATCCTGGGCAATGGTGCCTACGAGGCCTTCGTCAGTTTCCGTCCCGGTGTGGACAATGGCTACCACACCCACACCGAGACGTTGCCGACCGTGGTGATGAGCGGCGTGTTCTACGCCCGCATCAAGGACAAGAACGGCAAGCTGGTCGAGACCGAGTACCCGGCCGGTTCGTACTACCAGTTGCCGGCCGGGCTGGAACATGAGAGCGGTTGCAAGATGACCGCCAAGAAGGAGCCTTGCCTGCTGTTCCAGTACCAGCGCAACCACTTCGACCTGAACCCGGTGCCCCGCTAGGCGGCCTCAGAAATCGAAGAACACCGTTTCGCCTTCACCCTGGATGCGGATATCGAAACGGTAGGCCAGCTTGCCATCCACTTCGCAGCGCCGCGCGACCAAGGTCTCGCGGCGTTGTGGCTGTTCGATCAGGTTGAGCACAGGGCACTTGGCATTGGCCTGGCCCTCGTCGTCGAAGTACAGCCGCGTGTGCAGATGGATGTTGATGCCGCGGGCGAACAGGCTGACATTGATATGCGGTGCCATCGGCACGCCGGCGGCATTGGCGACCACACCGGGCTTGACCGTCTGCAGCGTCCATTCACCGGCATCGAAGGTGGTGGCGGTGCGTCCGAAGCTGTTGAACGGTTGTTCCAGGTTGAATTCGCTGTGGTACTGCCCGGCCGCGTCGGCCTGCCAGAACTCCAGGAACGAGTCGCGCACCAGGTGGCCGTTGCCGTCGTAGACGTGACCGATCAGCAGGATGTGCTCGCCGGGCGCATCGCTGCGCGCCATGCGGTTCCAGATTTCCTGGTCACGGGTCGGGTTGCCGGCCGCTTCCAGGGCCAGGCCGATGTGCACGTAGGGGCCGGCGGTCTGCGATGGGGTTTCCGGCAGCAGTTCGATAGGCATGGCGGGGCTCCTCAGCGGTTTTCGAAGTGGGTCTTGCGCTGGCCGCGCAGAACGATGTCGAAGCGGTAGGCCAGGCAGTCCATGGGGTTGGCATTGGCCATGTCGAGCCGGGCGATCAGGCTCTGTACCGCGTCCGGGTTGGCGATCGACTTGACGATCGGGCACATCGGGATCAGCGGGTCGCCTTCGAAGTACAGCTGGGTGATCAGACGCGTGGCAATCGACGGGCCGCTGATCGACACGTGGATATGCGCCGGGCGCCAGTCGTTGGGGCCGTTGCGCCACGGGTACGGGCCCGGCTTGATGGTACGGAAACTGTAGTAGCCCTCGCTGTCGGTCAGCGCACGCCCCACACCCCCGAAGTTGGGGTCCAGCGGCGCCAGATAGCGATCGTTCTTGTGGCGATAGCGGCCGCCGGCATTGGCCTGCCACATTTCAACCAGGGTGTGCGGGATCGGCTTGCCGTACTGGTCGCACACGCGCCCGGCCACGATGATGCGCTCGCCGATGGGCAGGCCGCCGTGGTTGAAGTTCAGCAGCAGGTCATTGTCGTGCTCGGCAAATTTCAGGTGGGAGAAATCCGGCCCAGTGCTTTCGCTGACGGACTGTGGAATGCTCACCAGCGCCTGGCGAGGCGAGCGCGCGACGGAGGTCTTGTAGTCGGGGGTAAGGGCTTTCGGATGCCAGTTCCGATCACGGATAACGAAACGACTGGTGTCTTGTGCAGACATGCCGTTCTCCTCTTATTGGATTTTTGGAGGCCTGTACGGGCAGGAGTGATGGGCAGTGTGGCCGAGGCATGCACCGGCGAACATTGAAAAGAATCCTTGAACCCATAACCGTATGGTTATGTCCAAAGCGCTGACGCCGCCGGGCCGGGTGGACTAATCTTTATCTTCATATTTCAAGCTTGGGAGAACGCTCATGCTCTGGCGAAAAGGCAGGCGCAGCGACAACGTGGTCGACGCTCGCGGTGAAGGCGGCGGTGGTGGTGGCATGCGCCTGGGCGGCAAGGGCCTGAGCCTGACGGCGGTGGTACTGATCGTGGGGATCGGCCTGCTGACCGGGCAGGACCCGATGCAGATCCTTGGCCAGCTGAGCGGGCAGATGAGCGAACAGAGCGCGCCGGCAAGCACCGGCGAGCGCAAGGCACCACCGGCCGGCGACGAACAGGCCGAGTTCGTCGCCAGCATCCTGGGCGACACCGAAGACACCTGGCGCGCCCTGTTTGCCCAGGCCGGGCGCCAGTACAAGGACCCGACCCTCAAGCTGTTCAGCGGTCAGGTCAACTCCGCCTGTGGCTTTGCCTCGTCGGCGACCGGCCCGTTCTATTGCCCGGCCGACCAGCAGGTGTACCTGGACATGAGCTTCTTCAAGGAGATGGAAACCCGCTTCGCGGCAGCGGGCGACTTTGCCCAGGCCTACGTGATCGCCCACGAGGTCGGCCACCATGTGCAGACCCTGCTGGGGGTGTCAGCCAGGATCGACCAGGCCCGTCGCAGCGGCCAGCGCCTGCAAGGCGACAACGGCCTGCTGGTACGTCAGGAACTGCAGGCCGACTGCCTGGCCGGCGTGTGGGCCTACCAGGCACAGCAACGCCATAACTGGCTGGAGCCGGGCGATATCGAAGAGGCCCTGAACGCCGCCAACGCGATCGGCGATGACCGCCTGCAGCAGCAGAGCAAGGGCCGCGTGGTGCCCGACTCGTTCACCCACGGCACTTCCGCGCAGCGCGTGCGCTGGTTCAAGACCGGCTTCGCCAAGGGCGACCTCAACCAGTGCGACACCTTTGGCGCCAGCAGACTCTGACGCCTGTAATGGGGTGTTTGCGGCCTCGCGCAAACACCCTAAACATTTTGTTGATGGTTTTCGTCGGAATTAGAGAAAAAGCGTTTCAGCTCTGCAACATCCCGCCGATAAAGGCAGCTCACGTCAGCTGGCCTCCAAGAAAAACAACCTCCAGCGATTTAGATCAAAGAGCGCACAGAATCCTGGAGGGATCGCATGAACAGCTGGTTTGCCAATATCAGCGTCAACCTGAAACTCGCCCTGGGCTTCGGCCTGGTGCTGCTGCTGACCGGCCTGTTGGCCCTGACCGGCTGGACCAGCCTGGGCGGTCTGATCGACCGCAGCAACTGGATGAGCGACATCACCCAGCTCAACAACGAGCTCACCGAACTGCGCATCGCCCGCCTGCAGTACATGATTGCCGACGGTGACGACAAGCTCGCGCAGAATGTCCAGGCCAAGCTGGATACCTTCAAGGCCCGCCAGCAGAACCTGCTGAACACCTTCAAGAGCCCGGAGAACGTCAAGCTGCTGCGCGAACAGGCGCAGGTGGTCGCCGCCTACGAGGTGTCCCTGGCCAAGATGCGCAGCGCCTACAAGCAGGGTGGCGAAGCGCGCCGCAGCATGGGCGTTACCGCCAATGAGGCCGGTGCCCTGATGGAAACCCTGCTGGCCGACAGCCTGTCCTCTGGCCAGAGTGACAGCGAGCGCCTGGAACATCTCAAGCGCCTGACCACCGTACGCCAGCACCTGCTGCTGGCCCGCTTCGAGGTGCGCGGCTACATCGCCGACCTCACCCCGGAAACCGAACAGGTCGCCGCCCGCCAGCTCGACGCCACCCTGGCCGAAACCCGCCAGCTGGCCGCCACCGATGCACGTGCCCGACCGCTCGAGGCCGCCACCCTGCACTACGCCGAAGCGGTGCGCAGCTTCAAGGCCGCCAACACGGCGATCGGCGAGGCGCGCAAGGAAATGACCACCCAGGGCTACGACATCGTGCGCCTGAGCGATGAGCTGTACGCCATCCAGCTGCAACGTCGCGACCTCGAAAGTGCCCAGGCGCGTACCTGGCAACTGGCAAGCACCCTGGCGGCGCTGCTGTTCGGCGTGCTGGCGGCGATCATCATCACCCGCCAGATCACCCGCCCGCTGCGCGAAACCCTGGAAGTGGTGGAGAAGATCGCCACCGGCGACCTGACCCACACCCTGCGCGTCACCCGCCGTGACGAACTGGGCGTGCTGCAACAAGGCATCCAGCGCATGGGCGAAACCCTGCGCGACCTGATCGGCGGCATCCGTGACGGCGTGACCCAGATCGCCAGCGCGGCCGAAGAGCTGTCGGCGGTCACCGAGCAGACCAACGCCGGGGTCAACAGCCAGAAGGTCGAGACCGACCAGGTGGCCACCGCCATGCACGAAATGGCGGCCACCGTGCAGGAAGTGGCGCGCAATGCCGAGCAGGCGTCCGAGGCCGCCACCGACGCCGACGGCCAGGCCCGCGCCGGTGACCAGGTGGTGGCCCAGGCCATCGCGCAGATCGAGCGCCTGGCGGTCGAGGTCAACCGTTCCACCGAGGCCATGGGCCAGTTGCAGCAGGAAAGCCAGAAGATCGGCAGCGTGATGGACGTGATCAAGTCGGTGGCCGAACAGACCAACCTGCTGGCGCTCAACGCCGCGATCGAAGCGGCACGGGCGGGTGAAGCCGGGCGTGGTTTTGCCGTGGTGGCCGATGAAGTGCGCGGCCTGGCGCAGCGCACCCAGAAGTCCACCGAGGAAATCGAGGTGCTGGTGGCGGGCCTGCAAAGCGGCACCCAGCAGGTGGCCAACGTGATGCATGGCAGCCGCAGCCTGACCGACAGCAGCGTGGAGCTGACGCGCAAGGCGGGTGCCTCGCTGGAGAACATCACCCGCGTGGTGTCGAACATCCAGTCGATGAACCAGCAGATCGCCGCGGCGGCCGAGCAGCAGAGCGCGGTGGCCGAAGAGATCAGCCGCAGCATCCTGAACGTGCGTGATGTGTCGGAGCAGACGGCGGCGGCGAGCCAGGAGACGGCGGCATCCAGCGTCGAGCTGGCGCGCCTGGGCAATCAGTTGCAGATGCTGGTCAGCCACTTCCGCGTCTGACCGAATCGGACAGCGTAGCCATCGCGGGTCAAGCCCGCTCCCACCAGGTTCAGCGAAACCTTGTGGGAGCGGACTTGGCCCGCGATGCTGTCAGCCCTTACTTGACGACCTGCCCCACCCCGCGTCCACGCGGGTCAGACGCGGTTTCCAGCGCCGAACCCGTCACCCGGATCGCCTGGATATCGCCCATCTCCCAGCCCTGGTCCTCCAGGGTGTAGCCCATCTTCTTCAGTTCCTCGGCCACCTTGCCATCGAGCGGCGCATAGGCGTCGTAGTAGATAGTGTCCTTGGGCAGCAACTGGTGGTGCACACGCTGCGCCGCCACCGCCTTCTCCAGCGGCAGGTTGTAGTCGTACAGGTTGTTGAGCACCTGGAAGATCGAGGTGAAGATCCGCGAGCCACCCGGCGTACCCAGCACCAGCGTGACCTTGCCATCGCGGGTCACCAGGCTCGGGGCCATCGACGACAGCATGCGCTTGCCCGGCTCGATGGCATTGGCATCGCCACCGACCACACCGAAGGCGTTCGCCACACCCGGCTTGGCACTGAAATCATCCATCTCGTCATTGAGCAGGAAGCCCGCGCCCTTCACCACCACGCCGCTGCCGTAGTCCCAGTTCAAGGTGTAGGTGTTGCTGACCGCGTTGCCCTGCTTGTCGACGATGGAGAAGTGCGTGGTCTGGTGCGGCTCCAGCCCCGGGCGCACCTTGGCGGTGTCGGAGATGGCGGTCGGGTTGACCTCTTGCGCGCGCTTGGCCAGGTAGTCCTTGGCAATCAGCTGCGCCACCGGCACCTTGGAAAACGCCGGGTCGCCCAGGTAGTCGGCACGGTCGGCGAACACACGCTTCTCGATTTCCGAAAGCAGGTGGATGTAGCGTGCCGAGTTCAGCTCGACACCCTTGAAGTCGGCTGCGCGGTTTTCCTTGATGCCCAGCAACTGCGCCAGCGCGATGCCGCCCGAGCTGGGCAGCGGCGCGGTGTAGACCACGTTGCCACGCCATTCGATGCCCATCGGCTCACGCCACACGGCCTTGTAGTCCTTGAGGTCTTCCTTGCTGACCAGGCCCTTGTCGGCCTGCATCTGCGCCACCAGCAGGTCGGCGGTCTTGCCCTGGTAGAACTCGCTCACACCCTTGTCGGCAATGCGCTCCAGGGTCTGCGCCAGCTCGGGCTGCCTGAAGGTCTCGCCCACCTTCATGCTGCCGAAATAGTCGTTGAAGTTGGTGCTGTCCTTGAACAGCCCCTGGGCATCTTCGCGGTACTGGTACTGCTTGGCGGCGATCTTGAAGCCGTTCTTCGCGTAGCCCACCGCCGGGGTCAGCAGCTCGGCCCAGGGCAGCTTGCCGAACTTCTGGTGCGCCTCCCACAGGCCCATCACCGTGCCCGGCACCCCGGCGGCGCGGGCGCCCACCAGGCTGAGGTTCTCGATGATCTCGCCTTTGTCGTCCAGGTACATGTTGCGGCTGGCCGCCTTGGGCGCCACTTCACGGTAGTCGAGGAAGTAGGGTTTGCCATCCATGTACAGGGTCATGAAACCGCCGCCGCCGATGTTGCCGGCCTCAGGGTAGGTAACGGCCAGGGTGAAGGCAGTGGCCACCGCGGCGTCCACTGCGTTGCCGCCCTTCTTGAGGATGTCGGCGGCGACCTGTGCACCATATTGATCGGGCGCGGCCACCGCGCCGCCGTCCAGCGTCACGGCATAGGCTGATGAGCTGGCGACGATCGCAGCGCTCAAGGTCAGCGTTCGAAACATCAGAGTGCGCATGCGGGTTTCCTTGGTGTTGTTTTTATCGAACAACCATTAAGGCGCATGCCCAGGGATTTTTCAAATGCCGCCTGCGGTTTTCAGCAGGCGTAGATCGACAGCTTGTGCTGGATGAAATCCAGAAAGCACTGGATACGCAGGGCCAGTTGCGAGTTGCGGTAGTACACCGCGTTGATCGGCTGGCGATAGCCGCTGTTGGCCTCGGCCAGCACCAGTTGCAGGCGGCCGGCCTGGAGGTCTTCGTGGGTCATGAAGTGCGACAGGCAGGCGATGCCTTCGCCGGCCAGCGCCAGGTGGCGCAGGGTTTCGCCGCTGGAGGCGCACAGGTCGGGGCGGATCGCCAGGCGGTCGCCTTCGGTGTGGCGCAGCGGCCAGTGATTGAGGGTTTCGGTCTGGGTGAAGCCCAGCAGCGAATGCCCGGCCAGTTCCTCCACATGCCGTGGCGTACCGCGCCGCGCAAGGTACGCGGGGCTGGCCAGCACATGCAGCGGGCTGCACCCCAGCGAGCGGGCGTGCAGGCTGGAGTCGGCCAGCTCGCCGATGCGGATGGCGATATCGGTGCTCTGTTCGAGCAGGTCGATGATCAGGTCGTCGGTGTTGAGCTCCAGCTGGATATCCGGGTACAGCTGGCGGAACTCCCCCACCCAGGGCACGATGGCATGCAGCATGAACGGCGCCGCCGCATTGATGCGCAAGCGCCCGGACGGGGTCTGGCGGTGCAGGCTCAGGCGCTCTTCGAGTTCGTCCATCTGTTGCAGGATGGCCTTGGCACGCTCGAAGAAAAACCGCCCCTCTTCGGTGAGGTCCATGCGCCGCGTGGTGCGGTTGATCAGCGTGGTGCCCAGCTTGGCCTCCAGCCGCGACAGGCTGCGGCTGATGGCCGACGGGGTCTGCCCGCCCTGTTCGGCGGCGGCGGAAATAGAGCCGCACTCGATGACCGAGACGAACATCTGCAATTCATCGGACCTGGCTTTCACGGCTGTTCCCTGGTGTGGCGTTCAGCCGTGATAGATAGCCGCTTGGCGTTGCCCGCGCAACCCTTCATCAGGCGCCAGTGTGGAAAACCCGGGCCAGGTGCTGCTCGTAGCCGGCCACGGCAGCCTCGACGTTGGGGTTCTTCATCACGTCGGTGGCCAGGTAGGTCGGCAGACCGCTCATGCCCAGGAACTGGTTGGCCTTGTGGAACGGGAAGTACACCGCGTCCACGCCCTTGCCTTCGAAAAACTGCGCCGGATCGTCGAACGCTTCCTGCGGTGCGTTCCAGGTCAGCGACAGCATGTACTGCTTGCCCTGGATCAGGCCGCCGCTGCCGTACTTGCTCGACGCATCGGAGCGGGTGCGCCCGTCGCTGGCGTAGAGGCTGCCGTGGCCGGCGGTGAACACTTCGTCCAGGTACTGCTTGACGGTCCACGGCGCGCCCATCCACCAACCGGGCATCTGGTAGATGACCACGTCGGCCCAGAGGTACTTCTGCACTTCTTCGGCAACGTCGTAGCCGCCATCGATGTAGGTGCTCCTGACGTCGAAACCGGCGCGGTCGAGAAACGCCAGCGCGGCCTCGTGCAGGGTCTCGTTCAGGCGGCCATCGGAGTGGGCGAACTGCTTGCCGCCGTTGAGCAACAGGATCTTCTTCATCATCTGCCTCATGTGTGTTCGGGGCGGCCAACAGAAGGGGCGGCCCGGTGAATGTGATGGCGGCAGATTAATCAGTTCAGCGCAGCGGAAATACCCTCGCGCGGGCAAAACGCTTTTGACCAAAAAGCACGAATTCAGCGCTTATTGTTGAAATAAGATTGGCTCACTTTTTACAGGAGCCTCCCCATGAGCGAACCCTACGGTTTCATCCTCAAAGCCAAGACCCGCCCCGAAAAGGCCGAGGAGTTCGAGGCGCTGTTTCGCAGCTATGTAGAACCCAGCCGTGCCGAGCCCGGCTGCATCGAGTACCACATGCTGCGCGACCGGCAGGACCCAAGCCTGTTCGTGTTCTACGAAATCTGGGCCAGCAAGGCCGCACTGGATGTGCATTCGGCGCTGCCGCACATGCTGCAGTTTGCCGAGCGGCGCATGGAATACCTTGAGCGCGACTTCGACATCCAGTTGATCGAGATGCTCAGCCCGTCCTCGGCTAGCCGTTGAGCGCCAGATGGGCGCCCAGCAGCGCCATGCCGATGAAAAAGCAGCGTTTGAACAGCACGGCACTGATGCGCTGACGCAGGCACTGGCCCAGCCACATGCCCAGCAATGCCGGTATCAGCACCACCAGCGAGGCCCCCAGCGCCTCGCCGCCCAGTGCGCCCTGCCCGGCAAGGCCCACGGCCAGCGCCAGGGTCGAGACGGTGAACGACAGGCCCAGCGCCTGCACCATCTGTTCACGGTGCAGGCCCAGGGCCTGCAGGTACGGTACGGCCGGTATCACGAACACCCCGGTGGCGGCGGTGATGATGCCCGTCACCAACCCGCACAGCGGGCCCAGCCAGCGCTCGTGGCGGGGGGCCAGGTGCAGGCCTGGGTGGCACAGGCCGTACAGCGCATACACCAGCAACGCCGCGCCCAATGCGTGCGCCGCCCACGCGCCACTGTCGATGCCCAGCCAGACACTGCCCAGCAAGGTACCGATGAAGATCATCAATTGCATCGGCCAGAGCCTGCGCAGCAACGCACGCAAGTAGCCACCCGCCGCCAGCTGCCAAAGGTTGGTGACCGTCGACGGCACGATCAGCAGCGCGGCAGCCTGCGCCGGTGACATAGCCAGACCCAGCAACCCCATGGCTACGGTGGGCAGGCCCAGGCCGATCACGCCCTTGACCGTGCCTGCCAGCACGAAGGTAAGCACAACCAGCAGCGACAGCGCCGGGCCGATAGCCTGATAGAAGCCGAATAAAGTCGTCATGGGCCCATGCTGCCCTGCCCGCACGCCCCTGAACAGTTGCCATATACTGAGCCAGACTATTGCCCAGGCAGAGGCTCATGCATTTCGATCTGATTGACCTACGACTGTTTCTGCACACCGTGGAGTGCGGCAACATCACCGCCGGCGCCCAGCGCAGCCACCTGTCGCTGCCGGCGGCCAGCGCGCGCATTCGCGCCATGGAAAGCTCGCTGGGCGTACCGCTGCTGCAGCGCAACCGGCGCGGCGTGCACCCCACGGCCGCCGGCCAGGCCCTGGTCAACCATGCGCGCCAGATCGGCCAGCAGGTGCAGCGGCTGCAATTCGACCTGGGCCAGTATGCCCAGGGGTTGCAGGGCCAGGTGCGGCTGCTGTGCAACACCGCGGCGCTGACCGAGTACCTGCCCGAACTGCTGGCGACGTTTCTGGCCCACCACCCGGCCATCGACGTGGACGTGGTCGAATTGCCCAGCCTGCGTATCGTGCAGGCGATCACCCAGGGCGAGGCCGACCTGGGCATCATCTCCAATGCCGTGGCCAGCGAGCACCTGCAGAGCGTGGCGTTTCGCGACGACCCGCTGGTGCTGATCATGGCGCCGGATCACCCGCTGGCCAGCCACCCGCACCTGCGCTTTGCCGACACCCTTGAACATGGCCATGTCGGCCTGCAGGCAGACAGCGCCCTGGCCCTGTACCTGGAGGAACAGGCCCTGCACCTGGGGCGCCGGCTGCAGGTGCGGGTACGTGCCGAAGGCTTCGACGGGGTGATCCGCATGGTGGCCCATGGCGCAGGCCTGGGCATCGTGCCGCAGGCTGCCGTGCAACGCTGGCAAGGGGTACTGGCGCTGCACAGCCTGGCGCTGGACGAACCCTGGGCACAACGCCAGCTGCGCCTGTGCAGCCGCAATTTTTCGGCGCTTCCCGGGCACACGCGCACACTTCTGCAAAGCTTGTCGGCAGGCGCTATTGCCCCGGCAGGGACAATCCACCCACAATCGCCTTCGCGCACCGCTATGTAACAAGACAATGCCGTGCCTACGAGCCGTAAAGGGAGTTTTCCGTGCCGTCGATCTACCAGTTGAAACCGCGCTTCCAGGCGCTGCTGCGCCCTATGGTCAAGCGTCTGTACGAGCGCGGCATAACTGCCAACCAGGTGACGGTCGCCGCCGCGGCGGTCAGCGTGGCGCTCGGCCTGCTGCTGGCCGCCGTACCGCACATCACCTGGCTGTTCGCCCTGGTGCCGGCCTGGATGCTGCTGCGCATGGCGCTCAATGCCATCGACGGCATGCTCGCCCGGGAATTCGGCCAGCAGTCACGCTTGGGTGCCTACCTCAACGAGCTGTGCGACGTGGTCGCCGACAGCGCACTGTACCTGCCCTTCGCCCTGCTGCCGGGCGTGTCGCCGGCGCTGGTGGTGATCGTGGTGCTGGCCGCGCTGGTGAGCGAATACGCCGGGGTGATGGGCCCCCTGGTAGGCGCCGAACGCCGTTATGACGGCCCGATGGGCAAGAGCGACCGTGCCTTCGTGTTCGGTGTGCTCGGTGCCGGCGTGGCCACCGGCCTGCTGAGCGCAGCGTGGCTCAACGGCGTATTGCTGGTGGTGCTGCTGCTGTCGCTTCATACCCTCTACAACCGGGTGAGCCGAGGCCTGGCGCAACCCCGCTGAAGCCCTCCGAGCCAGATAAGGATATTTGCCATGCGCACCGCGCAATCCCTGCATTTCACCACCCATGACGGCGTAGAACTGCATTACCGCCACTGGCCGGCCAACCGCCAGCCCGGCCAACCGCGCCGCGCCGTGGTGCTGTTCCACCGTGGCCACGAACACGGCGGGCGCATGGCCCACCTGGTGGATGAACTCGACCTGCCCGGCCATGACTTCTTCGCCTGGGACGCCCGTGGCCATGGCAAGTCGCCCGGGGCCCGTGGCGACAGCCCGAGCTTCGCGTGCAGCGTGCGCGATGTGCAGACCTTCATCGAGCACATCGCCCGCGAGCACGCCATCGACGAACAGGACATGGCGGTGCTGGCGCAAAGCGTCGGCGCCGTGCTGATCGCAACCTGGGCGCATGACTATGCGCCGAAGGTACGCTGCCTGGTGCTCGCCTCGCCGGCCTTCAAGGTCAAGCTGTACGTGCCGTTCGCCCGCCCGGGGCTCAAGCTGATGCGCGCCTGGCGCGGCAACTTCTTCGTCAACAGCTACGTCAAGCCGCGCCTGCTCAGCCACGACCCCGAGCGCATCGCCTCGTATGAAAACGACCCGCTGATCAGCCGGCCGATTTCGGTGAACATGCTGCTGGGGCTGTACGAAGCTGCCGATCGCGTGGTGGCCGATGCCCAGGCGATCCAGGTGCCGACCCAATTGCTGATTTCCGGCGCCGACTTCGTGGTCAAGCGCCAGCCGCAGGAGCAGTTCTTCGAGCGCCTGGGCAGCGTACACAAGGAAAAGCACGTGCTGCCCGGCTTCTTCCACGACACCCTCGGCGAGCGTGATCGCGGGCATGCGCTGGCGCGTATCCGGCGCTTCGTGGAGCACTGCTTCAGTGTGGCGCCCCAGCGCCCGTCGCTGCTCGATGCCGACCAGCTCGGCGCCAGCTGCGCCGAGGCCGAAAGCCTGGCCGCGCCGCTGCCACGCAACTCGCCGGCCGACCTGTACTGGCGCGCAACCCGCGCCGGCCTGCGCCTGGGCAAGGGCCTGTCGAGCGGGGTCAAGCTGGGCTTCGACACCGGTTTCGATTCGGGCAGCACGCTGGACTACGTCTACCGCAACCAGGCCACCGGCAAGGGCAAGCTGGGCCGCATGATCGACCGCAACTACCTCGACGCCATCGGCTGGAAGGGCATCCGCCAGCGCAAGCTGCATGTGGAAGAGCTGTTGCGCCTGGCCATCGAGCGCCTGCGCGAACAAGGCGCACCGGTGCATATCGTCGACATCGCCGCCGGCCATGGCCGCTACATTCTCGAAGCCCTGCAGGGCCTGGAGCAGCGCCCGGATTCGATCCTGCTGCGCGACTACAGCGAGCTCAACGTGCGCGAAGGCACGGCGCTGATCGAACACAAAGGCCTGGCCGACATCGCCCGCTTCGTGCAGGGCGATGCCTTCGATGCGCAGAGCCTGGCCACCCTTGAACCGCGTCCGAGCCTGGCGGTGGTATCGGGGCTGTATGAACTGTTCGCCAGCAACCAGATGGTCGGCGACTCGCTGGGTGGCCTGGCCCAGGCCGTGGCGCCGGGCGGCTACCTGGTGTACACCGGCCAGCCGTGGCACCCGCAGCTGGAGATGATCGCCCGCGCCCTGACCAGCCACCGCGCCGGTCAGGCCTGGGTGATGCGTCGGCGCAGCCAGGTGGAGATGGACCAGCTGGTGGAAGCGGCAGGCTTTCGCAAGGTGTGCCAGCGCATCGACGAGTGGGGCATCTTCAGCGTCAGCCTGGCCCAGCGAGTTGCTGAATGAGCACAGTGCGCGAGCCGGGCCTGATCCGGCGCGGCGTGCTATGGCTGCTGTTGCTCGGGCCGCTGTTCTTCTTGAGCTATGGCCTGAGCAACACCTTCACCGCCGGGCGCAGCGACGTCGGCAGCCTGGTGTTCGCCTGGGAAAGCAGCATCCCGCTGTGGCCGTGGACCATCCTGCCGTACTGGTCCATCGACCTGCTGTACGGGTTGTCCTTCCTGCTGCCGCTCAGCCGCCTGGAGATGGACCGGCATGCCTTGCGCCTGCTGAGCGCACAGTTGATCTGCATCGCCGGCTTTCTGCTGTGGCCGCTGCGCTTCACCTTCGAGCGCCCTGAACTGCAGGGCGTGTTCGGCTGGCTGTTCGATGTGCTGATGGGCTTCGACAAGCCGTTCAACCAGGCCCCTTCGCTGCACATCGCGCTGCTGGTGATCATCTGGGCGATGTTCGCCCGGCACACCCGTGGGCGGCTGATGCGCTGGCTGCTGCATGGCTGGATGGGGTTGATCGGTTTGTCGGTGCTGACCACCTGGCAGCACCACTTCATCGACGTGCCCAGTGGCGCAGTGGCAGGCGCGCTGTGTGTATGGCTGTGGCCCGTGGAGGGCCGGCCGGTACTGGGCAGCCTGCAGCCGACCCGTGACCGCCGGCGCTGGCGCCTGGCCGCGTACTACGCGCTGGGCAGCGCCGTGCTGGGTGGGCTGGCGCTGTATGCCGGCGGTATCGCCCTGTTGCTGTTGTGGCCCGCCCTCGCACTGCTGATGGTGGCGCTCAACTATGCCGTGTTGGGCGCCGAGGGCTTTCAGAAAGGCCCGAGCGGCCAGTTGTCGTATGCCGCGCGCTGGCTGCTGGCGCCGTACCTGATCGGCGCCTGGCTCAATTCGCGTTGGTGGACGCGCCGCCATCCACAGGCCGACGAGGTGTGCGAGGGGGTGTACCTGGGGCGGGTGCCTGCACGAGGTCAGGCGGCATCGTTTGCCGCGGTGGTCGACCTGTGTGCAGAACTGCCGGCGGCACACACGCCGGGCCAGGCCTATTACAGCCTGCCCTGCCTGGACCTGGTGGTGCCCAATGCCGAACGTTGCCGCGAGGCGGCCCAGGCCATCGAGCGACTGCGCCAGCAGGGCCCGCTACTGGTGTGCTGCGCCCTGGGTTACTCGCGCAGTGCCTGCGCCGTGGCCGCCTGGCTGGTACTCGGCGGGCGCTGCCAGAACGCGCAGCAGGCCCAGCAACTGATCGCCCAGGCCCGCCCCGGGGTCGTGCTGCACCCGGCGCACCGCCAGGTGATCGACAGCCTGCCGGCGGGGGGCGGCCTGTGAGTAGCCAGACCCACCTGGCGCTGGTGGCCAGCCTGCTGCGGCGCGGGCGCCAGGTGGAACGCCTGTCGGACGGCATCAGCCTGCTGGCGCTGGCCTATGGCCTGGCGCCACTTGCCGGCGCGCCGGCCCCTGTGATTGGTGCCCTGTTGTGCGTGCTGCTGCTGGCAGCCGGCCTGCTGCAAAAATACTGGGGCATGCGGGTTGCGCTGGACGCCGAGCTGTTCGCGCACCTGGCCACCCAGGCCGCAACCTTGTCGCCAACTACCCGCGCGCTGGACCAGGCGCTGTTCGACCTGGGCCTCAAGCCCGCCCCGGTCGACGACCGCGACTGGCAGGCGCGCAGCCGGGCCGCACTGCGCCTGATGCGCCAGCAACTGCTGTGCCTTGGCGTGCAGGTACTGCTGGCGATTGCCGGCATACTGTGCCTGCCCTGGCTTTCTCTCGTCGGATAAGGACCTCGTCATGCTAGCCGCCCTCACCGCCTTCGGCATCACCTCGGTGGCCCGCCTGATCACGGGCGCCCGCGCCCTGTGGCTGGGCTGTACACCGCAGCCGGTGCAACGCCTGTACTACGCCAACCACAGCAGCCACGGGGACTTCGTGCTGATCTGGGCCTCGCTGCCCCAGGAACTGCGCCGGCACACCCGCCCGGTGGCCGGGGCCGATTACTGGCAAAAACCGGGTATTCGCCAATTTCTGATCAACCGGGTGTTCAACGGCGTGCTGATCGACCGCCAGCACAGCGAGGCCCAGAGCGACCCCTTGCAGCCGATCCATGCGGCGCTGGAGCAGGGCGACTCGCTGATCTTCTTCCCCGAAGGCACGCGCAACCTGGGCGACGAGCCCTTGCTGGCGTTCAAGAGCGGGCTGTTCCATCTGGCCAGTGCCCACCCCGAGGTGGAGCTGATCCCGGTGTGGATCGCCAACCTCAACCGGGTGATGCCCAAGGGCCGTGCCCTGCCCCTGCCGCTGCTGTGCACCCTGAGCTTCGGCGAGCCGCTGCAACGCTTGCCCGATGACAGCAAGCACGCGTTTCTGGAACGGGCACGCCTTGCCCTGCTGGCCCTGGCCCCCAAGGAATCCTGAGATGGACCACAACACACTTCTGCTGTTTGCCGGTATCGGTGGCCTGCTGCTGCTCGCCAGCCTGATCGGGCGCCTGCTCAAATGGCGCGCGGGCCCGGCCCCGCACGCGGTCATCGACAACCTCAATGCGCGCATCAATGCCTGGTGGGTGATGGTGCTGGTGATCGGCCTGGCCTTCGTGTTCGGCAAGCTGGGGGTCATCCTGCTGTTCTATTGCGTGTCGTTCTATGCGCTGCGCGAGTTCCTCACCCTCACGCCCACCCGGCGTGGCGACTACCCGGCACTGGTGGCGGCGTTCTATGTGGCGCTGCCGGTGCAGTACCTGCTGATCGCGATGGACTGGTACGGGTTGTTCAGCATCTTCATCCCGGTGTACCTGTTCTTGCTGCTGCCGATCCTGGCCAGTTTCGGCGGCGATACCACGCGCTTTCTGGAGCGGGCCTCGAAGGTGCAGTGGGGGCTGATGATCGCGGTGTACTGCCTGTCGTCGGTACCGGCCCTGATGACGCTGGATATCCCCGGGTTCGAGGGGCGCAACCTGCTGTTGATCGCCTGGCTGATTCTGGTGGTGCAGATTTCCGATGTACTGCAGTACGTGTGCGGCAAGCTGTTCGGCAAGCGCAAGGTGGCACCGCGGCTGTCGCCGTCCAAGACGCTGGAGGGTTTGCTGGGCGGTGTGGCGCTGGCCACGCTGATCGGCGCGACGCTGTTCTGGATCACCCCGTTCACCTTCTGGCAGGCGGCGCTGATGGCGCTGACCGTGAACGTCATGGGCTTCTTTGGCGGGCTGGTGATGTCGGCGATCAAGCGTGACCGCGGGGTGAAGGACTGGGGGCACATGATCGAGGGGCACGGCGGCATGCTGGACCGCATGGATTCGGTATGTTTCGCGGCGCCGGTGTTCTTTCACTTTGTACGTTACTGGTGGGCTTGAGGGCCCTTTCGCCGGCAAGGCCGGCTCCTACAGGCAACAGGTTCACCTGTAGGAGCCAGCCTTGCTGGCGAAGCTTTTCTACTCGGGCTTGCGGTAGCCCTCGATGATCGCCGAGAAGTCCTTGCCACCCTCCCCGCGCAGGCTCATCGCCTGGTACAGCTGCTGCGCCACCGCGCCCAGAATCACCGGCTGGTGCGCCTGGCGCGCCGCCTCGGTAGCCAGCCCCAGGTCCTTGAGCATCAGCTCCGCACCAAAGCCACCGGTGTACCCGCGTGATGCCGGCGCCGTCTCGACGATACCCGGCCACGGGTTGTAGGTGTCCGAACTCCAGCAACGCCCGGTGGAGCTGTTGATGATGCCGGCCAGCACCTTGGTGTCGATGCCCAGGGCATTGCCCAGGGCCATGGCCTCGGACACGCCGATCATCGAGATGCCCAGCAGCAGGTTGTTGCAGATCTTGGCGATCTGCCCGGTACCCACCTCGCCGCAGTGCACGATGTTGCGCCCCATCTGCGCCAGCACCGGCTGCAGGGTGGCGAACAGCGCCTCACTGGCGCCGACCATGAAGGTCAGGGTACCCGCCGCCGCGCCGCCGGTGCCGCCCGACACCGGTGCATCGGCCAGGTCCACACCCTGCCTGGCCGCCGCTGCATGCACCGCACGCACGGTCTGCGGGTCGATGGTGCTGCAGTCCACTACCGGGGTACCGGCGCGTACGCCGGCCAGCACGCCGTCTTCGTTGAGGTACACGCTGCGCACATGGGCAGCGGCCGGCAGCATGGTGATGACCAGCTCGCTGGCGCTGGCCGCGTCCTTGGGCGAGGCACTGATCTGCCCGCCGAGTTCGGCCAGCTCTGCCAGTACGTCCTTGTTCAGGTCGAACAGACTGAGCTGATGGCCGGCCTTGATCAGGTTGCGCGCCATCGGCGCGCCCATGTTGCCCAGCCCGATGAATGCAATACGCATGGTCGACTCCTTAACGCAGGCTGATGGTGGTGTTCACGCCATCGTTGACGCTGTCGTCGTCGAACCAGCGCGCGGTGACGGTCTTGGTCTGGGTGTAGAACTGCACCACTTGCTTGCCGTAGGGGCCCAGGTCACCCAGCTTGGAGCCGCGCGAACCGGTGAAACTGAAGAACGGTACCGGCACCGGGATCGGAATGTTGATGCCCACCTGGCCCACGTCGATCTCGCTCTGGAACTTGCGCGCCGCGGCGCCGCTCTGGGTGAACAGGCCGGTGCCGTTGCCGAACGGGTTGCGGTTGACCAGGGCGATGGCCTCGTCGAGGGTGTCGACCTCCAGCACCACAAGCACCGGGCCGAAGATTTCCTGGGTGTAGATCTGCATGTCGGTGGTCACGCCGGAGAACAGCGTGGGGCCGACGAAGTTGCCCTGCTCGTAGCCGGGCACCTGCACGTCGCGGCCATCGAGTTCGAGGGTGGCGCCTTCCTTGATGCCGCTTTCGATCAGGCCCAGCACACGCTCCTTGGCGCGCTTGGAGATCAGCGGGCCCACATCGGTGCCAGGCTCGCTGCCGGCGTTGACCTTGAGCTTGGCGGCCAGGGCCTTGAGCTCCGGCAGCCATTCGCGGGCCTTGCCCACCAGCACCGCCACCGAGGTGGCCATGCAGCGTTGGCCGGCAGCGCCGAAACCGGCACCTACCAGGGCATTGAGGGTTTGCGTGCGGTTGGCGTCGGGCAGCACCACGGCGTGGTTCTTGGCGCCCATCATCGACTGCACGCGCTTGCCGTGCTGGCCGGCCAGGTTGTACACGTGGGTACCGACCTCGGTGGAGCCGACGAACGAGATCGCCTTGATGTCGGTATGGGTGCACAGCGCATCCACCACCTGCTTGCCGCCGTGCACCACGTTGAGCACGCCGGCCGGCACACCGGCTTCCAGCGCCAGCTCCACCAGCATCATGGTCGACAGCGGGTCCTGCTCGGACGGCTTGAGCACGAAGGTGTTGCCGCACACGATGGCCATCGGGAACATCCACAGCGGAATCATTGCCGGGAAGTTGAACGGGGTGATGCCGGCGCACACGCCGATGGGCTGGCGCAGGGTGTAGGTATCGACGCCGCCGGCCACGTTCTCGGCGAACTCGCCCATCTGCAGGGTGCCGATGGAGCACGCATGCTCGACCACTTCAAGGCCGCGGAAGATGTCGCCTTCGGCGTCGGCGATGGTCTTGCCCTGCTCGGCGCTCAGGGTCACGGCGATGCGCTTGGAGTGTTCGCGGATCAGCGCCTGCAGCTTGAGCATGATGCGCATGCGCGCGCCGATCGGGGTGTCGCGCCAGGTCTTGAACGCACGCTGGCCGGCAGCGATGGCGGCATCGACTTCTTCGGCGGTGGCAAAGGGTACGCGGGCCAGCACCTGCTGGGTGGCCGGGTTGACCACGTCGCGCCATTCGGTGGTTTTCGACTCGACCCACTGGCCGTCGATCAGCAGCTTGACGCTGTCGACCTTGGTCTGGCCGGGCGTGAGGGATGCGTTCATGAGGGGTTCTCCTGGATTTATTGTTAGGGAGAGAAACGCCGACGCGGCAGCCGCGACGATGCTTGGGTCCTGGGCTGAATTGGAGTATAGATGTGCAAACTTCTAATAAGAACGCACATAAAAGCCGGACCAACATGCAAAAAAACATCACATCCCTGGGGTCGCTGAACTGGGACGACCTCAAGTTCTTCCTCGAAGTGGCGCGCACGCGCAAGGCCAGCAGCGCCGCCAAGCGCCTGGGCGTGGACTACACCACGGTGTCGCGGCGCATCAGTTCGCTGGAGGTGGCGCTGGGCACGTTGCTGTTCGAAAAGTCGCGCACCAGCGGCTTCGTGCTCACCGCCGAGGGGCAGCGCCTGCTCAGCTATGCCGAGGCCATCGAGAGCACCCTGCACATGGCCTGCGAGCAGGTGTCCGGCTCGGGCGTGGCGCTATCGGGGCATGTACGCATGGGCTGCACCGAAGGCTTTGGCAGCTTCTTCATCACCCCGCAGTTGAGCCACTTTGTCGATGCCTACCCGGCGATCTCGGTGGATATCCTGCCGCTGCCGCACTTCATCAGCCTGTCCAAACGCGAGGCCGACATCGTGATCGCGCTGGAGCGCCCGGAACACGGACCCTATGTGTGCTGCAAGCTGTGCGACTACCGCCTGCGCCTGTACGCCACCCGCGACTACCTGGACAACCACGAGCCGATCCTGCGCAGCAGCGACCTGGCCCGGCACCCGTTCATCAGCTACGTGGACGACCTGGCATTCAGCTCCGAGCTGCTGTACCTGGCCAACCTGCTGCCCACCGCCACCGCACACCTGCGCAGCACCAGCGTGATCGCCCAGTACGTGGCGGCCCAGCAGGGTCGCGGGCTGGCCATCCTGCCGTGTTTTCTGGCCGCACAGGACCCGCGGCTGGTGCCGGTGCTGCCGGGGGAAGTGGAGATTACCCGGCAGTTCTGGATGTACTGCCGGGAAGACTTGCGCAAGCTCAAGCGCATCACGCTGCTGTGGGACTACATCCGCGACGTGACCGAGCGCAACACGCCCCTGCTGATGGGCGAGTCGCACACGATGAGTTTTGCCGACTAGTCGGAGGCGACCACGATCGCCACGCGGCGGTTTTCGGTGCGCCCGGCGGCGGTGTCGTTGCTGGCCACCGGCTCGCGGCTGCCAAGGCCGCGGGTCTCGACGTTCTCCGGGCGCATGCCCACGCCCACCAGCACCCTGGCCACACTGGCCGCCCTGCGCGCCGACAGCTGTTCGTTGTAGCTGGCCTTGCCGGATGAATCGGTATGGCCATCCACCCGCACCCGCTCGATGTGCACCGACAGCAGCGCCTTGCCGATACGCTCGACGATCTCGCGGCTCTGGGTGTTGAGTGCATCCAGGTCGCTGCCGAACAGCACCTTGCCGGACAGGCCGAAGGTCCAGCCCTCGTCGGTGGGGGTGAACCCCTCCTGTTTGAGCACGGCGATCTGCTCGGGGGTCAGGCCCTTGGGCGGCGGGGTCTGGCAGCCGCCGAGGGCGAAAAGGGCCAGGGCCAGAAAGGCCAGGTGCAAGCGAAGGTATCGAGTCAGGTGAATCACGGTTCAGCTCCTGTTTTTGCGCTGGACGCAGAGAACTCCGCCTCTGCCGACTGGGGCCCGTCACGGGTGTGACGCTTGGCCTGGTACATCGCCGCATCGGCGGCATTGAGCAACTCGGCCGGGGTACGGCCGTCATCGGGAAACACTGCGATGCCAACGCTCAACGAGGTAACGACGCACTGCCCGTCCGGCAGGCGGATAGGCAGGCTCATGCTGGCGGCTATCTTGTCGGCGATACGCTGGGCATCCTCGAAGCGATGCAGAGGGGTAAGCAGCACCGCAAATTCGTCCCCCCCCAGACGCGCCACCAGGTCGTGCTCGCGCAGCTGCGCACGCACCCGGCTGGCCACGGCGACCAGCACCTCGTCGCCTGCGGCATGACCGTAGCTGTCGTTGATTTCCTTGAAGCGGTCGCTGTCCAGAAACAGCAGCGCCAGCCCGTCGCCATACTTGATCGCGTTGCGCAGGCTGCGGCTCAGGCGGCCCTCGAAGAACGCCCGGTTGGGCAGGCCGGTCAGGCTGTCGTGGCTGGCCTGGTGGGCCAGGGTCTCGTTCTCGCTCTGCAGGTGGTTTTGCCAGGCTTCCATTTCGTCGAGCAGGGCATTGAAGTCGTTGCCCAGCTCGTTGAGTTCGGCGATCTGGGTGGAGGGCACGCGCCGGTCGAAGCTGCGTTCGCGCCGCGCCGCATGGGCCACGCTGGCCAGCCCGCGCAGGGGCCCCACGATATCGGCGAACAGCCGGCGCGACAGGTACAGGGCACTTACCGCGCTGAGCGCCGTGCACAGCAGGATGCCCGCCAGACCACTGAGCAGAAAGCGCATCAGGCTGCCGCCCTGGCCAACCAGCTCGATGCGCCCCACCTGCTGGCCCTGGTGCACCACCGGCAGCCGGATCGGCTCTTCGAGCAGGGTCCGGGCGATCTTGAGCTCCAGCTGGTCGAGCATGCCGCCTTCACTGCGCTCCCAACTGGCCAGCAACTGGTCCGCATCGTCGAAGACCTTGACGTTGGCCACTTCCTCGGCCGCAGCAATCAGCGCCAGGGCTTCGTTGGCGGCGCTGCTGTCGTTGAACACCACCGCGGCCTCGACGGTGTAGTTGATCGAACGGGCAATCAGGTGAAGGTTGTGGTTGGCATAGACGCGCAATGCCAGCACCCCCAGCACGGTCAGCGAGATGCCGGCCAGCCCGATGGCCAGCAAAGCCACGCCCAGGTGCCCGCGGCTGAGCACCGCGCGCAACGTGGTCCGTTCGCGTGTCTTGAGCCAGCCGATCATGGCTGCAGCGCTCGGCGCCGCGACAATTGCAGCACGCTGGGATGGATGCGCACGCCACTGCGCGCCACCGAGTCGAGGTTCACGTCAAAGGCCACCTGGGTGTCCTTGACCCGCAGACAGAACAGGCTGCCGACCGTACAGGGGTCATCCGCTTCGCTGATGCTCAGCACCGGCTTGCCGTTGATCGCGCTGATGAGCTGGCTGCGCGCCTCGCCACTGAGCTTGCCGATGTACACCGCGTCGCACTGGGTGAGGATACGCGGATCCCCCGCCAGCAGACGACGTACGGTCAGCGGCCGGCCGGTGGCCTGGGTGGTCCCCTTGACCAGGTCGTCGGCATATTCGGTAGGGCCGATCAGGCACAGGCGCAGCTGTTCGGGTTCCACCGGCCAGCGCGCGTAACTGAGGATACCCAGTACCACCTGGGTCACTGCCTTGGCCCGCTGCTCGGCCAGTGTGGCGGCTGCGGCGCCCTGGGCCATGCCGTGCAGCGGAAGTACCAGCACCAACGCCGCCAGCAGCATGAGCCTCCAGCGTTTTACACGTCCCGGTGTAAGGGCGGCGACCTTCATATAGGAAATCTCTTAAGACCATGCCTTGCGTGGGGGCAAGATAGCATAACGCCTGCTTTTCCCGCGAGGTCGCCTCCAAGGGCGGATCAGCCGAATCGTCGGCTGCGCCGGCGCCTTACACCTGTTCCAGCATCAGCCCGGAAATACGCTTGACCTTGCGCCGCACCGCCTCCTCGAAAATGCCCTGGCGCGGCTCTATCAGGCTGAAGCAGTCCTTGGCGCGGGTGATGCCGGTGTAGATCAGTTCCTTGGTCAACACCGGGTTCAAGGCGTCGGGAAGCACCAGAACCGTGTGGGAGAACTCCGAGCCCTGGGACTTGTGCACCGTCATGGCGTACACGGTTTCAACCTCACTTAACCGGCTGGGCAGGACGAATCTGACGCCGCCCTGGCCATCGTTCCGAGGAAACGCCACCCGCAGCAACGGTGTGGAGGCCTGGGCGTCCGGCAGGCGCAAGGCAATGCCGATATCGCCGTTCATCAGGCCCAGACCATAGTCGTTGCGCGTCATCAGCACCGGGCGGCCTTCGTACCAGGGCTGTTCGCCATCGATCAGACCGGCCGCCGTCAGCACCTTGCCGACCCGCTGGTTCAGGCCCTCGACACCCCAGGGGCCCTTGCGCACCGCGCACAGCAGCTGGAAGCGCTCGAAGGCGCGCAGCACCTTCAGTGCCCACGCCTCCCAGCGTGGATCGTCAGCGGCGGTATCCGGCGCCGGGCGGGTCTGGCGAATCAGGTGCAGGTACTCACGATAGCCCTGCGGGCTGTCGCCACCGCGGCCCAGCCCCTGCAGCAGCAGGGTGTCGAGCTTGCGGTCGTGCTCGCCGCTCAGGCGCAGGCTGTGCACGTCGGCAAGACCTTGCTCGAGCAGCGCACGGGCCTGTTCCGGCTGCTGACCGTTGACCTGGCGCGCCAGCTGGCCGATACCGCTGCCCTCACCAAAGCGGCGCGAATGGCGCAACATCACCACTTGCTGGGGCAAGGGGTCGCGCTGGGCATCGCCCTCGACCAGGCCGCTGCCGGCCAGCGACTCGCCACTGACCTGCTCCAGCCAGCTGCGGGTGGCAGCGCTGTAGCGCCCGGCCTCGGCATCGCGGCACAGGTCGCCCAGCACTGCGCCGGCCTCGACCGACGCCAGCTGGTCCTTGTCCCCGAGCAGAATCAGGCGCGCATGCCCCGGCATCGCCGCCAGCAGGTTGGCCATCATTTCCAGGTCGATCATCGAGGCCTCGTCGACCACCAGCACGTCCAGTGGCAACGGGTTGCCGGCATGGTGACGAAAATGTCGCGAGCCCGGGCGATTGCCCAGTAGGCGGTGCACGGTGGAGACATCGCTGGGGATGTTGCTGCGCACGGCGTCACTGACGGCCAGCCGCTCCACCTGCTGGCCGATGGATTCGGTGAGACGCGCCGCTGCCTTGCCGGTCGGTGCGGCCAGGCGGATACGCAACGGGCGCCCGACCTCCACGGCCGGGGCCTGCAACAGGGCCAGCAGACGCACCACGGTGGTGGTCTTGCCGGTGCCGGGGCCGCCGGTGATGATGCTGAACGCACTGCGAGTGGCCAGCGCGCAGGCGAGCTTCTGCCAGTCGACCTGACCGGCCAGCGCCGAGCCTTCGAACAGCGCATCCAGGCGGGCGCGCAAATCGGCGGGCGTGGGTTCGGCCTGTTCCAGGCGTTCGCGCAGGGCACTGTCGATGCGCCGTTCATAGGCCCAGTAGCGGCGCAGGTACAGGCGCTGCCCACTCAACACCAGCGGGCCCGAGGCCTGCGCTTCACTGCTGCCCAGGGCAACCAGCGCGCTGCCTTGCAGGCGCTGGCACCAGGTGGCCAGATCGAGGCGCTCCAGCAGTTGCGAAGGCAGCAGCAAGGGGCCGGCCAGGGCATCGCCCTCGGGTGGCAACGACAGGGCAAAGTCAGGCTCGGCCAGGGTTTCGGCCAGGTCCAGACACACGTGCCCGTGCCCCAACTGGTGGCTGGCCAGTGCGGCGGCCAGCAGCACCAGCGGGTCGGCCTGCGGGTCGCGTTCGCCGAGGAAAGCCACGAAGGCGCGGTCCAGTGCTCGCAGCCAGCCGCGCTCGACCCATCGATCAAGCAGCGCCAGCAGGTCGGCGCCCACCGTCAACGGCGCCAGGGCCGCCAGATGCCCGGCATCCAGAGGGGTGGGCAACAGGTCGTCGAACGTGCGGCTCATGCGCTGTCTCCGGAAAACAGATCAGGTTGCTGCGGTGCGCTTGCGCCGCTGAACAGGGCATCGAGCCGCTCGATCAGCACGCGCGGCGGCTTGATGAAGTACAAGCCCTGGCTGGCCGCGTGCACCCCACGCAGGAACAGGAACACCGCGCCGCCCACATGCCGGTCGTAGTCGTAGTCGGGCAGGCGGGCACGCAGCTGACGGTGCAGGGCCAGCAGGTACAGCACGTACTGCAGGTCGTAGCGATGCTCGAGGATCGCGCCCTCCATCGCCAGCTCGCTGTAGGCCTGGTCGTCGGTGCCCAGCCAGTTGGATTTGTAGTCGGCCACGTAGTAGCGCCCGTCGTGCTCGAATGCCAGGTCGATGAAGCCCTTGAACATGCCATTGAGCAGCGCCGACTGCGCGGCCGGTCGGGCTGCGCCGTCGTGGGTGTGGGTGCATACCAGGCGGTCGAGGGCCAGCACGTCGACCTGATGGCTGGCGAACCAGAACTCCATCTCGATCTGGTACTGGCTCAACTGGCCCAGGGCAACCGGCGCACTGTCCGGTGCCAGGTGCAGCGGTGCGTTCAGCAGGTGTTCGAGCCAGTTGCCGAGGGTGTTGATCCAGCCGGTCCAGTCGCGCCGGTTGCAGCGCTGGGCCACGGTCTTGTGCAGTTGCTCGGGCGCCGCGACCACCTGGCCGAAGCCTTCGTGACCGGCCCATTCGAGCAGCCCGTGGAGGAAGGTGCCGGGGTTGGGGCCACGCGGGAAGCGGTGGATGTCGCCGCCCGTCGCCACGACTTCGCGCAGGGTCTGCGGATCGGCCGGTTCATCATCGAGCAGTTGCTGGGCCTGGGAGCTGTCGGCGGTGAGCAGCTCCTCGCCGATGCGCAGTGCACTGTAGGAGGCGATCCACCAGTTCTCTGCGGCGCGGCGGCGCGGCTGGCGGGCCGGAAGCAGCTCGGCGGTGTTGCGCGGGGCCTGGTAGCGCTGGGTGTCGGCAATCGGCAATACCTGGCTGTGGATGGTCGCGCAACCTTCCTGCAATGCCTGCAGCCAGCCCTCAAGGGCGGTGGAAGCCGGCAGTACAGCGCCGCCGCCCAGCAGGTAGCCGAGCGCGCAGCGGTGCAGCAGCGACTCCTTGCCGGTGCCGCGCTTGAGGTCCGCCACCCCCAGCCAGCACGCGTGCTGGGCACGGGTCAGGGCCACGTAGAGCAGACGCAGGTCTTCGGCCAGGCGCTCGTCATCGGCCAGGGCGATCTGCTCGGCATCAGGGGTCAGGGTCAGCTGGGCATTGCCCTGGGCGTCGTGCCAGCCCAGGGGCAGGCGCTTTCCGTCCACCGGCTTGGCGGTGCTGATGAAGGGCAGGAACACCAGCGGGTATTCCAGCCCCTTGGATTTGTGGATGGTCACCACCTTGACCAGTTGCTCGTCGCTTTCCAGGCGCAGGATCTGTTCTTCACCGGCCTGGCCGGAGCTGGCCAGGTGTTCGCTCAGGTGGCGGATCAGCGCCTGCTCGCCGTCCAGCTCGGTGGCCGCCTGCTGCAGCAGCTCGGCCAGGTGCAGCAGGTTGGTCAGCACCCGTTCGCCATCGCTGCGGCGCATCAGTACCTGGGGCAGGTCGAAGTCGTGCAGCAGGTGACGCAGCATCGGCAGCACGCCCTGGGTGCGCCAGAGGTGGCGATAGTCGCGGAACTTCATGACCCAGTGTTCCCACACCCGCTCGTCCTGGTTGAGCTGGGCCAGCCGGGTCAGCGGCAGGTCGAGGGTGACGCTGGCCAGCGCCGCCTTGAGCAGGCGCTCGCTGTCGGGTTCGGCGCAGGCCTTGAGCCACGCCAGCAGGTCGTGTGCCTCCTGGGCGGCGAACACCGAGTCCTTGTCCGACAGGTAGACGCTGCGTACGTCGCGGGCGGCCAGTTCGGCGCGGATCAGCTGGGCCTCGCGACCGTCGCGAACCAGGATCGCAATGTCCGATGGCAAACAGCCACGCAACGCCTGGCCTGGCTGGACAAAACCGCAGGTGCCCAGTTGGCCGCCGTTGAGCAGGCTGACGATCTGGGTGGCGCAGCTGGCGGCTACCTGTTGGCGATAGACCGCGCCGGACAGCGGCTCGTCGCTTGCCAGGTGCCATAGGTTGAGCGCTGCCAGGGGCTGCCCGTCGACCTGCAGGTGCTCCTTGCGCCCCTGCGCCCTGACCGCCACGAAGGGGACGGGGTTGTCGTCGCCGTCGCGGAACAGGAACGCCCCGCGACCGGCCTCGCGCTGTTCGGCGCGCATGAATACATGGTTGACCGCATCGACCATCGGCTGGCTTGAGCGGTAGTTGGTGTCCAGGCTGTGCAGCCGGCCGTGGGTGGCGCGTCGGGCGCCCAGGTAGGTGAAGATGTCGGCGCCGCGGAAGGCATAGATGGCCTGCTTGGGGTCGCCGATCATGAACAGCCCGGTTTCGCGCACGTCCTCCTCGATGCGATAGATACGCTGGAAGATGCGGTACTGCACCGGGTCGGTGTCCTGGAATTCATCGATCAGGGCCACCGGGAACTGTTCGCGGATCAGCCCGGCCAGGCGCTCGCCGGCCGTCCCGCCCAAGGCCGAGTCGAGACGCAGCAGCATGTCGTCGAAGCCCATTTCGGCGCGGCGGCGCTTTTCCTGCTCGAAGCGTTTCGACACCCAGTTGGCGGCGTGTTCGAGCAGGCGGGCGTCCGGGGTCGGCAACGCCTGCAGCTCCAGGCGCAGGCCGGGCATGGCATCCAGCGCCGGGTGGCTGGGCGGCTCGCCCTTCCAGGCTTCGGCCATGCCTTGCGGGGTGAAGCGGGTGAACCCGGTGCCAATATCCAGCTCCACCGCCTGCTCGTCCTGGGCCCAGGCCGCGATCTTCTCGCACCAGGGTTCGAAATAGCGCGGCTGCATCTTGCGCCCGTCCACCTGCTTGGCGGCATGTGCGGCATGGCACAGTTGCAGCAGTTCCTGGGCCCACTGTGCCCAGGGCGCCTTGAGCTGGCGCAGCCGTTCGGCACGTTGTTGCACCACCGCTTCGATCAGCGCCTGTGGGTCGGCGCTGTCTTCCTCGCTCCGCGTGCGGCCGAACAGCGCGCGCACCCTGGGCAGCAATGCCTCGGGGCTGCTCCAGTGGCTGCGCACCCAGGCCAGGGCCTCGCCGTGCATGGGGTAGCAGAAGCGCCGCCAGTAGTCGCGCATGACCTGGCCGAGCAGCTCGCTGTGGTCGGTCTCCAGGGTCTGGGTGAACAGGCTGCCGCTGTCGAACGCGTGCTCGCGCAGCATCCGCTGGCACCAGCTGTGGATGGTCGAGACGGCGGCTTCGTCCATCCACTGCGCGGCAACGTCCAGGCGGTTGGCGCAGGCGGGCCAGGTGTCCGGGGCGTAGTGCTCGCGCAGTTGCACCAGCAAGGGGTCGGCTTCGGGCAGTTCGCCACGGAAGAACCGCGCCGCTTCGGCCAGGCGGGTGCGAATGCGCTCACGCAGCTCTTTGGTGGCCGCATCGGTGAAGGTCACCACCAGGATCTGTGGCGGCAGCAGCTCGCGCCCGAAGCCCTGCTCGCCGCCATGGCCGAGCACCAGGCGCAGGTACAAGGCAGAGATGGTGAAGGTCTTGCCGGTACCGGCACTGGCTTCGATCAGTTGGCTGCCGTGCAGCGGGAAGGTCAGTGCCAGCGGCGGCTGGTGTGCGTGGACAGTCATGAATGCGCCTCTTCACTGCCCAGGCGTTGCCAGGCGGCTTCGAACATCGGCCGGTACAGTGCCTCGCACCAGCCCTCGAATTCTTCACTCGCGGTCAGCGCCGCGAAATCACTGAACTGCCGGGCCAGTGCGGTGCTTTCGCTGCGCTCGCCGCGGGTGTTCTGGCCGTCGCCGTCGTAGGCCTTGGCTGCGGCCGTCAGGGCTTTTTCAGGGTCACTCTGGCCGAGCCAGGTGAAGGCGGTCTTGATCGCCACCGGCAGCGGCGCATTCATGCCGGCCTGCCGGGCCACCAGCAGATCGCCGAGCAGTTCCGCGGCACGCGGTTGCTCCAGCGGGTCGAGCAACAGGGTCACGTCGGTGGCGACCACTGCGCTGCTCAACCGGTGCCCAACGGCACACGCAGCCAGGTGCATGACCCAGGTCGCCACCAGTCGGTGCCACTTGAGCGATTTGCCGCTACTGATGCCGTTGGGCAAGGTGGTGATGCTCAGCAGCGCCTGGTCGTCACGCTGGTACACCCGCCCCAGCCAGCCTTCGAGCCGCAGCTGGCGATACTCGAAGCTGATCGGCAGCGCACTGTCGATCAGGGTTGGCCATTGGCCGAGCAGTTGAGCGTGCCGCAACAGCAGGTCGGGCAATGGCTCGATCAATTCGGCCTGCAGGCATTCACCGAAGCCGGCCAGCGGCAGCATGCCGCTGCGTTGCAGGCGGCGGGCCTGGGCCTGCAGGGCGTCGGTGCTGTTGGTGGGGTCGGCCAGGGCTGCGCCCAGCAAGCTTTCGCTCAGGCTGTAGCGCTGCAGGGCGTCGAGCACGAAGGGCTCTTCGTCGGCCAGGGGGGCTTCGGCGGCTTCGAAGAACACCTTCAGGCGCTGGCTGAAGAAGTGCCGAACGGGGTGGCGCATGAAGTCCTGGAGCAAGGTCAGGCTCAGGGGTTCTTCGGGCACGAAAGGCTCCAGTTGGTCGGCCTCGGTCGGCAACTGCGTTGGCGGCAGGTGCAGGGCGCGCCATTCGCTGGCATAGCTGAACAGGTTGCTGTGCTTGTGGAAGTAGCGGGCGCTGAACGGTTGCAGGGGGTGTTCCTGCGTCAAGGCGTGCAACAGTTGCAGACCGCCCTCCACTGGGTCGTCGGCCTTGGCCTTGGGGCTGCGCCAGCCGGCGGCGAGGTGATCGCGCAACTGGCCGATGAGCACCGACGCCGGCCGCTCGCTGTTGTCGCGAATGCTGCGGCCCACCCAGCTGACGTACAACTGCTCACGCGCCGACAGCAAGGCTTCGAGCAGCAGGTAACGGTCGTCCTCGCGTCGAGAGCGGTCGCCGGGGCGGTAGTCGCTGCCCATCAGGTCGAAGTCCAGCGGCGGCTGCGCACGCGGGTAGTCACCATCGTTCATGCCCAGCAGGCACACCACCTTGAAGGGGATGGCACGCATGGGCATCAGGGTGCAGAAGTTCACCGAGCCGGCCAGAAAGCGCTGGGACAAGCGCCCCTGGTCCAGGCCGGCGAGCCAGGCTTCGCGCACCACCGTCAACGGCAAGGCGTCCTCGAGCCCGACCGACTCGCAGGTTTGCAGCCAGGTTTCGCACAGGCCCTGCAGTTGCACCAGCAGGTAGTCATCGTGTTCGGTTTCGGCCAGGAAGAACACCTGCAGCAGGGCATGCAGGCGCGTGCCCCATTGCGCCGCCGGTGCCGGCTGCGAGAGCTCGGCATGGGCCACCTCGAGCGCATCGAGCAGGGCCACCAGCGGGCCGATCAGGGCAGCATCGAGGCCGCCGATTTCATCATAGGGTTCGATGTCGTCGCAGCTGTCGCCCGTGCCCACCGCATAGCCCAGCAGCATGCGGCGCAGGCCGAATCGCCAGCTGTTCTGCTCGAGGTCATCGGGCAGGCCCAGGCCGGCACGCTGCTGTGCATTGAGGCCCCAGCGCACGCCGGCCCCTTCGATCCAGCGGTGCAGCGTGGGCAGGTCGCTTTCCTTGATCGCGAAGCGGGCACGCAGGGCGGGAACATCCAGCAGATCGAGAATCTCGCTCACCGGGAAGCGGCTGTCCGGCAACTTGAGCAGGTGCTCCAGGGCAATCAGCAGCGGGTCGCGGCCGCGCTGGCCCTGGTCGGTCAGGGTGAAGGGAATGTAGCGCGGGTCGTTGCGCCCAAGCTGGCCGAACACGGCGCGGATGTGGGGCGCATAGGTGTTGATGTCCGGCAGCATCACGATCACGTCGCGCGGGCGCAGACCGGGGTCGGCGCTGAAGCGGGCGAGCAACTGGTCGTGCAGGATCTCGACCTCGCGCTGCGCGCTGTGGGCCACATGAAAACGCACCGAGCGGTCCTTGGCCGGGTCGACGGCGGGCCACAAGGCGCGGGTCTCGACCAATGGGCGCAGTTCGAGAATGTCGTCCTGCAACTGGTTGAGCAGAGTGGCCTGCCCGTTTTCGGTGAACAGGTCGATGCGCCCGTCACTGAACACATTGCGATAGCTGCCCGGGTCATCGTAGCTGTCGAGCAGGTTGATGTAGTCCCGGCCCTGCTTGCCCCAGGCCGCAAGCAGCGGATGGGCATGCTGGTGCAGGGTGTCGGCGTCGATCAGGCTGGGCATGCCTTGCTTGCGCTGCTGGCGCTTGTACTGATGGCGCAGCAGGTCCTTGTCGGCGACGATATCGGCCCAGTGGTGACGGCAGGGGTTGTGCACGCATAGCAGCACCTGGCTGAAACGTGCCAGGCCTGCCAGCGCTTCAAGGGCCTGGGCCGGCAACGAAGAAATGCCGAACACGATGACACGCGATGGCAGGCCCTTGGGGGCTTGTTCCAGTGCATTGATGCGCTCGACGAAACGCTGGTGCACGCCGGCACGGCTCTGGGCCATGCCTTCCTCTCCCACATCCAGCAGCAAGGCACGCCACAGCTCTGCCTGCCAGCAGTTGGCGGGGGCCAGCGCACGGGAGTCGCCACGAGCGTTGCTCAGCACGTGACGTCCGGCTGCCCAGTCCTTCAGCCAATCGGCACGGTACACCTGGTATTGGTCGAACAGGTCGGCAAGGCGCTCGGCCAGCTGGTAGCGCTTGCGCAGGTCGCTGTCATCGGTAAGAAAGCGCTGCAACGGCTCGAAATGCGGCTGGTTGATCACTTCCGGCAGCAGGCGCATCAGGCGCCAGGTCAAGGGCGCCTTGTCGAGCGGGGAGGTTTCAGGAATCTCTTCGCGGCCAAGTACCCGGCGGTACAGCTGCCACATGAAGCTACCAGGCAACTGCACATCGATGGCGGCCGCGATGCCGCAACCGCCCTGGTCATCGTCCTGCGGGTCTTCGGCCAGGGCTAGCTTGAGCCACTGGGCGATACCGTTGCTCTGCACCAGCACCATCTCGTTTTCCAGGGGTGCCAGCGGATAACGCCGCATCAGGCTCACCACCAGGCCACGCAGTTCATCCAGGTGGTTGCCGTGAACGACCATGAATCCCGGTTGAAGCGTGCTTGCATGCGGCATGGGGCATCCCTTGGGCTGTGCGGATTTTGGGGGGAACCTTATCACGGTCTGCGTACAGACCGAGGGCCTGCAGCTTTTCGGCCCACAAAGACAAAACCCCTACCTGCAGATGCAGATAGGGGTTTCGGAATTTAATCTTGACGATGACCTACTCTCACATGGGGAAACCCCACACTACCATCGGCGATGCATCGTTTCACTA
>NZ_JAFKEC010000045.1 GCF_017848315.1 Pseudomonas palmensis
CGAGCCCCCCAAGGAACCGGAGCCGCCCGTGGAAGAAAAGATTGTCGAGCCGCAGCCGGTGCCCGAGGCCGAGGAGGTCAAGCCGGCCGAGGAGGCGCCGCCGAGCCCGGCCGATGACATGGCCAACCCGATGCAGATCGACGGCGATGCACAGGCGGGCGGGGACGCTTTCAACATCGGTGCCGGCAAGGGCGGCGGCATGGCCGGCGGCGGTGGCGGGCTGGGCAGCGGCAGCTACGGCCAGTTCCTGGCGTATGCCTTCCAGCGCCTGCTGCGCGACAACCCCGAGCTGCGCAACCTGACCTTCAACCTGCAGGGCGATGTTTGGCTCAGCGAAACCGGCGAGGTGACCCGCGTCGAGCTGGTGCGCTCCAGCGGCGATTCCGCGGTGGACGCCCAGGTGCTGGCCGCATTGCGCGCCGCCCCGGCCATGACCCAGCGACCGCCGGCGAGCCTGACCCTGCCGGTGCGCATCGCCTTGCAGGGGCGCCGCGGATGAACCCGGCGCCCGATCCCTACGACGCACGACTTACCAACAGGAGCGGTAAATCCATGATGTGCTCAGTGAACCGATTGACCCTGGCAGTCGGCCTGGTGGTCGCCGCGGCGGTCGGTCCGGCCGTGGCGCAGACCCCGGCGCCGTCGCAGAACGCGACGATCAACCTGATCCGCCTGCTGGTGCAGCAGGGTGTGCTCAAGCAGGACCAGGCCCAGGCCCTGATCGACCAGGCCGAAAGCGAGGCGGTGCAGGCCCGCGCCAGCGTGGCGGCGGTGCCGGCGGCCAATGGCGAGGTGCGCGTGCAGTATGTGCCGGCCATCGTGCGCGACCAGATCCGCGACGAGGTCAAGGCCGAGGTGATGGCCAAGGCCAAGCAGGAGAACTGGGCCGCGCCCAACACCTTCCCCGACTGGGCCTCGCGCATCAGCTTCGATGGCGACGTGCGCCTGCGCGACGAGTCGCGCTACTTCTCGGGCAACAACAGCAACCAGATCATCGATTTCGCCAAGCTCAACGCCGACGGCCCCTACGACGTCAACCCCAACAACGGGCGCAACCTGCCGCCGCTGCTCAATACCCGCGAAGACCGCGAGAACCTGCTGCGCCTGCGCGCGCGCCTGGGCCTGAAGGCGGTGCTGTCGCCGAGCTGGACGGCGGGTATCCGCATCGGCACCGGCAGCGACAACGGCCCGGTGTCCACCACCCAGACCCTGGGCGGCGGCTTCGGCAAGAAGGACCTGTGGCTCGACCAGGGCTACCTGAGCTGGGTGGCCAGCGAGCGCGTGACCCTGACCGGCGGGCGTATCGCCAACCCGTTCATGTCCACCGATATGCTGTATTCCAACGACCTCAACTTCGACGGCGTGGCGGCCCTGTTCAACCAGCCGCTGAGCGACAGCCTGAGCCTGTTCGGGACCCTCGGCGCGTTCCCGGTGGAGTACAGCGCCGACACCGCCAGCAGCAACGGGCTGGACAAGGAGAGCAGCGACAACAAGTGGCTGTACGGCGCGCAGCTGGGCGCCAACTGGCAGATCAACGACAGCAACCGGCTCAAGGGCGCGCTGGCCTACTACCGCTTCGACGACATTGCCGGCGAGCGCTCCGGGGCATGCGAGCCGTGGAACGGCGACCCCGGCTGCGACAGTGACGGCAGCCGCCCGACCTTCATGCAGAAGGGCAACACGCTGTTCCTGCTGCGCGACATCACGCCCAACCCGGCCAACCCGGCCGCCACCCCGCAACCGCAGTTCGTGGGGCTGGCGTCGGAGTTCAACCTGCTGGACCTGAACGCGGTATGGGACACCGAGCTGCCGCACGACTTCAAGCTGCGCAGCCAGGCCAACTACATCCACAACCTGGCCTACGACGAAGGCGAGATGCGCAAGCGTTCGGCCGGCCAGTTGGCCAACAACCTCGACAGCGACGGCAACATCAAGAGCGGTGCCAATGCGTGGATGGTGCAGTTCACCCTGGGCAACGCGCTGGAGCTGAAAAAGCAGGGCGACTGGAACCTGTTCGCCGGCTACAAGCACATCCAGCCCGATGCCTTGCCCGACGGCTTCAACGATTCCTCGTTCCACCTGGGCGGCACCAACGCCAAGGGCTACATCCTCGGTGCCAACTACGGCCTGGACCAGAACGTGTACGCCACGGCGCGCTGGATGAGTACCGAGGCGGTGTACGGCGCGCCGTTCGATATCGATGTGCTACAACTTGAAGTCAACACGCGCTTCTAGCAGGCGCGCACAGGGAGAAAGAGCATGAACAAGCGAGCCTATCGGGCCTGTTGTTCGTACCTGCTGGTGGCGTTGGGCGTGAGCTGGGCGGGGGTGGCTGCGGCCGAAGGCATGGAAGAGCGCCTGCGCACCCAGCTGCGCAGTACCACCCAGCAGTTGCAGGCGCTGCAGAGCGAACAGGCGCAGGCTTCGGCGGCGCGCCAGAGCGCCGAGCAGCAACGCGATGCGGCCCAGGCCCAGGTGCAGCAACTGACCGCGCAACTGGCCCAGGCCCGTGGCCAGGCCGAGCAGCTGCTGGGCCAGCAGCAGGCCCTGCACGGCCAGGCGCAGGCGCTGGTGGCCAGCAGCAACGCGCAACTGGGCAAGTACAAGCAGGCCTACGACGAGCTGCTGGGCATGGCCAAGGCCAAGGAAGCCGAGCGTGCGCGCCTGGCCGCCAGCCTGGCCGAGCGCGAGCAGCAGGTGCTGGCGTGTTCGGCAAAGAATCAGCAGATGTACGGGGTCGCCAAGGGGATTCTTGCGGCCTACGAAAAGATCGATGTGGCGGATGTGATGAAGATGCGCCAACCCTTTGCCGGGGGCGCCCGGGTGAAGTTCGAGGAACTTGCCCAGGCCTACGGCGATCAGCTGTACCAGACCCAGTTCGATGCCGCGCAGGGCGGCAGCAAACCGCAAGTCAATTGACACAAGGAAGCGAAGCCATGAGCGACAACCAACTGATCGAAACCGTCAGCGCCGACTCTCTGACCACCCTGTTGCAGGATGCAGGTTGCCGAGTCAATCGCAGCGAGCAGAATGCCGTGGTGCAACTGCTCAGTGCCAGCCAGGGCGTGGGCTATGCGGTGCGCTTTGGCAACCGTGCCGAGCGCGAGGGCGAGTTTCTCGACTTCACCTACAGCTGCGCTCTGCGCATCCAGGGTGAGCTGCCGGCCGGGCTGGCCGAACGCTGGAACGTGTCGCGCCGCTTCGCGCGGCTGTCGGTGCAGGGCGAGTTCCTGGTGATGGAGATGGACGTGATGGTGGCCGACGGCGTCAGCCACAAGCACCTGCTGGGCAGCCTGGTGCTGTGGGACCGCCTGCTGCAGGAGTTCATCGTGTACCTGCGCGACTACAGCCGCAACGTGGCCCAGGTGCAGGACGAGGCGGTGGCCGGGGCTGAAGCGGTGAGCGCTTCGTGACTCGACGTACGCTGTGGGCCGGCGCGGGCGCGCTGGCCGTTCTGGGCGTGGCAGTGGTGTTGGCACTGCGCACGGGGGATGACCCGGTGGCAGCCAGCGCGAAAGCGCCGGCGGTTGCCGCTGTGGCGAGCGATGCGGGGCCGGCGCTGGCGCGCCTGGGCGACCAGCAGGTCAGCGTGGAGGAGCTCAAGGCGCTGTTCGCCAAGCTGCCGGCGCCGGCGCGCGAGGAACTGAGCGGCAATCGCCAGGCCCTGGAGGGCTGGATTCGCTCGCGCCTGGCGGAAAAGGCGCTGTACCAGCAGGCCCAGGCCCAGGGCTGGTCGGAGCGTCCCGATGTGCAGGCGCAGACCCATGCGGTGGTGGAGCAGATCGTGCTGCGCGACTACCTGAACTCGGTCAGCCAGGTACCGGCCGACTACCCCAGCGAGGCTGAACTGCAGGCGGCCTACGAGAACGGCAAGGCCAGCCTGCAACTGCCCACGCGCTATCACCTGAGCCAGATCTTCCTGGCGGTGCCGGACGAGCAGTCGGTGGCACGCGTGCGCAAGCAGGCGCTGGCCCTGAGCAAGCAGGCCCAGGCTGCCAATGCCGACTTTGCCGCGCTGGCCAGGGCCAACTCGCAGGACCGCGAGAGCGCGCAGCGTGGCGGCGACAGTGGTCTGCAGCCGCTTAGTCAGTTGCTGCCGCAGGTGCGCGATGCGGTGCCGCAGCTCAAGGAAGGGGCGGTGAGCGAGCCGTTGCAGAGTGCGGCGGGCTTTCACATCGTCAAGCTCATCGAGGTGCAGCCGCCGCGTGTGGCCAGCCTGGACGAGGTGCGCGACAGCCTGCGTGACCTGTTGCGCGCCCAGCGCCAGGAACAGGTGGCCCGGGCCTACGTGGACGGCATGTTCAACAGCGCGACGCTGAGTATCGATGGCGCTGCGCTCAATCAGGTCATGGACGCCAGCCGCTAGGCGGCGTCGATCAAGGAAGAGCGGGCCCTGGCCGGGGCCCGGCAGGAGGCGAGGATGCCGATGTTCGATATGCCGCACTACGTGCCCGATTATCCGCCGGCCGAGCCGCTGGCCAAGGTGCGGGCCGGGCTGGGCTGGGTGCAGGACGAGCAGATGCTCAGCTGTTTTCTGGCCAGTGCGCGGTGCGGCTGCTTCATGCAGGCTGCGCGCAGCCTCAACCTCAAGTCCACCCTGTTGCGCAAGAAGCTGGCGCAGCTGGAAGCGCGGGTGGGGTATCCATTGTTCGTCAACCGCGGCCATGCCCTGGTGCTCAGCCGCGAGGGGCGCCAGTTGCAGGCGTTGCTGCAGTCGAGCCTGAGCAGCAAGCCACAGGCCATGACCGCGCTGGATGCGCCGGTGCTGGTGCGCCTGGCGGTGGCCGAACCGATCATGCAGGACATTCTGGCGCGCAACCTGGTGGCCTTCGTGCGCCAGAACGCCGGGATCCGCCTGGACGTCAGCGGCCTGGATGCACAGGGATTGGCGCAGGCCGATGTGGTGCTGTGGCTCGATGACGAGGCGGGCAGCGTGCCGCTGCCGGGGTTTGCCGGCGAGGCACCGACGCGCCTGGCGCAGCTGGAGTATCACCCGCACATTGCCAAGCGCTATTCGCGCGAGAGCAACCGGCCGGTGTGCCGGGACGACCTGCGCGACTACATGCTGGTGCAGTGGCAGGGCGAGGCCCAGGTGGCGGCGCTGGCGCCGTGGAACCGCCTGTTGAGCGAGCGCGAGGCGGGGGTGACGCGGGTGCCGGGCTACGACCTGTTCAGCCAGTTGATCAAGTGCAGCGCGTGCATCGGCTTGCTGCCGCATTATGCGGCGCAGCTGGACCGTGGCCTGCTGGCATTGCCGGGGTTGCTGGAGGCGCCGATGCGCCGCACGGTGTGGCTGGCGGTGCATGAGCGTGCGGCGCAGGCGGCGTTGGTGCAGGTGCTGGTGACTATGATCCGGGCCGCGTTCGAGGAGCGTCGGGAGTGGTTCTGAAGGGGCGCGGTGCCCTGTAGGCGCCGGCTTTGCCGGCGAACCGGCGCCGCACCTCAGACGATAAAGCGCGTGACCAGCGTGGTCAGTTGCGTGGCCAACTGCGACAGCGCATGGCTGGCGACGCGGGTCTGCTCGGCGCCCGCCGCCGAGCGGCCCGACAATTCACGAATGTTCAGCAGGTTGCGATCCACCTCGCGGGCCACCTGGGCCTGCTCCTCTGCCGCGCTGGCAATCACCAGGTTGCGCTCGTTGATCTGGCCGATGGCCGTGTAGATGCCCTCCAGCACCTGGCCTGACGCCTGGGTGATGCCCAGCGTGGACTGCGCGCGGCCGGTACTGGCCTGCATCGAGTCCACCGCCGCCTGGGTGCCCTGTTGCACGCTGTTGATCATCTGCTCGATTTCCTGGGTCGATTGCTGCGTGCGGTAGGCCAGGGTCCTGACCTCATCGGCCACCACCGCAAACCCGCGCCCGGCCTCGCCGGCACGCGCCGCCTCGATGGCGGCATTGAGCGCCAGCAGGTTGGTCTGCTCCGACACCGAACGGATCACCTCCAGCACCGTGCCTATCTCGCGAATCTGCACCGCCAGCTGTTGCAGGCGCTCGCCGCTGATCGCCACTTCGCGAGCCATGGCCTGGGTGCCGTCGATGTTGTCGGCCACCTGCTGGCGGCTCTGTTCGGCCAAGGCATTGGAGGCACTGGCCGCCTGGGAGGTGGACACCGCATTGCGCGCCACTTCCTCGACCGCCGTGGTCATCTCGGTAACCGCCGTGGCGGCCTGTTCCAGCTCCTGGTCCTGCTGGCGCAGGCTCTGGGTGCTCTGCTCGGTCACGCTGTCCAGGGCCTGGGCGGCGCTGGACAGCTGCGTGGCGCAGGCGGTGATCTGCCCCAGGGTATCGCGCTGGCTGTGCTGCATGCGCTCCAGTTCGGCGAACAGCTGGCCGATCTCGTTGTGGCTGCGTACCGTCACCGGCACGCTCAGGTCGCCCCCGGCAATGCGCTGAAAATGCACGCCGGCCTCGCGCAGCGGGCGCAGCACACGGGCGACGATAAAGGCCCAGCACACGGCGGCCAGCACCAGGGTCAACAGCCCCAGCAGCACGCTCAGCCACTGGGCCGTGGCCAGGCGCTGGTCGGACTCGGCCATGATCTGCCGGCTGCGCTCGGCCAGGGCTGCCACCAGTTGCTGACGCAGCGCCTGCAGGGTACGCATGGCGTTGCCGGCATCCACGTTGACGGTGAAGTAGTCGTCCAGCGAGCCCTTGAGCGTGGCGGCGCGCTGCCCGGCCACGGCGTTGGCGTAGTCGGCGAAGGTGCGCTGCAGGTCCTGGGCCAGGGCCTTTTGCGCCGGCTCATGGGTGTTGGTGACGAAGGCGTCGACCAGCGCCTGGCTGTCGCCCAGCAGCTTTTGCGACATGGCCAGGCGCGCCTTGGCACTGTCGAGGTGGCCGCCTTGCTGCTCGATAAAGCCCGACGACACGTTGGCACTGGCGCGAATCGCCATCAGCAGCGCGTTGTTGAGGCGGTCGGACTGCTGGGCGGTCTGGTCCAGCTCGTTGATCTGCGCGTCGCTGCCCACCGCCGCCCGCCAGGCGCTGACGGTGGAAAACAGCAGGGTGGCGCTGAACAGCAGCAGCACCCAGAACATTCCGGTGCGGATCTTGAGGTCGGCAAGCATGCGGGCATTACTCCTGGCAGTAAAAAATACCCCCACTCTGTGCGGTGGGTAGGCTGCTATCGGAGGCGCGGCGCATGACTTTAGGGGGCGACTACGGGTTCTGTTCGATTACCGCACAGCCTTTGTTTCAGCGGCCCTCGTGCTGGCGGCGGTAGGCGCCGGGCTGCACGCCGATGGCCTTGCCGAACGCCCGGGTGAAGGCGGCGATGGACTGGTAGCCCACCGCTGGGCAGACCTGTTCGACGGTGTTGTTGGCCTTGAGCAACTGGCAGGCGTGACGCATGCGCAGCGCCAGCAGCACCTGGCCCGGCGACTGGCCGGCCAGCTCGTTGAAACGCTTGAAGAAGGCCGAGCGCGACAGCCCTGTGCAGGCGGCCATGCTTTCCAGCGACCAGGGCTGTTCGGGGTGTTCGATCAACTGCTCCAGCAGCGGGGCGAACGCGGGGTGACGGGCCAGGGCGACCAGGCCGCCAAGGTCCTGGTTGTCGCTCACCTGCTGGCGCAGCACGTACAAGAACAGCAACTGGCTCAGGCGCTCCAGCAGGGTGGAGGAGGGCGCGGGGGTGCGCTGGCATTCCTCCAGAATCAGCTCGAACAGCGCCCGCGCCGCCTGCAGCGACGGGTCGCCGGTGCGCAGGATGATCCAGTCGGCCAGCGACTCGGCCATCAGCGACGACAGCCCCGGCTGGAAGTGAAAGAACCCGCACACCAGCCCCACGCCATCCGCCGCCTGGCTGTCGAATGCCTGCATCGGGATGCGTGGTTGGCAGCGCGCGGTGTCGCTGTCGGCGCTGTCGGACAGGCGATAGGGCAGGTCGCGCAGCAGGAACACCGCCTCGCCGGCCTCCAGCCGCTGCGGCTCGGGCTGGCCGTCGATGTGCAGCCAGCAGTGGCCCTGCACCACCACGTGAAAGCTGGCCCGGGCCAGGCCCTGGGTGCTGGCGTGCCAGCCACCGCAGTAGCGCCCCACATGGAAAAGGCTGGCGTCCAGTTCCAGACGCTCTAATAACCAATCGACCAAAACGCTGGAAGAAATCATCTAATGGAAACACTCAGGAGCAAGTAATCGCGACTGTAGAATATGGATCGGTTTTCTTATAACCAACAGACTTGGCGAACACCTTCAGTATGTAGGAGACCACGCCATGTCACGCATCACTCTACACACCGTGCAAAGCGCCCCGGAAGCCGCGCGCCCGTTCCTGGAGAACGCGCAGAAGAATTCCGGCTTCATTCCTAACCTGCTGGGCGTGCTGGCCAACGCGCCGGCCGCGCTGGAAACCTATGTGACGGTTTCGGCGCTCAATGGCAAGGCCGAGCTGAGCCTGGCCGAGCGCGAAGTGGTGCAGCTGATTGCCGCCACCCAGCACGGCTGCGACTTCTGCGTGGCCGGCCATACCGCGGTGGCGCTGAACAAGGCCAAGCTGCCCGAAGAAGTGGTGCAGGCCCTGCGTGCGCGCGGCGAGTTACCATCGCCCAGGCTCGAAACCCTGGCCAAGTTTGCCCGCGAAGTGATTGCCACCCGTGGCAATGTGAGCGATGCCACCTACGCTGAGTTTCGCGAGGCCGGTTACACCGAAGGCCATGCCCTGGAAGTTATCCTGGGGGTGAGCCTGGCCACGCTGTGCAATTTCGCCAACGTGTTTGCGCGCACGCCGCTCAATGACGAGCTGGCCAAGTACCGCTGGCAGGCCGACGCTCAGTGAGCCCCGTGGCGCCAGTGTGTGGCTGGCGCCCTGTTCTAAGGAGGAAAGAACATGCTTGATCCCGTATTGCAGCACTGGCTGGAGGCCAATGCCGAGGCGCTCGACCAGGGCCGGTGCGACCCGCAGCAGGTGCTGGGGCAACTGGCCGCAGCCAAGGTGCTGGGTGTGGGTGTGGACCCGCGTCAGGGCGGCAGCGGCGCCAGTGTGGCCGACGCCGTGGAAACCGTGGCCAGCGTTGCCAGCTATTCGCTGGCCGCCGCCTTCGTGTTCTGGGGCCAGCGGGCCTTTATCGAATACCTGCTGCACAGCCCCAACAGCGCCCTGCGCGAGCGCCTGCTGCCGTCGTTGCTCAGCGGTGAGCTGGCCGGTGCCACCGGGCTCTCCAACGCAATGAAGTTTCTGTCCGGCATCGAGTCGCTGCAGGTCAGCGCCACGGCGCGCGGCGAGCAGGGCTGGGCGCTCAACGGGCGCCTGCACTGGGTCACCAACCTGCGCAAGGGCGGCTTCGTGGTGGCCGCCGCCATCGACCGCGCCGAAGGCGGTGCACCGTTCGTGGTGGCGATCCCCGACGGCATCGCGGGGGTGCAGCGCTCCCCCGACCTGCAACTGATGGGCCTGCAGTCGAGCAATACCGCCGCGCTGGATTTCGATCAGGTGGCCCTGGGCCGCGACTGGCTGCTGCATGAGGATGCCCGGCAGTTCCTGCCGGCGGTGCGCCCGGCGTTCCTGGGCCTGCAGTGCGGCATGGCCATCGGCCTGGCGCGGCGCGCCTTGCAGGAAGCGCAGGGGCATCTGCAGGGGGTGCGTTCGGTGCTGGCGCAAACCCTCGAGGCGCAGCGCGAGCTGCTGGCCGATGTGGTGAGCGAGCTCAAGGCCGGCCTGCTCGACGGGCGCTTCCTGGGCAACCCGGCGTCGCTGTTCAAGGTACGCATCAGCCTGGCCGAGATTGTTGGCGAGGCGCTGCAACTGGAGCTGCAGGCCAGCGGTGGCAAGGCCTACCTGAGCGAGTACGGCGCAGGCTTTGCGCGGCGCTGGCGCGAGTCGGCGTTCGTGCCGATCGTGACCCCGAGCCTGGTGCAACTGCGCGCCGAGCTGCAACGCCAGGCACGCGCAGCATGAGCAAGGTGGTACTGCAGGCCCGCGGTATCAGCCTGGGCTACGCCCGCGAACAGGGCTGGCAAACCCTGCTCGAAGGCTTCGACCTGGACCTGGCGCCGGGCGAAGTGGTGTCGATCCTGGGCCCCAGCGGGGTGGGCAAGTCCAGCCTGCTGCGGGTACTGGCCGGCTTGCAGGCGGCGCGCGATGGTCGCGTGAGCCTGCTCGGCGAGCCGCTGGACGGCCCGCATCCACGGGTGGCGGTGGCGTTCCAGGACCCCAGCCTGCTGCCCTGGCTGAGCCTGGAAAGCAACGTCGCCTTCGGCCTGGATTTCGCTCGCCAGCCGCGATTGGCCAAGGCCGAGCGCGAGGCGCGCATCGACCATGCGATCGCCGCCGTGGGCCTGCAGCATGCACGCCAGCATTACCCGGCGCAGTTGTCCGGCGGCATGGCCCAGCGCACCGCGCTGGCGCGCTGCCTGGCGCGCCAGCCCCATGTACTGCTGCTGGACGAGCCCTTTGGCGCGCTGGACGAAGTGACCCGCGCCGACATGCAGCAGCTGCTGCTGAGCGTGATCGCCGAACACGGCACCGCTGCGGTGCTGATCACCCACGATATCGACGAGGCCCTGCTGTTGTCCGACCGCATCCTGCTACTGGGCGACCACCCGGCGCGGACCCTCGGCCAATGGCCCATCGACCTGGCGCACCCGCGTGAGCAGCAGGTCGAGGCGCTGGGCGCGTTGCGCATCGAGATTCTCAAGACCCTTCGGCGGGCGAGCCGCACCCACACTTCCCCAACCGATTCTTTGCCTACGCCGTCGGAGACTGCCCATGTGCCTGGACGACTTCACCCACACTCGTCGTGATTTTCTCAAACTCAGCGCGGTGCTCAGTGCCGCCGGTGCGATGCCGCTGCTGAGCAGCCTGCAGGCGCGTGCCGCCGCCGAGCCGGATGCGCCGGTGCGCATCGGCTACCTGCCGATCACCGACGCCACGCCGCTGCTGGTGGCGCACAACAATGGCCTGTTCGAGGCCGAGGGCATCAAGGCCGAGCGCCCGGTGCTGCTGCGCAGCTGGGCGCAGGTGATCGAGGCGTTCATTTCCGGGCAGGTCAACGTGATCCACCTGCTGTCGCCGATGACCGTATGGGCGCGTTACGGCAGCAAGGTGCCGGCAAAGGTGGTGGCCTGGAACCACGTGGGCGGCTCGGGGCTGACCGTGGCCCCTGACATCACCGAGGTGAAGCAGCTGGGCGGCAAGACGGTGGCGATCCCGTTCTGGTACTCCATTCACAACGTGGTGGTGCAGCAACTGTTCCGTGATAACGGCTTGGAGCCGGTGTCGCGGGCGGCGGCGGCTGCGGTGGCGGCCAACGAGGTCAACCTGGTGGTGCTGCCGCCTTCGGACATGCCGCCGGCGTTGGCCAGCAAGCGCATTGCCGGCTACATCGTCGCCGAGCCGTTCAATGCCCTGGCCGAGGAACTCAAGGTCGGGCGCGTGCAGCGCTTTACCGGGGACGTGTGGCGCAACCATGCATGCTGCGTGGTGTTCATGCACGAGCACGACCTGAACAACCGCCCCGAGTGGTCGCAGAAGGTGGTCAACGCCATCGTCAAGGCCCAGCTGTGGACCCGCGACCACCGCGCCGAGGCGGCGCAGATTCTGTCCAAGAGCGGTGCCAACCGCTACACCCCGCATGCCCCCGAGGTGCTGGGCCGGGTGCTCACGCCGGCTGCCGACAGCCGCGAACAGTATGTGCAGAGCGGGGCGATCCGGCATGCGCAGTGGGACGAGCAGCGCATCGACTTCCAGCCGTACCCGTTCCCCAGCTACACCGAGGAACTGGTGCGCCGCCTCAAGGACACCCTGATCGAAGGCGACAAGGGCTTCCTGGCCGCATTGGACCCGCAACAGACCGCCCGCGACCTGGTGGATGACCGCTTCGTGCGCAACGCCATCGGTGCCGTCGGCGGGCTCAAGGCCTTCGGCTTGCCCGACAGCTTCGAGCGTAGCGAGGAGTTCGCGGTCTGATGGTCAAGCCAGTCAAACACGCGGCCCTGGGTATCGCCGGGCTGCTGGTGCTGTTGTTGCTGTGGTGGGGTGGGATCGTGCTGTTCGGCGGTGACGGGCTGGCCTTGCGGTTTGCGCCGCAGGCCACCTTTGCCAGCCTGCTGGAGCTTTTGGGGCATGCCGAGCTGTACGAGCATGTGGCGGTGAGCCTCAAGCGCATTCTGGTGGGGTTGGTGCTGGCGTTGCTGGTGGGCGTGCCGCTGGGTTTGCTGGTGGGCAGCTACCGGCGCCTGGACGCGGCGACCACCCCGGCGTTCCAGTTCCTGCGCATGATCTCGCCGCTGTCGTGGATGCCGGTGGTGGTGATGCTGATGGGGGTGGGTGATGCGCCGATCTACTTCCTGCTGGCGTTTGCCGCGTTGTGGCCGATCTTGCTCAACACGGCGGCGGGTGTGCGTCAGCTCGACCCGCGCTGGTTGCAGTTGAGCCGCAGCCTGAGCGCCACGCGCTGGGAGACCTTGCGCAAGGTGATCCTGCCGGGGGTGGTGGGGCATGTGCTGACCGGCGTGCGGCTGGCCATCGGCATAGTGTGGATCGTGCTGGTGCCGTGCGAGATGCTCGGGGTGAGTGCGGGGCTGGGGTATTTCATTCTGGATACCCGCGACCGGCTGGCGTACTCGGAGCTGATGGCGATGGTGCTGGTGATCGGGGTGCTGGGCTTCATGCTGGATGCACTGGCGCGAGGGCTGCATCGGCGCTGGGTGCATGGGTGAGGGGCTGACCCCTTCGCCGGCAAGGCCGACTCCTGCATTGGCTCCAGGTCGTGGGGGCAGCCCGGCACCTTACATCGAACACGCCCGCCGATACTCCCCCGGCGTCACGCCGTACGCCTGCTTGAATTGCCGGTTCAGATGACTCTGGTCCGAATACCCCAGCGCAAACGCAACGTTGAACGGCAGGCAATCAGCCTTGAGCAATTCCCGTGCACGGCTCAGCCGGCGCTGCTTGAGCCAGGCATGCGGCGGCAGGCCGGTAGCCTGGCGAAACACCCGGGCAAAATGAAACGGCGACAACCCCACCGCAAGCGCCAACTCCTCCAGCGACGGCGGGTAGGCCAGCCGGCTTTCCATCAGCTCCTTGGCCCTGGCCACCGACTGCGGCTCCTGCCCCGGTGCACGCGCCTCGCGCGCCCCGGCATGACGCTGCACCAGCAGCAACACCGCCTCGCGCCACGCAGTCTGCTGCTCCAGCGCACTGGCGCCATGCTCGGCCAGGCTGTGCAAGCCACTGAAGGCACGCGCCAGCTGCGGGTCGTGCAGCACGCTGGCCTTGAAGATGGGCAGGCCGCCGCGCTTGAGCTCCAGCTCGTCCAGCACCGAGGTGATGCGCTCCTGCTCGGGGTAGTAGCCACGGTAGCGCCAGCCGTGGGCATGCGCCTTGGCACCGGTGTGCAGCTCGTCCGGGTTGATCAGCACCATGCTGCCCTCGGGCGCCAGGTGCTCGCTGCCACGGTGCCAGAAGCGCTGTGCACCGGACTCGATGATGGTGATCACGTAGCCTTCGTGCACATGCGGGGCGAAGCGCTGCTGCACGTAGCGCGCATGCAGCATCTCGATGTCGCCCAGCGCCTGGGCCTGCCACAGGCGGGTCTGTTCACGCAGCACGGTTTTCATGGGGCGCCGTTCAACCACCAGCGCAGCACGAAGAACAACCCCATGCTCAGCAACATGCTCAGCAGCACGCTGCGGGTCCACAGCACCAGCACGACGGCCACGATCGCGCCCAGCAGGTAGGGGTTGGCCAGGCTCAGGTCGAGCTGGTGGTCAGGCATGAACACGATCGGCCCGCAGATGGCGGTGAGCATGCCCGGCACGGCAAACCCCAGGAACTGCCGCGCATTGGAACTCAGGCGCAACGGCAGGCGGGGTTCGAGAAAGGCGTAGCGGTTGAGAAACACCAGCAGGCCCATGGCAACGATCAGCAGCATGATCATGTGCGTGCTCCGGTCAGTTTCTGGCAGATGAAGCCTGCGCTCATGCCCAGCAGCCCGGCCAGCACCAGCGCGGTTTCCCAGTGCCAGTAGCTGAACAGCACCGAGCTGAACAGGGCCACCGCCACGCACACCACAGTGGCCAGGTTGCGTACCAGCGGCGCGATCAGCGCCACGAAGGTGGCGACGATGGAGAAGTCCAGGCCCAGCTGGTCCAGGTGCGGGATGTTGCGCCCCAGCACGATGCCGGCCAGGGTGAACAGGTTCCAGGCAATGTAGAAGGTCAGGCCCACGCCCAGCGCGTACCAGCGGTTGAACTGCTGGCGGTCGTACTGGCTGGTGAGGGCGAAGAATTCGTCGGTCAGCAGAAAGCCCAGGCCCAGCCGCCAGCGCAGCGGCAGGTCGGCGATCACTGGGCGCATCGACAGGCCGTACAGCAGGTGCTGGGAGGTCAGCAGCAGGGTGGTGAGCAGGATCGAGAACAGGTTGGCGCCGCCCTTGAGCATGCCGATGGCCACCAGTTGCGCGGCGCCGGCGAACACGATGGCCGACAGGCCCTGGCCTTCGAGCGGGGTGAGGTTGGCCTCTATGGCCATGGAACCGGCCAGCAGCCCCCAGGGGGCCACCGCCAGCGACAGCGGCAGGCAGGCGATCGCGCCTTGGATGTAGGCAGTGCGGGCAACGGCAGAACGGGACATGACAACACACGCTTGGGGTCGGTTGCACAGGATGCCAGAGCCGTGGGCGCTTGCCTTGTACGATCTTGCGGTGCCCGCGTACTTCAGCGCTGGCTGGTGAGGCGTCGCTGCGCCGGCAGGCAGCCATTGATGTCGACGGCCTTCTGGTAGTAGGTAAGGCGCTGGCCCGGGTCGATGGTGCCCAGCAGGCGGTAGACCTCGGCCTGGAAGTCACGCTGGCGCCCCCACTGCATGTTCAGCCCCTGGGGCTGCTGGCGATTGCATTCCAGGCGCACCGCCGGCTGCGGGTAATAGGGGGCGTACAGGGTGTTGTTCAGCGGTATGCGTTCCAGCGCCTGGCGGTAGTCGGCGCTGTCGCTGAAGGCCGGGCACCAGGTGGTGATGCCCAGGGCGGCCGGGGCGAAGCCCTGGCGAATGCTGGCTTCGAGCAGCGGGCAGGCGGACCTGGCGATGTCGTTCTGCGGCAGGTAGGTGATGTAGAACAGCGCCAGGCGGTACTGCGCCACCGGGTGGTCGAGTTCGGCCGCCTTGCGCAGCAGCGCCACCGCCGGTTCCAGGATGCGCCCCAGCGCCTCGACCTCGCCGATCAGCTCCTGGTCGCCGGGCTCGGGGGTCAGTGGCAGGGCACGGCTGCGTGCATCGGCCTGCTCCAGAAACGGCAGGGCCTGGCGGTACAGCAGGTCGGCGTGGGGGTCGATGCGCACCTCATCGGCCAGGGCCAGGGTGGGCAGCAGACAGAGCAGGCTGATGTAGCGACAGGCAGAAAACACGTTAACGTTCCATCCGCGAAAAAAGGGCAGCGCTGGTCATGTCGGTATCCGGCTATCCATGGTTGGGTGGGGCTCCTGGGTCGGCATTCTAGCGGTTGGCGGCACCGGGGCAAACAGCCGTTGCTCCATGAAGTCGATGAATACCCGCAGCTTGGGCGACATCTGTCGCCCCGATGGCCACAACAGGTACAGACAACCGCCGTGGTCCAGGTGTTCATCCAATACCGTCACCAATTCGCCGCGTTCCAGTTGCTGGGTGATGGTGAAGTCCGGCAGGCAGGCGATACCGTGGCCGCGCATGGCAAAGCAGATGCGTGTTTCCAGGTGGTTGCACACCATCGACACCGGCACCTCGTGGTCGGCGCCGTTGTCGGCGCGGCGCAGTGGCCAGCGCTGGAGTTTGCCGGTGGTCAGGAAGCGGTAGTGCAGCCCGGCGTGACGGGCCAGCTCGCTGGGATGGCGCGGTGTGCCGTGCTCGGCGAAGTAGGCCGGCGAGCCCACCAGCACATGCCGGAAGTCGCCCAGGCGGCGGGCATTGAGACGCGAATCGGAGGGTTCGCCGGCGCGCAGTACCACGTCGAAACCTTCGCCGACGATATCCACCATGCGGTCGCTGAAGTCCAGGTCCAGTTCGATCTGCGGGTACTGCCCGATGAAGTCGCTGAGCAGCGGCACGATCATGCTGCTGACCTGGGGCAGGCTCACCCGCAGCTTGCCGCGCGGGGCCTGGCTGGCCTGGGACAGCTCGGCTTCGGTGGCTTCGATTTCGGCCAGGATGCGCCGGCTGCGCTCCAGAAACAGCGCGCCCTCGGCAGTGAGGGTGATGCTGCGGGTGCTGCGGTGGAACAGGCGTACCGCCAGCCGGCTCTCCAGCCGTGCCACGCGCTTGCCCACCGCCGAGGCGCTGACCCCCAGGGCCTTGCCGGCGGCCACGAAACTGCGGGTTTCGGCCACTTTCACAAACACCACGAAGCCGCTGAGGCTGTCCATGGTCGTTCTCCGATTGCGGACAGATGTGTCCGGATTGTGCGGAATTCTACCCGTCTTTTTCCGCAGTGGCGGGAAGGATTACCGTGCAGTCACTTTTTTATTTCAGGAGTTTGCACCATGTCCCAGAGCAGTTGCCCGGCCCAGGCCGCAGCAGGGGTGGAGGCCGAACCGGCGTTCCCGTTGTCCGGCCTGCTGGCGTTGTCGATGGCCGGCTTTATCGCGATTCTCACCGAGACCCTGCCGGCCGGCCTGCTGGGGCACATCGCCAGCGGCCTGCAGGTCAGCGAGGCGATGGCCGGGCAACTGGTCACGGCCTATGCGCTGGGCTCGCTGCTGGCGGCGATCCCGCTGGTGACCCTGACCCAGGGCTGGCGCCGACGCAGGGTGCTGATGCTGGCGGTGCTCGGCTTCGGGGTGTTCAACACGGTGACGGCGGTGTCCGAGCACTACACCCTGACCCTGGCGGCGCGCTTCATGTGCGGGGTGGCGGCCGGCCTGGCGTGGGGCGTGATCGCCGGGTACGCACGGCGCATGGTCAGCGTGAGCCAGCAGGGTCGGGCGATGGCGGTGGCCATGATCGGCGCGCCCCTGGCGCTGTCGCTGGGGGTGCCGGCGGGCACCTGGCTGGGCGACCTGCTGGGCTGGCGCAGCACCTTCGTGCTGGTATCGCTGGCGACCCTGGTGCTGATGGGCTGGGTGCTGCTCAGCGTGCCGGACTTCGACGGCCAGCCGGCCGGCAGGCGTGCCGCCATCGGCCAGGTGCTGGCCACCCCCGGGGTGAGCGCGGTGCTGGCGGTGATCTTCACCTGGGTGCTGGCGCACAACGTGCTGTACACCTACATCGTGCCGTTTCTGCAGGCCGGCGGCATGGCCGGCAGCACCGGCCCGGTACTGCTGCTGTTCGGCTGCGCCGCGCTGGTGGGGATTGGCGTGGTGGGCGTGCTGATCGACCGCCACCTGCGCCGGCTGGTGCTGGGCAGCCTGGTCGGTTTCGGCGTGGCGTCGGTGCTGCTGGGCCTGGCTACCGGTGCGCCGCTGCTGGTGTACTTCAGTGTGGCGCTGTGGGGCCTGAGCTTCGGCGGCGCCGGCACCCTGCTGCAGACCGCCAGTGCCGATGCGGCGGGCGAGGGTGCGGACGTGGCGCAGTCGATGATCGTCACCGTGTGGAACCTGGCCATCGCCGTGGCCGGGCTGGTGGGCGGCGTGCTGCTGAGCCACTGGGGCGTGCAGAGTTTCCCGTGGCTGCTGCTGGCGCTGGTGGGGCTGGCGTTGACCCTGACCCTGCGTTCGCACCGGCACGGTTTTCCGCTGGGGCGGCGCAATGCCGGGTAAGCCCGGCACTATCAGGTAGAATCGGCGCATTGACAGGGGTACGAGGTTGCAGAGGTGGAGGTTCAACAGGGCTTTGTCCTGACCCGGCACTGGCGGGATACGCCAGAGGGCACATGCGTGGAGTTCTGGCTGGCGACCGACCAGGGCCCGCGCCAGTTGCGCCTGCCCGTGCAGACGTCGGTGGCGTTCGTCGCCGCCACCCAGCGTGCCCATGTCGAGGCGGTGCTGCGCACCGAACGCGACGTCGAGCTGCGCGAGCTGGCGCTGTGCGACTTCCGCCACCGACCGGTGCTGGGCCTGTACTGCCGCCAGCATCGCCAGCTGATGCAGCTGGAAAAACGCCTGCGCGCCGCGGGCGTCGACCTGCTGGAAGCCGACATCCGCCCGCCCGAGCGCTACCTGATGGAGCGCTTCATCACTGCCCCGGTGACGTTCAGCGGCCGCCCCGATGCCGACGGCCTGCTGCTCGACGCCCAGCTCAAGCCGGCCCCGGACTACCGGCCGAACCTGCGCCTGGTGTCGCTGGACATCGAGACCACCGAGCGCGGCGAGCTGTATTCGATTGCCCTGGAAGGTTGTGGCCAGCGCCAGGTGTACATGCTCGGCCCGGCCAACGGCGACGCCAGTGGCGTGGACTTCGACCTGGAGTACTGCGCCAGCCGTGCCCAGCTGCTGGAGCGCCTGAACGACTGGATGGCCCGGCACGACCCCGACGCGATCATCGGCTGGAACCTGGTGCAGTTCGACCTGCGCGTGCTGCACGCCCATGCCCAGCAGTTGCAGGTGCCGCTGCGCCTGGGGCGCGGCGGCGAGGTGATGGAATGGCGCGAGCACGGCAGCCGCACGCACTTTTTTGCCGCCGCTGCCGGGCGCCTGATCATCGACGGCATCGAGGCGCTGCGGTCGGCGACCTGGAGCTTCCCCTCGTTCAGCCTGGAGAACGTCGCCCAGACCCTGCTCGGCGAAGGCAAGGCCATCGATACGCCGTACCAGCGCATGGACGAAATCAACCGCATGTTCGCCGAGGACAAGCCGGCCCTGGCGCGCTACAACCTCAAGGACTGCGAGCTGGTCACGCGCATCTTCGCCAGGACCGAGCTGCTGACCTTTCTGCTCGAACGCGCCACGGTCACCGGCCTGCCGGCCGACCGCAGCGGCGGTTCGGTGGCGGCGTTCTGTCACCTGTACATACCGCTGATGCACCGCCAGGGCTTCGTCGCCCCAAGCCTGGGCGGGCGCCCGGACGAGGCCAGCCCCGGCGGCTTCGTGATGGATTCGCGCCCCGGCCTGTACGAGTCGGTGCTGGTGCTGGACTACAAGAGCCTGTACCCGTCGATCATCCGCACCTTCCTGATCGACCCCATCGGCCTGGTCGAGGGCCTGCGCGAGCCGGATGACGAACACTCGGTGCCGGGTTTTCGCGGCGCACGCTTCTCGCGCACCCGGCATTGCCTGCCGGCCATCGTCGAGCGCGTGTGGCAGGGCCGCGAGCAGGCCAAGCGCGAACACAATGCGCCGCTGTCGCAGGCGCTGAAGATCATCATGAACGCCTTCTACGGGGTGCTGGGTTCCAGTGGCTGCCGCTTTTTCGACCCGCGCCTGGCGTCGTCGATCACAATGCGCGGGCACGCGATCATGCGCCGCACCCGCGAGCTGATCGAGGCCCAGGGCTACACGGTGATCTACGGCGATACCGACTCGACCTTCGTGTGGCTCAAGCGGGCCCATGACGAGGCGCAGGCCGGGGAGATCGGGCGTGCCCTGGTGCAGCAGGTCAACCAGTGGTGGCGCGAGCACCTGCGCGATGAGTACGGCCTGGACAGTGCGCTGGAGCTGCAGTACGAAACCCACTACAAGCGCTTTCTGATGCCCACCATCCGCGGTGCCGAGGAGGGCAGCAAGAAGCGCTATGCGGGCCTGGTACACCGCGAGGGCGGGCCCGACGAGATGGTCTACAAGGGCCTGGAGGCCGTGCGCACCGACTGGTCGCCGCTGGCCCAGCACTTTCAGCAGGAGCTGTACCAGCGCATTTTCGAGCGCAGGCCGCACCAGGCCTATGTGAAGGACTACGTGCAGCGCACCCTGGCCGGCGAGCTGGACGATCAGCTGGTCTACCGCAAGCGCCTGCGCCGGCCCCTGGACGACTACCAGCGCAACGTGCCGCCGCATGTGCGGGCGGCACGCATGGCCGACGAGTTCAACGACAGCCAGGGGCGGCCACGCCAGTACCAGAATGGCGGGTGGATCAGCTACGTGATGACCCTGGCCGGGCCCGAGCCTTTGGAAAACCGGCGCAACGGCATCGACTACGAGCATTACCTGACCCGGCAGCTGCAGCCGGTGGCCGATGCGATACTGCCGTTTGTGGGGGATGACTTCAGCACCCTGATCGATCGGCAGATGGGGTTGTTCTGATGGGGCTGTTGCGCCCCTGCACACCACCATTGAGCGAACCTGCAGGAACCGGCCTGGCCGGCGAAGGGGCCAGTGGCCCGACACATCCCTGACCTTCAGCTATCCTCTGCACATGCACAGCTACCTTTGAAACCGAAAGTTACTTTTGTAAACGTCCACACACGCGGGCAGTCGTTTAGGCTCGCTCGGATCTTTCGCTTTGATCTGTAGTCTTTGGTGCATGGAAACAAGAAGGAGATGCACATGCTTGTTCGGTCACTGACCTTCGCCACCCTGCTGGCAGTCGCCAGCCCGCTGCTCGCCGACGACGCGCCCCTGGCCGTTGACCTGGGCAAGTCCAGACCCTTGATCGTGATTGCCCCCAGCACCGCCGACCCGACCTTGCGCACCCTGAACGAGGCCCTCAAGGACCCGGCGACCAAGAGCAAGTTCGAGGAGCGCAACCTGGTGCTCTACAGCGTGGCGGGCATGGTCGGCAAGCGTGACGACAAGAACCTCGAGCAGCAGACCACCATGGCGCTGATTCGCGAACTCAGCCTGGGCGCGCGCAAGGGCACCCAGGTGGTGCTGGTGGGCAAGGACGGCGAGAAGCACATCATCGAGCATGACGGCACGGTGGAGCCGGAGCAGATCTTCGCGGCGGTCGACCAGTTGCCGGCCAGCGAAAAGGCCATTGTGGCGCCGACGGTCGCAGCGCCCGCCGCCGAGCCTGCGCCAGAGGGCAAGCCGGGCAAGCATGCCAAGCCGGCCAAGCCCGCCAAGCCGGCTGCGCCGCCCAAGCCGCTGGAAGACTGAGACACCCCTTCGCCGGCAAGGCCGGCGCCTACAGGTTCAGCGCTACGCCTGTAGACGTCGGCCTTGCCGGCCAGGCACTTCAGTCGCCCAGCCGCTTCTCCATGAACACCCGCCGAAACCCCGCCTGCACGGCCCTGTGGGTTTCGCGATAACCCAGCCGCTCATACAGCCCCAGGTTTTCGCTCATCGCTTCATTGGTGTACAGCCGCACCACCTCCAGCCCCAACTGCCGGGCCCGCGCTTCGGCATGCGCCATCAGTTGTCGCCCCAGCCCGCGGCCCTGAGCGGCCGGGCTTACCGCGACATTGTCGAGCAACAGGCCATCGGCCTGGGCGATCAGCACCAGTACACCGAGCACCTGACCCTGCTCTTCGAACACCTCGACCCGACCCTGGGCGATCAGCGCGGCGTAATCCTCCAGCATCGGCCCCGGCCTGGCACCGATGCGTGGAATGTACAGCGCATAGGCAGCCTCGATCAGTGCCTGTACAGGTGCAACGTCGTGGGCGGTGGCGGGGCGGATCATCGGCAGGCTCCTGGTGGGTGGCAGCAAGCGCCTACCTTAAATCAAGGCGTTGTCGCAGGGCAGCATTTTGCCGGTGAACAGGCCCTGATGCCTGGCACACAACCCACTGCTGCCTCACTGTTGCCTGGCCAGCAGTACGCTCGCTGTTTATCCATAAAACTCATATAAATCAAGTACATGTCTCATTGGCACGCCGCTTGCGATAGTCCGCTTACCCTGACTCATCGGAACCCCCGCCATGCCTGCCCCTACCGCCTATCTACCCCTTGCCCTGGCCATTGCCGCCACGTTGCACGGCGCCGCTGCGCTTGCCGCCGCACCGCCCGCCGACGCCTTGCCCACCGTCACCGTGACCGCGCAGAAGCGCGAAGAATCGGTACAGGACGTACCCTCGGCGATCTCGGTGGTCAGTGACCGCCAGATCGACCGCAGCGGCGGCGGCTTCAGTGCCGGCAAGGCCCTGCAGAACGTGCCCAACGCCATCGCCCCCGAGTTCGCCGGGCACCAGCGCCCGCGCTGGTACATCCGCGGCATGGGCTCGGGCGACATGGCCTCGACCACCGTGTACCCGGTGGGCATCTATACCGATGACGTGTACATCGACCCGCACGTGGCCACCGGCTTCCCGCTCTACGACATGGAGCGCGTCGAGGTGCTGCGCGGCCCGCAAGGCACGCTGTGGGGCAAGAACACCACCGGTGGCGCGATCAACTTCGTGTCGCGCAAGCCAAGCTTCGAAGACGGCGCCAACGGCTACTTCAAGCTCGACCTGGGCAACTACAATTCGCGCCTGTACGAAGGTGCCTACGGCGATACCCTGGTCAAGGACCGCCTGGCCGCGCGGGTGGCGTTCATCGACCAGAGCAGCGACGGCCAGCTCAAGAACGAGGTAGATGGCAACACTGCCGGCGACATCCACGACCAGGCCCTGCGCCTGCAACTGCTGGCCCAGGTCAACGACGACCTGCAGGCCACCCTGCAGCTGCACGCCCGTGACTACAAGGGGCAAGGTATCGTGGCCCGCGCCTGGGGTGCCGGGCCGGGCGGCAGCACGCTGTTCGGGCCTGCGCCCAAGCCTGCCTCCGACAAGGTCGCCTTCACCGGCAAGGCCGATGACCGCATCGAGCACAACGGCCTGCAACTGGCGCTCAAGTGGGACCTGGGCGAGCTGCAGCTGGACTCGATCACCGCCTTCGACGACGTGCACGAAAAGGCCCAGAGCCCGAACATGAGCATCTACGAGTTCGGCCGTGGCTATAACGACGACCGCTGGAAGCAGGTGTCGCAGGAGCTGCGCCTGTCGTCGGCGAAGAACCAGCCGGTGAGCTGGATCGTCGGCACCCACCTGTTCCACGAACAGCTCGACAGCCACAACAGCAACGCGCTGTTCCCCGAAGCCTACAACCAGGCCTTCGGCGTGGCCGACTTCGGGCGTACCGACATCGACCAGAAGACCGACAGCTTCGCGCTGTTCGGCAGCAGCACCTGGCAGGCCACCGACGACCTGAGCTTCACCGCCGGCCTGCGCTGGACCCGCGAAACCAAGGACATCGACCTGCGCCGGGTGGCCGCGCCAGACGCTGCCAGTGTCGACTTCAGCAACCGCAACGACTGGTGGAAGCATTACAGCGGGCCGCTGGTGACCACGGTGGTGCAGGACGAGAAGCGCACCTGGAACAAGCTGACCTATGATTTCACCCCCGAATACCAGCTCAACGACAACGCGCGGGTGTACTTGCGTTATGCCAAGGGCTTTCGTTCCGGCGGCTTCAGCGGCGGGGCGCAGGTGCAGGCCGAGGCCTCGGTGGTGGCGCCGGAGAACGTCGACGCCTACGAACTGGGGGTCAAGAGCGAGTGGTTCGACGAGCGCCTGATCGCCAATGCCAACGTGTTCTACTACGACTATTCGGACATCCAGGTGAACGCGGTGTCGGTGCGCAACGGGCAGGTGGTGTCGCTGCTGACCAACAGCGGCCAGGGCGTGATACGCGGTGCCGAGTTCGAGTTGCAGGCGCTGCCCTTGGCCAACCTGGAACTGCATGGCTCGCTGGGGCTGCTGCATACCGAGTTGCAGGACTTCGAATCGGGGGGTGTGGACTACTCGGGCAACCGCATTGCACGTTCGCCGTCGCGCACGCTGGCGGTGGGGGGCAGTTATCGCATTGCGCTGGAGAACGGCGACGACATCACCCTGGGCACCGACTGGCGCTACCAGAGCCGGATCTTCTTTCTGCCCACCGCGCAGGCCGACCACAGCGTGTCGCAGGGTGGCTACACACTGGGCAATGCCAGCGCCACGTACCATGTGGGCGGGCAATATGACCTGGACTTCACCGCCTACGTGAACAACCTCACCGACAAGCAGTACAAGACCGACAGCGTGCCGCTGCCGTTCGATGTGGCGTGGGATGCGCGGGGGGATCGCAGGACGTTCGGGGTGAGTGCCACGACGCGGTTCTGAGGTCGCTCTTGCGGGCCTCTTCGCCGGCAAGGCCGGCTCCTACAAGGTTGCGCCGTCTGTAGGAGCCGGCCTTGCCGGCGAAGAGGCCAGCAGGTACACCCGCAATCGCTCGATGCTCTCGCGCCACGCACTGCCCACCGGCCACACCAGGTAGTAGGCATCCCCCGTTGCCACCGCCTGTTCGAACGGCAACGCCAGCCGCCCGGCGCGGACATCGTCGCTCACCAGCGCCAGGTCGCCGATCGACACGCCATGCCCGGCCATGGCCGCCGCAATCCCTTGCTCCAGCGTATCGAACAGCGTGCCGCGCTGCAGGTCGACCTGCTCGAGCAGGCCCGCCCCGCGCAGCCAGCGCTGCCAGTCCCGCCGGTCATTGGACGGGTGCAGCAACGCCACCCCGGCCAGCCGCTGCGCATCCCACACGCCTTCTCCCAGCAACCCCGGCGCACAGATCGGGATCAATCGCTCATCGAACAGCTTGCACACCTCGACCTGCCCACCGAACTGCCCATTGCCCAGCAGCACCGCGCAGTCGTAGGGCTCGCTGGCAAAATCCACGCTGTCGACGTCCATCCACACGCTTGCCAGCTGCACGGTGTCGGCCTGGGCGTAACGCTGGATGCAGCCCAGCAGCCAGCGCATGGTCAGGGTGGAGGGCGCCTTCAGACGCAGGTGGCGCGAAGCGCTGCGAAACGGCTGGCAGGCCTGTTCGATCAGGGCAAAGCCGGCCCCCAGTTGCTCGGCCAGGCGCCGCCCGGCATCGGTGAGGCGCAGGCGCGGGCCGTGGCGCTCGAACAGGCGGCAACCGAACTGGGCCTCCAGGGTGCGGATATGGCGGCTGATGGCGCTCTGGGTCAGCGCCAGCTCTTCCCCGGCGCGGGTGAACGAACAGGTACGCGCCGCCACTTCAAAGGCGCGCAGTGCATACAACGGGGGCAGACGTTCAACCATGCCAGGGGCAGTCCATGATGAGTATTTGTCGTAGTAGGGCAGAGCATTTTGCGTTTTTCAAGGGCCATGCAGCTGCGCACACTCTGCACCTGACCTGCATTGACGACAAAGGAGCCTCTTTTGAACACCACGCTGCTGTTGGCCTACCTGGGCACTGTACTCATTCTGATCGCCACCCCTGGGCCGGTGGTGGCGCTGGTGGTCGGCACCAGCGGGCGTTCGGGCACCGGGGCGGCCATACGCACGGCGCTGGGGGCCAATGCCGCCTCCCTGGTGCTGGTGGCCGCCGCTGCGCTGATCCTGGCCGGCAGCCTGGCACTCAGCCCGGTGGTTCTCAATGCGGTGGCGCTGGTGGGGTGCGTGTTCATGGCCTGGCTGGGGCTGGGGGCGCTGCGTGCGCCAGCCGTGGAGGATGCGCCGCCGCCCAGGGCAAGTGGCTGGTGGCACGGCTTTGCGGTGGGTATCGCCAACCCCAAGGACATTCTGTTCTTCGTGGCGTTCTTCCCGCAGTTCATCCACGTCACGGCCTCGTTCGGCACCAGCATCGGGGTGCTGGCGGCGTTGTGGCTGGTGGTCGACCTGGGGGTGCTGGCGCTGTACATCGCGCTGATGCGCGGCGCCCTGGCGCAGCGGCACCGGGTGCTGGTGGCCCGGCTGTCGGGGCTGGTGCTGTTGCTGGTGGCGGTGGCGGGCGCTGTGTATTCGGCGCGGGCGCTGCTGGCCGCCTAGAGGGTGACCACGGCCTTGTCGCTGCCCTGGGCCTGTTGCAACAGCAGGCTCAGCTGCGCCACCTGACGCTGCAACTGGTCGCGTTCTTCCTTGAGGCGGCGCAGTTCGTCGCGGCGCACGCTCACGTAAAGGGTCTGGGGTGGGCTCGCTGACATCAAGGTTCCCATTGCACACCTCGCAATTGGTTTGGTACATGGTTTGAGCGTAGACGCTCGATCGGCCGCGATTCTGAATTCTTTTTCCTGTCATGGGAACTTTTTTGTTTATCGCTGTCGTGCCGTTGGTCGATGAAACCAACCCGGGCCTGCCTGGACTAACCTTGAAGGCCTGAGCAGGCTTTCTACACTTTACGGAGCATCGGCACATGCAACTGGGAATCGTGGGGCTGGGCCGCATGGGCGGCAATATTGCAAGACGCCTGATGCGCGAGGGGCACCACACCGTGGTGCATGACCGCAACGCGCCCGCCATCGATACGCTGGTGGCCGAGGGCGCCACAGGCGCCGCCGACCTGGCCGCACTGGTGCAGCAACTGGACGCGCCGCGCGCGGTCTGGGTGATGCTGCCGGCGGGCGAGGCCACCGAGCAGACCATCGCGCAACTGGCCGACCTGCTGGAAGCGGACGATGTGATCATCGACGGCGGCAATACCTTCTACAAGGATGACATCCGCCGCGCCCAGCACCTGGCCGAGCGCCAGTTGCACTACGTGGACGTCGGCACCTCCGGTGGCGTGTGGGGCCTTGAGCGCGGCTACTGCATGATGATCGGCGGCGAGCAGGCGATTTTCGAACGCCTCGAGCCGCTGTTCGCCACCCTGGCACCGGGTGAGGGCGACATTCCACGTACCCGTGGCCGAACCGGCCCCAGCGAGCGCGCCGAAAAGGGCTATATCCATGCCGGGCCACCCGGCGCCGGGCATTTCGTCAAGATGATCCACAACGGCATCGAGTACGGCCTGATGCAGGCCTATGCCGAGGGCTTCGACATTCTCAAGACCAAGGCCAGCGAGAGCCTGCCGGCCGACCAGCGCTTCGACCTCAACCTGCCCGAAATCGCCGAGGTGTGGCGCCGCGGCAGCGTGGTCACCTCGTGGCTGCTGGACCTGACCGCCGATGCACTGGTGGCCGACCCGCAGCTGGGCAGCTACAGCGGCTCGGTGTCCGACAGCGGCGAAGGGCGCTGGACCATCGATGCGGCGGTGGAGCAGGCGGTGCCGGTACCGGTGTTGTCCAGCGCACTGTTCGCGCGCTTTCGCTCACGCCAGCAGCAGGGCACCTACGGTGACAAGCTGCTGTCGGCGATGCGCTTCGGTTTTGGTGGCCATGTCGAGAAGCCCGAATGAGTGAACACGACGTCGAAGCGGCACCAGCCTGTACCCTGTTCCTGTTTGGCGCCAATGGCGACCTGGTCAAACGCCTGCTGATGCCGGCGCTGTACAACCTGCACCGCGACGGCCTGCTGGACAAAGGCATGCGCATCGTCGGGGTCGACCACAACCCGGCCACCGACGGCGAATTCGCCGAGCGCCTGGAAACCTTCATGCGTGAACGCGACCAGGGCGAGGGTGCCACCCGGTGCCTGGACGACAAGCTGTGGAAGCGCCTGGCCAAGGGCATCGGCTACCTCACCGGCGACTTCATGGAGCCCTCCACCTACCAGGCCATCGCCGAGCGCATCGACAAGGGGCGCACCGGCAACGCGATCTTCTACCTGGCCACCTCGCCGCGTTTTTTCAGCGGCGTGGTGCAGCAACTGGGGGCGGCCGGGCTGCTGGACGAGGCCAACGGCTTTCGTCGGGTGGTGGTGGAGAAACCCTTCGGTTCGGACCTGGCCAGCGCCGAGGCGCTGAACGCCTGCCTGCTCAAGGTGATGAGCGAAAAGCAGATCTACCGCATCGACCACTACCTGGGCAAGGAGACGGTACAGAACATCCTGGTCAGCCGTTTTTCCAACGGCCTGTTCGAGGCGTTCTGGAACAACCACTACATCGATCACGTGCAGATCACCGCTGCCGAGACGGTGGGCGTGGAAACCCGTGGCGCCTTCTACGACACCACCGGGGCACTGCGCGACATGGTGCCCAACCACCTGTTCCAGCTGCTGGCGATGGTGGCGATGGAGCCGCCCGCCGCCTTTGGCGCGGACGCGGTGCGCAGTGAAAAGGCCAAGGTGATCGGCGCGATTCGCCCGTGGTCCAAGGCCATGGCCCTGAAGAACTCGGTGCGCGGGCAGTACACCGCCGGCAAGCAGGGGCGCAAGAAGCTGGCCGGTTACCGCGAAGAGCCACGGGTCGACCCCGACAGCCAGACCGAAACCTACGTGGCGCTCAAGGTGATGATCGACAACTGGCGCTGGGTGGGCGTGCCGTTCTACCTGCGCACCGGCAAGCGCATGAGCGTGCGTGACACCGAGATCGCCATCTGCTTCAAGCCGGCGCCCTATGCGCAGTTTCGCGACAGCGACGCCGAGCGGCCCAAGCCCAACTACCTGAAGATCCAGATCCAGCCCAACGAGGGCATGTGGTTCGACCTGCAGGCCAAGCGCCCGGGGCCGACCCTGGCCATGGAGAACGTCGAGCTGGGTTTTGCCTACAAGGACTTCTTCAAGATGCAGCCCTCCACGGGCTACGAGACCCTGATCTACGACTGCCTGACGGGCGACCAGACGCTGTTCCAGCGTGCCGACAACATCGAGAACGGCTGGCGTGCGGTGCAGCCGTTCCTGGACGCCTGGGCGCAGGGCGGCGAGGTGCAGCCGTATGCGGCCGGGGAAGACGGGCCGCAGGCGGCCGACGAACTGCTGGCCCGCGATCGGCGGGTCTGGCACAGCATTGGTTGACGGGAGGTTCATGACGGGCGCCATCGAAGACTACGCACTACTGGGCAATTGCCGCAGCGCAGCACTGGTGGGCCGGGACGGCTCGCTGGACTGGCTGTGCTTTCCACGCTTCGACTCGCCGGCCTGCTTTGCCGCGCTGCTGGGCGACGAAGAAAACGGGCGCTGGCAGATCGCGCCGCGCGAAGCACCACTGGAGGTAACCCGCGAGTACCAGCAGGACACCCTGATCCTGCACACCACCTTCGTGACTGCCAGCGGCCGTGCGCGGCTGATCGACTGCATGCCGCTGGACGACGCGCACCACAGCGTGCTGCGCATCGTCGAGGGGCTGGAGGGCGAGGTGGCCTTCGACATGGACCTGGTGATGCGCTTCGACTATGGCAGCAGCGTGCCCTGGGTCGAGAAGCTCGATCCGCTGACCCTGACCGCCGTGGCCGGGCCGGACCGCCTGACCCTGCGCAGCACGGTGAGCACCCACGCGCGCGATCACCATACCGGCAGCCGCTTCAGCGTGAAAGCCGGGCAGCGCCACACCTTCAGCCTGAGCCACCAGCCATCGCACCTGCCGTTGCAGCCGGCCTTCGAGCCGGAGCAGGCGCTGCTGGACACCGCGCACAAGTGGCGCGAGTTTGCTGCGCGCTGCCCGCAGGTGGGCGAGCACACGGCGCGGGTCAAGCGCTCGCTGATCACCCTCAAGGCGCTGACCTATGCACCCACCGGCGGCATCGTGGCCGCGGCCACCACCTCGCTGCCGGAGCACCTGGGTGGCGAGCGCAATTGGGATTACCGCTACTGCTGGCTGCGCGATGCCACCATGACCTTGCTGGCGTTCATGAACCTGGGCTACTTCGAGGAGGCCCAGGCCTGGCGCGAATGGCTGCTGCGCTCGGTGGCGGGCAACCCCGAGCAGATGCAGATCATGTACGGCCTGGCCGGCGAGCGCCGGCTGCCGGAGTACGAGCTGCCCTGGCTGGCCGGCTATGCCGGTTCGCAGCCGGTGCGGGTGGGCAATGCCGCGGCGGTGCAGCACCAGCTGGACATCTATGGCGAGGTGGCCGATGCGCTGTGTCAGGCGATGCGTGGCGGCCTGCCGCGCTTGCCGCGCAGTGCGGCGATCGGGCGGGTGATCATGCCGTACCTGGAGACCATCTGGCGCCAGCCCGACGAGGGCATCTGGGAGGTGCGCGGGCCGCAGCAGCATTTCACCCACTCCAAGGTGATGGCCTGGGTGGCGTTCGATCGGGCCGCCAGCCTGAGCGAGCCGACCGAGGAGGGCAAAGCCCAGGCTGCGCACTACCGCGAGGTGGCCGCGCAGATCCATCGCCAGGTGTGCGAGCAGGGCGTCGATGCGCAGCTGGGCTGTTTTGTGCAGGCCTATGGCTCGCAGGAGATGGACGCGAGCCTGCTGCAGATTGCCCTGACCGGTTTTCTGCCAGCCGACGACCCGAGGTTTCTGGCAACCCTGGCGCAGATCGAGAAGCGCCTGCTGCATGACGGGCTGGTGCGCCGCTACGACAGCGACAGCGGCTGCGATGGGCTGGCGCCGGGGGAGGGTACGTTTCTGGTGTGCTCGTTCTGGCTGGCGGACGTGTACGTGCTGCTGGGGCGTCAGCAAGAGGCCCAGGCGTTGTTCGAGCGCCTGTGCGGGCTGTGCAACGATGTGGGGCTGCTGGCCGAGCAGTACGACCCGCAAGGTGGCCGCATGCTGGGCAATTTCCCGCAGGCCTTCAGCCATATCGGCATCATCAACACGGCGCTGAACCTGCACCGGGCGCAGTGTCCGGTGCGCGACAGGGCCCGCTGCGGGTGACTGCGGCGGCCGCTTCGCCGGCAAGGTCGGCTCCTGCAGTGCAGGAGCAACAGCCCAGCCTTTGGCACAAGCGCCGCCTACGGTCTGCGATATAGTCCAGCCACCCCATCCCGCGTCAGCCCAAGGAGTGCCACGTGACCGACTACACCGCGTTCAAGGTCGAACTGTCGAACAGCATCGCCCACGTCCAGATCAACCGCCCGGAAAAGATCAACGCCATGAATGCCGCGTTCTGGAGCGAGATCGTCGAGATCTTCCAGTGGATCGACGAGACCGACGCGGTGCGCGTGGTGGTGATCAGCGGCGCCGGCAAGCATTTTTCTTCCGGCATCGACCTGATGCTGCTGGCCTCGGTGGCCAACGAAATGGGCAAGGACGTAGGCCGCAACGCGCGCCTGCTGCGGCGCAAGATCCTGCAGATGCAGGCCTCGTTCAATGCCGTGGATACTTGCCGCAAGCCGGTGCTGGCAGCCATCCAGGGCTACTGCCTGGGCGGCGCGATCGACCTGATCGCCGCCTGCGACATGCGCTACGCGGCTGCCGATGCGCAGTTCTCGATCAAGGAAATCGACATGGGCATGGCCGCCGACGTCGGCACCCTGCAGCGCCTGCCACGCATCATCGGCGACGGCATGCTGCGCGAGCTGGCCTACACCGGGCGCACTGTCGGCGCTGACGAGGCGCGCCAGATCGGCCTGGTCAACCGCACCTTCGACGATCAGGCCAGCCTGCTGGACGGGGTCTTTGCGATTGCCGCCGAGATCGCGGGCAAATCCCCGATTGCCGTGGCCGGCACCAAGGAGATGCTCAGCTACATGCGCGATCACCGCATCGACGACGGGCTGGAATACATTGCCACCTGGAACGCTGCCATGTTGCAATCCACCGACCTGCGGGTGGCGATGGCCGCCAGCATGAGCAAACAGAAACCGCAGTTCGACGACTGAGCCCGGTCGCGAACCCTCAAGGAACGCAACATGTCAGCGCGCTGGACCACTGCAGTACTGGACCCCAACACCCCCGGCGGCCTGGCCGTCGCCCACTGTGCCGAGGGCTTTCTGGTGGACGCCAACGGCGCGCTGTTCCCGCGGGACTGGCTCAGGCGCCAGGACCTGGACGTGGTGTGCGAGCACGGCATCGGCCACTTCGACGGCCAGCCGGTGTTTCTGCTTGAACTGCGCTCGGCACAGGCGCCGCAGGGCTGCAGCTGGCGCGGCCTGCGCCAGTTCATGCTGGAAGGCGATTCCGATACCTATACCCTCCTCGGTTACGCCGCGCAGATCGCCACCTGGGCCCGCGAGCACCGCTTTTGCGGCAGTTGCGGGCAGGCGATGGTGCAGATCCAGTGGGAGCGCGCGATGTACTGCGCCGGCTGCGAGCTGCGCAGCTACCCGCGCATCTCGCCGAGCATGATCGTGCTGATCACCCGTGGCGACGAGATACTGCTGGCGCGCTCGCCACGCTTCGTGACCGGCGTGTACAGCACCCTGGCCGGGTTTGCCGAGCCGGGCGAGTCGGCCGAGGACTGCCTGGTGCGCGAGGTGCGTGAAGAGGTGGCGCTGGAGGTGAAGAACCTCCAGTACGTGGGCAGCCAGTGCTGGCCGTTCCCGCATTCGATGATGCTGGGCTTTCATGCCGAATACGCCGGCGGCGAGATCGTGATGCAGGCCGACGAGATCGAGGATGCCCAGTGGTTCAGCGTGCATGCGCTGCCGCCGTTGCCGGCGGGCCGCTCGATTGCGCGTTACCTGATCGACCTGTACGTGGCGCGCCGCCTAGGCCTGGCCGAACCAGTGCTGCCACGCTAGGCGTACGGTCAGGGCCAGCACCACGGTGATGAACACCGGGCGGATGAACTTGCTGCCGCCGCTGATGGCGGTGCGTGCGCCGAAGAACGCGCCGACCATCAGCGACGAGCCCATGGCCAGGCCCACCGCCCAGTCTACCTGGCCGGAGAAGATGAACACCGACAGTGCTGCGGCGTTGCTCACGAAGTTCATGCTGCGCGCCACGCCACTGGCCTTGACCAGGTCGATGGGGTAGAGCAGCAGGGTGCTGACGGTCCAGAACGCGCCGGTGCCCGGGCCGGCCACGCCGTCATAGAAACCCAGGGTCAGGCCCTGGGGCAGTTGCCACTTCTTCTTGATCGGCGCATCGGCGTCCAGCGGCGCCTTGGGCGTGCCGCCGAACAGCAGGTAAACACCGCAGGCGAACACCACCACCGGGAGCATCTTGTTCAGCCATTCGGCCGGCAGGTAGTGGGCAACGATGGCGCCGATGAAGGCCCCTACCAGGGTACCGACCAGGGCGTGTCGCCACTGTGCGGGGTGGAACAGCTTGCGCCGGTAGTAGGTGAAGCCGGCGGTGGCCGAGCCGAAGGTGGAGCTGAGCTTGTTGGTGCCCAGCACCAGGTGCGGCGGCATGCCGGCGGTGAGCAGGGCGGGGGTGGTGAGCAGGCCGCCGCCGCCGGCGATGGCGTCGATGAACCCGGCCACGAAGGCCACGGCGGCAAGAATGGCAAGGGTGGTGAGATCTACGCTGAGTTCGAAGGGCATGGTGTTGGGCTTATTCGACTGGGGCGCAGAACGGTAAAGCTGCGCCTGAGGGGCGCTATGGTAAAGGAGATGGTGCGTGCCTGTCAGGGCCCTATCGCGGGTCAAGCCCGCTCCCACAGAAATAGCGGTGATCCTTGTGGGAGCGGGCTTGACCCGCTATGTGGTATCAGGACAGGAACCCCCCATCCACATTCAACGCCGTACCGGTGGTGTAGCTGGACGCATCGCTGGCCAGGTACAGCACCGCGCCCGCCATCTCCTTCGGATCGGCCACGCGCTTGAGCGGGATCTGCTGTAGCGCCGTGTTCAGGATCGCTTCGTTCTTGACCAGCGCCGAGGCGAACCTGGTGTCGGTCAGCCCCGGCAGCAGCGCATTGCAGCGGATGCCAAAGGGGGCGCATTCCTTGGCGAACACCTTGGTCATGTTGATCACCGCCGCCTTGGTCACCGAGTAGATCCCCTGGAACACCCCCGGCGATACGCCATTGATCGATGCCACGTTGATGATGCTGCCGCCGCCGTTTTCGCGCATCAGCTTGCCGGCCTCGACCGACATGAAGAAGTAGCCGCGGATGTTCACGTCGACGGTCTTCTGGAAGGCGCTCAGGTCGGTGTCCAGCACGTTGCAGAACTGCGGGTTGGTGGCGGCGTTGTTGACCAGGATGTCCAGGCGACCGAACTGCTCGCGAATGCCGGCGAACACCGCGCCGATCTGTTCCATCTCGCCAATGTGGCAGGCCACCGCCGTGGCCTTGCCGCCGGCGGCGATGATCGCGTCGGCCACGTGCTGGCAGCCGTCGAGCTTGCGGCTGGACACGATCACGTGGGCACCCTGCTGGGCCAGCAGGTGGGCAATCGCCTCGCCGATGCCGCGGCTGGCGCCGGACACGAAGGCGATCTTGCCGTCGAGGTCGAACAACTGGGTCTTGGACATGGGGCGGGTTCCTTGTAGTTGTAGGGCGTCAGAGCGTGGATTTGCCGATGACCTGCAGGCTCATGTGCTCCAGCAGCTTGTTCATGTGCACGAACTGGGCGAAGCGCTTGTCCTGGGTCTGGCCATGGAAGAAGCGGTAGTAGATCTGCTGCACGATGCCGGCCAGGCGGAACAGGCCGTAGGTGTAGTAGAAGTCGAAGTTGTCGATCTGCAGCCCGGCACGTTCGGCGTAGTAGTCGACGAACTGGCGCCGGGTGAGCATGCCCGGTGCGTTGCTCGGCTGGCGACGCATCAGTTGCACGGGCGCAGGGTCGCCGGCTTCGATCCAGTAGGCCAGGGTATTGCCCAGGTCCATCAGCGGGTCGCCGAGGGTGGTCATTTCCCAGTCCAGCACGCCGATGATGCGCATGGGGTTGTCGGCGTCGAGGATCACGTTGTCGAAGCGGTAGTCGTTGTGCACGATGGCGGGGCGTGGGTGGTCGGCCGGCATCTTCTCGCGCAGCCAGGCGATCACCGCTTCCCAGCGCGGTGCATCCGGGGTCAGGGCCTTTTCATAACGTGCGCTCCAGCCTTCGATCTGGCGCTGCACATAGCCTTCGGGCTTGCCCAGGTCGGCCAGGCCGCAGGCGGTGTAGTCCACCTGGTGCAGCTCGACCAGGCGGTCGATGAAGCTCTTGCACAGGGCTTCGGTGCGCTGGCTGTCCAGGCCCAGTTCGGGGGGCAGGTCCGAGCGCAGGATGATGCCCTTGACCCGGTCCATCACGTAGAACTCGCCGCCGATCAGCGACTCGTCGGTGCAGTGCACGTAGGCCTTGGGGCAATAGGGGAAGCCGCTGTTGAGCTGGTTGAGGATGCGAAACTCGCGGCCCATGTCGTGGGCCGACTTGGCCTTTTGCCCGAACGGCGGGCGGCGCAGCACGAACTCGCGGTCCGGGTAGCTGAGCAGGTAGGTGAGGTTGGACGCGCCACCGGGGAACTGGCTGATCACCGGCGTGCCGCTCAGGCCCGGAATGCTGGCCTTGAGATAAGGGTCGATGAGGGCGGCATCGAGTTCTTCGCCGGGGCGAACCTGGGTCGACTGGTCGGTGAGCGTCATGCTTTTCCCTTATTCTGAAAGTCGCTGATTATTGTTTAATCTAATTCTCGTGGATAAACCGAACAAGTGTTTGACTGTGTTATAGGCCAGCGTGTTGCACCACGATCACCACCCCTGATGCCGGGCGAAAAAAAACCGAAGCACAAGGCTTCGGTTCTGGTCGGCATCAGCGCAAGGCTCAGGCCGGGAACAGCTCGCTGAGTTTCATCGACAGCATCATGTCGCCTTCGACGCGCAGCTTGCCGCCCATGAAGGCCTGCATGCCGTCGGTTTCGCCGCTGACGATGCCCTTGAGGGTTTCGCTGTCCAGCACCAGGGTGCAGTTGGCGTCAGGGTTTTCGCCTTCCTGCAGGTCGCAGGTACCGTCCTTGACGATCAGCGAGAAGTGCTTGTCTTCGTCGGTGATGTTGAAGCCGAACACCAGGTCCAGGCCGGCAGCGGCGGCAGGGTTGAACTTCTCTTGCATGGCTTGAACGGCTTTAGCTACGTCGGTCATGGTGTATTCCTTATTAAGTGATGTAAGCGACCCTGGGGCCGCAACAGGCCGGTGCTCATCGGTAGGTGATGAGCGCCGGCACCCTCAGCAACTGCACGTGGGCCTGGTTGTTGAAGGAAGCCAGCGCCACCTCGCGGCCACGAAACTTCAGCTGGCTGAGCGAGGTGTTGACGATCTGCCAGTTCAGCGCGAACGCCTGGCTGGGGGTGATGCCGGTGATCAGGTGGAGCAGGGCGGTGATGGTGCCGCCGGAGGTGAAGATGGCAATGTTGTCGCCTTGCCCGGCCTCGCGCAGCAGGCGTTGCAGGCCGTCGTGCACCTGCTCGACGAAGCCCTGCCAGCTTTGCAGGCCGTCGACATCGTGCTCGCCGCCGTGCCAGCGCTGCACCAGCAGGGCGAACAGGCGCTGGAACTCGCTGCGGTTGTCGCGGGCATTGCGCAGGATGTGCAGCGCCTCGGGCTCGTCCGGCAGCAGGCCGGGCAGCAGCGCGCGTATGACGGCGTCGGCGTCGAACTCGTTGAAGGCAGGGTCGGTTTCCAGGCTGGGTACCGCGCTGCCGGCAGCCTGCAGGCGGGCCAGGGCCAGGCGGGCGGTGTGCTGCTGGCGGCGCAGGTCGCCGGCCATGCAGCGATCCAGGCGCAGGCCCAGCTGGGCGAGGTGATCGCCCAGTGCTTCGCTCTGGGCAATGCCGGTCGGCGACAACACGTCGTAGTCGTCGGCACCAAAGGAGGCCTGGCCATGTCGAATGAGGTAGATGCTGCCCACGTCGTATGCCTGGAGTGAAGGTTCTGGCGAGGGTAGGTGGCCGATGGCGGCCTGTCAACGAAAAAACATACAAGCGTTTGAAAAGGTCGTTTGAACTGCGTTTCGGGGCGTTGCCCACGCTGGTGGAGGCGTGGCCGCGCCGGTATGCTTGGGCCACGTTTGGCGCCGTACGGGCGCAGACATGTTAAGGAGCTACTGTGGATTTTCTTGCTGAATACGCCAGCTTTCTGGCCAAGACCGCGACCCTGGTGATCGCGCTCCTGGTGGTGTTGTCGGCCATTGCCGGGTTGCGCGGCAAGGGCCGGCGCAAGGCCGGGGGGCAGTTGCACGTGACTCGCCTCAACGATTTCTACAAGGACCTGCGCGAGCGCCTGGAGTCGGGTCTGCTCGACAAGGCCCAGCTCAAGGCCCTGCGCAAGCAGCAGGCCAAGCGCGACAAGCAGCAGAAGAAAAAGCCCGAGGACAAGCCGCGGGTGTTCGTGCTGGATTTCGACGGCGACATCAAGGCCTCGGCCACCGAGAGCCTGCGCAATGAAATCACCGCGCTGCTGACCCTCGCCACGCCCAAGGACGAAGTGGTACTGCGCCTTGAAAGCGGTGGCGGCATGGTGCACAGCTATGGCCTGGCCTCCTCGCAGCTGGCGCGTATCCGCCAGGCCGGCGTGCCGCTGACGGTGTGCATCGACAAGGTGGCGGCCAGCGGCGGCTACATGATGGCCTGCATCGGTGACAGGATCGTCAGTGCGCCCTTCGCCATTCTGGGCTCCATCGGGGTGGTGGCGCAGTTGCCCAACGTCAACCGCCTGCTGAAAAAGCACGATGTCGACTTCGAGGTGTTCACGGCGGGTGAGTACAAGCGCACCGTGACCGTGTTTGGCGAAAACACCGAGAAGGGCCGCGAGAAGTTCCAGGAAGACCTGGACGTGACCCATCAGCTGTTCAAGGATTTCGTCTCGCGTTACCGCCCGCAGTTGCACATCGATGAGGTGGCCACCGGCGAGGTCTGGCTGGGTGTGGCGGCACTGAACAAGCAACTGGTGGACGAGCTGCGCACCAGTGACGAATACCTGAGCGAACGCGCTCGCGATTCGAACCTGTATCACCTGCATTTTGCCGAACGCAAGAGCCTGCAGGAGCGCGTTGGCCTGGCTGCCAGCGCCTCCATCGAGAACACCCTGGTGGGCTTGTGGAGCCGTCTGGGCCGCTGGCGCTGAGCAATATGTAGCACTTCACCTGCGTCATGATGGGGTCTGCTTGGGGTTCAATCTACCCCGAGGACCATCATGACCACTCCCACCGATTCCACCCACACCTATGTCACCCCGGGGCCGCATGGCCCCTTCATCCATCAGCGCATGCCTGACTGGCTCAAGCACTCCACCCCTGCAAGTTTCGCGGCCCTGAGCCGGCCCTGGGGCGCCGAACAGCACCAGGGCGCAGGGGATGCGCCGGCGCCCTGGTTCAGCCATGCCCGCGAGGACCAGCGCCAGGCACTGCTCGCCTGCCAGCAGCGCGCCCGCGCCTGCGCCGACGCGTTGGCGCGTACCCTGCGCCCCCTCAAAGGCATCGTCGAGTTCGCCGAGCCGCTGCTCAAGGCCAGGCTCAAGCGCGACTTGCAGCGCGACGACGACGTCAACACCCACGAATTCGTGCACGTCACCCACGACACCGAACTGCTGGGCGCGCTGGTACGCGTGGTGCCCAGGCGCCAGAGCCTGCTGCAGGCGGCGCTGCAGAACTTTGCCCGGGATGCCGAATTCGACGACGGTACGGCCCTGGCGGCCAAGGGCGCATTTTCCATGGCGCTGGTACCTGGCAGCGAGCACGCGCCGCGCTATCGCTACGTTTACAGCAGCAAGCTGGCGGTGGCCCCGCGCGACTTTGCCCGCGTGTGCCATGAGCTGGACTTGGGCAAGCAGTACCAGGACCACCTGGCTGCGGTGTACGAGGCGCCGGCCACCCATGATCGGGTTCGCCGGCAGTCCATCGAGGCCTACAAGGCGCGCCTGCGCGTGCGCACCTGGATTGCGGCGATGAAGGGCGAGATTGGCGAGGCTGCCCGCAGCGCCTTGCTCGGCTGGCTCGATGGCACCGGTGCCGCCCAGTACAACGGCAAGCCCCTGGTGTTCAGCACCCTGGAAATGTTCGGCATTGGCTTGTCCGGTATCTGGGTGGCCAGTGCCGACCGCCTGCTCAGCGAGCAGACCGAGCCTGTGCTGGTGTATGTGCCTGGCGCGCCCCTGTACCCGCTCAAGGAATACCCGAGCATCGAGGCGTTCAAGCGCGACCTGCGCATCAACCTGATTTCGCCGGCCTATCAGCAGGCCATGCGCGCGTGTGTGGCCCGGGCCGATGAAGAGCGCTTCTTCGGGCTGCTGGAAAGCAATCTGTTTCACCTGGTCGATGGCCAGCACGGGCTGCTGGAGCGCCAGCCCAACCTGGAGGCGGACCTGTACCTGCGTGAACACCGTGTGGAAGATGACCTGTTCGAGTTGCAGCATCGACGCCTGATCGAGAAGGCCAAGGCTGATGCGCGGCACCTGGCCGTGCCCAGTGCCGACGCGGACGAAGCGGCCCGCGAGGCGCGCCTGGCGTACTGGGAAAGCATCGGTCTGAACGTGCTCAACAGCGCCGCCTTCTTCGTACCCGGGCTGGGGGAGGTGATGGCGGTGGTGGCGGCCGGCCAGTTGATCGGGGAGGTGGTCGAGGGCATCGAAGACTGGGAGGTGGGTGATCGCGAGCTGGCCATGGCGCACCTGCAGTCGGTGGCACTGAACATTGCATTCGCCGTGGGCCTGGGGCTTGCCCTCAAGCCGTTGGCCGTCGGGCCGGGCAGCGAGTTGCTGGAAGGCACAGTCCAGATCAGGCTGGCCAACGGGCAGTACCGGCTGTGGAAGCCGCAGCTGGAGCCCTATGCCGCGGATGTCGATCTGTCGGGGGTCGTGCCGGACCTTCAGGGGCGCTACAGCGTGGGCGACAAGACCTACATTCGTGTGCAGGGCCGCGCCTACGAGGTGGTCGGCACCGAAGCGGGCCAGTACCAGGTCCGCCATCCTCGCGATGACGCCTACCAGCCGCCGGTGGTGCACAACGGCGCCGGGGCCTGGCGCCTCGAGGCCGAAGACCCGCAGCAGTGGGAAGGCCTGACGTTGTGGCGGCGCCTGGGCCATCTGGTGGACGGCATGGGTGACGAGGACCTGCTGAACATGGCCGCCATCACCGGCATCGACGAGGCACGCCTGCGCCGCCTGCACAGCAACAACGAGCCTTTGCCGGCGTTGCTCGGCGACAGCCTGGTGCGCTGGCAGATGAGCCGCAGGGTGGCGGATGTGATTGCGGCCATGCGCGACGGGCAACCACTGGCCACCGAGCTCGATGCCTTGCCCCTGGCCTTGCTCACACGCATGCCGGGTTGGCCGGCCGGTGTGCTGGTGCGGGTGATGGAGGACGGGCAGCTGGTCAAGGAGTACGGTACGCCGCTGAGCGCCGACAACCGGACCCTGTCGATCACGCGCCAGGAACTGGTCGACGGTCGCTTCCTGACAACGCTGCTGCAGGGCTTGACCGAACAGGAAGAGAAGGCCCTGTTCGGCCCCTACCTGGCCAGGACCGAGGCTGGTCGCCTGACGCAATTGCGTGAAGCCTATGCCCGTTACGCCAGCGTCAACCGCAGCCAGGTGTTCGACAGCCTCTACCGCGCCGACCCGGTGCAGGAGGTGGCGGGCATGGCGGTGGTACGCAAGCAGTTTGCCGGGCTGGCGTGGCGGCAGGCCAGAGAGCTGGTCGAGAGTGCCAGCGTCAGCGAGCGAGCGCAGCTCACCGCCAACCCGCCGCGGGTGCCGTTGCGCCTGGCCGAACAGGCCCGCTGGCTGGCGGAGCAGGCGCGCGTGGTGCGTGCCCGTGAGGGCCTCTACCTGGGCTACACCGATCGCCTGGACTGCCTGAAGGTTGCCATGGACCAGTTGCAGGCCTTGCCGGGTTGGTCTGGCGATGTGCTGTTGCAGGTACGTGAGGGCAGCCCGTGGGGCGATGAGCTCAAGGCGGTCGGGAGCAGCACGGCCACCGGCACCAAGCGTATTCTCGCGCGGCTGGACGAAGGCTATCAGGCCTATGACAGCGAGCATAACGCGCTGGGCGGGGTGGAGCCGTTGTGCGCCGCCATGCTGCATGCGCTGCCCGACAGCGAGCGCGTGCTGCTGGGCCTGAACATCAACCAGGCCGACGCGTTGCGCCTGATGTTGGCCGAGAATGCCGCCAAGGATACGGCTGCGGTGCGTAGCAGCATCGGCGTGCGTCCGCGCACGCGCTGGTTCAAGCCGCCAATGCGCATGCTCGATGGCCAGATCGGTTATCCGCTCAGTGGCCGGCGCCCGTTCGGCAGGCCGCAGACGCCGATGCAGAGGGTCCGGGCGCTGTACCCCGACCTGGCGGTGGACGAGGTGCAGGCCTTTTTGCAGGAGCTAGGCGAGGGGCTCAGTGAGGAGGAGCTGCTGGTCAAGCTTGAGGGGCGTCGCCAGGAACTGTTCAAGCTGATCGATGAGCTGACCGCCTGGCGCAACGATCAGTCCGTGAGTTTCGCCACCCGTCGCCACCGGGAGGTGGCGGCCGATCGCATCGAGCGTTGCTGGCGGCGCCAGACCAGCCCGGTGGTAACCTTTGAAGGGCGAACCGTCGGCTACACCCTCAACCTGTCGGAGACGCGCCTTGAAGGTCTGCCGATTCTGAGTGCCGATTTCAGCCATGTGGCGTCGCTGTTCATGCGCGACATGCAGTTGAGCGAATTGCCCGAAGCCTTTGTCGAGCAGTTTGCCAATACGCGCTGGCTCAACCTTTCCAACAACCTGTTCAGCACCCTGCCTGCCGCGCTGGAAGCCATACCGCGCATCACCCGGCTGACGTTCAGCTACAACAGCCTGGTCATTGATGCTGCTGCCAATGCGGTGCTGGCCAAACTGGTTCGCCTGAGAATCCTCAACCTGGACCATAACCCGTTGATAACCGCGCCCGATGTTTCGACCCTGGTCGACCTGCGCGGGCTCAGGCTGCAGCACACGGGCATCAGTACCTGGCCGACCGGCCTGATGGACCTTGACATGCTCGAAGAGGTCGACCTGCGCGCCAACAACATTCAGGTGGTGCCGCAGGACGTGCTGGCGCCCTCAGCCGAGCGTGTCGATCGGGTGTTGAGGATCAATCGGGTCACCAGCCTGCACGGCAACCCGATCGATGCCGACAGCCAGGTCAGGCTGACGGTCTATCGTCAGCGCACGCGTATCAGCTTTGGCGTGACGCCGAACCTGCGCGTCCATTTTGCGCCCGAGCCGATGGCTGCCGGTGCCACGGCCTGGCTTGCCGGTGCAGATGCGGTGCAGGCGGCCGAACTGCAGGCGATGTGGGATGCGCTCAAGGCCGAACCGGGCACCGGCGAACTGTTCCGGCTGTTCGATGACCTGGGGGAGACGTCCGATTTTCGCGAGACCTACGACGACCTCAAGCAGCGGGTGTGGGCGCTGATCAAGGCAGTGAGCGCCAACACGGCGCTGCGCGAGGAGGTACTGCAGACCCTGGACAGCGTGCGCAATTGTGGCGATGCGGTGATCCTGGTGTTCAGCCAGCTTGAGGTGCAGGTGCTGATCAACCACGCCCTGGCGCTGGGTAGCCAGTTGGGTGCCGAGTGGTCACTGATGAAGCTGGCGCGTGGGCTGTATCGTCTGGAGCAGGTCGAGCTGATTGCCCAACGGGTCATCGATGCACGTGTGCGTGCTGGCACGGTGGTGGACGAGGTCGAAGTGCGGCTGGCTTACCGTACCGCGCTGACCGAGCCGCTCGAACTGCCGGGGCAGCCCAACACCATGCGCTACCGAGCCACTGCCCAGGTCACCGATGCCGATATCAAGGCTGCGCAGAAGGAGATCGAAGAGGGCGAGACGCCGGCAGTGCTCAAGGCTTCGATTGCCCAGCGCGACTTCTGGGTCAGCTACCTGAAGGTGCAGTATGCCGAGCGCTACCAGCGCATCGCCAAGCCGCTGCACGCCCGCATGGAGGCCTTGCAGGCAGATGCAGATGCAGGGCACATCACCGAAGCGGCGTACCTGCGCCAGAGCCACGTACTGCAAGCCAACCTGGCCAAGGAGGAGAAAAAGTTGCTGGAGACGCTGACGGCAGAAATCTGGAACAGCGTGCCCGACCAGGTCACCCGGTTGTAAATTCGACGCCACAAAAAAAGGCCCCGCAAGGGGCCTTTTTCATGGGGCGGTGTTCAGCGTCGACGGAACAGCGGCTGCGGCTCGTCGGTGGCGGCCTGGTAGGTCACCGAGAAGTCCTGCAGGCTCTGCAGCGCTTCGACCGGGTCCTTGTCGGCCCGCAGGGCGAAGGCGTCGAAACCGCAACGCTTCATGTAGAACAGCTGGTCGCGCAGCACGTCGCCGATGGCACGCAGCTCGCCGGTGAACTTGTAGCGGTCACGCAGCAGGCGCGCATTGGAGTAGTTGCGCCCGTCGGTGAAGGCCGGGAAGTTCAACGCGATGACCTGGAAGCTGGCCACGTCATCGCCGATTTCCTCGGCTTCCTCGTCGGCATCCAGCCACACGCCCAGGCCGCCGTCGCGGGCCTTGAGGGCATGGGCGTGCTCGCGCCACAGGTGCAGCGGCACGATGTAGTCGTCGCAGTTGGTCAGTTCGTCCAGGGTGACGTCCTTGGGCAGCAGGTGCCAGGTTTCGTCGACGATCTGGTTGCCCTTAATGATTCGCTGCATAGACGCGCTCCTTGAAAGGGTCGATGCCAATACGTTGGTAGGTGTCGATGAAGCGCTCGTCTTCAGTACGTTTCTCGACGTACACATCGATCAGCTTCTCGATCACGTCCGGCATGTCGTCCTGGGCGAACGAGGGGCCGAGGATCTTGCCCAGGCTGGCGTCGCGGCTGGCGCTGCCACCCAGGGACACCTGGTAGAACTCCTCGCCCTTCTTGTCCACCCCGAGAATGCCGATATGGCCGACGTGGTGGTGGCCGCAGGCGTTCATGCAGCCGGAGATGTTCAGGTCCAGTTCGCCGATGTCGAACAGGTAGTCCAGGTCGTCGAAACGGCGCTGGATGGATTCGGCGATCGGGATCGACTTGGCGTTGGCCAGCGAGCAGAAGTCGCCACCCGGGCAGCAGATGATGTCGGTCAGCAGGCCGATGTTCGGCGTGGCGAAGCCGTTTTCACGCAGCTCCAGCCACAGCGCGTGCAGCTGGCGCTGCTCGACGTCGGCCAGGATGATGTTCTGCTCGTGGGAGGTGCGCAACTGGCCGAAGCTGTAGCGTTCGGCAAGGTCGGCCACCGCGTCCAGCTGCTTGTCGGTCAGGTCGCCCGGCGCCACGCCGGTCGGCTTGAGCGACAGGGTAACGGCCACATAGCCCGGCTTCTTGTGCGCCAGGGTATTGCGCGTGCGCCAGCGGGCGAAGCCCGGGTGCTGCTGGTCGAGCTCGGCCAGCTGGCTGTCGAGGTTGTCCAGCGCCAGGTAGTCGGGGTCGACGAAGTGCTTGGCCACGCGATGCACTTCGGCATCGGTCAGGGTGGTGCTGCCGCCGCGCAGGTGCTCCATTTCGGCGTCGACCTTCTGGGCGAACACCTCCGGCGTGAGGGCCTTGACCAGGATCTTGATGCGCGCCTTGTACTTGTTGTCACGGCGACCGTAACGGTTGTACACGCGCAGGATCGCGTCCAGGTAGCTGAGCAGGTCCTGCCAGGGCAGAAATTCGTTGATGAAGGCGCCCACCACCGGGGTACGGCCCAGGCCGCCGCCGACCAGCACGCGAAAGCCCAGTTCGCCGGCCGCGTTGTGCACCGGCTCCAGGCCGATGTCGTGCACTTCGATGGCCGCACGGTCGCTGGCCGAGCCATTGATGGCGATCTTGAACTTGCGCGGCAGGTACGCGAACTCGGGGTGGAAGGTGGTCCACTGACGCACGATTTCACACCATGGGCGCGGGTCGATCACTTCGTCCGCGGCAACGCCGGCGAACTGGTCGGTGGTGACGTTGCGCAGGCAGTTGCCGCTGGTCTGGATCGCGTGCATCTGCACCGTGGCCAGCTCGGCGAGGATCTCGGGGATGTCCTCCAGGGCAGGCCAGTTGTACTGCACGTTCTGCCGGGTACTGATGTGCGCGTAGCCTTTGTCGTAGTCGCGAGCGATTTTGGCCAGCATCCGGGTCTGGCGCGACGTCAGCTGGCCGTAGGGCACGGCTACCCGCAACATCGGGGCAAAACGTTGAATATAGAGGCCATTTTGCAGGCGCAGGGGGCGGAACTCTTCTTCGCTCAGCTCACCGGCCAGGTAGCGTCGGGTCTGGTCTCGGAACTGCTTGACGCGGTCCTCGATGATCCGCTGATCGTACTCGTCGTATACGTACATAGGGGTCCTGTTCTCAGGCTGCTTGCAGCTAATCGCGCGCACGGCCGCGCACTCCGGGGCGGAGCCGAGGCAAGATAGCAGTTTGCGTTTATGCGCAAAAGTGATGTTTTTGCATATGAAAAGAACTATATGGACTAAGTGAGACTGGCTAGCGTTTGGCTGTCACCTGAGCGTTGCCCGTGCCGTCGCGGTTATACTCGGCGCTTTGCGTTGCAGGAGCGTACTCGAATGCTCAAGGCCTTGTGCCTGTCGGTGTGGCTGGGCCTGTCGCTGGTGAGTGGCGCCCAGGCGGCCTCGGTGGTGTTTCTCAATCCGGGCAATGCCGACGAGACCTTCTGGGTCAGTTACTCGCGTTTCATGCAAGGCGCCGCGCAGAACCTGGGCATGTCCCTGCGAGTCGAGTACAGCGGGCGTGATCGCCAGCGTGTGCTGCATCAGGCGCGACAGGCGCTTCAGGGGCCGCAGCGGCCGGACTACCTGGTGCTGGTCAACGAGCAGTACGTGGCGCCGGAGATCATCCGCCTGTCGCGCGGCAGCGGGGTCAGGCTGTTTCTGGTCAACAACGGCCTGACGGTCGACCAGGCGCGGCAGGTGCACGAGTATCCGGACCGTTATCCGCCGGTCCTCGGCACCCTGACCGGCAACGACGAGGAGGCCGGCTACCGCATGCTCAAGACGCTGGTCGAGCAGTTGCCGCCCGCTGCCCTAGAGCAGGGCGTGGACCTGCTGGCGTTCTCTGGGTTGAAGCACACCCCGGCAGCGCAGTTGCGTGAGCAGGGCATGCACCGGGCGTTGGCCGAGTTGCCCGGCGTGCACCTGCGCCAGCTGGTGTATGGGGAATGGAGTCGCCAGCGCGCCTATGAACAGGCGCAGTTGCTGGGTGCGCGTTATCCGCGTACGCAGCTGGTGTGGTCGGCCAATGACGAGATGGCGTTCGGCGCGATGCAGGCATTCGAGGAGGCCGGGCGGGTGCCGGGCCGGGATGTGCTGTTCAGTGCGGTGAACAGTTCGCCGCAGGCCCTGCAGGCGCGAATCGAGGGTCGATTG
>NZ_JAFKEC010000046.1 GCF_017848315.1 Pseudomonas palmensis
TTTGCCTGGTAGATCCGACCATCGACCACGACCATCTGGTCTTTCACGTATGGCTCACCTGGGTCGTATGCCTTGAGCCCGTCCAGCGCATCGATCTGGTCTTGCAGGCCATCGATCTTGTCGATGAGCTCCTTGCCCAGCTCAGTCTCGCCAATTTGCCCTGCAATGAGGTCGAGGATCGGCGAAGCATCCATGCCGCTCTGCCCCAGTACGCCGTTGCCCACGGGATACCACGGCCCGATGTTGCCAGTGCGGTCGACGAGGCGTGCCCAGAAGAAGAACGACACGCCCGCAGCCAGCCCCTGCAGCATGAAGTCACGCTGCGGGTATGCCAGGTCGGTGAGTTTCGTGGCCACCGACAGGTCATTGCTTGGGCTGTACCAGATCTCGGTACGCTGTGTGTCCTCGGCGCCGGGCGGAAAGCCCCAGCGCAGGCCGATTGCGAACAGCTCGCTCGAGGCGTTCAGATAAGACACCGCCGGTGGCAGGCCCTCCTTGCCCTTGAGGTCGGTGAGGATCGAGTCTCGCCAGATCGACGAGATATCGAACGCACTGACTGCTCGAACCCGAGCCAGGTACTGGCCGGCGTAGATACCGACCACATCGACTGAGGTCGCCCCAACGCGTTGCAGCTTTATCCAGTTCCCGTTGTCCTTGCGCCATTCCACGTCGTAGGCCACGGCCCCGTTCACGGCCGGCCAAGCAATGGTCATGGTACTGACCGCGATACCTTGGTCTACGGCATGGTTCGAGGTCAGAACCACGCTCGCCGGTGGAGGAACGACGGTGATCGGGATCACGCTGATCGGCCGCTCTTCCAGGCGGGCCCCGGTGTCGATATGCGCAAACTTGCTCGGGTCGTACTGCACCGCGCTGATCTCAAACACACCAGGCTCTGGGCGGGTAACGCTTGTCACACGGTACAGCGGTACCGCCAGGTCGTCAGCGTCGAGCGCCCACACCAGCTCAGGCTCCGGTACCACCGAGTAGGCAGTGGTGACGGTTACGGCCCGGCCGCTCACCGATTGAACGGTGCGTGCCTGGCAGGTTCCATCCGGCAGGTTGAGGATCAAGCGGTCACCGGCCTTGGCCTGGGTGTCACGGTCCAAGCCGATGGTGCGGCCGGATACAGCAGCGATGCGCCCGCCAATTGGCCGGCCCGCCAACAGCTCGTCCGCGACCGGGATCACATAGCCCGGCAACGGGATTCGCCCATCGAGCCCGACCTTGAAGGTGATGCCTCGATCTCGTGAGTTCGTCAGCAGCGCCCATTTGCCGCGGCGCTGGGCCTCCGATTCGCGAGTGCAGCCGATCGCGCTAATCTCCAGCACATTGTCGCCGTAGCGGCGCTGCAGCTTCTGGTCGGTCACCGAGGTGACATCGGTGTCGTAGCTGTTCGCCGGGTTGTCGTAGCTGATCAGGGCGCGGCTGTAGCGCGTGCGCTCCGAGGCGCTCGAATAGGTGAACTTGCCGTCGATGACGTTCGCCCGGGTGTAGGCGAAGTCGAAGTCGGTGTCGCGCGGCATGTCAGCCAAGCTGTACACCTGCCCCTGCGCCCAGTAGGTCATACCCCGGTAGATCGCCGAGATATCGCGCAGCAGGCTCCAAGCGTCAGCTTTGCCCTGAAGGTTAAGATTGCAGATGAAACGCGGCTCCTGGCCGCCCCTCCCGTTCGGTACCATCTGGTCGCAGTACTGGGCGATCCGATAGAGCTCCCACTTGTCGACCTGCCAGGGCTTGATGCGCCGACCCAGACCAAAACGGTCATTCACTGTGATGCCGTAAGTGTGCCAGGCCGGGTTGTCGGTCCAGGCCTCTTTGAAGGTGCCATCCCAGACCCCGGTGTAAACCCTGGAGCGCGGGTCATAGTTGCTGGGCACCTGAAATTTGCGGGCGTCACAGTCCACAGTGACCGCGGGAATGTTGCGGAACTGCTCGGCCGAGAACTCGATGTACAGCAATGCGGTGTTCGGGTATCGGACCTTGGCGTCGATCACCTCAGTCCGCCCGACGATCTGCATGGTGTCGGCGATCTTGTTGTTGTTCTGGTTAGGCGTCAGCCGGCGGACGCGCAGCAGCCAGCCACTGGTAGCCTTTGGCAGGTCGATGCGGCGGGTGCGCTCGTAGGTGCTGGTGGTCTTGCCGTCGACAGCCTCCAGCAGCACCTGCTTATACGCGCCGCCGTCAGTAGCGAGGTCCACGGCGTATTCAATCCGATAGCCTTTGACGTTCCCTCCTGAATCGACCGATTGCAGCATTGGCCAGGCAAAGCGCAAACGGATTGCTGACAGCTCCAGCCTGTCGATCGCGCGGATGTAGGCGTTATCGCTGCGCAATTCGACGCTTTCGCTGATCTCGTTCTCGATGGACGGGATGCCTGGGATATGGCCCTGCTCCACCGATCCGGTACGCCACTCCCACTTCACGTTCGGGAAGTTCAGGTTGCCGGCCGGGTCGGCAAGCGGCGTGCTGTCCAAGTAGATGTCGCGGGCAGTTGGCGTGCCCTCGAACTCACCCTCGCCCACGGCGATCAGCATTTTTGCCACGGCGATCGAGCGCAGGCTGTCCGGCGCCTCTGTAGGCTGTTTCGGCTTATCCGAGCCGCCCTTGGCGCCGACGATGTCCAGTTTCTGTGCTGCGCCCATGCTTTCCTCCAGGCGTAAAAAAACCGCCAGGCGGCGGTCGGTGTTCTGTGTGCGGGTTACATCTGGTCTTCGGCGTAGATCGCGGCACTGATGATGGCGCCGCCCCAGCGTCGACGGCCCAAACAGAGTGGTACGGGGTTGCCGCTGGCAGTGGTATTTCGTGCCGAACCAAACGCATACCCAGGTGTGTTTTCAGGGGCGGCACTCGTCTTTAGGCCTTTGGCCTGGGGGCTGAGCATTTGGATGACGCCGCCTACCGCAAGAGATACACCGGTCGCACCAACGACCCCCCATGCACCACCAGCCGCGAAACCACCTACCCCACCTGTCGCGATTGTTGCCGCGACAACTAGGGCAACACCGATGACTGTTTGCAGTAGACCTGCCCGCTTGCTACCAGAAACCACTGGAACGAGCCGAATTTCCTGACATCCGCCGAGGCTAAATTCATCCTCCCCAGTATTTTTACCGTTCCGAAATACTGCAAACTCGAGCCCTTTCTGCTTCGCACTTACCAGGAATTTCGAGAACCCAGGGTGGTTCGCGTCAATCGCCTTGACCATCTCATACACGCTTCCCGAATCGAGCAAATAGTTATGTTCTCGGCCATATTTTTTCGCCAAAGATCCGCCCAACAGGATCTTGGTGCGAGGAGTGTAGTGAGCCGCTGTCATTGCCATGAGTTACTCCGGGCACAAAAAAGCCGCCCTGGGGCGGCAATGTTAAAGGCAGCTTTGAACTGCCTCGATTCGTCTGTTCTTTCGCCAATCCATCAAGCCGGACTGAAAATATATTTCAACTTTCGTTCCGTTATTTACTGGCTTGAAATCTGCAAACTCAACCTGACCGGCACTTACAACAGTTTTCCCACCTCCAGGCAATGGCTGAAGAGAGGCGTCGTAATGGGCGCCAGCAAGTGACTGCTCCTGCCAAGCGAACAATACACATTCTGAAACTTCGTTCACGGCCTTGGTGCTAGCTAGGGCCCTAGCAGGACCTTCAGCTCTACGCTCCCCCATGGAGGCACACCCCGCCAACACCGCTACCGCCACCGCCCCAAACAGAATTCGCATGTGATCCCTCCTTGCTAGAGAAGGGATCGTAGCATCTAGTGCCGGCAAGATTTAAGCTGTAATGGCACCTTCAACAAAACCCAAGGCGGTCAGCACGTCCTTCCTGATATTGAAGGTCCGGCACATGAACAGCATGTGATTGCCATTCTTGGCCTCGTCGAGCATCTCGCGGACTTCTTTGGACACCACTGACCGATCCAAAATCATGTTGATCTGAAACTCAGAACCCTCAGGGATCTTGGAGTTGTCCATATCACCCTCGTTAGACCCAAGAATGACGTTGGCCCTCATTGTCTTCCCAAGATACTCGACCCTCAACACTTCGTTACCTTTGGCGTTTCGCGGTTTTTCTCGGCAGCTCACTGGATTCATCTTTGGTATTCCTTGAGTTGATTTGGGTGCGCCGAAAGCCCGCATGGGCGGGGTTCGGTTTTGTGTGGATGGTTACCGCGACAGGCCGTGCGCAACGACCTCTGGCATTTCAGCCTGCAGCTTCTCGGCCAGGCGCTTCAGGGGCTTGGCCACCGACTCCTTCCAGAGAATCTGCTGGACCGGCTTGCCGTCGCTGTGCTTCTTGCCAGTGTCGGTGATGACGGCGTACTCCTTGCCATCCGGCGTGACCTCCCAGCGCTTCTTGCCAGGCTTGTAGGCCACATGGTGCTGTAGCCCACACTGGGCCAGCAGCTTGTTCATGCTTGCCGCACTCATGCCGAACTTCGCGCCAAGCTCGGTTGGCGTGTAGTTCAGCTCCTGGGCTTCATTGACCAGGCGCTTCACACCGGCCATTTCCATAAGGTCGATACCGATTGCCGAGCGGACCATGCTGTTCGCGCTCAGGATGGCCTGGTTTCCTTCAAGCCCCAAGCTCTCGGCAATTCGCTTGGCGGCGTCGAAGCTGTCAGCGGCCACCGGTAGGCGCCGCTCAAGCGGTATCGAATCCTCGTTGGCTGCCGGCTGCTGTGCTCGGGGATTTACAGCGTGGCCATCGTTCCAGTACTGCCAAAGCGCATCATCGCACTCATTCTGATAGTCGATGATCGTCTGTCGAATGCTCTCATCAACCTTTTTCGGGTTGACGCTATACATCCAGGCCGGGAGCTTCTTCAGCGGCAGGCACACCACCTCCCTTGCTTGGTCATCTCCGGGGAGCTGCGTAACCATATGGGTGATGCAGGCCTCGAACCTGTCTACCAGCTTTCGGTGCTGAGGCTGCCAAGCCATCCCCATGCCTTCGACGATAGGCCGCATGGGCACGAATGGCTCGTCATGATGCTCAACGATGAAAAGATTGGTGCCATGAAACGGAACAGTCATCAGCGCGCTCATGCTGCAGCCCTCTCCTTTGGTGCATCAACCGCATAACGCTGAGGCTCTTCCATCACACGACCCAAGCCTTTCACAAAGGAGGTGATTTCCCGCAGCTTGTTGCGGTAGGTGCGAAGCTCCCACCAGGCGCCGCGGATGTCGAAGCCTGCCTTCTCCAGATCCCACAACAGGCTCTCAAGAGGCGTGGTGCCGTCACGCGTATCGCGAATGTCTTCGAGCGTCACGTCCAGCCACGCCTGTTTTTCGTTGCGGACAGTCAGCATCCCTTCGCGGATGGCTGCCAGGGCCTCAATTGGGTAGTGGATGTTCAGCGGCAGCTGCAACTGTGGCGGCTCCTTGGCGATGAACTCACCTTCCAGCACGCTGTAGGCTGCAATGAAATTACAGGCGGCTTCGAACTGGCCAGCCGGGATCAGCTCGGTGCGCGGTACGTTGAAGCGGGTATGCAGGCGATTGTGCATGGTCAGCGCGAAGCTTTGACGCTTGTCCGCCGCGACCGCTCTGCCCTTGTCCCTGATCAGGCCCTTGATGACGCTCAGCTCGCTCATGCCGATCAGTTCATCCATGAGGGTTGGCATCTTCGCCTGCTGGTCATCGTAGCGGCCGCGCTTGCGGATCGCTGGCAAGACTTCAGCCGTCACCCACTTCTTGAAACGCTTGGCCTCGGCCTTGCGACTACGAAGGACCGCCGAGTACAGACCGGACTCATTGATAACCAGCATTTCCTGAGCGCCGCCAGGGGTCGGCACAATCTGCCGACCCTTCTCGTCCTCATCTAGATTGCGAGTCATGTCCTTGGCTTCTGCGTAAAGCAAGGCAGCCGAAACGTCGGCAGCCACGAACCACGGCTGATCATTGATCAACAGCGTGCGCACCTGCTGCTTGCCGAAATTGAACGGAATCACGTTTGTGCTATTATTCGCCATGACGATTTCTTCCTGGTAGTTGATCTCGTTACTCAAAGCCTCAGCGCCTGCCAGCACTGGGGCTTTTTCATGCCCGCTGTTTTTGCTCATCCTGCATCTCCTGCTCCAGGGACTTTCTCAAGCGGAAGACGATCTCTCCGCTCAGGCTCCGGCCGTTCTCTTCAGCCTTTCCAGCAAGCGCTTTGCGCATCATTTCCATCAGCCGAACGCCCACCACCTTCTTTTCTTTGGTCGTACTCACATCTCCACCTCACTCATGTTTAGTTTGTGTAGTTTTGTTCCCTTTGTGTCGTTTGTCAACAACAGTGTTTCGTTTGTTGCATTACTTGCCTTTAGCGGCATACGCTTGGTATGGGGATAACGCATCCCGAGCAACGCTAGGACACACATGAACGCAACATTCGCTGAAAGACTTGCTCATCTGAGAGCACAAAAGGGCCTAACACAGCGCGAACTAGGCGCCGCAGCCGGGGTCGCCTGGTCGATGATTTCTAAGTACGAAGCCGGAAAATCAATGCCCCGCCTCAAGGTTCTGATGCGACTGGGAGAAGCACTTGGCGTCTCTGTGGAGGAACTTCAGGGGGCAGAGTCTGGCCGCCCGAGCGTTGAGCTATACGAAGGATTCTCTTCACGCCTTCTTGAATTGCGATGCAGGAAAAAAATCAGCCTCCGGCTGCTGTCCAAGAGGACCGGCATAGAAACCTCAGTACTGACCGAGTTCGAGCTAGGAGATCTCTCTCCGAGCACTGATGACCTCTACAACCTGGCAGACGCCTTAGGAGTCAGCGTGTCAGAACTGGCTGGACAGAAAGATGAAGCGGAAACTGTTCGAATCAAGCTCTCGTTCGAAGAGAGCCCGGACGAACCCGTAACCTTTGCAGTAACCCCAGAGTCTTACCAATCACTAATCGAGGCGGCAGAGAAATTTAAACTCACACCAGGGGAGGTTTTGGCGCGACTCATCGAGTCAGCTGCCGGAGCTGCGAGCGACCCAGGCAATGCCTCAGAGGGCGCTCTTAACCTGCTCGATTCGATGAAGCTCCAGTAGCCCGCGTTGTTTTGCGGCCTAATCTGTAAAGGGCGCAACCCAAGCCCGGCCAGCCCGGCTTTTTCATAAGCGTCATAAATTAAAAAACCCAGCGCCCGACCGCGCGATAACGCTGTGCACCTCTTAGCTACGGAAAGCCTCATGAATGAATGGATGAACAATCCGCAACTCTGGATCAACAGCGTAGTCTCCGCACTTATCGCACTCGCGCTACCACCGCTGTACCGTCTCGGACATGACAAAGCTCAGCTATTGCTGTCCGGAGCAAAGGGCCGGATACGATCCTTTTTCCGAGGTCGCAAACTGAAAGACATGAAGCGTATCAAGGCTGCCAGATTTGACAGCGTAAGAATTAACAGAGAGATCGTACTTAGCTACGCGATGCTAACGCTGTTTATCTTGACTGCTGCATTGTGCGTTGTGAGTTTCGGGTTTGCACCTAATGAGGCGCATAAGAGCTATGTTCTGGCCATCCTATACGGCTCGCTAACCGGTATTCCACTTCTGATTTTTGAGTTCGCTTGGCTGGTAACATCTACCCGAGTAGACGAGATGCTGAAGTATCGACGCCGTATCAAACGAAATGGTCGCCGGCTCTGCTAGTTTAGAGATCTGCGCTTTGCTGACTGTTTCATCTCAGCCGTCTTCCACTGGATATCCGCGTGTCCGAGTCCATACTTACCTTCAAATACCTCAGTCACACCCAGCGGGACGACGGCACGATCGCGAGCTACACCATCGAAGTAACCAACACGCATAGCGATAAAGTCGAAGTGTTCCAAATAGAGCCCAGGCACCTTGCCTCAGCACATGAAGCGACTTCTTTTACACCGGTGCATGCTCTACACCGTAAGGCAAAAGAAGCATGAGGAAATGATGGTCGAAATGTTCGATGCTCAGCCAGATCGGTGAATACCCCTCACCACCCTCGATCCCGCTTATCAGTACGATAGAAATTCGTCGTACCATCAAGAAGCTCCGGATAGGCGTGAACATATGTCCAGGCCAGCTCACTTATATTGTGAGCGAATCCTTCAAGAATACTACCCATGGATGCCGACCTGAATATTATCCTGCTTGCAACTAACCCCTGCACAACGCCATCATCAACGCGGAGTGTATTGGCTCGTGTATTGTTTGCGACGTAGTATCGCAGAATCTGCTTTTCATCTTCGGTTAGAGAGCGAAGTTTCTCAAGAACCCTTCTCTCGTGCTTACTTTTCTTGAACCTAATGCCTATTAACTTCCCAACTGCCGACACGACATAGACACCCCAAAGAACAGAGCTTACCAACAGCGCCATCCCCAGCCATTTCTTGTTATCACTCACAAAGGAGCTAAGTCCTAAAGATTCCAGCCAGCCATCCGGAGCGAAAAGCAGGAATCCAGAAACCAACGCAACAGCTACGAAATAGCGGGGCGCAATTTTGAGTAGCTCAACGGCTGATTTTAAAAGCTCGGCGAACATTTTTACCCTCGGCACGGGCCTGATGAAGCCTACAATTTACCACAGCCATATAGAGGCTACCGCCAAATGCAAAAAGCCCAGCGCGGGGCTGGGCTTCAATCCTAGGAGCTTCGTTAACGCCTGCGTCTCTGCTCTACAAGTGCGTCAGCGATCTTGGCTACCTGCTCCACTGCATCTTTGATGTAGTTCGTTCCGCTAGCCCCTTTGAGGGCATCTGGCAGCGCCGCGGCAGGATACGCGTCCCACGCTTCACGTTCGGTACGACGCTTGCCCCAACCACCAACTGCCACCATCGGCCCACGCCTGTCCACCCATCCACCATGGACGGAAAGCCAGTACGTGGCCTGGGCCGGGGCGTAGTAGCGTTGTGCCTTCCAACGAACCGCCCCGGTCCGTTGCCGGAAAGCCCATGGACTGGGGCATGAAGACCTAGGAGGTCGATGTGAGCAACGACAGAACCGTAGAACAGCGCCTTAATGACCTTGAGCATGCGCTCAGGACAGCCATTGTTTTCAATATGAACGCCGCGGCGGTGTTGGGACGACGCCTCGCCTACGGGAATGATGCTATCGCGAGCGCAATTGCGCAGGAACTACAAAGCCTGAAGTCCGAACAATTCCAAAACATCGACAAAGCTCTGCACGACAGCTACATCGACAACCTTGTACAGAGCATTACCGGTCGAGTTTGAATCCAGAGGCATAGTAGAAACCCAAGCGAGGGTGCTGAACCATCAGCACTCTCCAATCGGAAGATGCCCGTTTAACCTCATCACGCTTTTTTTCGCTTGCCATATTTACTCTCCTGCGGCCTGGCCGCTTTCACTTCGCGTCCCGATGACGCAACACAAGGCGTGTCCGGGCAAGCCATGGCCCGCCGAACACGATGATTTCTGATGGCCTGCCGTACAGGTGATGCAGCAGGAACGGGCCCTGGCCGAACACCTGGACCTGCTCGTCTGGCAGTTGCGGGTCGGCGCCCAGGTAAATCCCAGCATGGTTCGGGTGCGCCGTGCGCCCCACCTCCATGACGATCATGTCGCCGTGCTGTGGCCGGTCGACCTGGTAGAAGCCCGCCGCCTCATAGGCCTGCTCGTACAAGCTGGGCCCGGCGGCCTGCTCCCACCACCCGTCCTCCCGTGCGTAGGCCGGGAACTCCAGCCCCCACTCCCGCTGATACCAGTCTGCGCAGGCCTGCCAGCAGTCCCAGGCGCCGTGTACGAATGGCCGGCCGAGCAGCGGCGTGCTGCCGCTTGGGGTGATGGTCCGCAGATCGCCTTCAGGCCAGGACAGGATATGCCAGGGCAGTGCCGTGGCTTCGCACATGGCCAGGTCACGCGGTGACGGCCTACTGGTGGCGTCGGGGTGCGAATGTACGATGCCGATCACCTCGCCCTGATCTTCCGCTGCTGCGTATTCCTCCGGCGCGATCCGGAACTCTTCGCCCGGGTTGCTCGCAGTGTTGGTGCACGGCACGTAGATCTGCTTTCGGCCTACGGCCAAGATCAACCCGCAGCACTCGCGCGGGTACTCAGCCGCGGCGTGCGCTTGCACGGCGGCCAGGATGTGTTTGCGCATGGTCAGCTCCGTGCGATCAGGGATACGGCCGGAAAGCCTCCGAACGAAAGCTCGTTGGTTTCGCCGAAGCGCAACTTGCAGGAGCTGAGGCAACCCTTGCACTGGTCCTTCGAAGGGTCGTCCGTGGGGTTGTCCTCGTCGTCAAACATCGCCGCGCCGGTGTAGTTGCAGTCAGGGCCCCGATAACCATTGGTCATGGCCCAGTGGCAAAAGGTGGTCATCTGCCGGCCCGGCAGACCGAAGCCGTCAATCTCGCCCGGGGAAGAAAGCTCCCACACGACCATCTCGCCGTCTTCGCCGGTCTTCTGGTCGATGTACCAGATCTCGAGCGCCTCTTGGGTCGGGTCTGCTTCGGGGTTCCCGCCCGGGAAGTTCTCGGCATCCAGGTACTGGGCCAGGGTCTCGCGTACAGTCAGTTGAAACTTCAGCAGGTCGTCGAACGCCAGGCACAGCGCAGTGATACGGCCGTTGACGTTGCCAGCGGACAATGTCGGCCGGGTTGCAGAGCCGTTGCTGTCCGCCCCAATACCTTCGATCTGCACTGGCCAGGCCGCATACTCGTTGCCCTGCCAGAAGATCGACTTGGCCGGCAGCTGATCGGCGTTCGCGCCGGCTGCAGCTAGTTCCTCGGGCGAGTGCGGGATAGCGTGGCCGTGGAATCGCAGCACGTCGGCGCCGTGTTCGGAGCCGTCGATTTCAAAGAGGATCACCTCATTGCCAGGCTCCAGCTTCTGGATGTCTCTGATCAGGGGCATGGATTGACCTTAAGGGTGGAATGTCTGCGTGAATGTTGCGGCCAGGGCGTAGATCAGGCCGCCGCGGTTGCTGAGCTGGTAGCCGGCGCATTTGTACAGGCCGAGCTCTCCAAGCGGAGGCGTCCATAGAAAGGCCTTCGCGCCCTGGTGCCGATCAAGGAAGGCCTTTACGGCCTTCACTTGCTCCTTGGTGCCGGTGCACGTGATGGGCCAGGACTGCGAGCGGTTGTTCAGGCTTTCGCCAACGGACTGTTCGTATCCATCCGCAAAGCGTTTGGTTCGAACCGCAAAGGTGAACTCGCCCTGCTCGCCAGACTGCAGCCGCCAGGTGAATGTCTCGATAGCCATCAGCGCCCCTTCAATGCCGTGTTGATACGGCCGCCCTGCCTGAGATCCTTGGCCATCATCTGGTTGTACTTCTGCTCAACAAACGTCGCGAGCTCGCTGCCGAACTGCTCGTACCCAGCGGTGTCGGCCGACGAGGCGGCATTTCCCTCGCCATCGATGCTCACCGACACATGGATCACCGTACCGCCGCCCGCTCCAGCTGCCGCAGCGGATACCGGCCCAGCCCCCAGCGGCGTGATCGTGCCGCCCTCGGCCCCCATCATCAGGTAGGTCTTCCCTCCCTGATTCAGCAGCTCCGGGCCCAGTTCGTTGACCTGGTAGAGCGAGTTCGCCGCTACCGGTCCGCCGGCGGCACGTTGACCAGAGACGAAGTTGTCCATGATCTCCGGGCTGTAGCCAGCCTGGGTTGAGCCTGCAGAGGTAGGTGCGCTGCCGCCACTGAACCAGGCGCCCAGCGCACTGCCGGCAATGCTCGACAGCAGCCCTGAGGCAGCCTGCCGGGTGGCAATCCGCGCCATGTCCGCCAGGATCGACTTGGTGAAGTCGGCGAACGAGAACTTGCCGGAGATGGCGAAGTTCGCGACGGAGTCTTCCATCGAGCTGAAGGCGTTGGTGAACAGGCTCTTGGTCTGGCCGGCGACATCTCGGGCCGACTCAAGGTAGTTCTGGAAGGCCGACGAAGCGCCGGCGCTCCAGCTGCCCTGGGCAGTGGTCATGTCGTTGTAGTTGGCGATTGCAGTTTCCTGCAGGTCGCGCTGGGTTTTGTCGAGCGCCGAGAGCTTCTGGTTGTACTCATCGAGGCTCATGCCGCGGGAGCCATCACCGTACTGGTTGGCCAGGTCCAGCTTCTGCTGGTTGATCCGGTCGGCGATACCGTTCTGCTGGTCCTGCAGGCCGCGTTGCCGGTCGCCCAAGCCGAGGCCTTCGGCAGATCGCTGCCCTTGCAAGCGCAGCGCCTTCACCTGCTGGTCCAGCGCGCTGGTGTAGGTCTGCACCGCCTGGGCCTGCTTGCGCAGCCGCCCCTCCTCGTTCGTGGCCAGCACGGCCAGTTCCGAATCAGCGTCCTTCTGCGCCTTGACCATGTTGGCCCGGGCATCGGCGATCTTCTGGTCCAGCTGGATCTGCTGGGCGGCCGAGGTACCGGCCTTGCCCTTGGCAGCTTCGAGCGCCGCGATCTCCGCCTGATAGGCGTTGGTCACCTCGCCTTTCTGCTGCTCGATGATGGCCGCGCGCTGGGCCGCGTACGACTCCTGGGAGATGATGCCGGCCTTCTGGGCTGCATCCAGCTCCTTCTGATTGTTTTTGTACTCAGCCAGGATGGAGTTGAGAGCGTTCTTCTGTGTGTTGAAGCCGGAGAGGTCTACAGCGCCAGTACGCCCAGCAGGATCCTTGTACTGCTCGGAAATGTTGCTGCGGACCCTTGCGACAGTCTCCGGGTTGAGTCGAGCATCAGCTGGATCCTTCTTCCTGATGACATCCAGCGACCGCTCGTACTCTTTGAGCGCCTCGCTGCGTTTCTTAGAGTTGGTCCAGGCAGACTTCTCCAGGGCATCGACCTTAGCCATGGCCTTGATGGTCTTCTCGTTGGCCTCCGCCTCCTGGCGGTCAAATGCGGCGTTTTCCTCCTGGGCTGCTTTCTTATCCTTCAAGAACTGAAGCTGATCAGTGTAGAACTCGACCATCGTGTCGCGGTTCTGGAAGGCACCAACGTCGCCGCGCTCGGCACCGGCCAAGTTGATCTCGGCCTGGCGGATATCGTCGTCGATGCTCTCCCGACCAATGTTTTTCAACTGATCGGCAGCCTTGGCGACCGCGTTGTAACCGCGCTCCCACCAGCTCAGGTTCTCGATGATCTTTGGGGTGCGCTCGTTGATGGCGTCTGCGAAGGCTTCGGTGGCGAGCTTGACGGCGTCCGCGTGCCTGCCTTGCTGCTCAAGAGCGGCAATCTGCGAATAGACCGAGCTCGTCAAGTAGTTGTACTGCGTGTTCAGCGCGACCGAGGCTTTCACTGGGTCGTCCGCCAGCTTGACGAACTCGGCAATGGTCTCGGAAACCGCCCGGCCCGTTGCCTCCTCCATCGACACGGCTGCTTGCGCCACATCCATGAAGCTGTCGCCAGCGATCTTGCCGCTACCGGCCAGGCTCGCCAGAACCGATGCAGCTGCCCCAGTTGTGCCAACAGTCGCACTCACCTGCTTGGCCATACTGCCCAGCTGATCGGCAGTCAGCCCGGCGGAATTACCCGTCAAGATCAGCGCGTTGCTATAGGCGTCTGCCTCTTCGGAGCCTTTGTAGAAGGCATACCCCAGCGTCACTGCGGCAGCAGCCGAGACGGTAAAGGGATTGATCAGCCCCAGGATGTAGCCGCCCAAGGCACGCGCCGCCGGGCCAAGCCCGCCGAACATATCCTTGAGCTGGCCGCCCTGCTGCAGGGCAACCATCATGATCGGCTGGCCAGCGACAATCGACGTGAAAATATCAGTGAACTGAGCCGGTACACCTCGCAACGCTGCAGCGGTAGCCTTTGCGGTCATGCCAGTGCTGCTCAGCGCGGCATCCGCACTACCCAGGGCAGACCTCGCCTGGTCAACCTTCGTCTTGTACTCAGCGAAGGTCTCGGGGTCGAGGGCGCCGCTGGCCTTGAACCCCTGCAGCTTCTGCTCCATCTGATCCAGACGACTCATGGCTGCGACCGTAGGGTCGATTTTACCGAGCAGGTCGTCGAGAGCCTGGCCCTGATCGCGCTGCGCGGCGGATGCGCTCTTGGCGGAGCCGGCCAGGCGCTCTTCTGTTGCCAGCAGAGCTTGTGCGCGGGTATTGATGGCGGCCTGCCGACTGGCGTTGTCCGACAGGACGGCATTCGCCTGGCTGGTAACTTCGGCGGTTTGAGCAGTAGCGCGGTTCAGCGATTGAACGTACTCGCTCGCCTCCAGGGATGCCCGCGCCATGGCCAGAAGTCGAGCCTGCTGCTCATCAGCAGTTTCTGCGGCGCGGTGGCTTGCCTGGGCCCCTGCGTCAGTGGCGGTCGTCAGCGCGGCCTGGGCCTGCCCGGCCTGCTCAGCCCCGGCCTTGAATGCAGTCATGCCCGCCGCGGCGGTGGTCACGGCACGGCCGACCGTGATCATCTGCTGTGCCAGCTCAGCCTGCTTGGCGTTGAGAGCCTGCAGCTCCTGAACAATCTGCCGGGTATCACCCTGCATCCCGCTCAGCGCTGACTCCCAGGCGCGCCCGGTCTTGCCCGCCGATTCCTCGCTACGCTTGCCAGCGTCTGCCAGCTTGTCGAGGTCGCTTGCAGCCTCGACAGCATCGCCGGAATCAACCTTGATCCCGAGTTCGGCAATGGTGGTCATGATCTACTCCACGGATTCGGCCATGACGGCCAAGGCCTCGGCCTCCATTACACGGAGATCGGGAAAAATGTCGGGAAGGTCGCGGCGCTTGATGCCGAGCATCGAAGCGATGGCCGGGATGATTGAGTAGTCCAGGCCTGAGGGGCCGCCCATGCCCGTCCGCCACTGGGTGGACATTGCCTCGAACAGGCGGAAGGCTGGCCAGGCATCCGGCCAGACCTCAACCTCTTCTTCGGGAAGGTCGGCGCGGCTCAGGCCGAGCATCGCCAGCTGCCCTTCGGAGGCCCCCTGCTCGTAGACAGCCCTGGCCGCGCTCTTCAGTTTCCCAGGCGGGCGGGGCTGTATGCGTTCTGGAACGCGTCGATGACAGCTTTTGGCGCGCCGGTGCAGGTTCGCACCAGGTAGAGGATGGCGTCGTCGCTGAACTCGTCGTCGAGATCCCAGCCGACCACGATATCCTTCAGCTGATCTGCCTGAAGCTCGATCTCGGCGGCAGTGGCGTCCTTCCAGCTGACACCTTCCTCCTTTGCCTTTTCCGCCCAGGCATCGCGCGCCTTGTTCCAGCGATCGAACATCTCGGATAGCGCGATACGGTCCAAGTAACGGAACTCGAAATCAACCTCGACCGGGGCGAAGCCGACCCGTGGAAGCTGTACCGCGGCGCCGAACGTTGGGTTCTGCGCGATCTTGATCTTCGCCATGGAGCCTCCTTAGGCGTTGTAGCGGGTCGGGCGACCGGACAGGCCGATGCTGATGGTGCGAGTCATCAGCTGGTTGCGGTCCATGGTCGGGGTGCTGGTGATGCTGACGTATCCGGGCATCAGGATCTGGCGATTGCCTGGCAGCTTCAGGCGAACCACCGCAAGTTCCTTGGAGTCGTCATAGCCCTCGACCACGCTGACATATCCGGCCTCGGGTTGGTCCTCGACGTTGATCGAGACGCTGATCGGGTTGCGGTTGGTGGGGAACTGAAGATCGTCATCGTTCTCCAGGTAACCGACAGTGAGGAACTGCTGCTCGCCACCGGATACAGTGAAGGCGGTGACCTTGGAGATCTGGGTCCAGCCCGAAACCGGTACAACAGCCCCGGCGCCAGCACCTGCGGTGAAGCGTTCCTCGTTGGTGGTATCGAGGCCAGCCAGCGAGAAGGCGTCGGCGGTAACACCGGACGCCTTGACGGTGCGGTCGTTGATCAGCGCCCAGCCTGAGTTGATCAGCAGGATATCGCCAGCGTCGATGCCGTGCCCGACGGAAGCGGCCACCGGCGGCTTGGCGTTGGTCAGAGAGGTGAAAGGTACAGCGATGCCGAGAACAGAAGCGATCTCGACAACAGAGCCGTTGGGCAGCGGAATGCGTGCGGCCATGGTGTTTTCCTCTTGGGTAGAAAAAGCCCGCACGCGGCGGGTTTCATGGGTGTATTTCTTGTCAGGCTGCGTCGAGGCCCAGGGTCATTTGCAGTTGGCTGCGCCAGTGCTCGACTTCTGCCTCAAGCGGAGGCTTATTCCAGCGGTGCTTGACCAGTTCTCTGCCAGCAAAGCTGCCTCGCTCGTTCTGATCCTGAAGTGCCTTGCAGGCACGGTCGAATTTCTGCTTTTCGTCCAGCTCGCCGCGCAGCAAGGCATCGATGTGCAGGTCGCACCAGACGGCAAAATCCACGTCCAGCCAGCGGGCGAATGAGACCGCCAGCTTTGGGTTAAGCCAGGTGCCGCCGCTGCGGCCCTTTGCGCTTCGAACTAAAAGGTGGGATTCCCCCACATTTAAGTGGCGCGCCAGCGCATCCATATACTTGACCGACTCAGGAAGGCGCAGCCATTCGGCAGGCTTCTTGCCGTAGCGCTTGGCCACATCGGTCGCGTTGATCCAGCCCTCGCTATTGAAGCGAACGGCCTGGCCTTGATAGTGAAACGGAATGACGTTGCTCTCGATCATCTGTGCCACCTCGTTCATCAGGCGAATAGATACGCAGCCGGGGCGGACGGATGAGCGGACATCCACCGTTCGGCTGTACGGGCCTAGGCTGCGTGTTTGGTTGGCCGCCAGGAGAGGCCGTTGAGGGATTTACAGGTCCGCGACGCCGCGGTAAGTGAAGCTGGCCGGGACCGTGTAGGTCGCAGGCTCGGTGATGGTGGGCCCCTGCTCCAGCGGCTCGACGATCAAGCCTTCGAAGCCGTTGCGGCTGAGTTCGGTGTCGACTCGGAACAAGATGCTCAGTTCGTCGACCAGGACCTCAGCAGTAGCCAGCGCCTGGCCCGCCGGGCAGACGATGCTCACCTGGTAGACACCGGTGTACTCGTAGGCGTCGCCACCCAGGTAGCGGCAGCCGGTTCCAGCCGGCAGAAGGTACGCCCGCAGGTAGGACTCGTTTGTCTGTGGCTCAAAGCCTTCTTCAAAGTTGGCGACCCGGATCGGTCGCGCCGCAGCCCAGTCCATCAGTTTGATCTCGATGGCCTGACGAGCTCGTGCATGGCTCATACTTGGTTGTTCCTGATAGCTTCGTCGACGATGCGCTGAAAGTTGGCCAGGGTGACCCGGACCATACCGTGCGGTGCCTGGGTTGAGTGCCCGTATTCCAAAGGCACCGCGTAGATTAGGTTGTTCACGATGTAGGCCGTCTGGCCAATGGTCAGGGCCTGCACCTGGGCCTGCAGGTCAGCGATCGCCTGGCTGCCCGACGGGTCGATGCGGTCAAGTTCTTCGGTAGCTGGTGAATCGATGGAGAACTGCCAGTTACCCCGGAACCGACCGCCGATGTAGCCCTGGCCAGCGACAAGGCCATTGGTGGCGAAATTCTGCACGCGCTCTGTCTTGGTCAGGGGCTTCGCGTACTTGACGCCCTTGCGCAGATTGCCGGCTTTGGTGAAGTTGTCCTGGTTCAGGTTGATCAGGGTGTTACGGACCGCGACCTTGAAGTCGTAGTCATCGGCGGCTCTGGTTGCCTTGGCCCGATGGGCCACGTTGGCCGCCCATATCTCAGGGTTGCCTACCGGCGACATGCGGATAACGCTGCTGCCGATCTCGATCACGATCTCGCGGAAGGTAGCGTCCAGGGCTTGCTCCGCCTGCTCGGCGAATGCCCGGATAGCTTCGGCAAAGCCGCCCTGCTGACCACCGTATCGCTGGGCCATGTGTGAGCCACGCGCCATATCACTTCCTCAGCTGGATGGTCCAAGTCGCCTGGGCAGGGTCCTGGGACACGTTGAGTGCGCGGTAGCCGTTCACTTGGTCACCGATCTTGGGCAGCGCGGGGACATCGGTTACAGCGCCTGCCTGCCCCTCGAACAATTCGTTCTGCAGCACCAGCAGCTTCACATCCTCGGTCTGGATACGCGAGCCATCGATTTCCTTGGCCAGGTAGCTACCGAACACACCGCGCCCGGCGTAATTGATGGTCGAGGCCGGGACAGTGCCGCCGATCTCGGGGTCATATCCGCCCTTCACGGTGCGAGATCCGGCTACAGGCTTCACCGCGTCAGCAAGGCCGTCTGGATCATCGAACGCTTCCGCCAGCTCGGTCTGGATTTCTTCTCGCATGCTCATTTCAAATAAACTCCAGCCAACCCCCTGACAGAGATCGGACATGACAAAAAAAGCTGAATGCGAAATGGCGATACGCCAACTTGCTCATACTTGGGCGGGTACCAAGGCGCAGCCGCCAGGCTGGCATCCGAGTTTCGGAGAGTTCAAAGACTGGCTTCGGGCCCAAGGTTATGGGCACTACCTAGAGTTCAGGAGCGTGATGCCCGCGAACGATGTAGCTGAGCAGTGGTTTGATCAGGAGCTGAAACAGACCTGGCGAAACTGAAGGCAGTTACACCCGCTTCAGCATCACGGTGCCAGAGCGCCGGATCCAGGGTGCGATGAGGTCGAGAGCGAAGTTCTCGCCGGTCGAGCGATCGACAGACCCCGCGAAGTAGGTCTTACTGGTCGAGGTGCCAGCCTGGGCCGACACAGTCTTGCTCTGGATCTCGCGCTGGGTGTCCTTGTAGAGCTGGCCGGCGGCGGCCAACTTGGCCACCTGCGCGCCAGCACTCACGATGGCGTCCGGCACCGGGTTTGGCACCGTTCGCTTTATCTTGGCCGTCAGCCAGGCGTTGGCCATGGCCACGGCAAGGACCGCATCACCGGCGCCAGCCCAGCCCTGCCCGAGCTTTTCGTCAACGTCAGCGACAGTGATGAAGTCAGTCATGATCACTCCTGGGGGATCAGGGCTTGCAGGTCGGGCTTTTTCGCGCCGGCGTCGAACTCGATGCCCTTGGCAGTGAGCCATTCCTTCAGTTCAGGAACGTTCATCTTGCGCGGGTCAGTCTCGGCCTCTTCTTGGCCATCTTGCTCGCCAACCTTGATACCCGCAGCCTCATAGGCCTCGACGATCTCGGGCGCCTCGCCTTCGACCACAACATGCGTTGCGCCGTCGATGACCCCGAAGAACTGGCTCAGGAGCCGGTAACAAACGCCGCGCTCGCGACCTGGCTTGTCGGTGTAGATGACTTTCATGGTGATCTCCTGCGTAGGGCGCCAGGTCGGCGCCCCGCCTCATGGGCTCAAGGGGTGGCAGTGCCGCTGATGACTGCGGCGAATGGAACCTGCTTGCGGTCGAAGACGCGCTTCCAGTTCGCTGCAGCAGAGTACTGGACAGCGGTCGGGCTGAGGTTGCGGTTCTCGCTGCCCTGCCAGCTGAAGCCAGCCGGTTGCAGGATGAAGGTCTTCCGCTCCCACAGGACTTCGGCGCCCCCGCCATTACCGCCGCCAGGCTTGCGCTCCAGCTCGACCGGTTTGGTCGGATCGCCTTCGCCGTAGCCGAACGCACCCTGGCCGAAGAACAGCGACAGGTACTGGCCCGGCGCGTAGGTCAGGGCATCGTCCATGAACACTGGCTTGCCCAGGTAGGTCGCCAGGATGATCTTGCCCTGCGAGTCGCGCAGGTACTCGATCATGTCCTGCTTGACCATCTGGTTCATGACGACCGAGTGCACGCCGATGGCGGCGAACATGTCGGCGGCGTCGCCGGCGGTGAACGCAGCGTCTTGGAAGGCGTTGGCGCTGATCGAGGCGCCCGAGTCCTTGACCATGTCACCGCCGTTCTGTGCGATGTTGGCGGCGATGATGCCCCGGCCAGCGCCCATCAGGTAACGCTGCCACTGGCGGGTCCAATAGGTGCCAAAACGGTTGCGGATGTGCTGCATCGGCTCGGAGTTGGCCAGCTCGGCAGCCAGGTCGGAGACACCGTAGCCTTTGTTGAGGTACAGGGTCCGGGCGCGCATGCTGCCCTGTTCGGCCTTGCCGACCTCGCCCTGATCATCCGGGTTGTCGTTGGAGATGTTCGGCGCCTCGTCGGCGTCGAGATCCTGCCAGTAGCTGATTTCGGAGGTGCCCTGGCCATTCTTGGCGATGTCGTCCAGGGTGGCCGAGCGGGTGATAATGCCCGACTCGAAGACGGCAGTCTTCTCTGGGGAATTCACCGCTTCCAGAGTGCCGTAGTAGTCGGAAACAAAGATGTCCGACAGTTGGGTAGATGCCATGGGTTAGGTTCCTCGGGTGGCTTGGAGTTTTTTGAAAGCGTCGGGGTTGTCACGAGCTATCGCAGCGCGCTCGGTCTCGGTGTACTCACCCCATTTCTTCGTGGCCTTGCCACCGTTGTCGCCGGTCTGCCCGGCACCCTGAGCCCTTGGCCACAGGTGGGTAGCGGTTTCGCGCAGCGATTCCGCCCATTCGAGGGGAGACAGCGGGGTCTTGCCGTCCTTCCCGTACACGACTTCGCCGGCACGGTCGGTGGCAACGGGCTCGCCGTCTTCGCTCAGTTTGAAGGTGCCGCGGGCGCGGAGAATGATGTCCTCGGCAGCCTCGGGCAGCGCGCCGGCTTTGATGGCCGCAGCGCGGATGGAGTCGGCCAGCACCTTGTCGCTGTACTTGGCAGCGAAGGCTTCGGCCTTGTCCGCGCGTTCGTTGGCGGCCTTGACCTGCTTATCCAGGTCGGTGCGCAGGCGCTCGGTACGTCGGGCGATGACTTCGTCCAGCTTGCCCTCGGCGATCAGCTTGGTCTCTTCGTCCTGGCCAACCTTGGCCAGTAGGCCCTTCACCGCCTCGATGTCCAGGCCGTCGAACTGGCCTTTCAGCTTGTCCAGCTCGGTCTTGATCGCCTTGTTGGAGCCGATCAGCTCGGTGTTTTTGGACTTGAGGCCCGAAACCTCACCGTCCAGGAATTTCTGTACCTCGCCGCCCAGCGCAGCCTTCAGCGCGGCGGTTTGGGTTTCGTCGAGGGTGAGGCCGTGGGCGGCCGGGTCGAAGTCAAAAGGCATGTGGCTATCCCCTGGGGATTGGATGGGCCCGCCTGGCGGGCATAAAAAAACCCGCCGTAGCGGGTCGAAGTTGCACCTGGCTTATCCAGGCATAAATCGGTAGGTGTAAGGGGCTAAGCGCTCCACGAGGATGGGATCACCAGGCTGAAGGCTGAATTTATCTAGGAAGGCGGTTACGACGGCCTTCTCTCGACGTCGGAAGAATCGCCTTCCTTCGATTTCATCTTCGATTGTCGCAACATCCCCGTAAATCACGTAGGCCTTCCTAGCGGCCGGCAGAGTCTTGTCCGAGCCTCCAATTATGCTCGGCTCAAACCAGTCGATGATGGCTGAAACCAAAATGTAATTGCGCTCAGCGTTGGTTCGAAGCTCTATCGTTTTCGATGCCATGTGTTTTCTCCGTCTAGGCGGAGATGTTATAGCTGGTGGCGGACAGAGCTTTCAAACCCTCATAACCCTGCCCGACCAAACGCCAACGGCTCCAGCTCCTTGAGCTGGTCCAGCGTCAGGGGCTTGAAGTTCTTGTCCAGTTGCAAGGCGGCGAAGCGTTCAGCCGTCAGCCCACCATCGCGGAACAGCTTGCCACGCACCGGCCCCAGTGCGGCATCCTGAAACGCCGCTGGTTGCGTTTTGAGCCACTGGTAGTAGCTGAGGCTTGCCGAGACCTGCCCGCCGCCGTCCGCGCCCACTGCTGCCCTCGTGGCCCCTTCCCCGAACAGCGCCGACAACCTGGTGATCGGCGTGATGGTGGTTCGGCAGTGAATGTGGAACGGGGGCACTGGCCCTTTGCCCATCTCGTACTCCCGACCATCCAGGCTCCGGCACTGCACGCTGGTCTTCCGGTCCAAAGTGGCGACGATCCGATAACCCGGTACAACCTCGGCGTTGGCCTTGAGCGTTTCCATACGCGCCGTCGTGGCCACATGCTGAACTGCGGTCTGGACGACTGCCCGTGCGCTTCGGTTCGTGACCGCCAGCACGCCATCGGTGAAGTTCTGCGCGGCTGTGCCACGTATGGCCTGAGTGATCTCGGCGTTAGTCTGGCCTTGGACGACACCCATTCGAATGGCGTTGGTTACCCGATCCGACTCGGTGCGCGTCCACCCAGTCAGGAAGGACTTCAGCAGCTTGCCGCCATCGACGCCCGCCACCTGCAGGGGCTGCGTGTTGATCGCCGCCCTGAGTAGCGAGTCCGCCGGCATGACCGCATCGATCAGCAGCGCCTTGGCCAAGCTGCGGCCCTCGAATGCGGCCTCGTACTGCGCGATGTCGACCAGGTCGGACTGCATCCGGTCGCTGAAAGCCTTGTAGATCTCAAGCAACTTGCCACCTACCCGCCCCAGGAATTCCTCCAGCCGGCTCCGATCGTAGGTGGTCAGCTCCTTGCGGGTGAGTTGGTCGCGGACATGGCTGTCGGCTCGGCGCAGGTAGGTCTCGAACTTCTTGACCTCACCAGCCTTGAGCCGCTCAAGCAGCACCGAGTGGCGGCTTACCTGCTCCAGCAGCTTCTCGTCCGCCGTTTGCTCCGCTTTCGTCGCCATCGTCTTTGTCCAGGTTGACGCCGCCAGCGCCGTGGTCGTCGCCGATCAGCTCGGCCTCTTCGTTGTACGGGCGCTCGGGCAGCTTGCCAGTGGTGAGGTACTGCCAATACGTCTCGGCGCTGATGGTGCCAGCCATGACGCTCTTCTGCAGCTCGGCCAGCACCTGGGCGTTGACCTCCGGGATCACGAACTCAGGCTTAACCGTGAAGACCACCTCGTCCGGATTGAAGCCGGTCCACTCTGCGGCGTACCGCAGGGCCTGCTCGATGGCCTCTGCAGCGGTGATCACGATGCTATGCAGCGTTGCATGCTGGTCGTTCTGCCGGGTCTTGCGGGCCTCGCCCGACTCGGTGCCGGAGACATCCATGACCTTGGCGCCAGCTTCGAGCGCAGCGTTCTTCTGGTCGCCCATCGCCGTGCGCACTGCCTGAATGCCAGCGCCCTGGAACTCTAGGTAGCCGCATTTACCGTTCGGCCCAAGATCCCAGGCCGCAGACGGCCCGGTCACGCTGAGCTCCACGCTCTCGTCTAGACCTGATACCCACGGCTGCGGGTGGCTGGTCTGGTGCAGTGCGGTGAAGTAGTCGGCACTGAGCTGGTACGACTTCAGCGCAGCCCGGGCCATGGTCAGCAACGGGACCTCGTCCACGTCCGGCGAGTTGTCGGTCGAGCCGCAGTAGATGACCGGGATGTAGCCCAGGCCCCGTACCAGATTGGCGTTGCCGTCGACGACACCCAATGGCCGGTCATCCTCTACCAGCTCTCCGGCCTCGTTGCGTACGCCAGTGCGGCAGACCGTGCCGTCCATGTAGAACTCGCGATAGACCGTCTCGCATTCGTGGCTGTAGCGGTCCTGCTCCTTGCGTCTGAACTCGCGGAACACGGACAGCACCAGGTCCTGCCGGCCGCCTTGGTCGGCGGTGTCCCAGTTGATCGCATTGCGCACCGCGTAGGTGGCGAAGTACGGCTGACCCGCATCATCGATGTTGACCACCAGCGGTACCCGGCCATGGGAAATGGCCTGGCGTACGATCCGCAGGAACAGCTGAGTCAGGCCGAAGCCGTCGGCCGTGGCGTTGTCCTCAAGCCCCTTCAGGCCCGCAGGCAGCTTCACCTCGGGTATCAGGCGCGATACCAGGCCCATCATCGAGCGGAGCGAGTCACGCACCCAGTGCTCGTACTGGGCGCGGTCGGTGTAGTTACGATAGAGGTAGGCGTTGCCCGCACCGTCCAGCTTCTCTGCCTCGACCATACCGCTTGGCTTCGGCAAATTGCGCGGGCTGCGCTTGATGGCGCATTCGCCCTCCAGGGCGTCGTCCATCATCCGCCACTCTTCGATGTGAGCGTCGTAGTCTGGGTTGGTTGATTGAACAGGCATTACGCCAAACCTCCGATGCGGCGGGTGCCGGCGGACTGAGTCTTGATCGGGAACCGCTTGGCGATGAAGTAGCCGGCGGCGTCGTTCATGTGGTCGTGCCCTTTCTTGGGGTCTTTGTCCGGTTCGCCTTTGTCGGTGTACGTCTGCCGTTCCAGACACTGGGTGAGTTGCGGGCACTGGTCGATGTTGACCTTCATGCGCCGCTCCCCGTAAGTGTTCAGGAACATGGCGTTGACCGCGTTGATACGGTCCTTCACGCCGGGGTTCTGTGAGTCGACCACCACGGTGAAGCCAGCCTTCTTGAGCAGGGACAGGTCCGACTCGCTGGCATTCTTGCTGCTGGTGTTCTGTCCGCTGGCGTCTGGGTACACGGAAACGCTGTGACCAGAGAAGCGCACCTTGATCTTCTCGATCATCTCCGGCGTATCGCGCACTGAGTGGAACTCGTCCAGGGCCAGCGGCAAGCCGTCTCGGACCACGTAAACAACCGCGGCCATCTTCATGACGTTGAAGTCCATGCCGATGTGTATGGCCTCACCCGGCTTGATGCGTTCGCTGGTGCGGCACTCTGCCCTGTCGAAGGTGTAGTAGACGACCCCGGCATAGTTCTCAAACCCGGCCTCGTACTCCTGGCGGAACGTGCGCGGGTCCATCTTGCGCCGGGCAGCGTCCAGTTCATCGGCCGGGACGTTGCCGCCCTGCAGCGATGTGTACTGCCAGCTCTTGTGGTCAGGCTCGCCGCCCGGCTGCCCGTCGCGGTAAGTGTCGTAGCAGTGATTGAAACCCTTCGGGGTGCCGATCCGCAGCGCATGCCCGCCTTTGCGCGACTCTCCGGTCTGGGGAATCGTGTACTGGCAGGTCGAGAGCATCGGCCGGAGAACTTCTTCCCAGGCTGCCCATGGGCAGTCCGCCCACTCGTCCACAAGGACGAAGAACAGACCAGAGCCCCGCAGGTTGTCGTAGTTGTCCAGGCCGACCACGCGCATGATGTGACCGGACTTGAGGGTAATCGAGCACTCGGTCTCGTTCGGCCGTGCTGCGCGCCATGCCTCAGGGATGGCCTGTTTGAGCCGGCGCCAGAAGACTCGCTTGGCCTGCTTGAACGTCGGCGCGCCATACCAGATCTCGTCCTCGACGCTCACGCCCCACTCCGCAGCCAGTCGGGCCGCACGGCGCATCTCGGCCTTACCGAGGAAGGTCTTGCCAAATCGCCTGCCGCACACCGCATCACGGAAGCGAGCCTCTGGCTGAAATCCCCAGCAGTAGATGTTCGCCTGCTTCGGCGTCAGCTTCACCGGCGGATCATAGGTACGGGGTAGTCGGGACACCTTCGTCTGGCTCCAGCTTGTACTCAGCAACGGCGTGCTGCTGGTCCGCCTGGGAGCCCAGGGGCTTGTCGGGTTCTAGGCGGCGATTGACGTAGACATCGCCAACCTCCTTGGCCGCCTGCTCCAGCACCTGGATAGCGAGCGGTAGGTTCTTCATGGTCTCGGCGCGCTCAGCAATCCGGCCCAGGGCTCGCAACCGGTAGGCTCGGTTGGCGATCGGGATCTCTGCTGTCTCTTCGCGGAAACGCTTGCGGGTGTCTTCGAACAGGGTCACCCAGCGCTTGGCCAGGTTGCGTGCTGCTCGCTTGGTTGGGTCGTGGCTTTCAACAGCCTGGCGGCTGATCTCAATGCCAAATTCATTTTTGACGGCCTCTGCCACCTGAGACGGTGTATCGAAGCAGGCCAACGCCTGAACGATGAAGGCCTTCACCTCGTTGCTCAGGGCTGCCATAGATTGTTTTCCGTCAAGCGCCTGTCAAACATCAAGCCGATTTAAGCAGGCAGGTTCCACAGGCCCTCGCAATGTTGATCTTGGCCACCTCTGGCGGCCGGCTTGCAGCGTCGATCAGCTGCTGTACGTCGTCACTGGCACCGTAGCGCTTCACCACACCGACAAACTCTTCGACGTCATGTCCACGCATCTCAAGCTTGGGCATGCCGTCCTGGGTGAATGCCGGGGCACCGTACTTATCGAGCTTGTGCGCAATGTGGTAGAGCTCGTGTTCGACTAGGGCGCAGAACTCGGCCTCGGTGCACTGGGCGCAGTAGTCAGCGGCAAGGGTGATCAGGAACTCAGGCTCTTCGCCGAACCAGTCGCGCATCTGCTGCTCTTGGCGTGCCTTCTGCCAGCCACCCGCGCGGATCATCAACTGCTCAGCCTGGCCCAGGACTGACCTGCCCTTCTTCGCAAAGCTGGACGACGCCCACATGACTCCGACGCTCGCATCGATCAGATGGGCGTGCTCTTCGTTGTGGATGCTGCCCGTGGTGGCGAGGATCTCGCGCTGTATCCACTCCCAGACATCTGGTGCGGGGCGCAAGGTCAACCAAGGCGATTCGAGCAGGTCGGCCGGCGGAATCGGTCTGCTCATGCTCACTCCCGCGCCACGAAACGGCGCGCTGCTATTTTGTGGCGCGGCTATGGGGAAACCCGATTGAGCGCCTCATCAGCCTTGTCGGCCGCCTTGGTAGCGGTGGTCGCCGCCTTGGTTGCCTTCTCGGCGGCAGTGCTGGTCTTGCGGGTCAACTCATCGAGGCGATGGTCACGCTGGCGGGTGGCCTCGTCGTAGGCGGCGCGGATCTCGGCGACCTGTTGGCGGTATGAATCTGCCAGCGCCCACTGCCCGAGCTGGAAGCCAAAGAAGACCCCGCCGGTTACCAGCAGCATCGCGATGAGCCACACCTCGACACGGCGCCACCAATGGCGGGCCATGAACTGGATTGCGCACTTGTCCATCAGGTAGTGCCTCCCAACTTGATGCGCAGGCGGGCGATCTCGTCGCTTTGAAGCGTCACCCGCTCTGTGAGGTTGGCGACCTGACTGGTCAGGGCTTCGATCTTCCCTTCCATGCGGCCAACGGTTGCGGCTAGGTCATTGCGCTCCTTGGCAAATTGGTCGGCGCGGGCCTCGGCAAGCTTGCGGGCCTCACGCTCGGAGTCGAGCAGTTCGTTCAGCCGGCGGACGGTGCCTATGTCGGCATTGTCCATGGCGCGGTCAGCTGCATCCTTGGACAGGAACTTACGCAGCCATAGGAAGCCGCCTAGCAATACGGTGCCTGTTCCACCCAGCCAGGTGGCTGTGCCTGGGCCGAGGTCGGTAGGGTCCATTCTTAACTCCGGAAACGAAAAAGCCCCGGCAAATGCCGAGGCTTCAATAAAAAACCCGGCCTTTCGACCGGGTATCCCGAACCGCCTTGCCGACCCGTGTTGCCACGAGCATGTGCAGTTCGGATATCCATACTGCCAGGTAATCGCTGCATCCGCCACGTCAGCCGGAGACGCACGTCACCGGTGAACCGCAAAAGCTCAACGCAGATAGAGCTTCACGCTTGCGGGGCGGGAACTTCATCAACGCTGATGCAGTGCTCAATTTCGGTGATCTTCACAAGGGCCTGCTCTGCGAGCGGATAAGCGCCAAACACCCGACCTTGGTAGAACACAACCCATACGAACTCTACCGGTTCAGAGCCACCGAAAGTGCGAACCAGATCTTGGAACCTCTCAGCCAAGTCATCGAAATGCATCTGCGCCATGCCACGCAACACCATGCTGAACGCTCCTTCACTCAAAGCTGCATTCTGCGCTCAGTGAAATGTGTGGGCAACTCGCTGGTTGACTTCAAGGGATGCAGAGGGCCGGTGCTTACCCGGCTTGATGGGCTGGATCGCTGGGTCACGCACCCCAGCCCCTCATCGCGTAACCGATCAGGGCGCGCAAGGCTTTGATCGATGCCACTACCGACTTAGCCCAGCTGCTTGGGCGTGTCATCTGCATAAAACGGGACGGCCGACACAGCCAAGATCCTCGGCATTGCCTAGACTGCAGCCCAGACCGACATGATAGGAATCGTGATGAGATTTAGAATTGACTATTTCCTGAGGGGAAAGGAGCGATGGTGGTGCTGCGAGGCATCAACTGACACCCTATCGCTCGATGATGCTTTGCTCGCACTCATCACGCTCCACATGTCCTATGAGGACCAGGTGTTGCGCGTCGATCTGCCTCGCACCTCAGCTCTGGATCACATTCAGCTGGCGAAGGAGCTCGGTATCTCAGACGTGAGAGTGAGCCCCTCAATGACAAAAAACCCTGACTTGTAGGCCTGAGCTCGCCCGTGTCGTTCCGCTTGCAAGCCGCATAAACGAAAAGCCCAGCACGACGGCTGGGCCTTGTTGGATCTTAAGAGTAATTTGCCAAAGGCAAAACTCTAACAATGGCGATACAGTATCACCAGACGTGCGGGAACGCAATAGGCCCTCAAGCGGCCTCCTTCATTTCGTAAATTGCGGCTGCCACCGGCGACAGAGCACGCTTGTCCAGGTCCTCGCAAACCTCGAAGCAGATCTGCACGAAGGGCTCCCAATCGCGGGCCCAGGCGCAGGACGGCAGCGTCACCCCATAGACCTCGTCGATCCAGCGCTTGAACCACTCCGGGCTGGCGAATGGGTCCTGCGCTGAGGATTGCCCGCCCTGGTGCATGCGGCGGTACCGGAACATCACGCCCTTGGCAACGTACTCACAGCGCTCGACCTTCGCCGCGGTCATCCGCCCGGACCGACTCATGGCCATGTTGAAGACAGCCTCCTCTGCCGCCTCACGGTCGTCATCGCTGCAGCCTGGCGCGTACATGAAGTTGCCGAACGCTCGCAGCTGGCTGGGTAGTCTTGAGATTGCCGCCTGCACTCCGCCTGCCAGCACCTGGTGCACAGCATGACTCGCATGCCGCTGCTTCTCCGTGGCCTGGACCATCGCACCCAGCAGGCCAAGCTGCTCAATGAACGATCCCTGTCTGTCCCAAGGCTGGTAGTAGCAATCGTGCCAAGCCTGACGCGCGCTGTTCAGTTGCATGGGCCGCCCTCCTCGCGCTTGCGCTTCATCGCGATCAACTGACCGCGACCGAGGCACCAGGTGGAACCGATTGCCATGGCCAGCAGGAACATGCAGGCCGTATCGGTGATGGTCCAAGTCATGCTGCAGCCCTCCGGCTCAATTGGTTTTCGCATCGCTTGCAGCGGGTCCAGTTTCCGGCCTCAAACATCGGCGCCCGTCCGCTGGTGAATGCATCAACGCCACAGAGAGACCTCCAGGCGTAGCATTGGCCGCCATCAACGTCTTTGGCGGACCGCTCCCGCATGAAGTAGTGCGCCCGTACAGAGAATGGAAAGGCAGGCTTTAGCCAACCGCGCTCGGCTGTGCTTGCAGGCCCAGTGATCATGACTATCTGGCTCATGCAGCCTCCTTCAGCTGTTTGATCTTTGCCCGGTACTCGGCCTTGATGGCCTTGAGATCGTCGATGGTGTACTTGCGGGCCTGATGAGGGCCTTCGAGGAAGGCCACCTGATCGGCGCCGATGCGCTGCACCAACCGGATGCGGTACTCGACCGCGTTACCCGACAGGTTGCGATTGCACTTCACGCACTGGCGGTGGACGTTGAGCGGCTCGAAGCGCAGTTCCGGGCACGCGCCCACCGACCGGTAATGCCCGGCGTCCCAGCGGCTGCCTGTGATCAGGTCTTGATCGCTGGGCAGCGAGTCGCAGCTGATGCACGGCTGGCCAGCGTCGCGCAGGCGGATGAACTCGTTGAACAGGGCCTGGGCTTCCCGCATGTAGTCGCCGCGGCTCTTGAGCTTCTCCTTGCGCACCTTGACCTCGCGGCGCTCGCGCTGGTCGATGGCCTTGCGGGCCTTGTCGTGGTTCGCCGGCGCGATGGCCAGGCCGCAGGCTGGGCTGCAGACGGCCTGGCCCAGGCGGCGCGGCGGGAAGCTGGCGCCGCACGCAGGGTTCTTGCACTTCTTCGGGCGCGGCTGTTTGGTCGGGAGACTCATGCGGCCCTCCCCCGGCGCTCGCCGTAGATCGCCATCATCAGGTCATCCGGGTGCGGCAGCAGGAGCTGCAGATGCTCAGCGCTGTAGGCGTCCAGCAGCTCCAGGTAGGTGGTCATCTGCTGGGTGTTGAACTTGCGGGTCTTGGCCCGGCCTACGCGGTACCGGGTGCCGTCAGGTAGCTCCACCGGATGCACTTCGGCAGGCCAGAGCTTGGCCACTAGAATCTCGTGCCACTCTTCGGCGCTGGCCAGCTGGCCGTGCGAGTCGCGCAGGTGCGCCTGGATCAGCCCGTTCCACATCCACAGCAGGCGGTTCTGGGCGTCGCTGCGCTTGTTGCGCACTTCGACGATGGTCAAGCGGCGCGGCTTCGCCAGGTCCAGGCCGGTGAGGTAGCCGATCAGGCGAGCGCGATCTTGCTCGGTGCGAAGCATGAGGTCAGCCATGGAAAGCCACCTCCGCCTTTGCAAGCGCTCGGTCATGGCAAACAAGCCCGCGCGCCTTCGAGTGCAGAGCAAGTCGGCGGATATCGCCGTCACGGTGATCCTTGAAACCCTCCCAAGTCGTGTACCACTGCTCAAGCATGGAGAGGGAAATCTGGATGATCAGGAGTCGGCGGTTATCAATCACGATTCGCCTCCTTGGCCATGGCCGTATCAACAGCGGCATCCGCCTCTTCCAGGGTGACCTCGAAACCACACCCGTTCTCCCACAGGTCTATGCAGACGCCGTGCGTGTACTCGCCATCTGTTGCTGAAGCCTGGCGCAGCCACCGGTACCGCTCGGCATCCTTGCGCAGCGCCGCCAGTACAGAGTCAATCTCGGCTGGTAGTATCGACATAAACTCAAGTGTGCACTCTACGGACACCGCCGCGCCGCAGGACGCGGCCGATTGGCTGATGACCTTACGCAGCGCCTCGTTCTCGGCCTTGAGCTGGTCGCGCGCTCGATTGGCATTGATGAGCTGAGCAGCCAGGCAATCGCACTCACCGCGCCATTCGCCAGTGATGTCGTGAACGTCGCCTGTGTCGCCGCAGCTCCAGCAGAACGGTCCGTGCCGCCAGACTTCAAGCTCTTGCTCAAGCTCTCGCTCTTTTTTGCTGCGGCTGGTGGCCAGTCTCTCGACCTCAGCGAGCAGAGCCACGACGTCCACTGCTCGCACGGCAATAGCAGGGAAAGGATTGCCGTCGCCACCAGTCGGATTCTTTGCAATTGCGCGCTCAGCCGAAGCGCGGAGATCACTGCGCATCTTGTTGGTGTCCATCAGTGCTTCTCCTTGCGGCAATCGTTGCAGCCTGGGCGGCAGATCCACTCAAGCTGCGGATCACCTTCGTGGCGCTCAATGCGCTCCACCGTGTCGCCGCGGCGAACACACTTGGCCACGAAATTGGCTGTGTCCTTCTCCTGGCCTTTGTCATCCCAGCAGGAAGCCGAGACTTTTCCGCAGGCCCGGCGGGCGATGTACTGGTGACCCAGGAATTCGCGTTGTTTGGTCACGCCCCCTCCCCGGCCGGCTGCCCGGCGCGCTTGATGTTCAACTTGGCCAGCAGGTGTGCACGGCACGCGGCGGCGCTGGATGGGATCTGCTGGACCTCGAGCAGGCGGGCCTGCTTCTGCCTTGCATGCTCTTCGGCAAGCTCGGCGGCGCTCTTCTGGCTGTCGTGGCCGATGCCGGTGGCGATCTTGCCGTCCAGTGGCTGGCCGTCCTGAGCGCGGCGCAGCACGATCTGGTAGGCGCGGTCGAAGCGCGCTTGCAGACCCTTGTCGCTTTGCTGGGCGGCGCGCAGATCGAACAGGCCGGTGGCCACGGCGGCGATCTTCACGCCCTCGTGGCTGTACATGCCCATCAGTGCCTCAATCCAGGCGTCGGCCGGCGCCGGCATGCCGAAGTCCTCAGGGGTCGGCTGGCACATGGCGATGAACTCACCCACACTCGGCGCGAAAGGCTTCTTGAGCTTGCGGCACTTCTCGATGCCAAACTCGATCTGCTCGATGGTGCGGATGCCTTGAGCGGCGAACTCCTTGATCCATTCTTCCTTGGCGGCCGCCAGAGCCTCTGTGGAGGGCCAGGCTTGGCGCCAAGCAGGGAAGATGCCCCGTAGGCGCCTGAACAGGCCGTTAACCACCTCAGCGGTCTCCAGGGAGACCACAACGGGGCCGCCATGCAGCTCTGGTGGCCGGTTGTTCATTGACGTCATCAGTTGGTTGGCTGATCTCATGTGCGCACCATCAGCCCTTCGGCCCAGGTCGAGTCGTTGAAGTCGGGTTCGTTGGAGCGGGTACCGCGTTGCTGTGCACCCGGCAGCACCTTCTCCGGGAACAGGCCGGTCCAGCCGTTGCTGATCGACTGGTTGATCACGGCGTCGGGTGCCGGGTGGTTGGCCAGGGCTTTGGCCTGCTGCTCGCACGTCTTGGCGGTCAGCGGCTTGCGGATCTCAACGCGGTGCTGGCACCAGTCGGCCCAGGTCTGCTCGCTGACGTTGCCGGGCTTGGCAGTCAGGGGATTGAACTTGGCCGACTTCTTCGCCCGAGAGGGAGCGTCAGCGACCGTGGGTTCAGTCCTTGATTGAGTAGAAGAATCCTTTATTGAGTAGTTGTCGGTTTTCCCACAGTTCGGAAAACCCACACTTCGGTTAACCGAATACTCGGAAACCTGTAGGTTCGGTTCGTAGTGGACGATGATGCGGCGACCCAGCACCTTGCCCGACCCTTCCTCGCGCATGACCTCATGGGTTACCAGGCCAATCTCGCGCAGGTAGGCCATGGCTTTCGAGTAGCGGTCGCGGCCGATGGAGAACCGGTCTTGCAGGTACGAGCCGATCACCTTCCAGTCGCTGGAGCGGGTTTGCAGGTAGATCCAGATGGCCAGGGCGTCTGGGTTCTCGATCAGGGCAACAACGTCGTTGCTGACCGAGCTGTATGGGGCCTGCTTGGCGTACAGGATGGTCGGCGTGGCCTTTTCCACGTTCACAGGCTTGGTCATTGGCCGCGCTCCTTGGAAATAGCTACGGCGGCCGCCCATACCTTGCACCAACCGCACTCAGTTCCAGCCCGGTCGCCGTTGTCTTCATCCCATATCCCTGGGACGGCATGGCAGTGACCAGGCGCATTACCATCGTTACGAGTAACGCGGCTGGGCACTTCGTTGATGACCGCTTGAATCGCAGAAACCAGCCTTTCGTTCTCGGTCTTGAGCTGGTCCCGCTCATCAAGAGCGGTTTTAACCCCCATGCGGCGACCCTCGTCGTAACCGGATTGCCACTCGCTCTTGTCCGGCTGGCAGCCACCGTGGGGTGAGCACATGCCCGGATGCTGGCAGCGCTGCATCGACTTTCTGCAAATCAAGTCGCTCATGCTGCACCCCGCACGGCCTTGTCGTGGGTGTGCAGGCCGTCCCAGTTCTTCTTCATGGGCAGATCGCCGGCCAGGTACAGCTCGTACAGGCGCACGGCGCCCTTGCGCAGCAGCACAGGTGTGAAGCTGATGAAGGGCTCCCTGCCGTGCGGGGTGATCTCCTGCTGATGCTCGGTCATGTACTTGTCGCGGGCGTACGAGCCGACGCGCCAGCGGGTGCCGGACTTGCTCTCGTTGTAGAGCCAGCTGCGGCCTTCCAGGTAGTAGCCGATCTGCATGACGTTGACCCCATTGAGGCCCTTGCAGAACTGGGTGGCGGTCATGCCTTCCTTGAACAGGTTTTCGAGGTGCTCAATCTTGGTGGCCTGGGCCTTCACTTCGACGGTCAGCAGAACGCGGGCCTTCTCCGACTCCAGCGCCATCTGGAGGATTTCCAGCTTGCTGAGGTCGGCGGGCTGGGCGGGGGCGGTATAGCCACCCGTTTTGCGAATGCTGGGCAGCACTTCGCTCACCACCCACTCCTCAAAGCGTTCGGCTTGAGGCATCTTCGAGCGCATTACCAGCCGGTATACGTCACGCTCGGGGATGATGTTTGCCGAAGGGCCAAGGGTGAACGAATCGTTCACCCCCACCGGGCGCGGGCTTTTGCAGTGGTCGCGCACGGCTTTTTGTGGATTGGAATAGCCGAGACCTTCAGCAACATCGCGGGCAGAGAACCAGGGCTCACCATCAACGAGCACGACACGAACGTCGAACCCTTCGAAATTGAACAGGTTGACTGTGCGCGCCACGAAATCGTGGTTCGCATTTTGTGGCGCGAGGGCCACGGTATTGCTTTGGATGGTCTGGTTCATATATGATGACCTCACACAAGCGTTATGAATGCAGTACAAGAAGCCGGTCTAGCCACCGGCTTTTTTGCGTCTGCGGTTTGGGTGCTGTTGTTTTCAACGGCAGTTCCTCATGAGTCCCTCAGGGGCTTATAAGCCCTTGCGAAACGACCGAACGTTGCTTCGGCCAGGCTCCGTTCTCGTCATTCGGTCGAGAGCCTCATTGATGATTTGTGCCGCCAGTTGCTCAGGGGTTAAGCCCTTCTGCCTGGCGAGATACGCCAGATCCGAATTGCCCTTCCCGTCGAGCTGGATCTCCAGCTCTTTGCTTTCTGGCACAGGGCCTCCTCGGCCACTTCAGGCCACGTCAGTCTTCGCGTTAAGCTCTTGCATCATCTGGTCGAGACCGCGCTCCAGAATTTCCCTGGCGAGCACTGCCTTCTGCGTGCGCTTGAAGCGAGCCATCGCCGACAGCAGATCGTCGGCAGCCTCATCCAAGCGAACCTTGGTGGGCTTGTTGTGCAGGTGGTCGGGGTCGAAGTACGACACGGTGGGTTCCTTTGTGGTTGAAAGTGGTTAAGCGGCGGAAAGCGCGTGGGTCGGGTTGCTGTCGATCTGGCCCCACGGGAACGAAGGGCACAGATCGGCACGATTCACGACGCCATTCGTAAGCGCCTCAATCTGTAATGCGCGCTTGGCTGGGACCGTGCGCTCTCCTGAACACCATTGATTGACGGTGGGTGCCGCAACATTCAGCCGGCGCGCCAATTCCGCCTGGCTGCCCAGCACGCGGGATGCTTCTTTGGCTGCTTCTGCTGATTTCATGAGTTCTCTCCTGGAGATTTACCGATGAATATAAGGCATTACCTTATTCCGCACAAGCCATTGCCTAACCGCGCTGGCGATAGGCCTAATTAGGCAATGCTTACCGGACCAGAACTAGGTGCAGCCATTGATGCTGCGCGGATCGCCAAGGGCGTATCCAAGAAACAGCTCGCAGACGACTTCCAGGTGAAGCCTCCGTCGGTGCAGGGCTGGGTGAAAAACGGCCGGATCGACAAGTCCAAGCTGATGGACGTGATCGCTTACTTTTCTGACGTGGTTGGCCCTGAACACTGGGGGCTTCGCCCTGGCTTCTCCTACGAGAGCATCCAGGACGTCACTTCTGAGCCTGCTGCAGAGCCGGCGCCAACCTCAGCTGCCGATATGGTTCGCGCCATGCTCGCCAAACAAGGCAAGAACTTGTCGGATTCGGCGCGCGCGCAGTTGATCGCAGCCGCCGAAGCGACCGATGAGGGAAATGTGATTACAGCGGATTTCTCCCGGCCTGGACTGGTCGGCGACGAGGTTCGGATAGCCCACTACGATATTCGCGCAGCAATGGGTGGCGGCCAGATCCCGCACGATTACCCCGAGATGCTCAAGGACATTCGCGTTAGCCCGAGTCACCTGCGGGAAATCGGCGTTGAGTTCGAAGAGCACTACCACCTGAAAGTGGTCACCGGCTGGGGGCAGTCGATGGAGCCCACCATCAAGCATCGCGACCCGCTGATCGTGAATATCAACGTCCGCGACTTCGTGGGCGATGGGGTGTACCTCTTCGTCTGGGATGACCTGCTCTACATCAAGCGCCTGCAGGTGGCCGATGAGCAGCACTTCGAGATGATTTCGGACAACCCGCGGCACAAGGATCGACTGATCCGCCGGGACATGACCTACATCCAGGCCCGTGTGCTGCTGGTATGGAATGCGCATTTGGTGTAGTGATGCTCCTCACCAAGCGATGGCTGAGACGATGTTTCTATACACCAATTAGCATGGATGCTCCTATACTAAGGCAGTTGCCATCTCGAAACTAATCCGGGCGACGTGAATTCTAGATATTGAAACAGATCAATACATGCTGCTGCCAAACATATTTTAAATTAACATAAATTTTTCGAGCAAAATATGGCAACCAAATCAATTTGTCTCTTCAATCACAAAGGCGGCGTCAGCAAGACAACAACCACCTTTAACCTTGGATGGAGTTTAGCAAGGCTCGGCCACAAGGTGCTCATCATTGACTTAGACTCCCAGAGCAATCTTACTGGACTGGTAATGGGATACACGTCCATCAATGATGACGAAATGGAGGCTTTTTACGAGAGCCGCTCTAACCTCACGATGCAACCAATTGTAGAGGCTTTAATTAACGGGATATCACCAGCAGAATTTATCAAAAACGATAAAGGGCAGCTAACCCCTACTGGCCACCCGAATCTAATGTTGCTGCCCGGCCACCTAGATGTTGCAGACCTTGACGCGCAAATTAGTGTTTCGCTAAAAATCGCATCCGGAATTCCAGCAACTCGCAATATCCCAGGAAACCTCCCGTTGGTGCTGCAAGAAATTGCGAAATCCTCCGGAGCAGATTACGTCCTTTATGATTTAAGCCCGAACGTTGGAGGATTGAACGAAGTAATTTTAATGTCTAGCGATTATTTTATAGTCCCCGCATCGCCAGACTATTTCTGCCTCCAAGCCATAGGCTCACTCGAAAAAAATATCAAAAAATGGCATAGAGAAATTACTCGCTTCAAAGAAGATAACGGCTTCGACAGCAAATCATTTCCAATCAAGAACAAGCCAAAATTCATGGGCGCAATACAGCAGCGCTACCGTCCACGGAATGATAAACCGGCCAAATCATTCGATGCTTGGATTAATAAAATACGGAACGCCATCGATATAAAACTGGCCCCAACGCTTGAAAAAATTGACTGCATCATTCCTAAAGCGTCAATTCAAAAGCAATTGGACGGTACCGGCTTGAGCGCTTACGATCTAGCTCACATTCCAGACTTCAACTCGCTAATTGCTATCAGCCAGCAATTGTCCAAACCAGTTTTTGCGCTAACGGATGAAGAGATTAAGACTGTAGGCAAAGTTTTTGGGCATGCCGAGTTAACAATGATCGAAAGCCGAGATCGCTTTGATGAAGTATTTGAGGAGCTCGGGAAACGAGTGGTTGCCCTGACAAGCTGAAAGACTAGTAATTTAAGCTGAGAGCCCGCATTTGAGCGGGCTTTTTCATACCTGTCAGAAAGGCGCCTCTTCAAGCTTCTCTTCCTCCGAATCACTCTCCACGACCAAGTCGTCACGATCGTCGGTGCTCTGCAGTTCCCATCTGACTGTCACGCTCGAGTCATCGTTGAACGTCAGGTCTAGTTCCGGCGTGTCGGCAATCAGCCCCATCACCTCCTCCCACTCCATTTCTCCATCCGTGTCCAGGCGATGGATCGTCACCCAGCGCTGCGACTGCGCTATCGGGTGATTGATCATCGACGACACCCGCAGGCCCAGCCGCTCAAGGGCGGTCATCTCTTGGCGAGGTTGCGGGGTCGACTTCTTCTGCTTGGCCATACCTTCCTCCGTTAACTGTACATCCATCCAGTATTAGGCAGAGCTTACCCGAGCCATCGAACGATGCAAGCCCGGAGAGCGAATTAGGCACTCATGAAAAAAGTTAGGCATTACCTATTTACAAGAATTAGGCATTGGCTTATCGTTCTATCCATCGAGGCGCTACACAGCCACTCGGGAGGCCCTCAAGCCTCACCCGCTCTTTAAAAACCAGCGCAACAACCAACAGACCGCATTGCCTCTACCGGCGACCGGCGATCAGACAGCCCCGAAAGGCTGCCCACGACAGGGAGAACCCTGTACGGCTGACGAAGGCGAAATGCCTGAACCGAGTGAATGACCTGGCAAGCAATGCGCCCCGCCTTCCCCGGCGGTAGTAGGGAGGAAACGAGCGGCGCCCACCGGATATCGGCGGCGCGGTGAGTAACCAGCAAGGACGATTTGAGCCAGCGACCGACGCCAGTAGCGGGTCGCGGCAGATTTCCTCGATGCCCTTCTTGCGAGGGGCATCAGGGAAATCACCCCAACAGAAAGGAGCTCTCATGAGCGGATTCACGAAAGGCCAGGCCGTCATCTTCACTAACCCTCGCGGTACCGAAATCCCGGGCAAGTACGTGGGCACCAAGAACCTGGGCCATGGCCGGGGCGGTGGTGAGTACCTGGTGGTGGACGTGGACGGTGTGGAGAAAAAGGCGCGCGCCAGCAAGGTGCGCGCCGCCTGATTTCACTGGCTGGCCTTGGCGACAGGGCCAGACGGGAAATCAACCGCCCTGGAGGGCAAGACGATGCAGTTCAAGAAAGGCGACAGGGTGACCTGGCTCAGCTCCGCTGGCGGTAGCTGGAAAGAGAAGACGGGGATAGTGGTGAAGGTCGTCAAGGCCGGTGAAAGTCCAAAGGTTGCTGGATCTGGCTGGCCCCGTGACCACGAAAGCTACGTCGTTGAAGTGCCACAGGGCACAACGGGCAAGGCTAAGCCCAGGCTGTACTGGCCGCGAGCTACACAGCTCAGCCCGGCCTGATTCCCTGACAGCCGGAAAGACGGCCCGATGCCCTGCTCCCCATGCAGGCTGCATCGGAGTGTGATCTGAATGCGCAGGCTGATGCGCGAGTGTAAGACCTGGTGGATCGCGGGAATCATGGCCGGCAAAGTGAGTAAGCGCCCAGATGGCCATGGCGAGTCCGACAATAAGCGGCTGAAACCTTCGCCCCGGTGAAACCCCGGTGTCACTGAGGCCGCTAATAGCCAAGCCGGAGATCAGCGCCGGCCAGATCACACCCCGATGCAGAGAAGCGCCCAGCTCCGGGCGCGGTTACCGAAGCACCTGTGGACGTCCCTTCCCTCGCACTGGGGGTAAACGAATTGCGCCGCTGGATGGGTCCACGCCAAGCCAGCTACCCGGATAGCGTCCGGCCTCTGCATCCCCTTCCCTTCACATACGACCGCATTGGCAGGCGCCAGGCCACCTTTGACGGTGGGTTTGGTCACCCGCGCCTGGCTCCTGGCCAATGCGGTTGCCGAGGATCACTCATGAAAGACGAACACAGCCTCATGGCATGCAGTGCCATTGAGCACAACGCGATGCTCTGCTTTCACGCCATCGCCGAAAACGCCAGCAGCCCTTCGGTGCTTTACCGCCCAACCCTGAGCATCGACGGGAACCAATGGTGCGCGCTGTACGGTGAAGACCTGCAAAGCGGTGTAGCCGGGTTCGGCGATTCGCCGGGAGCCGCCATGTCCGACTTCGAAAAGAACTGGGCAACTCCGCTGCCAAATTCTCCAGGCGGCATCGCGCTCGCCGCCCGTGTGAAACCATGAGCGGCTGGATCAAGTGCAGCGACAGGCTGTCGCCATTGGCTGAAAGGCTTGAGGCGCCATGCGAAGTAGGTGGAAGGGTCATCCCGCCGCTGAATCGCTCGGTCGAGGTGATCGTTTTCTCGAATGGTGGCGTTTTTAGCACCTCTGTCGAGTGGTTTGATGGCGAGGAAACACCGACCAGCAACATCACGCACTGGCAGCCTCTCCCTTCCCCACCCACCGAGTAACCCACCACCTGGAGGCGACCATGGGCGCACTTCGAGCAGCACAGTTTGAGTACGACAACCGGCAGCCGCCTCCAGTGATCGATGCTCTGGCGGATGCGCGCTTGGCCTGGCAGGAAGAAGCCGGGGAGCGGCTGGCCCGAGGCTGCGACATCAAAGTGCAGCGCCGCCTGCGTGCACCGCGCATCGTCACCTTCGCTGAGTTCAAGACCCACATCCAGATGCTCCTGCTGAAGCGCTGGGAGGACGGTGAGGACAAAGGCGACTGGCTGGCCGAGATCGTCATCCAAGCGGCCTTTGGCGAGCCCTGCAGGACCACAGCAGCGAGCCTGCTGGGCGAAGACAAGCCGGATCGGCGTCTCATCGATATTGCGGCAGAGTTCCTTGAGCCGCTGGCCGACGACGCACTGATCGCCCAGCAAGAGGATGCCGAGCTATGAGCCCGCACATCCTGATCGACCAGGAACTGGATGCAATGGCGCATCCAGGCACCCCGCTCAGTTGGAGCGTCATGCTCCAGCGGCAGCTCACCGAAATGATGGCGGATCAGCGCATCACCATCGAAGAGTTCAACCACTACTGCGGGCGCCTCAACAGGGTTGTTGATGGGCGCAAGGAGGCTGCATGACCACACCAGTCGTGAAGACGCTCATTGACGAGCAGGTCGCCGAACTGCCCGAGGCCCAGGCTATGCCGGCCGACCGGGTTCTGATGCTGTTCACGGGCCCGACGTTCGCCGCCGCGGTGAATGAGGCGGCGCTGGCCAGTATTGAGAATCCCGCTGCCTGGAAGTGCCGGGCCTGCATCTGCGGCGAGTGGACAGTTGGGTATGAGGTGCGGGCATGAGGGTGGTTGGCTGGAAGTCAGGAGTTCCTGATAGCGACCGAGAGGTCCAAGTATTGCGTGAGCTCGATAACGGCTCACGCGTTCGATGGAACTGTCGATTCCACTCCTATGAAGGGCGATGGGCCACCCATGACGGCATTTTCATCGGCGGCGTATTGGGCTGGAGAGAGCTGAAATGACCAGCTACCAGCGCGCCCGCCGCTTCGCCTTCTGGCGCGGAAGCTTCACCACCCTCTTCATCTGCACTGCCTGGATGCTCGCAAGCGCCCTGGCCGGCACCCTCACTTCCTGAATTCACACCCGGCGCACGGCGGGCCCCCATCGGGGATAACCGTACCCCTCCGGGAGCGTAAGCGGCGAGAGCGCGCAACCATCCACCGCAGCCAGGTCCTGGAGCGTACCTCCAATCTGGGTGACCTGGCATTTCCCTATTCCAACTGACGGCGCCGGCCTGGCGCGAGGTGCACCAATGTCCGAATCCAACATGCGCATCTGGGCGCAGGTCGACAAGACCGACACCAGGTTCACCAAAGACGCCAAGGTCGGCGGCCAGCAGATCACCAGCCTCAATGGCACGGCGATGATCATGAAGGCCACCGAGGTCTTCGGCCCGGCCGGCATCGGCTTCGGCTGGAACGTGGTTGAGGAGCGCTTCGACAAGGGCGCCGAGATGTTCAGCGGTGAAGGCGACAAGCGCATCAGCCTGGGTCACGAGCTCAACCACACCATCAAGATCACCTTCTGGTTCGTTCTGGACGGCCAGCGCGGCGAGATCGAGCAGTACGGCTGCACCCAGTACCTCTACAAGTCCAAGTACGGCACAACGACCGATGGCGAGGCGCCGAAGAAGTCGCTGACCGACGCCATCAAGAAGGCACTTTCCATGCTTGGCTTCAGCGCCGACGTATTCCTGGGCATGTTCGACGACGTGAACTACCGGCAGCAGCTGGAGGCCGAGCAGGCTATCGAGCAGGCCGAGGACAAAGAGGCTGAGATCGAGCGCCAGAAACAGGAGCGCTTGGCCTTCATCAAGGGAACAGTTGATGCGATGAAGGGCGCTCAGAGCTTCCGTGAGCTGAAGAAGATTCATGACGCCGCAGTTCGTAGGCTTGGTGCTCGCAATGACCCCGCCGGCGTTCAGCGCGTGGCCAAAGAGCTTGCCGACCTCTCTCCCAAATTCGCCCAGGAGACCGCCGCATGAGCAGCCTCTACCCGCTTACCAAGCAGATGATGGAGTTGGCCGCCATGGCCGACACCGACGATGAAGGCCTCAAGCAGGCCATCCAGGACACCATGGATGGCATCGCGGGCGAGTTCGGCGACAAGGCCGACAACATCGTCATGCTGCGCCGGAACATCGACGGCGAGGTACTGGCGATCGACGCCGAAATCGAGCGGCTGAACGAGCTCAAGCGCGTCAAGAAGAACGCGGTAACGCAGATCGGCGACTACCTGCGCCGCAACATGGAGGCAGCCAACCTCAAGTCGATCAAGCGCCCACTGTTCACTATCACCCTGGCCGCCGCGCCAGAGAAGGTGATTGTAGACAACCTGGAAGACGTACCGATCGATCTGGTCCGCGTGGCGGTAACCCAGGACCCAGACAAAAAGGCGATCGCCGCCAAGCTCAAGGCTGACCGCGAGCACAACGAAGCAGTGCGCAAGCGCATAGCCGCTGGCGAAGACTGCGAACACGAACTGATCCCTGACGCGCCCTGGGCTCACCTTGAGCGCGGCGAGAGCTCCATCCGGATCAAGTGAGGATGCCATGACCGACAATCAAATCATCGCCGGCGCCCAGCGCCAGGCAGAACTGGAGGCAGCTAAGGCTGCCTTCTTCGCATCTGGCGGCCGGGTGGTCGAGATTGCTGGCTTCACCTACAAGCCTCTTCCATTCCGCAAGCACCCTGAGTCGACTTGCAAGATCCCCAAGGGTGTACAGCAGGGCGCACGACAGCAGCGCTCAAAGGAGCGCGCAGCTGTGATTGCGGAAATGGCGAAAACCATGACTTGCCGAGAGGTATCTAAGGCCCTGGGCATACCGCAAAACACGCTTTGGACAATGTCTCAGCGCGAGGGCTTCACATTCGTCGCCGGATGCCAGGGGCGGCGGAAGACGCCATACACCGACGAGGCCGCCGACGCAAAGCTGGCAGAGCGGATCATCGCCTTGCGAGACGTTGGCTTAAGCAGGCACCAAGTCGAAAAGCACATTGGAATCGGCAACAGCGTTCTGGTCCGCATTATCACGGCATACCAGATCGACTTCCCGAAGCGCGGTGAGCGCACTTGAAGAGGATCAGCGCGCTTGTCCGCCAGCGCCGGCGGCAAGAACAGTTCCACCTGCCGCCCAGCGGCCTAACGGAGCATAGACATGCAGAAAGCACCCTCTGGAGTGGTAACCCTGCCGGCCTGGATGAATCGCCCGGTCAAGAAGCTGTACAACACCCGCAGCGGCGGCCAGTACCGGCCCGATGATGTGGCCCTGGCCTTCGCGCTGAGCCTGCGGGAGCACGACAGCGCCGATCACCTGCGCAGGCTGGCCCGGCGCCTGGTCGACAAGGTTTGCCTCGAGCACCAGCCAAACATGAAGCGCCTGGCCCGCGAGGATGACGACGCCAAGGTGCTCGACGCCGCGCTCAAGATCATCAACCGGGTGTGCGATCTGCTCGACATCGGGCCGGGCGCCACCTTCTTGCGCAATGGAGGCGACGATGGCCCTGACGCAGCAGCAGCGTGACGAGAAGCGCAGGGCCAAGGCCGGGCGCCTGCAGGAAGAAGACCTGCGCATGAAGGCCCGCCCAGGCACCCGCCAGGCCCTGGCCGAGATCATGGAGTGGGCCGAGGTCGAGGAAAACGGCGAGGCCATGACCCTGCTGATCCACCGCATCCATGAATTAGGGCCTGAAGCGGCCCGCCACTTCCTCAGTGCGCCGCGCCACGAAATCGTGGTGTCTGATTTTGTGGCGCGCCGACTCGACCAGTTCCGCATTGGACGAGAGCTGCGCGCGCCGGACCTGATGCTCGGCGACGACCCGGACGACACCGGCCTGCTGTTGCTCGCCAACGCCTGACCCGCGTTGCCCGCCAGCGCCTTCCCCTATTCAACGATAACGCCTCCCCGGCGAGGATCACCGATGCCCATCACCTACGGAAGCGTCTGCAGCGGAATTGAAGCTGCGACCGTGGCCTGGCACCCGCTGGGCTGGAAAGCGTCCTGGTACGCCGAGATCGAGCCATTCCCCAGCGCGGTGCTGGCTCACCACTACCCTGACACACCGAACCACGGCGACATGACCCGCCTGGCAGCCATGGTGCTGTCCGGCACGATTCCGGCGCCCGATGCTCTGGTCGGCGGCACGCCCTGCCAGGCATTCAGCGTGGCCGGCATGCGCGAAGGCCTGGCCGATCCCCGCGGCGCCCTCACAATCAAATACGTGGAGCTCCTCGATGCAATTGACCATGTTCGAACCCTGCGAGGCGAGCCCGAGGCTGCCTGTCTCTGGGAAAACGTCCCCGGCGTCCTCTCAGACAAAGGCAATGCGTTTGGCTGCTTCCTCGGCGCCCTGGTGGGCGAATCCGAAGAACTCCAACCGCCAGGGGGTAAATGGAAGGACTCTGGTTGTGTGTATGGACCCACGCGAACAGTTGCATGGCGGGTTCTGGATGCCCAATATTTCGGCCTGGCCCAACGACGCCGCCGTGTGTTCGTTGTCGCAAGTGCTCGAGCAGGATTCGATCCCCTCGAAGTACTTTTTGAGCGCGAAGGCGTGCGCC
>NZ_JAFKEC010000047.1 GCF_017848315.1 Pseudomonas palmensis
GCACGACACCCTCGGCCACCTCGACTGGCCGCTGCTGCAACGGCTGTACAGCGCGTGCCGCGCGCAAGATGCCGATGCGTTCGCCCACTGGAGCAGCTTTTTGCTGGCCAACCGCGAAACCGCCGAGCTGCGCCTGGAGGAACGCCAGCGTGGCAAGGCCCTGGCGCGCCTGCTCGATGGCTGGCAGCTGTGTCAGGCGCCGGCCTGGCGCAGCAGCGTCGAGCTGAGCCAGCTGGGCGGCATGGCCTGGCTGGCCGTGCACTGGCAGATCCCGCTGCGTGAGCTGGCCCTGGGGCATGGCTTTGCCTGGCTGGAAGGGGCGGTGATGGCCGGGGTCAAGCTGGTGCCGTTCGGTCAGCAGGCAGCCCAGACCCTGCTGCGCGAGTTGTGCGAGGAGCTGCCTGCGGTACTGGAGTGGGCGCTGGACGTACCTGATGAACACCTGGGCGGCGGCCTGCCGTTGCTGGCGATTGCCTCTGCCCGCCATGAAACCCAATACACCCGATTGTTCCGATCCTGAGGAAACTGCCATGCAAAGCTACCAGCAACCCCTGCGCGTCGGTGTCGGCGGCCCGGTCGGCTCCGGCAAGACCGCGCTGCTCGAAGCGCTGTGCAAGGCCATGCGCGATGACTACCAGATCGCCGTGGTCACCAACGACATCTACACCAAGGAAGACCAGCGCATCCTTACCGAAGCCGGCGCGCTCGAACCCGAGCGCATCGTCGGCGTGGAGACCGGCGGCTGCCCGCATACCGCGATCCGTGAAGATGCCTCGATGAACCTGGCGGCGGTGGAGGATCTGGCGCGCAAGTTCGGCAACCTGGAAGTGATCTTCGTCGAGAGTGGCGGTGACAACCTGAGTGCCACCTTCAGCCCGGAGCTGGCCGACCTGACGATCTACGTGATCGACGTGGCCGAGGGCGAGAAGATCCCGCGCAAGGGCGGGCCGGGGATCACCAAGTCGGATTTTCTGGTGATCAACAAGATCGACCTGGCGCCCTATGTGGGCGCGTCGCTGGAGGTGATGGAAAAGGACACCCGGCGCATGCGGCCCGAGCGGCCGTGGACGTTCAGCAACCTGAAGACGGGGCAGGGCTTGCAGGCGGTGATCGGGTTCATTGTCGAGCGGGGCATGCTCAGGCCGCGTCTGGGTTGAAGGCTTCGCCGGCAACGCCGGCTCCTACGGGCCCTGCGCTGACTGTAGGAGCCGGCCTTGCCGGCGAAGCGGCCAGGCTGGACACTTCAAGCCCACGGTTGTATACAGTGTGCGCACCAAGGGGAGCCCCGGCAACGGGCTGAGAAACCGCTGGCATCTGCAGCGCGGTGACCCTTCGAACCTGATCCGGATCATGCCGGCGAAGGGATGGGATCTAGCGCCTGCCTTCTTTGCCGGTCTCACTGCGAGGCCGCTACATGACTGCCCCACGTTTCACCGAACACCTGCGCAAACAAAGCGAACCCACCTGGTCGGCCGCCGTCGGCCACCGTTTCGTCACCCAGCTGTGCGACGGCAGCCTGCCGGACCCGGTGATGGTGCGTTACCTGGTGCAGGACCATCGCTTCATCGACAGCTTCCTGACCCTGCTCGGCGCGGCCATTGCCACCGCCGACACCTTCGATGCGCGCCTGCGCCTGGCGCGTTTCGCCGGCATGATCGCCAGCGATGAAAACACCTATTTCCTGCGCGCCTTTGAGGCACTGGGCGTGAGCGAGGCGCAACGCACCGCGCCGGCCGACACACAGCCCACGGCCGGCTTCAAGGCGATCATGCGCCAGGCGGCGGCCACCCGATCCTATGCGGCGGTGCTGGCGGTGCTCAACGTGGCCGAGGGCCTGTACCTGGACTGGGCGCTCAAGGCGCCCAGGCCGCTGCCGGACAACTTCGTGCACGCCGAGTGGATCACCTTGCACGACAACCCGGCCTTCGCCGACTTCGTTGCGTTCCTGGGTGCCGAACTCGACCGTGTGGGCCCCCAGGAAGAGGCGCTGAGCACCGATTTCTTCTTGCGTGCCGTGGCGCTGGAGCTTGAGTTTTTCGATGCCGTGTACCCACAGGGGGAGTGAAGGATGGATATTTTCGACCGTTTGAAAGCTGCTGCACCGACCGAGTGGGCCAGTTACGTGGACCACAGCTTCGTGCGCCAGATGGGCCAGGGCAGCTTGCCCGAAACGGCGTTTCGTACCTACCTGGTGCAGGATTACCTGTTCCTGATCCAGTTCGCGCGGGCCTGGGCGCTGGCCGCGTACAAGAGCCGCCGGCCTTCGGACATCCGTGCCGCCCAGGCGGGGCTTGCGGCGATTCTGGACGAGACCGACCTGCATGTACGCCTGTGCGCGCGCTGGGGCTTGTCCAAGGCTGACATCGAGGCCGCGCCGGAGCACCAGGCCACCGTGGCCTATACGCGCTTCGTGCTCGATTGCGGCGCGGCGGGCGACTTGCTGGACCTGCATGTGGCGCTGTCGCCCTGTGTGATCGGCTACGCCGAGATCGGCCGGGCGCTGAGCCCCGACGGGGTGGCGGCGCTGGGTGATCATCCGTACCGCGAGTGGATTGGCGAGTATGCCGGGGAGGGGTATCAGGGCGTGGCTGCTGCAGCGCGCCTGCACCTGGACGAACTGGCGGCGCGCAGCATGACCGAGCAGCGCTTCACCGAGCTGGTGGCGATCTTTGCCCAGGCGTCGCGGCTGGAGGCGGATTTCTGGCAGATGGGGTTGGCGGCGCGGTAGAACGGCGTGGCGCAACGGCGCTCCCGGCACCGAGCGCCGCTCGCGCGGCGCTTCGCCGGCATCCCATCGCGGTGACATTGCCCCTTATCAGCTAAGGTTGCCTGCTTACGCATGATAAGGACCCATCATGAACGACCTGCACCCGCAGCCCCTGCTGGCCACCTTGCTGCTGCTCGGCAGCCTGCCCGCCCTTGCGGCCTTGCCCGGCGCCCCGGCCTATATCGATGACAGCGGCTACCCCGAGGCCGCCAAGCAACGCGTTCTGCCGGCAATGTTCGAGCAGACCCTCACCAGTACCCGCTATATCGCGCCCGCCGGCAATCCCCTGACCACCGTGGCCGAAGCCACCGGCTTTGCCGACACCAGCACCTACGCGCAAACCCGCGATCACCTTCAGCAACTGGCATCCGCCGCCAATGGCGCCATCGTGCTCAGCGAGCTGCCGGAGAAAAGCGCCGAGGGCCACCCGATGCTGCTGGTGGTGGCCTCGCTGGAGGCCGACAAGTCACCCGCCGCGCTCAAGCGTTCCGGCAAGCCGACGCTCTTTATCGAGGCCGGTATCCACCCCGGCGAGTCCAACGGCAAGGACGCGATGTTCATGCTGCTGCGCGACATGACCACCGGCAGCAAGCCGCTGGCCGGCCTGCTGCAGAAGGTCAACATCCTGTTCATCCCCAGTGTCAACGTGGACGGCGATATCCGTCGCAGCGCCTATGGCCGAATCAACCAGAACGGCCCCCGCCAGAGTGGCTGGCGCGTGAACGGGCGCAACCTCAACCTGAACCGCGATTTCACCAAGCTCGACAGCGCCGAGATCCGCAACGTGGCCTGGGTGTTCAACACCTACGAGCTGAGCTTCTTCGCCGACACCCACTCCACCGATGGCGCGATGTACCCCTACGACAGCTCGTATTGCCATAACGGCAATGGCTGGTCGCCGGCCAGCAGCGCGTGGATGGACACGGTGATGCGTGCGCCGGTGTACCAGGCGCTGGAGGGCGAGGGGCATGTGGTGCACGAGTGCATCAGCATGAACGACAACCAGGACCCGACCCAGGGCTACTACCCGTACCGCACCGACCTGGCGCGCTTCTCCAACCAGTACGGCGATATCCGCAACGTGCCGTCGATTCTGATCGAGCAGCATGCACTGCACCCGTACCAGACCCAGGTGCTGGGCAACTACGTGATGCTCAAGACGATGTTCCAGGTGCTCGGCGAGCAGGCCGCTTCGCTGCAGCAGGCCATTGCCAGTGACCGTGCCCGGCTCGCGGCCCAGCGCGAGGTGGTGCTGACCTGGAAGCCGGGCAAGGAGGAGCAGATGGACTTCAAGGTGGGCGACTACCGCTACGAACAGTCGCCGATCACCGGTGCCAGGACGATCGTGTGGAGCAACGTGCCCAAGCCGCTGACGGTGCCGGTCACTGGCAACACCGAGCCCGACCTGGTGGTCAAGCGCCCACGCCAGTACGTGGTGCCGGCGCAGTGGGCCGAGGTGATCGCGCGGCTCAAGGCGCATGGCATCCGCATGCGCACCCTCGAGCAGCCCACGGCGATGGCGGTGACGCTGTACCGCATGGATGAGGTGAAGGTGGCCGGTGGCTTCGAGCCGGACCGTGCGGCAGCCAACGAGATTCCGGGCTATGAAGGGCATCTGCTGGTCAGTGGCGTGGCCAACCCGCTGGAGCGTATGCAGACCTTTGCGGCGGGTTCGGTGCTGATCGACGTCGACCAGCCGCTGGGCGTGCTGGCGATCAACCTGTTGCACCCGCAAAGCCCCGACTCGTTCTGGGCCTGGGGTTTCTTCAACGCGACCCTGGTGGCGGCGGAGGAGCCAGAGGAATACGTGATGGAGCCGATGGCGCGCAAGATGCTGGCCGCGAGCCCGGCACTCAAGGCCGAGTTCGAAGCCCGCCTCAAGAACGACAAGGCGTTCGCCGACAGCCCGAGTGCGCGCCTGCACTGGTTTTACCAGCGCACGCCCTTCTATGACGTGAATGCATTCGTGTACCCGGTGGGGGCCGTGTACTGAGTTAAAGGAAGCGCCAGCCGTGCCGATGCAGGTGTGGGCCACCGCGACCATTGCGGTGGCGTTGCCTTGTCAGGACGTCCATGAAGACCAGCCTTACCCTTGCCATCACCCTGCTGTACGCCTCGCTGGCGTGTGCCCAGGACATGAGCCAGCAGATTGCACAGCCGCTCAAGTACGCAAGCCTTGAAGAAATGAACCTTGGCGAGTTCGTGCCACAGAGCCGCTATGCGTCGACCTTGAGCGCGCTGCGCATGGACTCCGAGGCCGGTGATGCCAATGCCACGCTGGACCTGCTGGAGGCACTGACCGGCAACAAGGACCTCAAGCCCCAGGACCTCGACGCGGTCAAGCAACTGCTGGAAATCGCCGCCGTGCAGAAAGCCGACGGTGCCAGGTTGCAAGCAATGACGGCCCGCTACAGTGCACTCAAGACCCAGGGTGTGGCGGTGTCGACAACGCCTGCACGGCCAGCGCTGACCCTCGACTACAGCGGCGACTCGCTGGACGACATCTCTGGCGTGAAAGGCTGTGGCGATGCGCAGACGGCGCAGACCACGGCGTGCTTCGCGGCGTTCAACAAGGCGTTGAAGGCCGATTACACGGCGCTCAAGCAGTACAACCTGGCCCTGGGCTGGTCGGCGCAGCGGTTTCAGCCAGATGCCCTGCAAGCCAACGCAAGCAAGGACTGCGGGCGCTTCGACTACTGTCCGACCACCACCTTGTACGTGATGAACCAGACGTTGCTGCACGAAACCAACGAAGTCCGCTTCCCCAAGACCTACGAGCAGGCGGTGTATCAATTGCTCACTGTGCCGGTGGCCACTGTGCAGCGCACGCAAAAGGCCAACTATGAAAAGGCAGTGCAGGCCAACTTCGAGCAGGCCCGCCAGCAACGCTATGCCTACCGCGAACGCGCCGGTCAGTCGGCGGACGCCCTGGTCATCTACGCGTTGCGCATGGATGCGGTGATTCTCGAGCGGCCCAACTGCACCGCGTTTGCCAACCAGGCCTATGAAATGGCCTTCAACGTCCACAACAGGGTTGTTGCCGAGAGCGAGCTGGACCGCATCAACCGCTCGATCGTGCAGACGCAGTGCACGCTGCGCTAGGGGCCATCAGCTCGTGGCGGGCAGGGCCGCCACGGCATCGACTTCGATCTGCATGCCGTCCAGTGCCAGGCGCGGCACGGGTATCAGGGTGCAGGTCGGTTTGCTGAGCTGGCCCCAGGCGGCGTTCGCAGCCGCCACCCACAGCGCCAGCCTGGCTTCGCTATGGTCCACGATCAGCAGGGTCAGCTTGAATACATCGGCCAGGCTCGCACCTCTTGATTCCAGCGCGGTGCGCAGGTTGAGCAGTGCCTGGCTCGCCTGTTCGGCAAAGTCGGGCGACAGCGTACCGGCAGGGTCTTCACCCCCCTGGCCGGCGATGTACAGCAGCTTGGCGGCGGTGCTGACCTCGGCCACGTGTGAATAGGCATTGGCGCTGGGGTCGTACAGGCCTTCGGGGTTGGACAACACAAATACGGCGGGTTGGCTGGTGCTCATGGGGCGACTCCACTCAAGGGAGGCGCAAGGGTAAAACCTCAAGTTAGGTTGAGGTCAAGCACCTGTTTTCAAGGGCGCCGCACGTTCTTCAGTAGTGTTTGAGAAATAGGCGCTGCGAAGGCACCGGCCCCTTGATCAGTCGGATCAGGTCGCTGGCCTGCAAGGTGAACGGCTTCGAATAGTAGTAGCCCACAAAGAAGCCGGACGCCTTCATGGTGCATGGCAGTACCGGCTTTCTTGCCAGCATGTCGAGGGCCGCTGCGTCGCTCAGGTCGCGGTACTGGTCTTTTTTCTGAAAGCTCAGTTTCGAGGTGAACAGGCCATCACGGGGCGGTCGGTCATCGCGTTCGATCTCACCGATCAGCGAATACGTCATGCGGTGGTCATAGGCGAGGTTCTCATCCTCGGTGATCGAGCATTCGATGCGCGTGCCCAACTGGCTGGTCTTGCCCCGGAAGGCGTCGAGCACATCCACATCTGCCGCGAAGGTCAGGGTGTACACACTGTGGTTGCTGTCGAGCTGCTTTTGCAGGGAAATCGGTTCGACCGTGGCCTTGGCGCGCGGGATGAACAGTGAACAGGCACTGAGCTGGGCAGCCAGCAGGCCAAGTACGATCAGTGGAAGCAGGCGCATGTGTCATCCATGGGGCGGGAGGGCGCCTTGATACACCAGTTGGTCACGCTGCGCCAGCGGTTCACGAGGCATCGCACAAAGCGCCGTGACACTTGCCGCAGAGTGCCTGCTAGGGCATCCTGCGCGCCCGCCACACTCATGGAAGAAGGGTGCATGCCTGTGTTTCACCGCTTCGCCCTCGGCTTCACGCTGGCCGCCGGTGCACTGTTGAGCAGTGGCTGCGTCAAGGACCACGGCATCGACCCGTTGCCCCTGCGCTTTGTGTCGTTCAGCGACAACCCGTACCGCTACGACCTGCGTTTTCAGGCCGACGAAGACCTGCTCAGCCTGTTCGAACGCCACACCGGCAATGGCCAGATCAGCGAGCGGCTGGTGTGCGCGCTGGACGGCGACGAGAACTTCGACCTCGAGCACGTGATCACCTACAACCTGTCCGGCTCGCCCGAGTTCGAAAGCCGCGCGCCCGATGGCAGTTTCAACTACCTGGCGCAGATGAGCTTCGACAAGACCCTGCCGAGCCGCTCCAGCAGCACTGAACTGACCCGCGAAACCATCCAGCGCCTGCTCGAGAACAGAACCACAATCCCGTGCAAGCTGTACATCACCGCGTTCCCGTATCACGCGTACTTTTCACTGGTGATGCGCATCCCGGTTTCGGTGCTGCTGGCCGAAGTGAACAAGCACGACTACAGCCCGTACATACCACCCTTTGTGTGGGCCGCGCCGACGCTGGACGACGCCACGCCGCTGGCACCCTTCGCCAGGCAGGTCGAGGCGCCGCTCTACAGTGCACGCCTGCCCATCACCGACAGCGAAACCGGCAGGCCGCTGCCACGCGTGGCCTACGTGATCCAGCGCAAGGACGGGTATCTGGAATACGGCACCAGCGATGCCGAGGGCTACACCCACGAGGTGATCTCGCTGACCCGGGAAACCATCAAGCTTTACCTGGTGGACTAGGGGTATCATCCCCGGCTGAATTTGCCCTACTGCGCTAGAGGAACCCCACGGTTTGCCTGATTCACTGCACGCATCGCTCCACAACCCCCTGCTGCAATACCTCGCCCGACTGGCCCCGTCGAGCCAGTTGACCATGAAGTACATCCTGCAGGACGCCGCCGACCGTCTGGACTTCGAGGACATCGACATCAAGGAGGTGCCCTGGCACTTGCTCGAACCGGGGCATGTCACTGCGCTGGTGGCGGCGTTGCGCGCCGACGGCTATGCGCCCAACACCACGTCGCTGTACGTCAACGCGATTCGCGGGGTGATGAACGAGGCCTGGCGCCTGGGCCTGATCAGCCAGGACCAGCTGCTGCGCATGCGCACGGTCAAGGCCGCCCAGGGCACGCGCCTGCCGGTGGGGCGCAACCTCAAGCGCACGCTGATCCGCGAACTGATGGAGGCCTGCGCTGCCGACCCGCGCCCGCAGGGGCTGCGCGACGCGGCGGTGATCGCCTTGCTGTACGGCACCGGCATGCGCAAGAGCGAGTCGGTCAACCTCGACCTCAGGCAGATCGACTTTGCCGAGCGCAGCCTGCAGGTGCTGGGCAAGGGCAACAAGCAGCTGATCAAGTACGCCCCGGTGTGGGCCTTCGACAAGCTCAATGCCTGGCTGGAGTTTCGCCGCTCGCAGCTGCCCGAGGGCCAGGCCGACGATACCTTCCTGTTCAACCGCATCCGCCGCGGCAGCCATATCACCCGCGAGCGCATCACCAAGCACGCGATCTACTACATCGCCCGCCAACGCGGTACCCAGGTGGGCGTGAAGATCATGCCCCACGATTTTCGCCGTTCGTTCATCACCCGGGTGATCGAGGAGCACGACCTGTCGATAGCGCAGAAGCTGGCGCATCACAGCAACATCCAGACCACGGCCAACTACGACATGCGCGACGACAACGAGCGGCGCCGCGCGGTGGACCGCTTCGACTGCTAGCTGCCGGCGGGCCAGGCCCGGGTGTTGATTCGGCTGGGCCGGGCTGGCCATTGCCAGCTGCTGCCGGCACGGCGCAACCACAGCCCGCTGCCGCTGGGCAGCAGGCTGGGGGTGCCCAGCCGTGGCAGAACCTGTACGTCAGCCGCGTAGGCGTTGACCTGGGAGCCCCTGTGCAGATGATCGACACTGAACGTCCCGGACTGTGCGCGGACTTCACCGCTCGGGGTTTCGACGATCAGCGGGCGCGGGTCGCTGCTGGCCTGCACCAGCACTTCGCCGTCGTGCAGCACCAGGCGTCGTTGCTGCGCGGTGAAGCGGATGTCCACATGGGTGGCGTGGTTGAGCGCAAGCTGGCTGCCATCGCTCAATTGCAGCAGGCGTGTCTGGGTCGGCCCGGTGCGTTCATCGGCCATCAATTGGCGCCACGGCACGATGTTCTGCGCCAGGTAGGCGCTGCCAAGGATTGCCAGCAGGCAAGCGCCAAGGCGTTTCAGGCGAGGGTCAGACACGGGGAGCCCCAGGTGGAAGAGGCTGGGGATGATAGGGGCAGCAGGGGCGGCACTCAAGCGGTTGCAGTGCTTGGGCCTTCGCCGGCAAGGCCGGCTCCTACAGGGTGTGTATCGCCGGTAGGAGCCAGCTTGCGGGCGCAGCGGTCAGCTGCCAGCCGGGCCGCTGACACCGCCGCTGTTGTTGCTTTCGGAGCCTTCGTGGCCATTTCTCTCGGAACCGGTGCCCTCGGGCATCTGCCCACGGGTGTCATCGGTGTTCATGCCGCCCTGGCGGCCGTCGTCGTTGCCCTGGGTACGTGGGTCGGTGCCGCTGGGCATCGACGGCTCGTTGGGCGGCGCCGGCACATCCACCCCGGCCCCAGGAAGGGTGGAGTTGGGCACGCCGTTGCCGGGGGCGGGGTTGGTCGGGCCGGTACCTGCGGCCAGGGCCACGGTGGCCTGGGCGCCCAGCAGCGCGGCGAACAGCAGAGCGGTGATCGGGGTGCGGGTCATGGTCGAACTCCTTTCATGTGGGCTACCTGACATTGGTCCGTCGTCATGCGCCGAGGGTGCGGCGTGAGCGACGGACGGTCTAGTCGCGACCCCGCATGAAGAAGCCCGCCACGTACTTGCGGAAGGTGTCCAGGCCTTTGAAATCGGCAAAGCGCCTGAAGTTTTCCGTTTCGGGCTCCGGGCCCAGCGGCTGTTCGGTCAGCGACACGGACAGCACCCTGTCCTGGTCGGAGCTGAGCACCAGTTCGTCCATCACCCGACCGCCGATCACCGGCCGGCGCATCACCACCTTCACACCCTTGCCGGCCATCCAGTCGATCAGCGAGACGAGCATCTTCAGCGGTTCGCGCTCTTCGTCGCGGTACACCGGGAACAGGTGAGCGCGCGACAGCACCGGCACGCTGGCCACATGGATCAGCTCGTAGAAGTGGCTGCCGGCGGTGGCGGGGGAATAGATGGCCAGCGCCAGCAGTGGGCCGGGGGTGCGGCTACCGCCCCACAGCAGGTGGTGGCCCTGGAAGTCGAACCCGTCTTCGCTGCGCTCGGTGAGCACCTTGCGCGCCTTGATCTGGCTGACGCAGTCCAGCAGCAGGCCATGGCGCCGATGTGTGCCGAACACCGTGGCGTCGCGCAGACGTGCCTTGAGCATCATCATGTGCTTCATGTCCAGGCGGGTTTCCAGGTAGTTGCTGGCGGGCACGCGGTCGATCAGCGGGTAGCGGGTGGCGACGCTGCGCAGCTCGGCGAACTGGGCAGTCAGGTCCTTTTTGAGGTGGGTGGCGTAGACGTTCAGGCCGCTGGCTTCGATCAGGGTCAGCAGCAGCGAGAGCAGGCGATGCTGTTCGCGCCTGTCGCCGCTGCCGCTGCCTTCGCCGCTGCCGGCAGCGGCACGCTGGAAATCGCCGATCAGGCGCAACGGCGCGTCCGGTGCCAGCCAGGCCGCCGGCGGGGTGTCGGCCTCGTTGTGGCTGGCGTCGGTGTCGCGTTCGTCCTTGGTGAAGGCACAGCCCGGCGCATGTTCGGCGGTGCCGGGGTTGTTCTTGAGAAACAACGTGCCGGTGCTGCCGTTGAGGTTGACGTTGAGTACCGGCATGCTTTTGGGCTGGCAGTCACAGGCCAGCCACTGCCCGGCGGCGCGTACCTTCATCAGCAGCTGGTTGGCCTGCAGCAGCCGCGGGCCCTCCAGGGCGCCCAGCACGAACCCGCGCAGCAGTTCCTCTTCGGCGGGGGTAAGGGTGCGCACCAGCGCGGCGTTTTTCTCGATGATTCGCATGGACGATCCTGGCCAGCCTTCCTGTGCCTGCCACCTTAATTCAAAGCCCTGCACGCGACCATCGCCGCGTGCAGGTGACGTTCATTGCGGGCTGAACATTTTTGCCGCGCGGGCGCGGATTTCCTCGACCGACACGTCTTCGACGTGGGTGGCGACGAACCAGAGGTTGCCGAAAGGGTCCTTGAGGGTGCCGCTGCGGTCGCCGTAGAACTGGTTCTGCACGGCGTTGACCTGGGTGGCGCCGGCCTTCAGCGCCTGGGCGAAGGTAGCGTCGACATCTTCGACGTACAGGTGCAGGCCGATGGCGCTGCCCTGCAGGGATTGGCTGCTGGTGAGCCCGCCGGCCTGGTCGCAGGGGTCGGCCAGCATCAGCGAGGAATCGCCGATTTTCAGCTCGGCATGGCCGATACGGCCATCGGGGGCGTCGAGGCGGAACATTTCGGTGGCGCCAAAGGCGGCCTTGTAGAAGTCGATGGCCCTGGCAGCGTCCTTGATGCCCAGGTAGGGGGTGATGCTGTGCTGACCGTCGGGGATGGGTTGGGTGGCCATTTTTTCCTCCATTGGTACGCAGAATCGGGTTGTGGGTGCCGGCCTCTTGGCCGGCAAGGCCGGCTCCTGCCCGAAACTCTGTAGGAGCCGGCCTTGCCGGCGAAGCTGTTCAAGCCGACGCGAACCCTATGCTTGTACCGTTTTGCCCACCACGCAATCAGAAGATGTAGTCAGTCGTCAGGAAACTCGACTCGCGGTTGCGGATGATCTGGCTGATCAGCTGCTTGTTGGCCTCCTGGAACTTGGTGGCCACCAGGGTGCGGATCGAGAACACGCGCAATGCGTCATGCACCGACAGGGTTCCTTCGGCCGAGTTCTTGCGCCCGTTGAAGGGGTAGGTGTCCGGCCCGCGCTGGCACTGGGCGTTGAGGTTGATGCGCCCGACCTGGTTGGCGAAGGTGTCGACCAGCCGGCCCACGGTGGCCGAATCGGTGCCGAAAATGCTCAACTGCTGACCGAAATCCGAATCCAGCACGTAGTCGATCACTGTCTGCAGGTCGCGGTAGGGCACCACCGGGATCACCGGCCCGAACTGCTCTTCGTGGTACACGCGCATCTGTGGGTTCACCGGGTACAGCAGCGCCGGGTAGAAGAACGAACCGCGGCTCTGGCCGCCGCCCTGGTTGATCACCTTGGCACCGTGGCCTACTGCATCGGTTAACAGGCCGCCCAGGTAGTCGACCTTGCCTGCTTCGGGCAACGGGGTCAGGCTGACGCCCGGGTCCCATGGCATGCCGGGCTTGAGGTCGGCCAGCTTGCGCTGGAACTTGTCGAGAAAGGCGTCCACCACCTGCTCGTGCACGAACAGGATCTTCAGCGCCGTGCAGCGCTGGCCGTTGAACGAGAGGGCGCCGGTGACCGCCTCGTTGACCGCGTTGTCCAGGTCGACCTCGGGCAGCACGATGCCCGGGTTCTTGGCGTCCAGCCCCAGCGCGGCGCGCAGGCGGTGCGGGCGCGGGTGAAGCTTCTTCAGGTCGCTGGCGGCCTTGTTGGTGCCGATGAAGGCGAACACGTCGACCTTGCCGCTGGCCATCAGCGCGCTGACGGTCTCGCGGCCACGCCCGTAGATGACATTGATCACCCCGGCCGGGAAGCTGTCGCGAAACGCCTCCAGCAACGGGCGAATCAGCAGCACGCCGAACTTGGCCGGCTTGAACACCACGGTGTTGCCCATGATCAGCGCCGGGATCAAGGTGGTGAAGGTCTCGTTGAGCGGGTAGTTGTAGGGGCCCATGCACAGCGCCACGCCCAGGGGCGCGCGACGGATCTGGCCGAGGGTGTCCTGCTCCAGTTCGAAGCGACTGGAGCGCCGGTCGAGTTCCTTGAGGGCGCCGATGGTCTCGACGATGTAGTCGCAGGTGCGGTCGAACTCCTTCTCGGAGTCCTTGAGGTTCTTGCCGATTTCCCACATCAGCCACTTGACCACCACCGCGCGCTGCTCGCGCATGCGGGCCAGGAACGCCTCGACATGCTGGATGCGCTCGGCCACGCGCATGTTCGGCCACACGCCGCGGCCCTTGTCGTAGGCACGCACGGCGGCGTCCAGGGCGGTGAGGGCGGTATCGGCGTCCAGCAGCGGGGCGCTGCCGAGTATCACCTGCTGCTCACCGTCGTCGGTCTTGAGCCACACCGGGCTGCGCACCGTGGCCAGCGGGCCTTCCCAGCGGTGCAGTTGCCCATCCACCAGGTAGTCGCGCTGCTCGAGCGGGTCGCCCAGGCGATAGGCCTCGGGGATATCCGTGGCAGCGGGAAACAGCGAGTCCAGACGATCCATGACGCAATACCTCTTTTCCATGGTGAATGAAACGGTTCAGCCGAGCATAACGCCGGCCCCGGCACAAAAGCCAGCCTGGGCCCGGGTGCGCTCCGGGCCGGCGCCCGCCTGTCAGTCGATGGTGCCTCGCGCCACTCCCTCGGTCAGGGTTCTGCGCAGGTCGACGAGGCGTTGTTCGTACACCTGCCGCAAGCGCTGCGCCTCCACCAGCAGTTCACCTTCGCTCAGCGTTTCGGCTGCCTGCTCCAGGCTGTCGTCCAGCGCTGCCCGCGAGGCGGCGAACTGTGCGGCGAAGCGTTCGCGCAAGTGGTGCTCCCATGCAGGGTAGACCGGTTCCTCTTCATGGTTCATGGCCAGTACTTCGTCCAGGCCGTGGGAGGTGGTCGGGTCGACCGCCAGCAGCAGGTTGCGCTGCTGTTCTATCCAGGCTTCGCCCGGCAGCGGCATCACATCGACCAGTGCGTCGATGATCACCGGCTCGTCGGCACGCGCCGCCTGGGCCAGGTCCAGGCCCGGCAGCCGGGTGATACGTTTGAGCGCCCACTGGTAGAGCGTCGCGTAGCTGTCTTCGGACATGTTGAACGAAAGGCTCAGCACGCCGAAGCCGAGCTTTCTGAGACGCACGTGGTTGACGATGCTCGCCAGCAGGGTGCGCGAGCGGGTTGCCAGGTCCGGGATGGCCAGGGCCTGTGACACCTCGCCCAACTGTTCGAGGTCGAGCAGGGTGCCGCCTGTGCGGGCGAGAATCTGCTCACGCAGGGGCGCATTGGCGTCCATCCAGGTCAGCAGGCGCCATAGGCGGCGCCGGTAGGTCAGTGGGGCGACGATGTAGGGCGGGCTGTCGAACATGGCACGCAGGTCCCGGAAGAACCCCGACGGCAGGCTCTGCTGCAGTCGTTGCCAGCTGGCCCGCTGTTGTGGCGTGGCGTCGTCGAGCAGTTCGTTGTAATCGATCTCGGCCACCAGCAGGTCGATACGGTGGGTGGTGTAGTAGGCATCGGCCGCCTGCAGGGCAGCATCGCTCAGCGGATTGTGTTCCAGGCGCAGCGCCCGGGCCAGCGGAGGTGAGAGGATGGCGGTCGGTGGCAGCTCCTGCAGCTGGTTGCCGGACAGGTCCACCAGGTTCGGCGCGTCCAGCTGATCAAGCCCTGTCGGATAGGTCGCCAGGCTGCAGTTGTACAGGTCCACGCCCTGCAGCCGGTTCAGGCGGGCGAAGTCGGGCGGGGTTGCCAGCGGGTTGTTCGACAGGCTCAGGTCGCGCAACTGCGGGTAACCTTCGAGGGCGTGCTGCAGGTGCTCGTCCCAGACCAGGCGGTTGTTGGCCAGGTCCAGCACGCTGAGCCGATCACCCAGCCCGGTGGGCAGGCTGGTGAGTTCGCAGCCGTTCAGGCTGACGCGCTGCAGCTGGGTGAAGTGGCGCAGGAAGGCGTCAGGCAGCCGGGTCAGGGAGTTCTGCTCCAGCGACAGCTCATTCACGTGATCGAAGTTGGCCTCCAGCGCAGGGAAGCTTTCCAGGTCGCCGTCGGTCAGGTCCAGGTAGTCCAGGTTCAGCTGAACGATGGCTTCGCCGTCGGCGACCTCGCGCACCGACAGGCGCTGCCAGGCGGCGATGATTTCCTCCCGCGCCGATTGCCGGGCTGTACTGGGCAGGGCCCACAGGGTCAACGCGCTTTTCAGGCGTTGCAGGGTTTGTTCGAGCGTGCGCAACCGCGCCTGGGCCGGAATCTCGCTGGCCTCCCAGGCCGCCAGTGTGGCACGCGCCTCTTCGCCGCTGGCATGCGGGTAGAGCGTGCGGTAGCGGGCCTCCTGTGAGGAGCTGGCAGGCGACACCGGCGGGTAGCCGGGGCGGTCACTGCCGCCCAGCAGGCGTGCTTCGCTGGCCCAGCCGCGGACCTCGCCGGACCACAGCCAGGTGGCAAGTTCGCCGCGGGGGCGTTCGAGCATCGACAGCACGCGTTGCTGCAGCGCCGCCCTGGTGTCCAGGCCCAGCACCTGGCGATAGCGGGGAGCGATGCTGTCATGCAGGGCCGCGAACAGGTCGTCGCCGGGCGCGTGCAGCGGGAGGTCGTCCTTGAAGGTCTGGTAGCCTTCTGCACCGTGCACCAGAACCCTGCGCTGCGCCTGGGTGGCACGACCCACGCGCTGCAGCAGAGGGCCGCGCGGGCCACCACTGCGTGCTTCCAGCACCACCGAGGCGTCCCAGCCAGGGGCGTGCTCCAGGCACAACAGCGCCAGGCGCGTGCTTTGCGGCGTCGCCAGGGCTGGCCAGTACAGGCCTTCGGTCGCGCGTACCAGGGGAACACGGGCGGCCAGCGTGGCGGCCTCTTCCAGCAATTTGGTGGGGATGGCTGCCGGTGGCACCCAGCGTGCCAGCCGGGCCGGGCCGACAGTGTCCAGCAGGCTGCGGGCCAGCACCGGGCTCAACCCGGGCAAGCGTGCGCACAGGGCCGTGATGTGCGGCTGCGGGGGCACCAGGGCCAGGTAACGCTGCTCGAACAGGGCCTTGCCGACGTTGCCCGTGACGTTTTCGGCGCGCAGTTGCCGGGCGATCCTGAGCCGTTGCAGCGTATCGGCCAGCAAGGGTGGCAGGCCCAGATTGGCGGCGTGCAACCGACGCAGCGCGTCTTCGCGGGTGCCGCTGACCTGGCAGGCCTGTTCGAGTTCTGCATCGCTCAGGCCTTGCGCAAGCGGGCCCAGACGGCGCAGCAGGGTGGCCCGCGACCAGCTCAGCGGCTGTTCATGCACGCTGCGCCAGGCACCCTGGCCGTTGTGCTCCAGCGCGGGGCGATAGGCGTCCTCACGCGCGGGGTGGCGCAGTTGCCATTGTTGCTGGCGCGCATCGAACTGCTGCTCGTACAGGTCGGCGCCGAGCCTGATGTAGTGCCGGTCCGCGTGCCGGTACTGGCCCTGGTCGTTGGCTGTCACCTCGGCGGGCAGCGGCGTGTCCAGCCGGTAGGGTGCCAGGTCGGGCAGGTACAGGCGCGTACTGCCATCGGGCAGCGGCACTTCGACCAGCGCATCGACCAGCGCTGGTGCTGTCTTGATCGCCAGCACCGAACCGGCCAGCATGCCGGCAGTGATCGCCACCGACTGCAGGTGCGCCATGGCGCCCTCGACGTCGCCGTCCTGCCAGTCCTCCACGCCTTCATACACCTCCTTGATCAGCTGTACCGCAGTGACCGCCAGCATGACCGGGCCCAACGCGGGAACGAACATCGCCGCGGCATTGAGCACGTTCAGCGCGCGTGTCTCCCATTGTTCCAGGCGGGCCTTGCGCGCTTTCTCGTCGGCTTCAGCGGTGGGCACCATCAGTACCCGTGCTTCATCCTTCAGGCGTTGCAGGTGGCGGTCCTGCAGCACGCCGAACAGCTCGCCGGCAACCGGGGCAAGGCTCAGGTACAGGCTGTCCTGCTCCTGCGAGTGCCACGGTCCGTCCTTGTCGACCACCTGCCGGGCCAGGTTGTGTCCGAGCACATCGAACAGGTGTTGCTGCTGTTGCAGCGGTACGTAGCGCTGAAACAGCCTGCGAAACCCGGGGTGGTTGAGGCGCCCTTTGAGGTAGCGCTCCAGCGCCGGCATCGACGCATGCTCGGTGAGGGCATCGTCCGGGTCGCCGGGCAGGTACAGCAGCAGGCTGTCTGCCTGCTGCTCAGATGCCAGGGCAAACAGCAGGATGTCGTGCAACGGTACGCCGCTCATGCTCAGCAGGCTGGCCTGCACTGGCGGGGCCTCGGCGCCTGCTGCGGCGGGCGCGTCCAGCAGCGCCAGCAACCGGCTGCAGGCGGTTGGCCCGATGCGCTGGCGCGCTTTCGCCACGGTGACCTCCAGGCGCAGCAACTGGCGATTGGCATCGATCGAGTCGCGACGCACCCTGTCTTGCGTGGCAGGTGTTTCGAACACTGCCTGCAGGTGCTGCTGGTAGCGGGCGCCCAGGTCCAGTTCGCGGCACAGGCGGGCGAACACGGCCGGTGACAGGCGATGGCGGGTATAGCGGTAGGCAAGCCCGGCGTCGGTCAGGTCGAGGTGGAAATGGCCTTGCAGGGTGATCGCACTCTTGCCGAGGAAAGTCACGTCGTCACCGAAGTTCTGCAGCGCTGCCTGCAGCAGGCTCTGCTTCTGGTAGGTGGTACGTGTGGCGAGCTGCCAGAGGTCGGCCTCTTCGTGAAACTGCACCAGGTCGGTGGTGTGCAGGTTCAGGGGTTCGCCAAGTTCGGCGTCAAGGCGCGCCTGCAGCAGCGGCTCGGCAAATGCCAGCAACCCCTGGAAGGCCTTGAGGGTGCCTGCCAGTGTCTGGCTGGCCCGCCGATAGCGACGCCTGGCTGCACGCACGGCGTCACGCTGATCGGGCAGGCCGTTGGCCAGCCAGTCCGGTTCGGCATCGGGGATGACATGGGTCAGGGCCAGATGACGCCGAAGGTCTTCGGCGTCCTGGGCGCTGGTGTGTTTCAGCCAGGTGGGCAGGCGCTGGACGATGAACGGTGAGTGGGGAATGCGTGAAGGGGAGGTAGGCATGGTCGTGCTCCGGTCCGTGGACCGACAGCACAACCGATCAGCCGGGCGAAGCGGTGGTAGTTATCTGTTGGAGGCAGTGCCCAGGGTGCTCTGGCGCGCCTCGCGCAGCGACGCGTAGCCGACCCTGGGCACGCCCGCCAGGCGCTGGTCGAGCAAGGCCTGCAAGGACTCGCCACTGCCCAGGTAGGCATCGCCGAAGTCGTGGCTGCCCAGGGCACTGGGGTGCGCCACCACTTCGAGCACGCCATGGCGTGGGGCCAGGCCGTCACGCAGGTCGACCGGGGTACACACATGGTCGGCGGTCAGCCTGGCCAGCTGGCGCAGGCGCTGGTTGAGCAACGTCTTGAACAGGCGTTTTGCCGGGCCGATGTTGTGCCCCACATTGCGGGCCAGGCGTATCGGCACCCCTTCGCGGGCGGCGAAGCGGGCGACGATTTCGCCGATGGGCCACAGGTTGTGCACGTGCTGGTGGGAGTCCAGGTGGCTGGGGGTCAGCCCATGGTCCAGGCAGCGCTGCCATTGCGCGGCGAGTTCCTCGTGCACCGCCTGGCGGGCCGCGCGCCCCAGCCACAGACGCTTGCGCGACAGGCCCAGGTCGAACTCGCCCTCGGCATTGCAGAACTGCGCCAGCGCGCGGATCGGCTCGCTCAGCGGGCGCCCGTAGGTCAGGTTGAAATGCAGGCCCACGCGCCCGCGCAGGGCCGGTTGCTGGGCCAGCGCGCAGGCGGCCTTGAATGCAGGCATGCTGGCCATGGCGGTGGCAGAGCTGATCAGGCCGCACTGGAACGCGCGCAGGATCACCGCGTTGGTGTGTTCGTTGAGGCCAAAATCGTCAGCGTTGACTATGACTTGGGACGGCATCCGGGCGCTCCTGTGCTGTGGGTGTGGCAGTGGGGGAAGTGGCAGGTGCCGGCACGGGCTGCTGTTGGCGGCGTTTGAGCCAGGGCTTGATGCGTTGCCACAGGCGCAGCGCCATGCCCAGGCACAGGCCCGACGGGCGCCAGCTGTAGAAACTGTGGCGCAGGTGCTCGACCTGGCCGGTCATGCGCTCATGCAACTGGTGGCTGGAGTTCTCCAGGCTCACCCTTGAAGCGTCGATCCACGTCCAGCCTTCGTCCAGCCCCCAGTCGATCCATTCCTGCAGCAGCACCCGGCCGCTGCCAAGGTCGGCATACTGCGGCACGAAGGCGAGGTTGTAGTCGTACAGGCGGCCCCGTTCGAGCAGGCCCAGGCGGTAGCTGATGCAGCGCCCGTCCAGTTCCAGCACCACCAGGCGCAGACGGCCATCGGCCGCCAGCGCGGTGAAGGCCTGGAACATCCATTGGCGCTGCGCGGGCACCGAGAAGATGCCGACCCCGTCGTCGCCTTTCCAGCTCACGGCCTCGACCGCGCTGACGGCTTCCAGCCAGGAAGCTGCGTTGGCGGTATTGGGGGTTACTCGGCGCACCTGTGCCCCGCAGGCGGCGATGCGCTTGCGCGCGCGGCGCAACTTGTAGCGCGGGTCGCCACTGACTTCCTGGCGGTCGGCCTCGCTTATCTGGTGCACCGGCGCACGGCAGGCGGTGCGCTGTTCGTGGGTGGAACTGCGGCGTGCCCACTGCTGCAGCCAGGGCGAATCGCCCGTTACCTCGTTGAGTTGCAGCAGGGCATGGGGCAGGCGCGTGCGAATGGCTGCCAGTACCTGGCCGGCGGCACTGGTCGGCAGGTCGATGAGCAGGCCGATGCGGTCGCTCATGGGGTAGCCCAGGTGGTGCACCACGGCAAAGTCCAGCGGCCCGTGGCGCTCAAGGGTGCGGACCAACGGCAGGCACAGCACCAGGCGTCCTTGTGCGTGCCCCAGCAGTACCTGCAGGTGCTGGCTGGCCGGCAAGGCAGCCTCGGCGGCGCGCAGCCAGGCCAGGCTGTTGAAGGGGGTGGCATCGGGCAGCCGCTCGAGCAACTGCTCGTAGGCGTCGGCGGGGAAGTCGTCGGCACGCAGCGAGGCGTGCCAGGTAAAGGTCAGGGTCATCGGTTCAGGACACCGTGGCTGTAGTGCTGCGCGGCGCCGGTTTGCGCAAGGCATCCAGGCGCGAGCCGCTGTAGCGCGTTTCGCGGAAGAATTTCCAGCGACCGAACAGGCAGTACACGTGCATCACACGGCCCTGCTCGACGTAGCCCATGCGCAGGTGCAGCTTGAGCGCCGGAATGTTGTGGGTCTCGCACACGTCGACCACCTTGTCGCAGCCCTGTTCGGCCATGGCGCGCCACAGGGCCAGTTGCAGGTCGACCGACAGCGACGTACCCCAGTACTGGCGCGCCAGTTCACCGCCGAACTCGAAGAACTCGCCCGGCTCGACCGGGAACCAGCAGCCATAGTAATGACGGTCGTGGTAGTGACGCGGGCTGCCCCAGATGAACGCCACCACGTGGCTGTCTTCGTCCAGGAACATCAGCCCGGTATGCCCTTCGGCGGCCAGTTCACGCATGGTTTCGACACGGTCGCCGAAGTGCTTGGCAAAGCCTTGCACGTTGTGCACCGTGATGCGCTCCACGCGTAGCGGCGCATAGGGCTTGAGGGTATGCGGCGGCACCGGGCTGACCAGGTCGCGCTCCATCCACAGCAGCTCCCAGTGAAAGAACACGTAGCGCTTGTACGCGCTGCGAAGGGTGGCGCGCAGGCCTTTCTGGTGTACGCGCTGGCTGAACTTGCTGACGATATTCATGGTGGCTCCCGTATCCGGCAGGGGAAGAGATCTTCGGCACTGTGTTCATGAGGCGCTCCATCGCAGGGCAAACAGAGTCTGCCCGGGCAGTTCGAAACGTACCTGGCCGTGCTGGCAATCCAGTGCCGCGGCGCGCGGCTGGTTGTCCGGCCCGAACAGGGTGAGCGTGGCAGCGGTCTGCGGGCATCGGCTGGCCGGGGTGGCGAAGCTGACGTGTTGCAGGCGTTCGCCCTTGTTGACGCCCAGCAGGCTGCGCTGTGCGCCGCGTGCCATGGCCAGTGCATCGACCTCGAAGGCGTCGTTGTCCAGGTGCAGCACCTGGTCGAGCCAGTGCTGGGCGATGAACTGCTGGGCCAGGCCCACCGGCTTGAGCTCGAAGCGGTTGTTGCCCAGCACCTTGACCATGCCTTTGGGCCACTCGGGCTCGTCGGCGATGTGGAACCAGTTGAGCATGTCCAGCAGGCCGTCCTGGGAGGCATTGATGACCACCGAGGCCCACCATACGCCGGCATAGTGGGTGTTCTGCTCGTACAGGCTCAGGGTCGAGCCACTGGACAGGTTGGTCTGGTCGAGCAGCAACGCCTTGCGCGGGCGACCGTTGGCGTCCAGCCCCACCAGTTCGGCGGCGCGGCGTACCGAGTCGCGGTAGGTGCGGGTGGCGAGCAGGTCGCGGACCATCCACTCGTGCCAGGCCATGGCGTCGATCTGCGGTTCGAATTCCTTGAGCAGGCGCCGTGCCCAGTCCAGGCCGACGCGCTGCGCCGCATCGCCGCGCAACGGGCCGTTGACCAGCCGCGAGCTGGCCGGCATGGCGATGCGCACGCCGGCTTCATGGGCGCCGGGGTAGGCGCGCACACGCTGGGCCATGGCCGCGAAGAAGGTGCGGTAGGTGGCGTAGTCGGCGTAGTTGAGGTTGGGTTCGTCGGCAAAGGCGATGTAATGCAGGCCCTTGCCGCCCAGGGCGACGCTGGTGGCCAGCCAGTCGTCCAGCGCGCCATCGTTGGCGCGGCTGCGCATCAGGTCGGACTTGCGCCCGGTGGCGGCCATCAGGGTGATGTCGTGGTGAATGCCGAAGCGCTCCTGGTACAGCTGGCGAAACGGCAGTTCGTAGCGCGGCTTGCGTGCCAGCACGTCGGCAAAGGTGTAGTAGCCGGCGGCCTGCAGTTGCAGCGCATCGATCACCGCATGGCTGGACGGTGGCGGCATCACGTAGGGCAGGTTGTTGCCTAGCCTGGGCGTGGGGCCCAGTACCTTGGCACTGCTGCGCAGGCTTACCTGGCCGTCGCGGTGCACCAGTGGGGCGAGGTCCTGGGGGCGCAGGGCGAACAGGTTGGCGCTGCCGTCCAGCCAGAAGGCCACCTTGCCGGTGCCTTCGAAGTTCAGGCGCCATGTCTGGTCCTGGGCGCTTGCGGGCAGGTTCACCTGATCGAACTGCCAATAGGCCCGGTGTTCGAGCAGCGCCAGCTTGAGGCGCTTGCCATCGTCCACGCGCTCCAGGGTCAGGTTGCGCACACCGTCGTGATACTTGCCGGCAAGCACCGCCGTTTCACCGGCTTTCACGCGAAAGTACAGGGTGGTGGCGCGGTCCGGTTCGAGGCTGAAGTGCACCTTGGCGGGGGCGAACTGGGCGCCGGTGGTATCGTCGTATTCGAGGCGGTAGCGCCTGAAACTGTAGCCGGGGATGGCCACCTGGTAGGTGCCGGTGCCGGCGGTAAGTGGCCAGCTCAGCTGGCCGCGGCCTTCATGGGGGGCAATGATGCGTTGCGCATCGAGCTTGCCGGTGGCGTCGAGCAGGTACACCTGTTCCTGGTTGGCATCGGCCTGCCAGGCCGGCACCCAGCTCAGTTGCAGCGGGGCGCTGCGCTGCGGCGCCAGGTACAGGCTGCCGTCGCGAATGTCCGGCCAGCGCAGGGTGGCGGCGTGGGCAGTGGCGGCCAGCAGCAGGCCGGGTAACAACATCCATGTACGTTTCATACCGTTCTCCGTTGCAGCATCTGGCGCAAAGGCAACAGATCGCCAGGCAACACAAACAAGGTCCGCAGCAACGGTACGCCGCTCAGCCTGCAGTACAGCACGAGCATGGCCACCGTCACCCCAAGGTAGGCGATGGAGGAGGCCAGGGCCGCACCCGCGATGCCAAAACGGGGAATCAGGACCACGTTGAGAATCAGGTTTGCCGCCGCGCCCACCCCCATCATCAGCGAGACCGCGCCGGGGCGATTCTTGCCCAGCAGGTCCAGGCGCAGGATGCTTGCGTAGCACAGGCCGAACAAGCCGGGAAGCAGTGCCAGCAGGGCCGGGTAGGCCGGCTGGTAGGCCGCGCCGAACAGGGTGACGATCAGCCATTCGCCCACCAGGGCCATGCTCAGGCAGGCCCCCAGCATCACGGTGGCAGTCAGGCGCAGGGCCAGCGGGGTGAGCTTGTCCATGCCGGCATCCTGCTGCAGCAGGCGCTTCATCAGCGGGGTGGTGACGGCCTCGGGGATGATCAGCAGCAGTTCGGCGGCGGCGCTGGCCATGGCGTAGTGCCCCAGGGCGGCGCTGCCCAGGAAGGCACTGATGAACAGGTAGTCCGAGCGCAGGATGACCTGCTGGAACAGCACGTCCGGGTGGCTGCGCGCACTGTAGGCCAGCAGCTCGCGCTGCCCGCCGCGGTTCCAGCACAGCGTGATGTCGTGCTGGCGGCCCAGCCACACCAGGCCCAGCAGCGCGACCAGCCCCAGGCCCAGCAGCCAGCTGATCAGCGCGGCCTCCAGCGCGGCGTGCTGCCACATCCAGAACATGCCCACGAACAGCAGCAGCGGCACCAGCGATTCGGTCAGGCGCAGTGCGTTGAATGCGCCCACCCCGCCGGTGGCGTTGTGCAGGGTGAGCAGGCCGCTCTTGAGCACCGTCAGCGGCACCGCCAGCAGCAACAGCCAGGCCAGCAGGCCCAGTTGCAGGGTCACTTCCAGTTCAGTGCCGAATTCGCGCATCAGCGCCACGCAGATCAGGGTCAGCACCCCGGCCAGCAGGCACCCGTAGATCAGCACCTGGCTCAGCAGCAGGCCCATCGAGCGTTGCTGCGCCGCCTGATAGCCCACCGCGGTGTTCAGCCCGCCGCTGGTGGCGGCACTGATCAGGTCGGGCAGGGTGCTGAGCAGGGCGAACAGGCCGCGCTCGCTGGGCCCCAGGATGCGCGCCAGCAGCACGTTGCGCGCCAGGCGCAGGGCGATCATCGCCAGGCGTGTGCCCATGCTCAGCAGCAGGTGGCGCAGGTAGTTGCCTCGACTCATGAGCGGCCTCCGCGGCTGATGCGCCAGGCCAGCAGCGAGGGGCGGCTGGCGTTGCGCTGGCTGACGCCGATGCGCGGCAACGCCAGTGGGTCGTCATGACCCTGGCAGATCCCGGCGCGGGTGCTCAGGGCGAAGGGGTAGCGATGGGCGGCCAGGCGCGCGCGTACCCGGGCGTCATGGTCGCCGTTGGGGTAGCAGTACACCGGCAGCGGCTGCTGGCAGCCTTGCTGCAAGGCGTGGTGGCTGCGGCTGAGTTCTTCATCCAGGCGCTGGTTGTCCAGCCCCGGCAGCAGCGCGTGACTGGCCCCGTGCGGGCCGAAGCTGATCAGCCCGGAGCCTTCCAGTTCGCGTACCTGCTGCCAGTCCAGGGCCTGGGGCAGGGATTCGGCCGGGCAGGCGTCTGTCAGTTGATGCAGGGCGGCCGGGCTCAGGGTCTTGAGGCTTTGCAGGTAGCCGGCCAGCGCCTGGCTGCGGGCGTTGGGCCGCTGGTTCATGAAGTAGGCAGCCGGCAGCGGCCGGCCGATCTTGCGCAACGCTTCGATCAGGGTGTGGCGCGGGCCTTCGCCATGGCTGCCCCACAGGGTTTCGCCCAGGCTTTCCCACCAGAAGCGCTGGCGGCTGCCGATGTAGTCGGTGGACAGGAAGATGCTGGCCGGTACCTGGTACTGCTGCAGCAACGGGAACGCATTGAGCGCGTTGTCGCGCCAGCCGTCGTCGAAGGTCAGGGCAACCTTGGGGCGGCTGTCGCCCCTGGGCTGCTGATGGTCCTTGAGCAGGTCCATCAGGTGTACGCAATCGAAGTGCTGGCGCAGCCAGCGCAGCAGGCGCTCGAAGGCCTGCGGGCCCACGCACAGTTCGTTGCGATGGGGCAGGGCCGCGCTGGCGTCGTCGGCCAGCACCCGGTGCAGCATCAGGATGACCCCGGCGCCGCGCAGCTGGCTGCGGCCCTTCGGGGAGTGCAGGTACAACCAACCGCTGGCGCGCTTGAGACTGGTCTTGATCGGCATGAAGGCACTCATCGGGTCTGGTCGGGGTTCCATTGGTTGTAGCTGTGCCCGCGCAGGAACTGCCACAGGCCCACGCTCATGCCGGCCAGGGTCACCAGCACGAAGGCGGCCAGGCGAAACGGCTTGGGCAGGCGGTGGCCCTTGTCCAGCAGGCCGACCACGGCGATGGCATAACCCAGCAGCTGGGCGGCCAGGGTCAGGCGATAGAAACCGTGGCCGTCGAGCAGCCACAGGTTGGCCAGCAGCAGGGGCACCAGCAGCACGGGGGCCAGGCGGCGTACCAGCTTGTGGCTGATCAGGGCGATGGCGTAGAGCCCGTGGCGCAGCGGGTTGAGCAGTTCGCGCCGGGCCGCCAGGCTGATCAGCCCGCCGACGGTGACGCGCTGGCGGCGGCTGAACTGGCGCTCGGCCTCGTCCACGCCGTAGTCCAGCACCCTGGCCTGGTCGACGTAGACCACGCGCTTGTGTGCCACCGGGGCGCAGGTATTGATGAAGAAGTCGTCGTTGACCCGGTCCGGGATCGGCTGGTACAGCTCGCGGCGCAGGGCCTGCAGCGCACCGTCGGCCGACACCGTGCAGCCGGTGCGGCTTTCTACCCGGCGCAGCCAGGCTTCGTAGTGGCGGTACAGGCTCTCGCCCAGGCTCAGGCCCTTGCCCGCCACCGGGATGGTCATGTTGCCCACGGTGCCGCCCACCTCGGGGTCGGCAAAGGGCGCGAGCAGTGCGGCGAAGGTGCCCTCCACCCAGTGCACGTCGGCATCGGTGAACACCAGGATGTCGCCGCTGCAGTGCTCGACGGCGGCATTGAGCACGCGGTTCTTGCCCATCCGTGGCAGGTCCAGCACCAGGATACGCGGGTCGTCGAAGGTGCGCGCCAGGGCCACGGTCTGGTCACTGGAGCCGTCGCTGGCCACCACGATCTGCAGGCTGGCGAGCGGGCAGTCCTGCTCCAGCAGGTTGCGCAGCTTGTTCTCGATGTTGCGCGCCTCGTTGTGCGCCGCAACCACCACGCTGACCCGTTGCGGCGGCAGCGGCGGCGGGGTGTGCCGCGGGAACAACGGCCCCACCAGTGTGAGCAGCAGCGGGTAGCCCAGCCAGGCATAGAAAGGCAACAGCAGGCAAAGCCAGAAAATGAACTCAGCCACGTGCGGGCCTCCTTGCGTTCCAGTTGAACAGGCTGAGCACGAAGGCCGCTCCAGCCAGGTGCAGGCGAACCCAGTGCAGGCCCCACAGTTGCAGGGTGAACACCGGGTCGCGGTGTTTGAGGCTCTGGCGCAGGCTCAGCGCCAGCGCCGGCAGGCTGGTGAAGAACAGCAGCAGCATTGCCAGATGCGGAAAGCCGTCGAGCAGCGCGGATAATGCCAGCGCATCGAGCACCCAGGCCCCGAGGGACAGCAACGGGAAGCGCAGCAGGCGCAGGCTCGCGCCATTGCTGCGCAGCAGTTGCAGGTTGCTGCCCTGGCGCCACAGCTCCTTGCCCAGCCATTCGCTCCAGCTGCCCTCGTAGCCCCAGTGCAGCACCACCGGTGCGCGCAGGGCCAACAGGCGGGCACCGGCCTGGCCCAGGCGCCAGGTGAAGTCCTTGTCTTCGCCGGTGCGCAGGGTTTCGTTGAAACCGCCCACCCGGTCGAACCAGTCGCGGCGCATCAGCAGGTTGGGGGTGGGCAGCCATTGCATGCTGTGCAGCGCCGGCCGGCCGGCGCGCAATGTGCGTCGCTGCCAGGCGCGGGCGAACCAGGGCGCCTGGCGCGGGGTGTCGCAGTCCAGCGCGAACACATCGCCACGGCCCTGGGCGTGCAGGTCCAGCAGCAGGCTCAGCCACTGCTCCGGCACCTCGATGTCGGCATCCAGAAACGCCACCCATTCCCCGGAGCTGGCCTGCACGCCCCGGTTGCGCAAGGCGCCGATGGTCAGCCCCGGCAGGTCGAGCACCTTGGCGCTGAGGTTACGGGCAATCTGCGGGCCATCGTCGGAGGAGCCGTTGTCCACCACGATCAGCTCGCAGTCCAGGCCGGCAAGGTCGGCGGCCCGACGCGCCGAGTGAAGGGTGCGGGCAATATGGCGTGCCTCGTTGAACATCGGCATCACGATACTGATCTTCATCCGGCCACCTGCACGGGGCGCGCCTGTTCGGCCTTGAGGCGCAGCACGCTGGAAAGCGCCAGCAGAATCCACAGGTACTTGTGGTTCGGCGCACTGAGGAACATCAGGAACAGGCCGATGGCAAGCATGCTGGTGGACAGGTGCGTGAGCATGTCGGCCTGCCCCTGATCACCCTTTTGCAGCCACAGGCGCCGTGCATGCCAGAGGTTGTACAGGGCCAGCATGACCATGCCGACGAATGCCAGGCCCGCCGGTACGCCGACTTCGCTGAAGATTTCCAGGTAGGTGTTGTGGGCACGGCGGTACAGGTCGCCGACCTTGCGGTTGGCCGAGAACGCCTTGGCGTAGCCGGTGGTGGCGTATTCCAGCGGGAAGGTGCCGGGGCCGGTGCCCAGCAGCGGATGTTCGCGGATCATCTTGCTGCCCACCACGATGTAGGACGAACGCCGGCCCAGGGAGTCGTCCTTGTAGGCATTGACCCCGGACTTGAGCAAGGCCAGCGACTGGATACGCTCGATGTAGCTGGCCGGCATCACCGCGACCGCCACAGGCAGCACGATGGCCAGGCCGAGCATGGCGAAGCCCAGGTGGCGCGGGCGCAGGTGCGTGAGTTTTTCGCGGTAGTGCACCAGGCCGATCACCAGGCTGATGGCCAGCACCACCAGCCCGGAACGTGAGTTGGTCTTGGTCATGCCGGCCAGCAACAGCACCACGCAGGCCAGCCAGAACAGCCGCTGCAGGCGGTTGGGGCTGCTGAACACCAGCCACAGGGCCATGGGCACCGCGATGGCGATGAGCATGGCGAACACGTTGGGGTCTTCGAGCAGGCCCGAGGCGCGGCCTTCGTCCTGGTACTTGGCCGAGAACATCGCCATGGCACAGGTGACGCCCACGCTCAGGGTCACCAGGCGGTACATCATCGGCAGGTTGAGTTCGCGCCCGATCAGCAGGGTGAGCACGAACAGCACCAGGCCCACCGCCAGTTCGCGAAAGTGCCCCATGGACATCTCGCTGCTTTCACTGGCCAGAAAACTCAGCAGGTACAGCGCCATAAAGGCCAGCAGCAGGCGCCACATGGAGCTGCGCAGGCGTTCGCCCGGCAGCTGCCCCACGGCCAGTTGCAGCAGCAGCACCATGGCCAGCGCGGCGCCGATGAATTTCGAGGCGGTCAGCTCGCTGTCCTTGAACAGGCCCTCCAGCGGCACCAGGGTGATGATGGCCAGCAGGCCCCACGCCGGGCGGCGGTACAGCACCAGCACGCCGGCCAGGCCGATCACCGCGCCGGGGGCCAGGAACGGGTAGGGGCTGGCCAGCAGTACCACGCTGACGATCGCCAGCAGGCCGATCAGGGACAGGGGAATGATCATGCGCAGGTCTCCTTGGCCGCACCTGCCGTGCCGCGATAGACCTGGGCCCAGCGTTGCGCCAGCGTCGGCAGGTGATAACGTTCACGTTGGGTGCGTCGTGCCTGGGCGATCAGCTCGCCGGCCTGGGCCGGGTCGAGCATCAGCGCCTCGAGCTGGGCGGCCAGTTCGTCCACCGCCAGGGGCGGTGCCAGCAGCCCGCTGCGCCCGTGCTCGATCACGTCGGGGATGCCGCCGACACCAAAGGCCACCACCGGCACGCCATCCTGCATGGCTTCAAGCAGGATCATCGGGGTGCCTTCGGTGCGCGAGCTGATCACCAGCGCATCCAGGCGCGCCATCCATTGGCGCATGTCTTCCTGAAAGCCTGGCAGGCGGATGCGCTCTTGCAGCCCGGCGGCATCGACGCGGGCCTGCAGGGCTTCGCGTTCTGGGCCGTCGCCGAGCATCACCGCGTCCAGGTGCGGGTGGCGCTGGCACAGCGGGATCAGCGTATCGAGGAACAGGTCAGGGCCCTTTTCGCTGCTCAGGCGCCCCACGTAGCCGGCCAGCCAGCGTTCGTGGCCGTGGGCATGGGCGGGCAGGGCGCCAGCATCCGGCAGGCCGTTGGGGATGACATCGAGCTTGCGCTGCGCCACGCCGGCACGCAGGTGGATCCGGCGGATGCTCTCGGCCACGCACACTACCTTGCCGATGGTGGCGGTGCGGCACAGTTGCAGGCTCAGCCAGGTGTACAGCCGCTGCTTGCGGCTGCTGGGGGTGAAGCCGTGCTGGGTGGCGACCATCGGCAGGCGCCACAGGGTGGCGCCCACCCAGCCGAACAGCAGGCCCTTGAAGTTGTGGCTGTTGATCAGCGGCTGCTGGCTGCGGTACTGGTCCAGCGCCCGCAGCACCTCGCTCAGCCCGTTGCAGGTGCGACAGTCCACGCCGGCGGCGGCAAAGCGCGCCACCAGCGTCTGCGGCGCGCCCAGAAACAGCACCACGTGCTGTCCCGGGGTGGCCTGGCAGTGGTCCAGCAACATCCGTTCGGCGCCATAGAAGCCGCCACTGCCCAGCAGGTGGATGATCGGCCGCTGCGGGCTCATGGCTGCGTTCAATTGCGCACCCAGTGCACCAGCCGTGGCAGCGACCAGCCCTTGTGCGGGTTGTGCGTTTCCGGGGTCTGGTCGTTGATCACCAGCAGTACCGGCAAGCCCAGCTGCTGGGTGATCTGCGCGGGGTGCTTGAAGCGATGGTCGAAGAACTCGCGCACGTACACCAGGGCGATGCCCAGCAGCAGGCCGGTGAGCATGCCGAACGGAATGATCAGCATCGGCTTGGGAAAGGCCGGCTCGGCGGGCTCATAGGGCGCACTGAGAATCCGTGCGTTGGACACGTCACCCGACAGCAGGCGCTCGCCACGGGCTTCCTCGTAGCGCTGGGTGTAGGTGAAGAACGCCTTGTGCAGGGCATCGATCTCGGTATCCAGCTGACGCGCCTTGCTCTGGGTTTCCTGCAACTGGTGCACGCGGCTCTTGTAGTCGGCGATGCGCTGGGTTTTCTGCGCGATCACGTTCTGCACCACGGCCAGGTCCTTCTCGCGCTCCTGGATACGGTTGGCGACGATCTTGAGAAACTGCTGGCGGGTCTTGGCGATCTGCTCGCGCTGCAGCAGCATCTGCTCGCTGCCGGGCTGGAACACTGCCAGGTCGCTGACGTAGGTCAGTACCTGGGTGGTCAGCTGCTCGCCCAGTTGCTTGATCTCGCGGTCCTCGAAGGCCACGTTGTCGACGGTCTGGGTGAAGGTGAAGGGGAAGGCGAAGTCGCGCATGTTGGCGTTGCTGGCCGCAGCCAGGCTGGTCTTGAGGTATTCCAGCCACTGCTGGCTCTGCAGCAGGCGATCGCGGTACTGGTTGAGTGCCTGTTCCTCGGTGTTGATGGCATTGAGGCGGAAGGTGATCTCTTCCTTGGGGTCGGACGAGCCGATGCCTTCGAGCATGCCCAGGCGCTTGCTTTCCAGGTCATCCATGCGCACCTGGTACTGCATCTTCTTCTGCTCGTAGAACTCCTGCGGCAGTTCGTTGGACTGCAGGTTCTGGCGGTTGCGCAGGTAGTTGTCGAGCAGACGGCTGACGAACAGCGTACCGACCTTGGGGTCGGGGAAGCTGTAGGTGATCGATACCACGTTGGAGCCGGGCAGGGTCTCGATCTTCAGGTCCTTGATCGCGTCGTCGGTCAGGGTGTCGAGCTGGGTATCGCGTACCGGGTCGACCTCCAGCCCGAACAGGCTGCGCACCGGGTTGACCACATACTCGCGCAGCGGGTTGACGATCAGGCTGCGGATCGGCCCGAACACCAGGCGCTGCAGCAGGCCGGGGGGCACGTCATACAGGCCCTCGTCGCGCAGCTGGGTGATGGTCTGGCGGATCAGCGTGGGTGAACGCAGGATATTGCTCTCGGTCTCCATGTCGGCCAGCGAAGGCGGAATGAACTTGTCTGTCTCCTGGGCCAGGGCGGTGTTGGTATCGCTCTGGGAGAGCTTTTTCGACTGCACGATCACTTCGGCCGTGATGTCGAAGCTCTGCTTGAGCACCAGCGGCAGCAACAGGGCAATCACTGCGAACACCAGGAATACCCGCTTCACCAACTGACGGTTGGCGAAGAGGATCCTGAAGAATTCATGCAGGTAGTTTTCTTTGGTAGTCATGCGCGTGCACCTGCCTGGGTTTAGTTATCGCTGTCTTTGTTGTCGACGCGGTAGGAGAAGCTGAAGCCCACCCCCTGGAACAGCACCACGTCGGCCAGTTGCCGGGCCAGTTCGCCGGCGCTGGCCAGCTTGGTCTTGGGCACGTAGAGCATGTCGTCGGGCTGCAGGTAGGCCACCTGCGCGGCGCTGGCGTCCAGGGCCTTGTCGACGTTGTAGGGCACGGCCTGCACCTGGTTGCCGTTGCGCCGCATGATCACCACCGAGTCGAGCCGGGCCTTGAGGCTGGGCCCGCGGGCCAGGGTCAGGGCTTCGAGCACCGATACCGGGCGCCGGATCGGATAGGCGCCGGGCTGGGCCACCTCACCGAGCACATAGATCTCGTTGACCGCAGTGGACTTGAGCATCACGTCCACCGTCATGCGCCCGGGCAGGTCGGCGTAGCGCTTGTTGAGGAAGGTCTGCAGCTGGGTGACGGTCATGCCCTGCAGCGGCACCGCGCCCACCTCCGGAAAGCTGGCCTGGCCGTCGGTGCCCACGGTGATCTCGCGGCTCATGCCGGTGGCGGGGTGGTTGAGTGCGCTCTTGAGGTTCTGTTCGTTGGTCAGCGGGCTGATCACCTGCACGGTCATCTGGTCGCGGTTGGGCTGGAACAGGCGCTTGTTGCGGTAGGCCTGCTGGATGGCTTGGCGCGCTTCGTCCGGGGTCATCCCGGCGACGTTCACCGAGGTGTTGGCCCGTGGCAGTTCGATGGTGCCATCGGGCAGCACCAGCTGGTTGCCGTTGAGCGAGCTGGCCGCAAGGAAGCCCAGGCCGACGGTGTCACCGGGCTGGATGCGATAGGCCTGCGAGCCGCTGGTGCTGATATGGAAGATCACATCGAGCACGTCCCCCGGGCGCAGCGCCTGCTCGCCGCGTGGCAGCTCGGTGTCCTGGGCGTTGGCCGCGTTGGCAGTCATGATCTGCACCGGCATCTGGCGTGGCTCCTGGCTGGTGCAGGCTGCCAGAGGCAGCAGCGCCAGCAGGGCGAACAGTTTCACATTCATAGCGTCATCCTTAGCCTGGCTGCTCAGAGATTGTTGTAAAGCCATTTGGGCATGTAGTAGCGGCGTCGGTTGAACACGCTGCCGATCAGCTTGGCGCCGGCCTGGGTCAGGCGCTGGGCGGCGGCCTGGGCGACCTCCCAGCGGGTGTCCTCGGCGGTGACCACCAGGATCACGCCATCGACCAGGGTGCCGATCACCAGGCTGTCGACGCTGGAGTACACCGCCTCGCCGTCGATGACCACGAAGCGGTAGTGCGCGCTGAGCTGGCTCAGCAGGGCACGCAGGCGGTCCGGGTTAAGTCGTTCGTTGCCACGCCGGTACTGGCCGCACGGCAACATGTCGAAAGGCTGGTCTGACACCCGCACCAGGCAGTCCTGCAGCACGGGCGGGGTGTCCTGCTCGAACAGCAGGTCGCGAAAGCCGGGCAGCTTCTGCAGGCCCATCTGCTGGGTCAGGCTGTTGCTGGTAGGGCTGCTGTCCACCAGCAGTACCGGTCCGCCGCTCATCAGCGTCAGCTGCTTGGCGAAGGCCAGCGCACTGGTGCTGGTACCGCTGCCGGTATTGGCCGCGGTCAGCAGCAGCACGCGCTGCTCCTGGTCCAGCACGGTGGACGTCAGGTTGGTTTCGCTGGGGGTGGCGATGGTCAGACTTCTCGAAGTAGAACCGTCCATTCAACTTGCTCCGTGGCCGCTGAAGACTTTGAAGGGGGTCTTGAGCAGGATCTTCAGGTCCAGGCTCAAGCTCTGTTCGGCGATGTAACTCAGGTCAAGCTCGACCCGCTGGTCGAAGTCGATGTTGCTGCGCCCCGAGATCTGCCACAGGCCGGTCATGCCGGGGTAGATGCTCAGGCGCGCCAGGTGGCTGTCCTTGTAGCGATAGGCGTTGAAGGAGGTCGGGCGAGGGCCCACCAGGCGCATTTCGCCGCGGATCACGTTGAACAGGTTGGGCAGCTCGTCCAGGCTGCTGCGCCGCAGGAAGCTGCCGATGCGGGTTACGCGCGGGTCCTTGTCGATCTTGAAGTCGATGGCGTCGGCGCCGTGCTTGTTCAGGTGGCGCACCGACTCCTTGAGGTCCTCGGCGTTGGCGACCATGGTGCGGAACTTGTACATGCCGAAGCTGCGCCCGCGGTAGCCGGTGCGCTGCTGCACGAAGAACACCGGGCCGGGGCTGCTCAGCTTGACCAGCACGGCCAGCACCAGCAGCAGCGGTGAAATCAACAGCACGATCATCAGCGCACCGATGAACGACAGTACGCGGTTGGTGCGCGACAGCGTCCACGGCCGCCCGCCGGCGCGCCCGGTCATCCAGCCACGGCCCTGCATGTGAATCGCCGCATCGATGCGCATGCGGTGATTGGGGTCCATGCGTTTGTCCTGGCGCAGGGCCTGGGTTTCAGCACTTTTCTGTTGGCCTGTCATACCACCCTCCGTTGATGCTCGGGCGCGGCAACCGGCGTTTGCCCGATGGACCGCACAGCGTCGTCGGGCGTGTGCGCGTAATAATCGACGAACCAGGCGACGAAGCGGCGCAGCCCTTCGTCCAGCGAGATGCACGGGGTGAAGCCGGTGGCCTGGGCCAGGGCACTGGCATCGGCGCAGGTGTCCAGCACGTCACCGGGCTGCAGGGGCAGCAACTCGACCTGGGCGGTGCGCTGCAGGTGTTTTTCCAGCAGCGCCACGTAGTCGGTCAGGGCCACCGGCCGTTGCCCACCGATGTTGTAGATGCGCCAGGGCGCGTGGCTGCTGGCCGGGTCGCTGGCCAGGCGGTCCCAGGCCGGGTCGCTGACCGGGGCCAGCGGGATCAGGCGCACCAGGCTTTCGACGATGTCGTCGATGTAGGTGAAGTCGCGCTGATGCTGGCCGTAGTTGAACAGCTTGAGCGGGTGGCCCTGGCTGATGGCCTGGGCGAACTGGATGGGCGACATGTCCGGGCGCCCCCACGGGCCGTACACGGTGAAAAAGCGCAGCCCGGTGGTGGGGATGGCGAACAGGTGGCTGTAGCTGTGGGCCATCAGTTCGTTGGCCTTCTTGCTCGCGGCGTACAGCGACAGCGGATGGTCCACTGCGTCCTGCACGGCATAGGGTGTGCGCTGGTTGCTGCCGTACACCGAGCTTGAGGAGGCATACAGCAGGTGCTGCACCGGATGGCGGCGGCAGGCCTCGAGCATGTTGAGGAAACCCACCAGGTTGCTGTCCAGGTAGGCGCGCGGGTTGTCCAGCGAATAGCGCACCCCGGCCTGGGCGGCCAGGTGGATCACCACCTCGGGGGCGAACTCGGCGAACAGCGCCTCGATGCCTGGGCCGTCGGCCAGGTCCAGGCGGCGCAGGTCGAAATCGCCGGCCTGGGCCTGGACCCAGCGCACGCGGTCTTGCTTGAGCGCGGGGTCGTAGTAGTCGTTGAAATTGTCCAGGCCCACGACCTGATGGCCGTCGCGCAACAGGCGCAGTATGCAGTGTGCGCCGACGAAGCCGGCCGCACCGGTGACCAGTATTCTCATGGCGCCGATACCTGCGGTTGTACCTGGCGCAGGCCGATGCCGCTGTAGGTCAGGCCGAAGGTTGCCACCTGTTCGGGGCTGTAGAGGTTGCGTCCGTCGATGATCAGGCGTTGGCGCAGCTTTTGCGCCAGCAGGTTGAAATCCACCACGCGGAAGGTCTTCCACTCGGTGCAGATCACCAGCGCATCGGCATCCTCCAGGGTGTCGTCACGGGTGGCGCACAGTTGCAGGTCGTCGCGGTAGCCATACAGGCGCCGGCATTCGGCCATGGCTTCGGGGTCGAAGGCGCGCACCGTGGCGCCCTCGGCCCACAGCGCCTCCATCAGGTAGCGGCTGGGGGCTTCGCGCATGTCGTCGGTATTGGGTTTGAAGGCCAGGCCCCACAGGGCGATGGATTTGCCCTTCAGGCTGCCGGGGAAGCTGCGCTTGAGCTTGCTGAACAGGATCTGGCGCTGGCTGTCGTTGATTTCGCTCACGCTCTGCAGCAGGCGCAGCGGCATGCCGCTGTGTTCGGCGGTATGCAGCAGCGCACGCAGGTCCTTGGGGAAGCACGACCCGCCAAAGCCACAGCCCGGGTAGATGAAGTGATAGCCGATGCGTGGGTCCGAGCCGATGCCCTTGCGCACCGATTCGATGTCGGCACCGAGGAACTCGCTGAGGTTGGCCAGTTCGTTCATGAAGCTGATGCGCGTGGCGAGCATGGCGTTGGCCGCGTACTTGGTCAGCTCGGCGCTGCGGTTGTCCATGAACATGAGCTTTTCATGATTGCGGCAGAACGGCGCGTACAGCTCGGACAACTGCTGCTGGGCCTGGTCATCGGCGGTACCGACGATGATCCGATCCGGGCGCATGCAATCGGCCAGGGCGCTGCCTTCCTTGAGAAACTCGGGGTTGGAGACCACCCGCACCTGCAGTTGATGCTTGCCCAGCCGGTCGAGCTCCTCGCGGGCGAGCGCGGCCACTTTGTCGGCGGTGCCCACCGGCACGGTGGACTTGATGATCAGGGTGCGGTGCGCCGCCATCAGGCCGGCGATCTGCCGGGTGACGCCCAGCACGTGGGAAAGGTCGGCCGAGCCGTCTTCGTCCGGTGGGGTGCCGACCGCGATGAAGATCAGTTCGGCGTGGGCGACGGCATCGCTGGCCTGGGTACTGAACGACAGCCGACCTTCCTTGATGTTTTCCTCGAGCATGCCCGACAGGCCAGGCTCATGAATAGGTGGAACACCTTGTCGCAACTGACTGATTTTATGGGCGTCTACATCGACACAAAGTACCCGGTGACCTACGTCAGCCAAAGCGGCAGCTTGCACAAGTCCGACATAACCGGTGCCAAATACGCTCACATCCATGCTGGCGTGCCTCGTATGGAGTAATGAAAGTGAAACAGCGGGTGTGAATTCGGTATAGACCAGCTGAGCCGGTTTGTGTCAAACCTATGGCATGTATCTGTAGAGTTACAGGTGGTAGGAGTTCCACTGTTTTGCCATCAACCCTTTTCCAATCCGTACCTTAGCGTCGAAATGGGCTGGCACTTGGCCGGTTGTCAATGCGATGAACGGTCGTAGCCCGCGTAAAACGTGGCTCGTGGAATGTGGGTTGTTTCGCGAATGCATCAGATTCCCGCTTGAAAAACGTCATAATCGGCGCCCTGCATTTCGTCATTTTTTTGACAAACTGTGGTTTGCGCTTTGTCGGCATCCTGCTACCGTGTGGGAAACCTCAGTGGGCTGGGGGGAAACATTTCTGGCGGGGAAGTCATGCGCGTTTACATCAAGGGACTGTTGCTGCTGGTCTACCTTCTGAGTTTCCATGCGTACTACCTCGAGCGTCTCGAGGCGATCGGGCTGGGGGTGGCACTGGTGTTGTATGCCGGTGTGTTCGTGCTGCTGGTGGCTGCCCTGTGGCTGTGCGCGAACATACGCCAGGGCCTGGTGCGCTGGCTGTTTGCAGTGGGGTTCTGTGCCAGCGCGGTGTTTTTCGACGCCTATACGCGCATAACCGCCGAATACCTCACCTACAGCGCCTTCGTTTCGATGGTGTATTCGGGTGGGTTCATCGGCGAAGCGCTTGAGCAGTACCACAGCGTGATCCTGGGGGTCGCGGCCAAGGGGCTGCTGTTGCTGCTGGGGCTGGGCCTGCGCCCGGACCCGGTGCAGCGGCTGCCCGGCACCCTGGCGTGGGCCGCACCGCTGCTGGGCCTGGCGCTGTTGACCGGCATCCTGTTCGTGCGTGCCGGCGAGGGCGCACGCGGCCTGCCGGTGATGTACACGCCGCTGGCCTACCTGAACCTGTTCCTCTACGAATCGCTGCACGACAGCGTGGGCCCGCGCCAGCCAGTGACGCTGGCGCGCAGCGGCCCGCCATTGGCGCGCGATATCGTGCTGATCATCGACGAGAGCGTTTCGGGCAACTACCTGGACCTCAATACCCCCAACGGGGTCACCAGCAACCTCACCCACCCCCAGCCGGGGGCCAGCATCTTCAACTACGGCTATGCCGCCTCCATCGCCAATTGCAGCGCCGACACCAACGTCACGCTGCGCTACGGCGGCACCCGCAGCGATTACCTGCGCATCAACTCGACCCTGCCGTCGATCTGGCAGTACGCCAAACAGGCCGGGCTTGGCACCGTCTACATCGACAGCCAGCGCACCGGCGGCAACCTGCAGAACCTGATGGATGCCACCGAAAAGCGCGACATCGACCAGTTCATCCAGTTCGATACCACCCCGGTGCGCGACCGCGACATGGCCGCACTGCAAAAGCTCGTGGAGCTGCTGGGCGACGGCAAGCCGCAACTGATCGTGATCAACAAGGTGGGGGTGCATTTTCCGGTGCACGACAAGTACCCGGATGCGTTCATGACCTACACGCCGGCGTTGCCGCGGGGCCACTATGCCGACATCGCCGATACCGGTCAGCGCGATGGGTTCAGTGGTACCCCGCAGGACTGGGTGCTGTACCGCAACTCGTACAAGAACAGCGTGCTGTGGAGCGTGGGCGAATTCTTCAAGCGCCTGTTTGCCCAGGCCGACCTGAGCCAGGCGGTGATCATCTACACCTCCGACCATGGCCAGGACCTGCATGAACGCGGCAACCCGGGGCTCAACACCCACTGTGGCGAGAACCCGGTGGAGGAAGAGGGCCTGGTGCCGCTGGTGGTGATCCAGGGCCAGGGCCTGAAGACTTTGGACTGGCAGGCGCAACTGGCGACCAACAAGGACCGCTCCAGCCACTACAACATCTTCCCCACGCTGCTGCAGTTGCTGGGGTATGACGCTGCGGCGGTCGAGCCGATCTACGGACACGCACTCAACGTGCCGACCAACGATCCGTTCAGTTTCAACTACCGCTTCAATGCACGCCTTGGTGCCAAGCCCGAGTTCAAGCATATCGACCTGGACGTGGTGGTCACACCGGGGCCGCAGGGCATGCCGGTGGGCTCGGCCCAGTAAGCTGACCGGCCCGATGCCTCAGGAACCGGAGGCCGGGCACCCGGCCCGGGTGTCATCGGCCGCCTGGGCTATCAGCCCTGCAAGACGCGCCACGTTGCGTTGCTGGGCTGCCACCAGCTCGGCGATCCCGGTGCCCGCCGCACTGCGTACCAGGCTGTGGCAGCGCAGGGCGGGGCGGTTGGCATCGCCGCCCAGCGTACGCAGGCGCCAGCGCGCCTCCAGCAGGGCGTATTGCCCGGGTACCGAGTCGAAGCGCTGCACCTCCAGGCGCAGGCCCAGGGTGCGCGGTGCATTGCTGGTGAGCTGGCCGCTCAAGGCGCTGCGCAGTTCATCCACCAGGCTGGCGCCCCACCATTCACTGTCGAGCACCGCCAGGCCGCTGTCGCCCTGGCGCACGACAATCTGCTCGCGGTCGACCTGGGGCGGCACGCTGATGGACTCTATGCGTACGTCTACCGCACGGCTCGCCCCGGCCTGTAGCTGCGCAGGCACCAGGGTGTGGTAGTGCACCGGCTCGCTGCGACAGGCCGCCAGCAACAGCGCGATGCCAAGCAGCGAAGGTTTGAGCAGATAGGTCATGGGGCGGGCTCCAGTGCTCATTGGCGCGAGGAAGGTTGCAAGGCATCGGCAGGGGCATTGTCGGGCCGCCCGCGCAGCAGCGACTCGGGGTTGCGCTTGAGGTAGTCGGCCAGCTCGCGCATCGAGCGGGTCATGCGGCCCAGGTCGTCCAGGGTCTGCGACAGCTGCTCACGCTGTGGCGAGTCGTCGGCCAGGGTCGCATTGGCACTCTTGAGCGTGGTGCTCATGTCCTGCAGCGTGCCCTCGATGCCGGGCAGGGTCTTGCCGTTGAACTGCTTGAGCGCCTTGCGCAGTTCCACCAGGTTGGCGTCCAGGTTGCCGGCGATGCGTTCGATGGGCAGCTTGTTGATCTTCTCGACCATGGCCTGGAACTGCTCCTGCAGTTGTTCCAGGCTGCTGGGGATGGTCGGGATGGTGATGGGGCGCGCGGTCGGGTCGAAGGTCACCTTGGGCGCCTTGGGGTAGAAATCCAGGGCGATGTACAACTGCCCGGTCAACAGGTTGCCGCTGCGGGCCTGGGCGCGCAGGCCGTTGTCGATGAAGGTGCCCATCAGGCGGACGCCGGCCTGTTCATCATCAGGGTTGTGATTGAGCACCTTGAGCATCTTGGTATGCGCCTGGCCCAGGCGTTGCGGGTAGATCACGATGCCCACATTCACCGGAAAAGTGCGGGTCTTGGCGTCGAAGTCGAGGTTGATGGCGACTACCCGGCCGAATTCCATGCCCAGGAACTCCACCGGTGCGCCCACCTTGAGCCCGCGCAGCGACTGGTCGAAGCGCAGCGCCAGGTACTGCGCCTTGCCCGCCGGCGGGGCGAGGGCGGCGGGGCGGTCGTCGAAAAGCTCGAAGGTCTTGTCTTCGGCTGCCGGCTGGTCGTCGGGGCTGTAGTCCGGGGCCCTGAAGGCCACGCCGCCGACCATCAGCGACGACAGCGACTCGGTGCGCAGGGCAAAGCCGTTGGCACCCACCTCGACATCCACGCCGCTGGCGTTCCAGAACCGCGTGTTGTCGGTGACGAAGGCATCGTTGGGGGCGTGCACGAACACTTCGACATTGACCCCTTTGCCGTTGGCGTCCAGCGCGTACGACACCACCTGGCCGACCTGGATCTTGCGGTAGTACACCGGCGAGCCGACGCCCAGCGAGCCGAGGTCGGAGGCATGCAGGTTGAAGCGCTTGCCGGGTTCGCCGTAGGTGATTGGCGGTGGTGTCTCCAGGCCGGTGAAGGTCTTGGCGCGGGTGTCCGACTGCCCGGCATCGGCGCCGATGAAGTCACCGGAGAACAGCGTGTCGATACCCGTTACGCCGCCCGCACCGATGCGCGGGCGCACCACCCAGAACAGCGAGTCCTGGCGGGTGAAGTTCTCGGCCTGCTTGACCAGCTTGATGGTGGCGGTGACGCTCTTCTGGTCCTGGCTGAGCTCCACTTCGCTGACCTGGCCGATCACCACGTTGCGGTACTTCACTGCTGTCTTGTTGGCCTCCAGCCCCTGGCCGGTCTTGAAGGTGACCTGGATACTGGGGCCTTCCTGCAGCCAGTTGTGCACCACCAGCGAGATGCCCACCAGCACTGCCACGATCGGCACGATCCACACCAGCGACACGCTGAAGCGCCGGGTCTGCACCGCCGGGCGAGCCGGTTGTGCCGCGCTGTGGTTGCTGTCTTCACTCATGCGCGGGTTCCTTGCCGTTGGGCGGTTGCCAGATCAGGCGGGGGTCGAAGCTCATGGCCGCGAGCATGGTGAACACCACCACCATGCCGAAAAACAGAATGCCCAGGCGCGGCTCGATGTCGCCCAGGGCCTGGAACTTGACCAGTGCGGCAACCAGCGCCACCACGATCACATCGAGCATCGACCAGTAGCCGATCAGCTCGACGAAGCGGAACAGCTTCGAACGCTGGCGCTGGGCCCAGGTACTGCCGCGCTGCACCGTCACCAGCAGCAGGCCCAGGGCCACGAACTTGGTGGCCGGCACCGCGATGCTGGCGATGAAGATGATCAGTGCGATGTCCCATGAGCCATGGGCCCAGAACTCGAGCACGCCGCTCATGATGGTGCTGTCGTCGCCGGCACCGAACAGCTTGGTGTTCATCACCGGCAGCAGGTTGGCCGGGATGTAGAACACCAGGGCGGCGATCAGGTACGCCCAGGTTCGGGTCAGCGACTCGGGCTTGCGCTCATGCAGCGGCGCTGCGCAGCGAGGGCACTGGGTGGGGTGGTCGCGGTTGTCGCAGGCCAGCCCGCAGGCATGGCACAGCACCAGGCCCAGCTCGCTGGCCACCGGCGGCGCGTTCAAGACAGGTACACCCACAGGTCGCGGATATCGCGCCCGGCCAGGCGGATCATCAGCAGGCTCAGGGCGGCCAGGGCGATCAACCCCAGGCCTGGCAGCACATCGAGCAGCCCGGCCAGCTTGAACACCGCCACCATCGACCCCAGCAGGCACACCTCCAGCATGCTCCACGGGCGCAGGGTTTCCAGCCAGCGCATGCACAGGCTGAAGGCCGGCGAGCGGCGTCGGCCCAGGGCATGCACCAGCACCCACAGCAGCAGCAACAGCTGGAACATCGGCGCGATGATGATCGCGATGGCGGCCACCAGGGCGATGAAGGTGATCGGCCCGGTGGCCAGGGCGCGCACCGAGTCCCATAACGTGGCGCTGTTGTGCAGGCCTTGCAGGCTGATGCTCATCACCGGGTAGAAGTTGGCGAACATCCACAGGATCGCTGCAGTGAGGCTCAGCGCCAGGCGCTGCTGTACATCCAGGCCGTTATGGCGCTGCAGCACGGCGCCGCAACGCAGGCATAGCGCTTTCTGGTGTTTGGCGAGCTCGACCCGTTCATACACGCAGTCGCAGTGTTCGCAGATGATCAACCGATCGGTGCTGGCCACGCTTGGCACTCGCAACAGGGACTAGCTCAATATAGAAGCGCATGGCAATTGAGCAAATCGGCGCCGTTGGGCCATGGTCTATGCTTGACCCTTTGACCCCTTCCAACGCCGCTTTGCAGGAGGCCTGCGCATGCCTACGCGTCGCCGTTTTCTCGCCACCAGTGCTGCCCTGGCCGCTGGCCTGGGGCTGCTGCTGAGCCGCCCGCACGCCCTGGCGCAGCCCCACACGGCGCTGCTCGAGCGCAAGGTGCCGTCCACCGGCGAGGCCTTGCCGGTGATCGGCGCCGGCACCTCGGGCAGTTTCGAGGTGACGGCGGGTTCCCCCGAGTACCAGCAGCTCAAAGCGGTGCTGCAGGTGTTCTTCGACGGTGGCGGCCGGGTCATCGATACCTCGCCCAACTATGGCGGCGCCGACGCGATACTGGGCCAGTTGCTGGAGGAGGGCGGTTGGCGCGAGCGCACCTTCCTGGCCACCAAGATCGCCGCCGACAGCCAGGCTGCGGCGCAGGCGCAATGGGCCCAGACGCTGCGCAGCCTGCGCACCGACAAGGTCGATCTGCTGCAGGTGCACAACCTGCGCGACTGGCAGCGCCAACTGCCCTACGCCCGTGAACTCAAGGCCCAGGGCAAGACCCGTTACGTGGGCGTTACCCATTACACCGATGGCGGGCTGGACGAACTGGAGCGCATCCTGCGCCGCGAGCCGCTGGACTTCATCCAGATCCACTATTCGGTGAATGCGCCTGGCGCCGCGCGCACGGTGCTGCCGCTGGCGCAGGACAAGGGCGTGGCGGTACTGATCAACCGCGCCTTCGACGATGGCAGGCTGTTTGCCAGGGTCAAGGGCCAGCCGTTGCCGGGCTGGGCCAGCGAAGCCGGCATCGGCAGCTGGGCGCAGCTGTTTCTCAAATTTGCCCTCAGTCACCCGGCAGTGACGACCGTGATCCCGGCCACCAGCCGCCCGGACCGTCAACGCGACCAGCTCAAGGCCGGCAGTGGCGCGTTGCTCGACACGGCCCGGCAGCAGGCGCTGATCAAGATGTTCGGCTGATGCGCCTGCTGGGCCGGCTGTTCACCTTTCACGACGACGAAACCCCGGCGGTGGTGGGCGGCCTTGCGCTGTTCTTCCTGCTGTTCGCCGGCTATTTCATGCTGCGACCGGTACGCGAGACCATGGGGGTGGCCGGCGGCATCGACAACCTTCAATGGCTGTTCACCGGCACCTTCATCGTCACCTTGCTGGCATTGCCGCTGTTCGGCTGGGTGGTGGCGCGGGCCCGGCGGCGCAGGATCCTGCCCTGGACCTACGGCTTTCTGGCAAGCAACCTGCTGGCCTTCGCCCTGGTGTTCGCGGTGCAGCCCGACAACCTGTGGGTGGCCCGGGCGTTCTACATCTGGCTGTCGGTGTTCAACCTGCTGAGCATCTCGCTGGCCTGGAGCGTACTGGCCGACCTGTTCAGCAACGAGCAGGCCAAGCGCCTGTTCGGGTTGCTGGCAGCCGGTGCGAGCCTGGGCGGGCTGGTGGGGCCGATACTGGGTACCCTGCTGGTGGGCGTGGTCGGGCATGCCGGGCTGGTGTTGCTGGCCACGCTGTTTCTGCTGGGCAGCATCGGCGCGGCAACCTACCTGCAGCGCTGGCGCGACCGTGCGCCCTTGCCGGCGGAGGCCGAACACCCGCGCTCCCGGCCGCTGGGCGGCAACCCGTTCGCCGGGGCCGGCGAGGTGCTGCGCTCGCCCTACCTCTTGATGCTGGCGCTGTTCGTGGTGCTGCTGGCCAGCATCAGTACCTTCCTGTACTTCGAGCAGGCGCGGCTGGTGGCACAGACCTTTACCGATCGCACCCGCCAGACCCAGGTGTTCGGCCTGATCGACACCGTGGTGCAGGCGCTGGCGATCCTCACCCAGTTGTTTTTCACAGGGCGCATCGCGCGGCGCATGGGGGTGGGCGTGTTGCTGGTGGCGGTGCCGCTGGTGATGGTGGCCGGCTTCCTGTGGCTGGCCCTGGCCCCGGTGTTTGCGGTGTTCGTGGTAGTGATGGTGGTGCGCCGTGCGGGGGAGTATGCGCTGGTACGGCCGGGGCGCGAGATGCTGTACACCGTGCTGCCGGCCGAGCAGAAGTACCGCGCCAAGAACTTCATCGACACGGTGGTCTATCGCGGTGGCGATGCGCTCAGTGGCTGGGTCAAGCGCGGGCTGGATGTGCTGGGT